>DAOTUD010000093.1:0-5919 GCA_034437275.1 Anaerolineae bacterium
CCTGGCCCCCTCCCCGCGCGCGGAGAGGGGGAAACAAACCGGGACCCAAAGTCCCTCTCCGTTCACGGGGAGGGATTTAGGGAGGGGTAAACCATCGACACACGCGCCAGGATATCTAGCATAACCCCCAATTAGCATTCAATAAAGGGACTTGACGAGTAGGAAACTATCATCATGCTATCTGATCCGCAGCTAATCGAGATTTTTAAGGCGCTGAGCGATCCGAATCGCCTGCAACTGTACCAACTGCTGTTGACCAGCGATCGCACCAACTCGGAGTTAATCGGCGAGACCGGCCTCCGGCAAAACCTGTTGTCGCACCATCTCAGCGTGCTGGCCGACTGCGGTCTGATCCAGCCCCAGCAGAGCATCGGCGACGCCCGCCGCCGGTATTACTGCCCGAACCTGAAGACCGCGCTGCACGTGACGCACTGGTGGCGCGACCACAGTCCCGCCAGCGAGCGTCCGCTGCCGGGCCTGGCCCGTCCCCGGCGGGTGCTGTTCTTGTGCTTGCAGAACGCCGACCGCTCGCTGATCGCCGAAGCCCTGGCGCGCCATCTGGCCCCCCACGCGCTGATCCCGTACAGCGCCGGGATCACGCCACTGGACGAACTGCCGGCCATGACGCGCGCAGTGCTGGCCGAGTTCAATATCCCTGAAGATGGGCTGGTCCCGCAGACGTACCACAACCTGCCGCCTGTGCGGTTCGACTACCTGATCACCGTCTGCGACCGGGTGCACGAGCATGACCTGCCGGACGAGTTCAAGAACCTCGCCACGATTCACTGGTCGCTGCACGATCCGGTCGAGCAGGCCGAGGACGAAGCCGAACAGCGGGTCGTAACCCGCGCGCTGTTGGACGAGATCGAGCTGCGGCTGGCGTTCCTGGTGCGGCGGTTGGCCCGGCAGGAAGCCCACGCATCCGGCGCGTAGCGCAAGCGTAGCCTGGGCGCGCTGGGGGCGTATGCCATCTCCGGCGCGAATCTGCTACAATCCGGAAGCAAGGACGCTTAATCAACTGCACGATCACACGACAAGTTACCAGGAGGTCTTTCCATGCATCGTCGCCGCCTGATCTTCATAACTGGTTTGTTATTGCTGAGCATGGGGCTGCCGATCTTGGCCGCCGGACAGGCTGATCCGGCCCAGGCCGCCGGCCCCAATTGTTTGCAGGACCCCTTCGGCCCTGGCTGTACCGCCGGGCTGCCCAGCACCGAGTACCAGCTGCTGCTCGACGAAATGCTGCTGCACCCGGAGCCAGACGTGCGCCCGCTGCCGGTCAACATGGACGAGATCGCGCGCTTCGCCTTCCGCAAGATCCTCGGCGGGGCCGCGACGCTGTACGATGCGCCTGGTGGCAACCCGATCGGCGGCATCGACGAGGGGTTTAATTACGTCACGGTGTCCGGCATCCAGGGCGACTGGATTCAGGTCAACGACGGGCAGTGGATGCCCGCCAGCCAGTTAGCGGTGGTGCGCCCCAGCGAGTTCTCCGGCGTTTATTTCGACAAACCGCTGGCCTATCCGATGGCGTGGGTGCTGATCCCGCACCATCCCAGCCCGTACCCCGGCGCGCCGCAGGACGAAACGCGCCCGCTGGTCGACCGCTACACGCGCGCCAACATCTTCGCGACAGAAGTCGTCGACGGCTGGAAGTGGTACCTGGTGGGGCCGGAGCACTGGGTCAAGCAGACGTATGTCGCCCGCCCGCTGATGATCGAGCCGCCGCCCCAGGTCAAGGGGCGCTGGTTCGCGGTCGACCTCTACGAGCAGGTGTTGGTCGCCTACGAGGACGACACGCCGGTCTTCGCGACGCTGGTGTCGTCCGGGCTGGAGGACTGGCCCACCCGCGAAGGCACGTTCACCGTATGGTCGCGCCAGCGCAACGGCCACATGAGCGGGGCCGAGGGCGGCGCGGATTTCTACTCGCTGGAGAATGTGCCCTGGGTGATGTATTACGACGACGCGATCTCGCTGCACGGCACGTACTGGCACGACGGCTTCGGCTACCGTCACTCTCACGGCTGCGTGAACATGACGATCACCGACGCGCATTGGGTGTTTTCGTGGAGCCAGGACGGCGGCTACGATACGCCTTACGTGCACGTCTACAGCTCTGGTGAGTATAAGTAAAGCATTAAACTTTTTGGCGACTTACACAGCGCATTTCTAGAATCTATACTAGAGGTGCGCTGTAGTGTTTGTACGTAACCGTTGTTTTCCCCCTGATGACGGACTGCAGCGCATCTCGCAAACACACATCGAAGCCAGATAACCCAGGAGGGTTTACAACATGCAGCAGAATGGTTTACACGACAAAGTCGCGATTGTGACCGGCGCAGGTTCTGGTATCGGACGGGCGACCGCCCTGGCGTTTGCCCGCGAAGGCGTGAAAGTCGTCGCCAGCGATGTCGATGTGCCGGGCGGCGAGCATACCGTCCAGGCCATCCAGGACAACGGCGGCGAGGCGATCTTCATCCGGTGTGACGTGGCGCAGGAGGACGACGTGAAGGCGCTCGTCGAGCAGACGGTCGACACGTTTGGCCGCCTGGACTTCGCCTGCAACAACGCCGGGATCGGCGGGGCGCAGGCCCCGGTCGCCGACTACACCTTCGCGGATTGGAAGCAGGTGATCGACGTGAACCTGCACGGCGTTTTCCTGGGCATGAAGTACCAGATTCCGGAGATGCTCAAGCAGGGCGGTGGCGCGATCGTCAACATGGCGTCGATCCTGGGGCAGGTCGGTTTTCCGAACGCCTCGGCTTATGTTACCGCCAAGCACGGCGTGATTGGCCTGACCAAAAACGCCGCGATTGAATACGGCCCGCAGAACATCCGCGTGACGGCGGTGTGCCCGGCCTTCATCCACACCCCGATGGTCGATGAAGGGTTGGGCGAGGAAGTGATCGGCCAGTTGCAGACGATGCACCCCGTCGGGCGGTTGGGGCAGCCGGAGGAGGTCGCCGACCTGGTGGTCTTCCTGTGCTCGGACGGCGGCTCGTTCATGACCGGTAACCCGATCCTGGTCGACGGCGGCTACGTCGCGCAGTAACTCACCCCGTAGGCTGCTATCGGCCCTCATTCCCCGGTCGCGTGGCCGGCGGGGTGAGGGCTGTTTTTGTGGATGGGCGGGGCCACAGTGTCACATCGGCGCGCAAATACGGTACAATTCTGCATAGTGGCTCTGGACGCGTTCACGAAAGGCTGCTGTTTGTGTTGATCCTTATTGTACTTTCTGTGTTGATGTTTCTCTCGGGCGCGCAGACCATCCGCGCGCAGTTCCGCGCCTCCCGGCGGGAGGAGTACAGCTTCAAGCCGCTGACGATGGTCTTCATCATCCTGATCGCGGTGTTGGATGGCAACCCGCTTTCGCCCACCTACCAGGTGTTGATCATCGTCGGGCTGCTGGTGTCGCTGGTGGGGGACGTGTTCCTGATGCTGCCGGACGACAAATACTTTATGCCGGGGCTGTTCAGCTTCCTGGTGGCACACATCCTGTACGTGGTGGCCTTCACGGTCGAGATGAACCGCACGACCCCGATCTGGTACATCATCCCCTTTGTGCTGTACGGCGTGATCATCATGCGCGTGCTGTGGGCGGATCTGGACGGGATGCGGATGCGCATTCCGGTGCTGCTGTACCTGGCCGCGATCCTGATCATGGCCTGGCAGGCGGCCAACCGCTGGATCGACGGGCGGCAGGACAGCGCGCTGCTGGCGATGATCGGCGCGTACTTCTTCATCGCGTCCGATTCGGCGCTGGCGATTGACCGCTTCAAGGTGGCGTTCCGCACCGCGCCGTTTTGGGTGCTGAGCACCTATTTCGTCGCGCAGTGGCTGATCGCGCTGTCAGTGTAGCGGGGCAGGGTGAGGCCGGTGATGGTAGGGCGAAAACCTGCCAGCCACAACTTGCTTGTTTGCCGTTTTTCCAGTACGCTTCGGAACAGGACTCGGCGTAAATTAAAAGCGTGGTGGCTATGGCAAGCGATGATTTGATCAACCAGCAGTTAGGACAGTACGAGATTCGGTCCTTGATCGGACGCGGCGGGATGGCGACCGTCTACCTGGCGCGGCAGACGTCGATGGACCGCGAGGTCGCGATCAAGGTGATGGCGCGCGAACTGGCCAACGACGAGCAGTTTGTGACCCGCTTCGAGAACGAAGCCCAGGTGATTGCCCGGCTGCAACACCCGCACATCCTGCCCGTGATCGACTTTGGGCGCGAAGCGCAGCACATCTTCATCGTGATGCGGTTGGTGCGCGGCGGCAGCCTCGACGACCGGCTGAAGGAAGGCCCGCTGGTGTTGGACCGCGCCAGCCGGATGCTGGACCAGATCGCCAGCGCGCTCACCTTCGCCCACGAGCAGGGCATCATCCACCGCGACCTGAAGCCCAACAACGTGCTGCTCGACGAGCGCGACAACGCCTACCTGACCGACTTCGGCATCGCCAAGATGCTGGCCGGGACGACCAAGCTCACCGCGACGGGTAACATCCTGGGCACGCCGTCCTATATGGCCCCGGAGCAGTGGCGCGGCGACCCGGTCGACGCGCGCACGGACACCTACTCGCTGGGCGTGATGCTGTACGAGATGGTGCTGGGCCGGCTGCCGTTTTCTGGCGATACGCCCTACACGCTGATGTACAAGCACTTCAACGACGCCCCGCCGCCCCCACGCGAGCATAACCCCGCTCTCGCCGCGTCGATCGAGGCGGTGATTATGCGCGGGCTGGCCAAAGAGGCCGACGCGCGCTACCAGTCCGCCGATGCGCTGGCCGAGGATTTCGCCAACGCGGTGCGCGGGCTGCCAGTGAGCGAGCGCCGCGCCCAGCCCCTGGTGCCGGGCCTGGACGAGACGGTGGTCGGTGATACACCGACGCCGCAACCGGCCATTGACGACGAAGCCCCCACCCTCCAGCCGCAGACGCCGCGCCCGGCCACCCCGCCCGGCGTGCCAGCGCCACAGCCACCCCCGCCCACCGAACCGGCCCAGCCCGCGGCACGCGCCGGGCTGCAGCGCTGGTGGATCGTGCTGGCGGCGCTGGTGCTGGCGGCAGTGATCGTTGGAGGAGCCTGGGCGCTCTTCGGCGACGAGGACGACGACCAGGGAGCCATCTCCGGCGCAGACCGGACCGCGACGGCGGTCGCGGCGCGCGGCACCCTGACCGCGCCCGTGCCCACCACCGGCACCGCGACGAGCGAGGGGCGCTTTACCGTGCTGGCGGTGCTCACCGAATACGCCACCGTGCACAGCGGTCCGGGCCGCGACTACCCGGAGATCGGCACCCTCTCGCGCGATGAGGAAATACAGGCGCTCGGCGTCAGCGACGATGGGCGCTGGTACCAGGTGCTCTACGGGCGCAATTTCGGCTGGGTCGATGCGGCTGTCGTGCGCCGGACCGGCCCGGACGTCGAGATCGTCGCGTTCCCCACCCGCACCCCGACTCCGCGTCCCGACGCGGACGACGACGGCGTGCCGGATGGCGACGATCGCTGCCCGGATGAGCCGGGGGCGGTGGAGACTGACGGCTGCCCGGATGCAGACGGCGACGACATCCCCGATATCGACGACCGGTGCCCGGACGACCCCGGCCCGCTGGACTTTGACGGCTGCCCGGACACCGACGGCGACGACATCCCCGATATCGACGACCAGTGCCCGGACGTGCCCGGCCCGCTGGACACGGACGGCTGCCCGCCCGACAGCGACGGCGACGGCGTACCCGACGAGCGCGACGCCTGCCGCGCTACGCCCGGCCTGCCGTCGCTGGACGGCTGCCCGCCCGACAGCGACGGCGACGACATCCCCGATATCGACGACCGGTGCCCGGACGACCCCGGCCCGCTGGACACGGACGGCTGCCCGGACACCGACGGCGACGACATCCCCGATATCGACGACCAGTGCCCGGACGTGC
>DAOTUD010000094.1:0-84131 GCA_034437275.1 Anaerolineae bacterium
TGAGGCTATTCTCCTTCTGACGTTTAGCGCACAATCGTATTTAGTGAGTTGTACCATATAAGGCGCTTGTGCGCCACGCCTTATATCCCCATAGCTAAAGACAGGGGCTTTACGGCGCATTTTGGTAAACAACGTGGGAAGCGAACCGTATGGCAACACGCGAAGAGACATATACAACTCCGAACACGCATGAACGCGCGATCACGCAGGTGTTGACCCGTGCGTATGTGCTCAACTGGGAAGCGATCACCTATGCCGCGCTCTTTGTCGTGGCGTTGATCACGCGCTTTGTCGATCTGGGCGCGCGGGTGATGAGCCATGACGAGAGCCTGCACACGTATTACTCGTGGGGGTTGTACGAGAACGGCGAGTTCGAGCATACGCCGCTGATGCATGGGCCGCTGCTGTTCCACATGACGGCGCTGGCCTATTTCCTGTTTGGCGACACCGACTTCACCGCGCGCATTTACCCGGCGCTGCTGGGCGCGTTGATCGTGGTCTTCCCGGTGTTGTTCCGGCGCTGGTTGGGGCGGGCCGGGGCGCTGATCACGGCGGTGCTGCTGTTGATCTCGCCGCAGTTGATGTACTACAGCCGCTATATCCGCCACGACATCCCGCTGATTTTCTTCGCGCTGCTGATGCTCTACGCGATCATGCAGTACCTCGACGGGCAGCCCGCCCGCCGCGCGGTGTGGCTGTGGGTGATGGGTGCGGCGGTGGTGCTGATGCTGGCCTCGAAAGAGGTGGCGTTTATTTATATCGCGCTGTTCGGCAGTTTCCTGACGGTGTACTGGCTGCTGCGCATGATGCAGGATATCGGCGTGCGCCACCCGGACCGGCCCGGCGCGCCCTGGCAGTCGCCGCGCCTGCAGCTCGCCCTCGGCCACGCGATCATTTTCGTGCTGGCGGTGATGGTGGCCTTCTTCGTGGGCGAATTCATCCACTACGCGCTGTCGGCCAGCCTGTGGATTGCGTCTGGGCTGTGGTTTATCCTGCCGCTGGTGGTGCTGCTGTGGGGACCGCTGGCGCTGTCCGGCGTGGTGCGCAGCCTGCTGGCGGGCGCGCCGCGTGACGGGGCGGCGGGCTTGCTGATGCGCGGGCTGGGCAACGGGCGCTCGGCGCTGCAAATTCTGGTCGCTGGGGCGATCCTGGGCGGCCTGCTGGCGCTGACGATCGTGTGCGTGATCGACATCATCAAGCTGGACGAGGTGTGGCAGTCCTCGCAGATCATGAGCCAGATGTCGGGCGCGGTCGGCAGCAAGGAGTACGCCCAGCGCGTGACCTTCGACGCGGCGATGTTCGCCCGGCTGCTGACATGGGTCGGGCTGCCGGCGCTGGCGCTGGCGTTTGTCCTGTTCCTGAGCGCGGTCTTCAACTTCCCCGGCCATCTGCCGCTGCCCTGGCGCAAGATCGCCCTGGTGCTGCTGGTGGCGCTGATCGTGGCGATGGTGCTGGTCGCCTTCGAGCGGCGAAGCTTCGTCGAGGAGGCCCAGGCGCAGCCGCGCGCGGCCAATCCCAATGAGGTCGCCTCGACCGACGGGGACGGCTATAACAACGTGTACCTGCTGGGGGTGTGGCTGCTGGGTGCGGTCGCGGTGAGTGCCGTGCTGCTGACGCGCTTCCTCACGCCCTGGTGGGACTTCCTGAATCGCCAGCCGATTTTCGACGTGCTGATCGTGCTCGGCACGCTGATCTTCCCCTGGCTGGCGGCCTTCCCGGTTTACTGGGCCGGGTACAACCTGGAGAATTACAATTCCCAGACGACCGAAGGCTATGATACCATCGTTGCCTCGCTGTGGGCGATGGCCCCCTTCATTGCGGTGGCGGTGGCGGTCGGGCTGGCGTGGAACTGGAAGCGCTGGCTGCCGGTCGGCGTGATCTTCGTGGGCACGTTCGCGTTCTTCTTCACGACCGTGTTCAGCAACTCCGACGGCATCATCACCGGCATGGTCGGCTCGCTGGGCTACTGGCTGGAGCAGCAGGGCGTGCGGCGCGGCAGCCAGCCGCAGTATTACTACATGCTCACGCAGCTCCCGGTCTACGAGTTTCTGCCGATGATCGGCGCGGCAGGGGCCGGGCTGGCCGGGCTGGGCACGATGTGGCGCTGGCAGCGCGCGCGCACCGAGCAAACGCTGGCGGCGGCAGAAACGCTGCACGACGACATGGCCGTGCCGGCTGCCGAAACGCAGGTCGCGGCCACGCACCGCACGCAGCCCGTCAACCTCGGCGTGGAGCCGGACGCCGCGCCGCAGCAGCCGAGCGTGGTGCATTATGATGTGCCGCGCCTGTTCCGCCCCTACGATCCGGCGGAGGAAACGCAGCGCCGCCGCGAAGACCCGGAGTGGGTCGGATCGGTGCCGTTCGTGCTGCTGGTCGGCTACTGGGCGATCATGATCATTTTCGGGCTGACGGTGGCCGGGGAGAAAATGCCCTGGCTGACGACGCACCTCACGCTGCCGTTGATCTTGCTCAGCGGGTGGTGGCTGGGGCGCGTGGTGACCGGCATCCAGTGGCGCGACCTGGGCGGCGGCGGGTGGCTGGCGCTGCTGGGGGCGCTGCCGCTGGGGTATGTCGCGCTGGCGCAGATTGTGACGCCGCTGTGGGGCAGCGCCGGGTTGTTCCAGGGGCGCACGGCGGAGGTGCTGACCGAGACTGGCGCATGGTTCGCCGCCGTGCTGATCCTGGTGGGCGCGGTGTACGTCATCGTGCGCTACGCCAGCCGGCTGGGGATGGGCCAGTTGGGGCGCATGGCGGTGCTAACCGGGGTGGTGCTGCTGGCGGTGCTCACCGCGCGGGCGGCGGTGATGGCGACCTTCATCAACCACGATTACGCGACCGAGTTCCTGGTGTACGCTCACTCCGGCCCCGGCGTGAAAACCGTCATGGAGGAAGTAGACCGTATCGCGGAACTGACCGACGAGGGCTACGACATGCGCATCGTGTTCGACGACCAGTCGTCGTGGCCGTTTACGTGGTATTTCCGCAACTACCGGAACTATGGCTTCCTGGCGGGCGAGGCGGGCACCAACGATCCCGCCTACCTGGAGGATGTGCTGCGTGATGCGCGTGTGGTGGTCGTCGGGCCGAGCAAGTCCAACGAGGTGCGGAACATCCTCGGCGACCGCTACTACGAGTTCAGCTACATCCGGCTGTGGTGGCCGATGCAGGAGTATTTCTACCTGAATTATGACCGCGTGACGAACGTGTTCAGCATGGACGAATATAACATTGCCGCCGACTACTACCGCCAGGCGCTGTCCGATATCTGGTGGTCGCGTGATTACGACACCTACGCGCAGGCGATGTGCATCGAGAACAAGCAGGATCGCTGCATCGACGAGGCGGCGCGCGGCAAGCCGGAAGGCCGGGAAGACCGGTACCGCGAAATCTGCCAGGATGCCGTCGTGCGCGAGTGTGCGGATGCTGACCGCTTCGAGGTCAAGCAGTGGCCGGTGTCCGAACGGCTGTATTTCTTTGTGGACAAGCAGGTTGCCGCGCAGGTGTGGGACGCCGGGATCGGCACCAGCGCGATCGATGTGCGCCTGCCGGAGTATCCCGAGGACGACGTGTACACCGACGTAACGGCGCACAAGGTGATTGGCGAGGCGGCGGGGCTGTCCGGGCCGCGCGATGTGGTTATCGACGATGACGGCAACCTGTACGTGGCCGACACCGAAAACAACCGCATCGTGGTGATGACGCCCGACGGGCAGGTGATCCGCACCATCGGCGAGCAGTCGGGCGGTACCGCCCAGGCCGGGTCGCTGTTGCAGCCCTGGGGCGTGGCGCTCGGCCCGGACGATCTGCTCTACGTGGCCGATACGTGGAACAACCGGGTGCAGGTCTTCACGCGGCGCGGCGAGTTCGTGCGCATGTGGAGCCACGCCGGGATCGACCAGCCGCCGGACATTGATAACGTGTTCTACGGTCCGCGCGATATCGCGATCGGGCCGGACGGCAACGTGTACGTGTCCGACACCGGCAACAAGCGCATCAGCGTATACACGCCCGAAGGCCAGTTCATCCGCGACATCGGCAGCGGCGGGACGGCGCGCGGCCAGCTCGACGAGCCGGTCGGCCTGGCCTTCAACCCGGTGTCCGGCGAGTTATACGTCGCCGAAGCGTGGAACCGGCGCATCCAGGTCTTCGATGCCGGGGGTACGGCGTCCTACACCTGGACCGTGAATATGTGGTTCCACAACAAGGAGTCGTACAACCGCCCGTATGTGGCCGTAAACCCGGATGGGTCGCTGGTGTTCGTGACCGATATGGACGAAAACCGGCGCGTGGTCGCCTACAACCTGGACGGCGTCCCGGTGCTGTCGTTCCGCCAGCCAGAAGACCGCGATACCGGGCGCGTGGGTATGCGTTCCCCGGCGGGCATGGCGTTCGACCGACAGGGCCAATTGTACGTGGTGGATGGCGACCTTAGCCAGATTTTCGTCTTCAAGCTGTCGGAGATCAGCGGCAGTGTGCCGCCAGAACTGAGCCAGCTGGACCAGCCCGGCGCGGACCCGTCCGCGTTCTATCCTGCCGGGTCCAGCAACGCGGACTTCCAGCCCGTGATCGACGAGATCAACGGTGTGCCGATGGCTTACGTGCCGGCGGGCTGCTTCCGCATGGGGCCGGACAGCCTGGGCGTGGAGCCGGACGGCACCGAAATCTGCCTGGACGCCTTCTGGATCAGCCAGACCGAGGTCACGCAGGCCCAGTACCAGCAGTGTGTCGCAGCGGGGGCCTGTGACCCGCTCGACGATCGGACGTACTACGGCAAGCCGGAGTACAGCAATTACCCGGTGATCCTGCTCGAATGGGAGCAGGCGCAGCAGTACGCAGCCTGGTTCGGCGGGCAGCTCCCCACGCAGGCGCAGTGGGAGTACGCCGCGCGCGGGCCGGAGGGCTGGCGCTATCCCTGGGGCAATGCCGACCCGACCTGCCAGCGGGCCAACAGCGCCGGCTGCGGCGGGTTGGCAGTGGTTGGGCCTGGCCTGCGCAGCGCGGGCGCGTCGTGGGTTGGCGCGCTGGATATGCTGGGCAGCGTGTGGGAGTGGACCGCCGACTGGTCCGACCCGGATTACTACGCAGGGCTGGCGGATGGCATCCTCAACCCGCCCGGGCCGCCCAGCGGCGCGCAGCGCGCGGTGCGCGGCGGCGCGTGGAACACCGAACCGCGGCGCGGTGTGCCGGTGGTGGGCAGTCCGCGCGATCCGGACGCGATCTACGGTACGGTCGGGCTGCGCGTGATTGTCCCGGCCACCCCGGCCACCCAACCGCCGGACCAGGGGGCCGCGCCGGGGACAGACGGCCAGGACACGGCCCCGGCAGCGGGTGCCCTGGGCCGCGATCCGCTGGCGTTCATCCCGGCGGGTACCGATAACCTGGAGTTTCAGCCCATCGTGCGCGACTTCAACACCGTGACGATGGCTTACGTGCCGGCGGGCTGTTTTAACATGGGCCTGGAGAGCCTGGACACGCAGCCTGGCGGCACCGAGGTCTGCCTCAACTCCTTCTGGATCGGGCAGACCGAGGTCACGCAGCGGCAGTACCAGCGCTGTGTCGCGGCGGGCGTGTGCGCGCCGTTGGACGATGCGCCGCATTTCGACGATCCGGCGTACGCTGACTACCCGGTCACGATGATCACCTGGGAGCAGGCGCAGCGTTACGCGGACTGGTTCGGCGGCACGCTGCCCACGCAGGCGCAGTGGGAGTACGCTGCACGCGGCACCGAGGGCTGGTTGTTTCCCTGGGGCATGGACGAACCGACCTGCGCCCAGGCCAACAGCGCCGACTGCGACGGCCTGACCGTCGTCGGGCCGACCGTCCGCACGCCGGGCGCGTCGTGGGTTGGGGCGCTGGATATGGCCGGTAGTGTGTGGGAGTGGACCGCCGACCGGTTCGACCCGGAATACTACGCCAGCCTGGATGATGGCGTGGTCGACCCACCCGGACCGCCCGCGGGCGCGCAGCGCGCGGTGCGCGGCGGTTCGTGGCAAGACCCGGCCTTGCGCGGCATCCCGGCAGCAGCCAGCGGGCGCGATCCAGGCGAAGCCAGCGAGGCGCTCGGCTTCCGCGTGATCATCCCCGCCGGCCCCGGCATTGTGCCCAGCCTGGATGGTGTGGGAGACGATGCGGTGGGGTAGGGTGTGTAGGGATTCATTCAGGAGGAATCCATGCGACTGACAGACTTGTTCACCCGCACGCTGCGCGACGCGCCGGGCGATGCGGACATGGCGAACCACCGGCTGGCGATCCGGGCCGGGCTGGTGCGTCCGGTGGCGGCGGGCATCTACGCGCTGATGCCGCTGGGCCTGCGTGTGATCCGCAAGATCGAGGGCATCATCCGCGCTGAGATGGACCGCATCGACGGGCAGGAGGTCCGGCTGCCGGTGGTGCAGCCCGCCAGCGTGTGGCAGGCGACCGGGCGCTGGGAGAGCTTCGGCCCGGTGCTGCAAAAGTTCGCCAGCGATTCCGGGCGCGACTATGCGCTGGGCACAACCGCCGAGGATGTGCTGGCCGTGATCGCCACGCACGAGATCGCCAGCTACAAGCAGCTTCCGCAGCACGTCTACCAGATTCACACCAAGTACCGCAGCGAACCGCGCCCGCGCGGCGGCCTGATCCGGCTGCGCGAGTTCACGATGAAGGACTCGTACTCGTTCGACGCCGACGAGGCCGGGCTGGACGTGTTCTACGAGCGCATGGTCGCAGCCTACCGGGCTATTTTCGAGCAGGTCGGGCTGGACGTGGTCGCGGTCGAGGCCGACACCGGCGCGATGGGCGGGCGTGCCAGCCACGAGTTTGTGATGGCCCACGACGAAGGCGAAGCCGCGTTCGTCACCTGCGACGCCTGCGACTATGCCGCCAACGTCGAGGCGGCGCGCTTCACGCTGCCCGCGCCGGAGCTGGTCGAACCGGCCCCGGTCGCGAAGGTAGCCACGCCGGACTGCACCACGATCCAGGACGTGGCCGACTTCCTGGGCGTGACTACCGCGCAGACGATCAAGGCCGTGTTTTTTGTCCAGGAGCGCCACGACGCGCCGGCGCGCTTTGTATTTGTCGTGATTCGCGGCGACCTGGACGTGAACGAGGTCAAGCTGGCGAATGCGCTGGGTGGCGGCGAACTGCGCGCCGCGACCGATGATGAGATTCGCGCCACCGGGGCCGAACCCGGCTACGCCAGCCCGATCGGCCTGGCGGACGTGCTGGTGGTGGCGGATCGCTCGGTGCAGGCCGGGGCCAACTTCGTGACCGGGGCCAACGCGGACGGCTATCACCTGACCGGCGTGAACGTCCCGCGCGACTTCGCGCCGGACATCGTGACCGACCTCGCCGAGCCGTTCGAGGGCGCGATTTGTGCGCGCTGCGCGGAAGGGCGGCTGCATCTGCGGCGCGCCATCGAACTGGGGCACTGTTTCAAGCTCGGCACGCGCTACAGCGACGCGGTGGACCTGACGTACCTCGACGCCAACGGGGCCGCCCGACCGGTGGTGATGGGCAGCTACGGCATCGGGCTGGAGCGCGTGATGGCGGCCATCATCGAGGCGCATCACGACGACTACGGCATCATCTGGCCGCGCCGTGTGGCTCCCTTCGATGTGCACATCGTCACCCTGGGCAACCGGGAGGATATCATCGCGTGCAGCGTCCAGTTGTACGACGATCTGCGCGCTGCCGGGGTCGATGTGCTGCTGGATGATCGCCAGGAGTCCGCCGGGATCAAATTCACCGACGCCGACCTGATCGGCGTGCCGCTGCGGCTGACGGTCAGCAAGCGGTCGCTGGCCGAGGACGCGGTCGAGGTCAAGCGGCGCGCCGCAACCGAGCGCTTCACCGTGCCGCTGGATCGCGTGATGGCCTGGGTGTGTGCAGAAATTGAGGCATAAAATATCCTGGTAGATAATAGTGCGATAACAGGCATATTTCCTCTTGCTACACGCCGGGCAACATGGTATACTATGACCAGTCGAAGAAGCAAAGCAGAAAGTGGGTTCCCCCCACTTTTTGTCTTATTTGCCTGCGCGGGCCGGCATGACCCCCCGGCGGTTTTCCCGGTGTAACCGGGCGCGAGCTGCCGTATCGTTTCGTTTCAACGTTCGACAAATAAGTAGTCCCAACAAGGTGGGCAGAGCAGAAAGACCATGAAGAGTGATTTCACCCTGGCGTTTAATGAGATTGTAGAAACACGTGCGTTACCGCGCGAGGTAGTGCTGGAAGCCCTGGGCCAAGCCCTGGTATCGGCCTACCGGCGGGATGCGAATATCTCCTCGAACCAGCACGTCGAAGCCGAGGTCAAACCCGACGGCCAGTCCCAGATTTATCTGGAAAAAGAGGTGGTCGATTCGGTCGAGTCCGAGCAAACCGAAGTGCTGCTCTCCGAGGCGAAGCAGGTCGAGCCGGACGCGGAACTCGGCGACACCGTGATGGTGCCGGTCGAGACGCGGGCCAGCTTTGGGCGTATCGCCGCCCAGACGGCCAAACAGGTGATCCTGCAGCGCATCCGTGAGGCCGAACGCGAGGCGCTGTACGAGGAGTTCGTAGAGCGCGAGGGCGATCTGGTGACCGGCACTGTGCAGAGCGTGACCCATGGCGCGATTACGCTCAGCCTGGGCCGGGCCGAGGCGATTATGCCGCGCAACCAGCAGATCCCCGGCGAGCGGTATCGCCATCATGACAAAGTGCGCGCCTATGTGATGGAAGTCAAGGAGAACAGCCGCGGCCCTCAGATCGTCGTCAGCCGGGCGCACAAGAGCATGCTGCGCCGCCTGCTGGAGTACGAGGTGCCGGAAATTTATAACGGCCAGGTGGAGATCAAGAACATTGCGCGCGAGGCCGGCCATCGTTCGAAGGTGGCTGTGGCGGCGCTGCAAGAAGGCGTTGACCCGGTCGGGGCCTGTGTGGGGATGCGCGGCATCCGCATTCAGAACATCGTCAAGGAACTCAGCGACGAGAAGATCGATGTCATTGAGTGGAATCCGGACCCGGCACAGTTCATCGCCAAGGCGCTCAGCCCGGCCCGCGTGAGCGATATGCTGCTCGAGGAGGATTTCGACACCGGGCGCACCGCGACAGTCATCGTCCCCGATGACCAGTTGTCGCTGGCGATTGGCCGCGAAGGCCAGAACGCACGGCTGGCGGCCAAGCTCTCTGGCTGGCGCATCGACATCAAGAGCATCTCGGAGTCGGCGCTGGCCGCGTTCGAGCAGATCGACGAGCCGCCGCTGAGCGACCTCAAGGAGCGCGAGCCGGAACTGATCGAAGAGATCAGCCGCATCATGGCCAAGAAGGCCGCCAACCGTCCCGTCCAGCCCGAGGAATTCCGCACGCTGACCGAGTTTGTGAAGGTCGCCGAGCGCGATCTGGTCGCCGTGCGCGAAGACGCGCGCTCCGAGCGCCGCGACGCGATGGACATGGTCCGGTCGCTGGTGCCCGACAGCGCCTTCGAGATGGATATCCGCGATCTGGAACTGGACGAGGATATCAACCGCGCGCTGTCGCGCATCGACAACGTGGGGATGCTGATGGTGCGCATGTTGGCCGACGAGCAGGCGCTGGAGCGTTTGCTCAAACAAGGTGGCGCTGGCGAGGACGCGATGGAGGCCATCCGTTACGCCCTGGACGATCTGGTGATCATGGGGCGCGAAGAGGCGGCTGTCGAAGCGGAAGCGGAAGCGGAGATCGAGGAAGAAGCCGAAGCTGCGCCAGAACCAGAGGCCGAAGAAGCCGAAGCTGCCGCCGAAGCCGAAGCCGAACCGGTGGCCGAGGCCGAGGTCGAGCCGGAAGCCGCAGCGGAATCCGAGGAGGTCCCGCCCGCGTTTGTCGAGCCGGAGCCAGAACCCGCCGACGAGCACGAGCCGGAAATCTCGCTGCAATCCATGCCGGAACCAGAACCAGAACCGGAGCCGGAGTCGGAGCCGGAGGCTGAGCTGGAAGAAAAACCCAAACCGGCGGCTAAACGTCCCAAGCCGGATGATTATGGCGACTATTTCGACGATGATGCCGACGACGAAGACTGGGACGAAGAGGAATACGAACGCGAAAAACGGCGCGCCAAGCGTAAGCGTCGCCAGTTGATCTACGACGAAGAACGCGGCGAGGTGGTCGCCAAACGCCGCCGCAAGAGCAGCCGTCGACGCGATGAGTGGGAAGACTACATCGACATCGACTGATGGCAAAACAACGTGAAAAGTCGGGCAAGTCGAAGCAGCGGCGCGCCCCACAGCGGACGTGTGTCGTCTGCCGGACGACCGCTGCCAAACGCGCCTTGACGCGCCTGGTCCGTACTCCGGATGACGGGGTGCAGGTCGACCCGACCGGCAAGCAGAATGGTCGGGGAGCCTATTTGTGTGATAACCCGGCCTGTTGGGACCAGGCCCTGCACAGCGATGTGCTGGCGAAAGCGCTGCGTATGTCGCTCACCGAGGCGGACCGCGCGCGTATCGCGGCGGCACACCCGGATTTAAAAAGTCAATAAGTACCCTGGCCGTACATACAACCGTTGCGTAGGGGCGTATCCTGGGTACGCCCCTATGTCTAGGAGGTTCACACATGGCCGGCTGACAATGGATTTCCGCCTGAAACAGGCGGATTGTGTACGAGTAGGTGAATCATGAAAGGAGGCTAGCGGTTACCCTGTCGTCGTGTCGGCGGCAATCATACCGCAATTTTTATGGCCCAAGAAAAGCAAGTAATCGAAATATCTGAATTTATCACCATGCGCGAACTGGCCGATCTGATGGATGCCAGCCCGATCGAGGTGATGAAGGAGTTTATCAGCAACGGGATCATGGTGTCGATCAACCAGCAGGTTGACTTCGACACGGCGGCGCTCGTGGTGGACGGCATGGGCTACGAGGCGCGCCCGGTAAGCCCCGAGGAAACCGAGGAGGCCGAAGAAACCGGGCGCATCCCTGAGTGGCGGCAGTTGTATGCCAGCGAAGACCCCGATGCCCTGGAACAGCGCGCGCCGGTGATCGCGGTGCTTGGCCATGTCGATCATGGCAAGACCTCGCTGCTGGACGTCATCCGCAAGGCGCACGTCCAGGAGGGCGAAGCGGGCGGCATTACGCAGCACATCGGGGCCTACCAGGTGGTCTTTAACGACCGCGAAATCACGTTCCTGGACACGCCCGGCCACGAAGCGTTTACCGCGATGCGGTCGCGCGGGGCACAGGGCGCGGACATCGCGATCCTGGTGGTGGCTGCCGATGACGGCGTGATGCCCACCACGCGCGAGGCGCTGGCGCACATCCGTGCGGCGGGCGTGCCGGTGGTGGTGGCTCTCAACAAGGTCGACAAGCCCAACGCAAATCCGCCCCTGGTCATGCAGCAGTTGGCCGAAGTCGGGCTGGAGTCGGACGAATGGGGCGGGGATACGCTGGTCGTGCCCGTCAGCGCCAAGACCGAAGAAGGCATCGACGATCTGCTGGAGGCGATCCTGCTGGTGACCGACGAGACGCAAATCCTGGCCAACCCCCAGGGGGATGTCGCCGGGACGGTGCTCGAAGGCCGCATGGAAAGCGGGCGCGGGACGATCGCGACGCTGCTGGTGCAAAACGGCACGCTGCGCACCGGGGAGGTCGTCGTCGCGGGCCACTCGCACGGGCGCATCAAGAGCATGTTCGACCAGACCGGCGCGACCGTCAAGGAAGCCGGCCCCTCGACCCCGGTATCGGTGATGGGGCTGAACCAGCCGCCGCACGCTGGCGAGATGTTCCAGGTGATGAAGAACATCAAGCTGGCCCGTGTCGAGGTCGAAGAGCGCCAGGCTACTGCTGATGCCGAGGCCGCTGCCGGGCCGGAAGCCATGTCGCTGGAGGACGTCTTCGCACGCTTCCAGGCGGGTGAAACCAAAGAACTGCTGTTGATCATCAAGGTCGATGTCGACGGCTCGCTGGAGCCGGTGGTGGGGTCGGTCAAGAGCCTGACCGCCAACGAGTTTGGGGTGCGTGTGCTGCATGCCGATGTCGGCAACATCACCGAGAACGACGTGAGCCTGGCCAGCACGGCGGGCGCGATCATCCTGGGCTTTAATGTGAGCGTGGACCCCGTAGCCGTGCGGTCTGCCGAATCGCTGGGCGTGGATATCCGCACCTACGACATCATCTACAAGCTGATCGAGAGCGTCGAACTGGCGCTGCATGGGATGCTGGAGCCGGAATACGCCGACAAGCTGATCGGTGTGGCCGAAGTACGCCGTGTGATCCGCGTGCCGAGGATCGGCAACATTGCCGGGTGCTACATCACGAAGGGTGTCGCCCGCCGCAATGCTCGCACGCGCGTGGTGCGCGATGGCCAGGTGCTGGCGCATGACATTTCCGTCAGGAGCCTGAAGCGCTTCGAGGACGATGTGCGCGAGGTCCGTACTGATTTCGAATGCGGGATCGGTCTGGCGAACTTTGATGATTTCGAGGAAGGTGATCACATCCAGTTTTACGTGCGCGAGCGAGTCAACTGATTCGACGCGCCGTACTGGACACAGCCAGGCCAGGGAATTTGTTTCTCCTGGCCTTCATCTTGTGGACTGGCGAGTGAGGGTGTGATGCGCGTTTTGGTGACAGGCGTGGCGGGGCGGATCGGGCGGCTGGTGGCCGAGCGGCTGGTGGTCCAACCGGATGTGCAGGCCGTGATCGGGCTGGACGAACGCTTGTGCCGCCCACCGGTGCCGGGGATGCGCTTCGTGCGCGCCCGGCTGGACCAGCCAGAATGGGGGCCGCTGCTGGCAACGGTCGATGTGGTGGTGCACGTCGATGCGCTGACCGGCTGGCCGCTGCGGCGCGGGATCGACCGGGCGTTGGTGGCGGATACGCAGCATGTGCTGCGCGCTGCCGTCCGGGCAGGTGTGCCCCGGCTGGTCGTGGCCAACAATGCCGCGCTGTACGGGCTGCACCCGGACGGGCCGCTCGCCGAAAGCGCCCCGGTGCGCGGGCACAGCGCCAGCCGCTACGCCCGGACGCGCGCCCAGGTCGCCGATTATCTCGACCTGTTCGAGCGGCGGGCCAGGGGGACAGTGGTCACCCGGCTGCGCACGGCCTGGACCTGTGGGACGCGCTATACCGCCCCGGCCCGGCACTTTTTGCAGGCCCCGGTGCTGGTGTGTGGCGAGGAGGAACGGCGTTTCCAGGTGATCCACGAGGACGATCTGGTGCTGGCGATTGTGCACGCGGTGCGGCATGATCTGCCGGGCGTATATAACGTTGCGGCGGATGCGGGGGTGTCTTTTCATGAGCTTGCGGCGCTGGTGGATAAGGACCGCGCGTGTGTGCCGCTGGCGTGGGTGATGCTGTGGGGCTGGTGGGGCTGGCGTTGGCTGCGCCGCCGCACGCCGCCGTTGTGGCTGCGTGGGCTGTACCGTGCCCAACCGGTCGACGCGGGCAAGCTGCGCGCGACGGGCTGGACGCCGCGTCACACGTCGCGGGCGGCGCTGGTTGAGGCACTGGCGGCGGTGCAGGGGGAATAATTTTGTTATGTTATATCTTGTGCAGGGTAAGGAAGAACGGATGACTATCAAACAAGAACGAGCAGCCCAGCTTATCCACAACATCATGAGCCAACTGTTGATGAATGAGGTCAGCGACCCGGCAGTTGCCGGCGTCACCATCACCGAGGTGCGTGTGGACCGCGAGATCGAATACGCCGACATTTACGTCCATGCGCTGGATGACGAGGAGGAGGTGATGGCCGGATTGGCGCGCGCCAATGGCTTCCTGCGCCGCGAACTGGCGGCCCGGACGCGCTTCCGCCGCACGCCGGAGCTGCATTTTCACTGGGATGTCGCCATTGATCGCGGCGAGCGGATCGACAGCATTCTGGACTCCCTGGATATCCAATCCGACGACGACGCCGACGAGGAGCAGGCCGCTGATGACGATGGACTGGAGTAAAGCGACCCGTCTGGTTGCGGATGCGCAGACGGTGCTGGTGCTGACGCATGTCGGCCCGGATGGTGACGCCATCGGCACGATGACGGGCCTCACCCACGCGCTGCGGGCGCTGGGTAAGGACGTGCGCATGGCGGTGGATGGAGGCGTGCCGCGCAAGCTGGCGTTTTTGCCGGGCGCGGACGAGGTCCACGCCGCGCTGGACGAGGTCGCGGTCGATCTGGTGATCGCGGTCGACTGCGGCGACGAGTCGCGGATGGGGGCGGTGGGGCAGGCGGCGCGGCGCAGCGGCGCGCCATTGATCAACCTGGACCATCACCGCACCAACACGCTGTTCGGCGACGCCAACCTCGTCGATCTGGACACGGTCGCGGCGGCGGAGGGGGTGCTCGACTGGCTGGATTACATGGACGTCACGCTCAACCATACGGCGGCCTACTGCCTGCTGACTGGCATCGTGACCGACTCGCTGTGCTTCCGCACCGACAACGTCACCGCCGGCACGCTGGGCAAGGCGCAGCGTTTGATGGGGTACGGCGTGTCGCTCTCGGAGATCGTGCAGCAGACGGTCAACCGCAGCACCTACGCTGCGCTGCGTTTGTGGTCGCAGGTGATGCCGACCGTGCGCCTGGACGAGCATGTGATCTGGGCCGTGATCCGGCAGGAGATGTTCCGGCAGGCCGACTATCCCGGCCACGACGATGCCGGGCTGGTGAGCACGCTGGTGCAGACCGACGAGGCGTACATTGCGGCGGTGTTTAAGGAGAAGCCGGACGGCGCGGTCGAGATCGGCTTCCGCAGCGTGCCGGGCTTCGATACGTCCGAGGTGGCGGTGGCGTTGGGCGGCGGCGGGCATCCGCTGGCGTCGGGCGCGACCGTCGAGGAGCCGCTGGCGGTGCTGGTGCCGCGCGTGATCGAAATGTTAAAGAAGGCGATACGGAACGGGAAATGACCGTTTTTGGCCTGTTGAATCTCAACAAACCCGCCGGGCCGACCAGCCATGATATCGTGGCGCGGGTGCGGCGCGCGGTGGGCATCAAAAAAGTGGGGCACGCCGGGACGCTCGACCCGCTGGCGGCCGGCGTGCTGGTGGTGTGCGTGGGGCCGGCCACCCGCCTGAGCGAGTACGTCATGGCCGGGCGCAAGGTCTACCGTGCGCGCGTGCAGTTCGGCGTGGAAACGGACACCTACGATGCCCAGGGCGCGGTCGTCGCGCAGCATGACGTCGACCTCAGCCGAGAGCAGGTCGCCGGGGCGCTGGATGCGTTCCGGGGCGCGATTGAGCAAGTCCCGCCCATGTACAGCGCCATCAAGCGCGGCGGCAAGAAGCTGTACGAACTGGCCCGTACCGGAGAAGACGTCGCACGCGAGGCGCGCGCGGTGACGATTTACCGCCTGGACTTCGCTGCGTGGGAGCCGCCGTTCGCGGAACTGGAGGTCGAATGCTCGCCGGGCACGTACATCCGCAGCCTGGCGCACGACCTGGGGCGGGCGCTCGGGCCGGGAGCGCATCTCGCCGCGCTGGCGCGCACCGCCAGCGGCGATTTTACACTGGATGAGGCCGTGACGTGGGACGAGTTCACCGCCACCGTCGAGGCCGGGACGTGGCAGAATCTCCTGCTGCCGCCTGATCGCGCGCTGGTGAATTTCCCCGCGCTGTATCTCGACGCCGAGCAGGCGCAGCAGGTGTGCAACGGCATCTGGCTGCGCATGGAAGAAGCGGCGGAGGCTTCCGCAGACACGCTGTGCCGCGCGTACGACGCCAGCGGGCGTTTCTTCGCCGTGCTGGAACGGCGCGGGGTCAAGTGGAAGCCTCACAAAGTCTTCAACGTGTAGCCGTTTGCCTCTGTGCAGTGTATCTCCCCCAAGCGTACTACTTCCCTCCGGCGCGAAGCTGTGCTATGCTGCACGCACAAGGAGGGTTGCGTATGTTTTCCGACAACACGCCAATTCCCGACAAACGAGCATTGCCCACATCGTTCCCCAACCGGGGGATGCGCGCCATTGTGCAGCGCGCGCGCCTGGAACACCTGGCCACGACGCTGCTGCGCATGGCCGACGCGCTGCGCATCCCGGTGCCGGTCGACGCGATCTTCTTCGACCCGCCGCAGGGGTTGTGGCGCATCGATCGCGCGCAGCCGGTCGTGTACCAGACCAGCCCGGACGACCTGCCCGCGTACCGGCTCGAACTGGCGCGCGCGGTGGCGCGGCTGTCCGGCGAGGCGGATTGGCCGCTGCGGGATGAACTGGTCGGCGCGGGGCCGTTTGGCCCCAACGAGGTCGACGTGTTTGCTATGGCGCTGCTGCTGCCGACTACACTGCTGGCCGGGCTGAACCGCCAGCAGCGTACCTCGGCGCGCATTGCGACGCTGTTCCAGGTGCCGGAGCCGGAAGTCATGGTGCGCATGGCGGAGTTGGGCTACATCTCCCGCGAGGAAAGCCAGCCGCTCGCCGACAGGCCGACGAGTTAAGAAAAACCATGACCGAGCACGCGGCGCACAACGAAGACGTCACGCTCACCTACCGGCGGGACACGTACACGGTCCGGGCCGGGCAGACGGTGCGCGACGCGATCGCGGCCTGTGGCCTGGACCCGGCGACGGTGCTCGCCGTGCGGAACGGCGAACTGGTGCCCGGCGACGCGATCCTGCAACCGGGCGACCGGGTGACGCTCGTTGCTACCATCTCCGGGGGCTAGCGGGCGCGCTGATTACGCCCGGATCAGCGTTTGCGCACGCCCTGGGCCGACGCTCACCACGCGCACCGGCACCCCCACCTGTTTCTCGACCCACGTCACGTAGTCCTGCGCGGGCGTGGGCAGGTCGTCCCAGCGCGCGACCTGCATGATGTCGGCGTCCCAGCCGGGCAGCGTCTCGTAGATAGGCCGCGCGCGGGCAAAGGCCGCCTGATCGACCGGGAAATCCGTCACCAGTTGGTTGTCGATCTCGTAGGCCACCGCGACCTTGAGCGTGTCCAGGCGGCTGAGCACGTCGAGCTTCATCAGTGCCAGTTCGGTCAGCCCGTTGATCGCGGCTGCATAGCGCAGGATCACCACGTCCAGCCAGCCACAGCGCCGGGGGCGCTGCGTGGTGGTGCCGTACTCGTCCCAGGGCTGCGTGCCGTCGCCGCGCAGCAGATCGCCGATTGCATCCTCCTGCTCGGTGGGGAAGGGACCGGCCCCGACGCGCGTCGTGTACGCCTTCGCCACGCCGATCACGCGGTCGATGTGCCGGGGGCCGACGCCCAGCCCGGTCAGCACCCCGCCGACGGTCGGATTCGAGCTGGTGACGAACGGGTACGTGCCGTGGTCGATGTCGAGCAGCGTGGCCTGCCCGCCTTCCGCCAGGATGTGCTGGTCCTCGCTCAGTGCGTCGTGGATCAGCGCCCAGCCGTCGACCAGGTAGGGCGCGAACTGCTCGGCAGCGGCGGCGTATTCGTCGGCGATGGCGTCGGCGTCCAGCGGATCGGCGTCATACGCCCCGGTCAGCAGGCGGTTGGTGTCGGTGATGGCGGCGCGCACCTTGTCCGCGAAGGTGACCGGATCGTGCATGGTGCCGGCGCGGATGCCGTCGCGCGCGTACTTGCCGACGTAAGCCGGGCCGATGCCGCGCCCGGTCGTGCCGATCTTGCCCGATCCACGCGCGGCTTCCTGCGCCGCTTCGAGCGCCTGGTGGCCGGGCGTGATGATGTGCGCGTTGGTCGCCAGCTTGAGCCGCGCCGGGGACACCGCGACGCCCTTGTCGCGCACGTCCTGCATCTCATCCAGCAGCCGCAGCGGGTGGATCACCATGCCGCCACCCATCAGGCTCAGCACATCCTCGCGCACGATCCCCGACGGGATGAAATGCAGCTTGAACGTCTGGTCGCCGATGGTCAGCGTGTGCCCGGCGTTGTCGCCGCCGTTGTAGCGCGCGATGATCTGCACGTCCCGTGCCAGCCAGTCGGTGACTTTGCCCTTGCCTTCGTCGCCCCACTGCGTGCCCAATAATACCGTGACCGGCATGTCGTGTCCTTTCTGTGTTGTGCGAGCAAGTGTCGAAATACTACCCCTACTCTAGCGTATCACGGAGCGTCTCGGCCAGGGCTAGCGCGCGCTGCGCCGCGTCGCCGGTGTAGTCGGCGCTGACCATCGCGGCGCGGATCGCCTCAGCGGGCAGGTATGCCAGCAGCGTTTCGTCCGCCGCCACCAGGTCCACCAGCGGGTTCGCCAGCCCCTCCTGGACGGCTTGCCACGCTTCCAGGCTGTGCTGGCGCAGCCGTGCGTGCATCGTCTGGCGGTTGGCACCGGCCCGCGTCAGCGCCATCAGCAGGCGCTCGACCGCCGCGAACGGCCCGTAGCGCTCCATGTTGCGCTGCACCGCGTCGGCGTCGATGTGCAGGCCGGTCAGCACGCGCGCCGCCCGGCCCAGCATTTCGTCCACCGCCAGGAACATGCCCGGCAGCACCAGCCGCCGGTTGGCCGAATCGTCGAGCGTGCGCTCCAGCAGCGAGTGCGCCGCGTTATCCCACAGCACCGCGACCTGGGCCGCCACCCAGCGCCCCAGGCTGTCCATGTTCTCGGCGTTGATCGGGTTGCGCTTGAAGGGCATCGCCGACGAGCCGACCTGCTGCGCGCCGAACGGCTCCGCCCATTCGCCGACCGGCGGCGATTGCAGCAGCCGCAGGTCAAACGCCAGCTTGTACAGGCTGCCTGCGATCCCGGCCAGCGCATGCCCGACGCGCCAGTCCTGCTTGCGCGGGTAGGTCTGCGTGGCGACCGGGTAGGCGCGCAGGTCGAGCAGGGCCATCACGCGCGCCTCGAACTGCTCCGGCGACATGCCGGTGCCGTCCAGCAGCGTCGCGTAGGAGGCCGACGTGCCGACCGCGCCCTTGATGCCCTTGCCGCGCATGTCGAGCGCGTGCAGTGCGTCCCAATCGGCCAGCAAATCCTGCGCGTACTGCGCCAGCCGGTAGCCGACGGTGGTCGGTTCCGCCGGCTGGAGGTGCGTGAAGCCCATCGCGGGCACATCCGCCCAGGCGGTGATGTGCCCGGCCAGCGTCAGCAGCACGTCGCGCAGCCGCGCCGCGACCAGCTCGAGCGCCTCGTGCAGCCGCAGCGCGTCGGCGTTGTCCAGCACGTCCATGCTGGTCGCGCCCAGGTGAATGATCCCGCCGCCGACCGGGCACTGCTCGGCGTAGGTGTGGATCTCGGCCATGACATCGTGCCGCAGTTCGGCCTCCAGTTCGTGCGCGCGGGGCAGGTCGATGTCATCCTGGTGGGCGCGCAGATCGGCGACTTGCTCCGGCGTGACGAGGCCGGCGCCGGCCTGGGCCTCGGCCAGCGCCACCCACACGCGCCGCCACAACTGGCGGCGGTGTTCCTCGCTCCAGATGCGGCGCATGGCGTCGGAGCCATAGCGCCAGGTGAAAGGGGACAGGTAATGGTTGTGTGAATATTTGGTCATGCTGTACAGTGTACCACAGCGCCGGATGCTCGCACAGGGATTCGCGGTGAGAGCGGGAGGGGCTATTCGGTATTCCCAAAGGGCAGCGTGCGTATGCGTAACCGTGTTTCTTCGATGTGCGGTAGACTCGCCAGGATGACGGTGACCTGCTGCTCAGCCCGGCGCAGCAGGGGCCACCTCAGCAGGATCACCGATGGATGAGCAGACTGGCGTTGCGCCAGGAGGCGTCCAAAATCTGTATCGGCGGAGATGATTACGCGCGCGTCCTCCGCCGCGCGGTCAAAAATAGCTGCGTCTGGGGCCGCTTGCAGGCCGTAGTCGCGTACATGGACTGCATCATGTCCCGCTGCTGCTAAACCTTCGGCAACACGTGGCGATAGCTGGTTGTCTACCAGGAAGTTCATGATGGTGCCTGCTGGGGGAGCTGTCGCTCTCGTACAGCAGCAGCAGCATACCGCAGCGCCTCGCGGATGTCTTCCGGTTCCAGGTCAGGAAAATCGCGCAGTATCTCGTCGTCACTCATCCCGGCTGCGACCATATCCACAACCGTCGTCACCGGGATGCGCAGCCCGCGAATACACGGCATGCCGTCCAGCTGGTTTGGATCAAGTGTGATACGAGGAAAGGCCATTGTGGTTTCTCCTGACACGATTCGATAGGACTGTCTTGATTCTACCACGCAAATACAAGGGCTTTCCACAGAGCATGTCCAGGCCTACATCCGCCGCCGGTTGTGTGCTACAATAGCGCGCATGAATACGGAAACACACCGCACATACCGGTACTACGATCTGGTGATGGCCCTGTTCGTCACCGTCTTGTTGATCAGCAACCTGCTGAGCAGCGCCAAGATCATCGACCTGGGCGTCGCGCTTGGGCCGCTCGATCTGGCGTTCGACGCGGGCACGCTCATCTTCCCGATCAGCTACATTTTCGGCGACGTGCTGACCGAAGTCTACGGCTACCGGCGCTCCCGGCGCGTGATCTGGGCCGGGTTCGGCGCGAACGTGCTGCTCGGCTTTTTCGTGTGGCTGGCGGGCGTGCTGCCCGGGGAAACGGAGTGGCAGGATTACGCTGGGGCGGACGCCTACGCGGCGATCCTGGGCGGCATCAGCGGGCTGATCGTGGCTAGCCTGGTCGCCTACCTGCTGGGCGAATTCTCTAACAGCTACGTGCTGGCGCGGATGAAGGTCTGGTCCGAGGGGCGCTGGCTGTGGATGCGCACCATCGGCAGCACGCTGGTCGGGCAGGCGGTCGATACGTCGGTCTTCATGCTGATTGCGACGGCGCTGGGTGTCTTTCCGCCGGAGATTATGCTGTCGCTGATCGTGACCAACTACATCCTGAAGGTCGGCTTCGAGGCCAGCCTGACGCCGGTCACGTACCGCGTCGTCAATGCGCTGAAGACCGCCGAGCACGAAGATTACTACGACCGCGACACGGACTTTAACCCCTTCCGGCTTAGCATTTAGCAGCGGGGATCATCATGAGCAACGACATACACCACGACATGCACGATGACTTGACCATGAATAGCGATATGCCCAACGACGACTTGCTGGACCAACTGAAAGGCGAGGACGAACTGCCCGAGGGCCACCAAAGCGGCTTCGTGGCCGTGATCGGCAAGCCGAACGTGGGCAAGTCCACCCTGATGAACGCCATCCTGGGCGAGAAGATCGCCATCGTCAGCCCCAAGCCGCAGACCACCCGGCTCCGGCAGTTGGGCATCCTGACCCGCGCGGAAGCGCAGATCATTTTCGTCGACACGCCCGGCATCCACCAGCCGCGCAACCAGTTGGGCGAGTTCATGGTCCAGGTGGCGGTCGATGCGCTGCGCGATGCGGATGTGATCCTGTTCCTGGTCGACGTGAGCGCGCCGCCCACCCAGGCGGATCGCAGCATCGCCGCGGCCATCCACCAGGCGCAGGACGTGACGCCGGTCGTGCTGGTGCTCAACAAGATCGACCTGGCCGAGCCGCAGAACCGCGCCGCGAACATCGCCGCGCATCACACGCTGGTGCCGGGCGCGGACGCGGTGCCGAGCGTCGCCACCGAGGGGCAGGGCGTGGACGCGATCATGGCGCTGCTGCTGGCGCATCTGCCCCCCGGCCCGCGCTATTACCCGGAGGACCAGCTCTCCGACGTGGCGATCCGCGATATCGTGGCCGAGATGGTGCGCGAGCAGGCGTTACACCACCTGGAGCAGGAAGTGCCGCACGGCATCGCCACCGAGGTCGAGGAGTTCAAGCCCCGCAGCGAGGACATGACCTACATCCACGCCACGATTTACGTCGAGCGCGAGTCGCACAAGGGCATCGTGATCGGCAAGCGCGGCAAAATGCTCAAGGCGATCAGCCAGGACGCCCGCCAGGAGATCGAGGCATTCGTCGGCACGCGCGTGTATCTCGAGCTGTGGGTGAAGGTGCTCAAGAACTGGCGCAGGGACGAGAACATGCTCAGACGGCTGGGCTATCGTATTCAGCGAAGTTAGGGGCGGGCTGTAGCAGGCCCCGGCAGGGCGGCGACGATGCGCGTGGACACCGCACAACTTGACGACATGCCGAACTGGCTGGCACTGGCTGCCGAGGTCGAGCCGTTGTTCGGCCCGATGGTGGACGACCCCGGCTTCACTAACGCGCTGCGGGCCAACATCCAGCGCGGCACGGCCTGCTGTGTGCGCGAAAACGACGGGCCGCCCGGTACGCCGCTGATGGGTGGGCGCATCGATCGCCGCGATATCGACCATCAGGCGGCGCTGCGGCGCGAACTGCGCGAGGAGTTCGCGGTCGAGGTCGATGTGCTGCGCTACCTGAACGCCTACCCCTATCGCCAGCGGCTGCACTACGTCTATCACGTCCAGCCGCGCAGCACAGCATTTGTCACCGACAATGATGAAGTGCTGGACTATGCCTGGCTGACGGCGGATGACGTCGCCGCGTGGCACACTGGCTTCGAGTTGGACGCGATCACGACTGCCCAGGCGCGCTCGGTCGAGTTGTGACCTGTTCCCCACCGTTATGATCCACATGCTCCGCCGCTTACCGTTCGCCCGACTGTGTGCCGCCGCTGCGGTGCTCCTGATGATCCTCAGCGCGGTCGTGCTGCGTCCCGCCGGGCTGGACGAAATTCCCCGCGCCGTTGGCTCTGGTGGTAACGTGCTGCATTTCGACCACAGCGAGCAACGCTTCCCCGCCTCGGACGAGGGCCAACTCGCCGGGGCGCTGCTGGCGCTGGCGGGCGGCGGGCTGCTGCTCGTGGCGCTGCGCGTGCGGACCCCCGGCCCGCTGCTGGCTGCCCCCCGCACGGTGACGCTCACCCCGGCGCGCGTGCGGTGGGCCCCGGTTGTGGCGGGCGCGGCGGCGCTGTGGATCGCGGCGGAGGCCAGCGGGGATCGCGCCGGCTGGGCGTGGGCGCGGCACATGGACTCTGATTACCAGTTTGCGTTCCTGGTGCTGGGGCTGGCGGCGGTCGCGTGGGGGTTGGGCGGGGGACGCTGGCGCGCGCCTCGGCTGCCGCGCGGCGAGGTGATCGCTGTGGCGGGCGTGACGCTGCTGGCGCTGGTGCTGCGCGTGTGGGCGCTGGGCGATGCGGTCCGCCTGTTTGTGGACGAACTCAACTTCACGGTGGCGATCCAGGGCTTCTGGCAGGCGGATGATGTCGAACTGCTGGCACCGATCACACATGTCGTCGCGTTCCCCCGACTGTACACGTACTGGCAGGCGCAGGTCGTCGCGCTGGCCGGGCGCGACCTGGCCGGGCTGCGGCTGACGAGCGCGGTGCTGGGCACGCTGACCATCCCGGCGCTGTACGGCCTGGCGCGCACCCTGTTCGACCGGCGGACCGCGCTCATCGCGGCGCTGCTGCTGGCCGTGTTTCCGCCGCACATCCACTTCAGCCGGCTGGCGCTGAACAACGTCGCCGATCCGCTGGTGGGGACGCTGGCGCTGGCGTGCATCGCGCGCGGGCTGCGCAGCGGGCAGCGCATGGATTTTGCGCTGGGCGGGGTGTGCCTGGGCCTGACGCAGTATTTCTACGAGGGCGGGCGGCTGATCTTCCCGGCGCTGGTCGTGCTGTGGCTCGAGAGTGGGGCGCTGCTGTGGCGGCGGCGACCGGGCTGGCAGCAGGCCGGCACCGCTTTGCTGGCGGCGGTCCTGGCGGCGGCCCCGGTGTATTACGTCCTGTGGGCGCGCGGGCTGCCGTTCACCGCCCGCGTGAACGACACCCGGCTCAACGCGGAATACTGGCGCGATGTGCTGGTGTCGTCGCCGGGGGATACCCTGTTCCAGGCGCACCTGATGCACATCAAAGAGACGTTCCTGGTCTACGTCAACCGGCCAGAGAGCAGCTTCTTCTACGCCGGGAACACGCCGCTGGTGCTGGTCACGCTGGTTCCTGCGCTGCTGCTGGGGGTCTTCGCCGCGTTGGGACGCGGGCGTGCGCCGGGGATGCTGCTGCCGGTGGGGTGGGTGGCGCTGACGTCGCTGGGGAACAGCTTCCTGGTGGCGAACATGCACGCGCCGCGCTACGTGGTGGCGTTTCCGGCGTTGGCGCTGCTGTGCGCGTTAGGTGTGCGCTGCACGCTGGGGCTGGTCTGGCCGGACGGGGCGCGCCCGCGCGCCCGACGTGTGCTGTTGGCGCTTCTGCTGAGCACGCTGGCGGCGCTGAACGTCGCGTACTACTTCGACGGGCATGTGCCGCTGTTCAACCGCCAACTGCGCGCGATCAAGCCCTACCCGGATGGCGAGGATGCCATCTTCCGCGCGCTGGATTTTCCGCCCGGCACCGAACTGCACCTGATCAGCGATCCCGCGTTCAATGCAGCCTACGCCCGCGCGATGCTCAACTTCCTGGGGCGGAGCGATCTCGCGGTCGAGACGCTGACGCCCGACGACGTGACGCCGTCCTATCTGGCGGGCCTGGACCGCACCGACGATCACGCGTTTTTCGTGGAGCGCGGCGACACGGCCACGCTGGCGACCCTGCGGCAGCATGTGGCGCTGGGGCCGCCGCAGTACACCACCAACGCTACCATCCCGCCTGACCGCGAACTGGTGCTGTACTATGCGCCGCGCCTGGAGCCGGGCGCGATCATCCCACCGGGTGCGCCGTGACGGGGCCGGTCAGGGCCGGGGCTGGTCGGCAAGCAGCGCGCGCCCGCGCGCCACGTCCTGCTGAATCTGCGCCACGAGTTCCTCCACGCCGTTGAACTTCATCTCCGGGCGCAGCCGCGCGACCACGTCAAACGCCAGCGTCGCACCGTAAATGTCGCGGTCGAAATCCAGCAGGTGCGCCTCGACGGTGACGATCTTGCCGTCGAAGGTCGGGCGGTGGCCGATGTTCGCCACGGCCATGAACGTCTCCCCGTCCAGGTGCGCCCAGCCGGCGTAAACGCCCCGGCCAGGCAGCATTTTTTCCTCCCACACGTCCATATTGGCGGTGGGGAAGCCGATGGTGTGCCCGCGCCCGTCGCCGTGCACGACTTCGCCCGCCAGCCGGTAGGGTCGCCCCAGCCAGCGGTTGGCCTGTTCGACGTCGCCCTCGGCGAGCGCGGCGCGGATGGTGCTGCTGCTGATGAAGTGGCCGTTGCCGTCGTTGGTCACCAGTTCGATTGCCTCCAGTTCAAATCCCTTTGCTGCCCCTTGCTGGCGCAGGAAATTAACGTTCCCCTCGCGCTTGTAGCCCAGCGCAAAATCGGCCCCGACCCACAGCGCGCTCAGGTTCAGGTGGGCGATCAGGCGGTCGACGAAGTCGGCGGCGCGCACCTGGCGCACCTCCTCGTCGAAGGGGTGCGTCACCACCAGCTCGACGCCCAATGCCCCCAGCAGCGCCGCGCGCTGTTCCGGCGTGCTCAGGTAGTAGCGGTCCCGGGCTTTGCCCAGCACCACGTCCGGGTGCGGAAAGAACGCGAGCACGGTCGGCACGTGGTCCCGCTGGCGGGCGGTGCTGACCAGCCGTTGCAGCAGGTGTTGGTGCCCCCGGTGGACGCCGTCAAACATACCGACCGCGACGATGGTCGGGCCGGTGGGGTGTGCGTCTCGTAAACTGTACACGTGTTGCATCCGGTCATTCCTTGCTGTGTATGGCGGTTGGAATCCGTGTAGATATTACAGCAAACACGCGGCATTGTCACCTGGCGTCAGGTGCCGGTAGGGGGCGTAGTATAAGGGCAGGTCAGGCGTTGTGTGGCGGTGCTTCAAAAATGGGGCTTGTCTACGTACAATGTATTACCATACGGTGAGCTTATCGGAAAGGACCGGCGATGAACAGCGACCAGCACCGGCGTCTGCACGAGTGGATCGCAGAGGGGCAGTCGAACGGCACCATCCAGGATATTCAAACCGTCGTGTTGGCCTATTGCATGGACGAGCGTGAAGTATTGGCCTGGATCGCGGATGTCGTCACGGGCAAGACCGACGAACAGGACGCGATCGTCAGCATGGAGCGCGCGCTGGCGCACGACGATGCGCCAAGCTCCCAACTTGCGGGGTGATGGCGCGGCGTGGCAGGCGTCAGGCGAACGATCGCACAGCATCAACTGGCGCTGCTGGCTGCGAACGGCGAGAGGAATACATCCCGATGAACACGTACCAAAACCGCACCCTGCAACAGTGGATCGAGGCCGGCCAGCAGCACGGCAAGATCCGCGATATGCAAACGGTCGTGCTGGCCTACTGCATGGACGAGCGCGAGGCGTTGGCCTGGATCGCGGATATCGTCAGTGGACGTGCCGCCGAGCATGAGGCGCTGGTCTTCATGCAGCGTGTGGTCCAGGTGCACCAGTAGCGGCATTATCTGTTTTCCCGCGCCAGGCCCTGGCGGGTGTGATGCCTTCCAGGGCTGTTTTTTGGGCAGACATTCCAGTGGCGCAGTCACATATTCAGCGACCAGTCATATTCCAGAAAGCGCACACGGATATCCTCGGCGTGCTGCTGCACGAAAGCCCGGTCGTCGTCGTCCAGCAGGTACGGCGCGACAAAGCGCACCAGCGCCGCCTGCCGCCGGTAGCCGAACAGCCCACCACCGAAATCCCCTGCGTACCACGCAAACAGCCGCGAGAGCCACAACGCCCGTTTTTCGCGGTCGAGCCGGGCGCTGCCGCTGTTCAGGAAGTGCCGTGTGGCAAGTTCAAGCTGCTGGTCCAGTTGACCGGCCTGGTACGCGCCAATCGGCGGGCAGGATGCCGCGCCGCAGTTCAGTGTGAAATGCAGGCGCGGGTCGATCTGGTCCAGGCACAGTGCCCGGCGCGGATCCCCGGCGGCAAAACGCGGGCCGGGGAGGAATGGGTGCCCGGCGTTGGCCCGCAGGATGCCATGCTCGATATCGTCGGCGCTCAGCCGCCACCCGCCCACGACATACGCTGCTCGCTCGAATACGCCGCGCACTGCGGTGATGGTGTCTTGCACGCCATACGCGATCACGGCGTGGATGATCAGCGCGTTGTACAGGTTGATCCAGAACGCCATCTTTTCCGCCGGCGTGGTGAGGGCCTGCGCATCGAAGCGGCGCAGCGTGTACGTGGCGGTTACGTAGTCGGCGAACGCCGCGCTGTCCGCCAGGGCCGGATAATCGACGCGGCCTGTGTCTGGGTCAATCGCCGCGCCCTTGATGCGGTTGACGGCGTCCCGCAGCCGGGCGGCCAGGTCGGGGCCGGGGGCGGCATCCGGGGCCGGCCCGCCGCAGTTCAACGCCTCCCGCGGGTGCAGCCGGTACAGGGCGCGATACACCCGCAGCGGCCATCGCCGCCGGACCGGGCGTATCGCGTCGGGGGGACAGCGCATGGTTACTGCTCGTCCGTGATGTCGGGGATGTCGGCTGCATCGCCGATCTCAATCGTGATCAGGCTGGTAGCGATCCACCCGCTGGTGCCGTCCTCGGAGAGCGTGACGCGGTACCAGTCCCGGTCGGGGTTCTGCGCGATGCCCTGGACAAAGACGACCTTCCCGGAGTTCAGCACCGCCACGATGTTATCCCCGATCACCGGCGTGCTGCGCATGTTGACGCTGCTGGTCGCGTTGACGCTGCCGATCACCGGTAGATTATCGGCGACGGCCTGCACCTCGGTGTCGACCGGCTCCCAACTGCTGTTGCGTTCGCTGACGCTGGGCGTGTTGGTCAACTGCTGCAGCAGCCCGGTGCGCAGGTCCTGGCGGAAGATGTCCCAGAGCTGGATGTTGGGGTTGTCGTTGGTGTCGCGCAGGTAGACGAGCTGCGTCTGGTCCGGGCTGAACATCGGCTCGCGCTCTTTGATGCCGGGCGACTGCGTGACGTTGATCGCGTCGACCTGCGGGGTACACTGCGTCTTGTCCAGGATGCAGTCCGACGGCATGACGTAGATATCTTCCTCGTCGGCGTAGGTGATCCACTGCCCGTCGGGACTCCAGTGGGGCGTAAAGCCCTGCGCGACCGTCATATCGTCGCTGGCGGGGATGGTGCCCTGCGTGTCGAGGGCGTGCACTTCCCAGCGCAGCCCGTCGGGTTGGGTCACGTAGCGGTTATAGAGCAGGAAGCGCCCGGTCGGGTCCCACGATACGTGGCCGACGTTGTCGGCAAAGGCGGTCAGTTGGGTTTTCTCGCCGCTGAGGAAGTTGATCAGGTACAGGTTGTAGGTGTCGTCCTGCTCGTTGGAATAGATCACAAACTGCTGCCCGTCCGGGTGCCAGTTGCCAGCGTAATCCTGGTAATTGCCATTATTAGCGACCACCTCGCTGCTGGAATTGCTCTCGAATTCGTAGACGAACACCTGCGCCGTGCGCGGTCCTTCGTCGGGCTTGGGCCGCCAGTTGTTGGGCGCGCCGCCGCCGCAAATGCGCGTATAGAGCAGGCGCGTGCCGTCCGGACTCCAGGCCCCATCGCGCAGCCAACAGGTTGCTTCGCCATCTTCGATCAGGTATTCCTGCCCAGAGCCGTCGGCCAGGATGGTGAACAGCCCCAGTTCGTCCCCGGCGACGATGCGGCCCGGCGGGGCGGGGAACGGGTCGCCATCATCCTGGGCATGGCCGGGCAGGGCCAGTACGGCCAGGGCCAGAATGAGCAGCACAGACAGGTATCGCGTATTGAACATGACTACACTCCTTTGGCATGGCAATCACTTGTTTCGCTGTTAGTGTACCCGCGCCTCGATTTCAGATCAATCCGATATGACTCATTCTAGAGGCAAACGGGCCGCGCGCCAAGCCATGAAAAAAACGGTTGACGACACGCCCCGGACAGGGTATCGTAATGCGGGCGTGATACCCGTCACGGAGTTGTGTGTGTTTGTTCACTGTGCGATGCAGCTAAATTGCGGCAGAATCACTCAGATTGTGCCTGGTACGCGGCTCCCTGCTTTGTCGGCGGCGGGTACGGCTGCATATATGATGATCATGTTCTATTGCAAGGACCATTGCAATTAGTGTAGGAGAGAGGTTTGAATGGCAAATAAGTGGGTATACGCATTTGAAGAAGGCAATACCACGATGCGGAATCTGCTGGGCGGCAAGGGCGCTAATCTGGCAGAGATGTCGCGGATTGGTATTCCCGTTCCGCCTGGTTTTACCGTGACCACCGAGGCTTGCATCGCCTTTTACGACGCGGGCAACACAATCCCGGACGAGATGTGGAACCAGGTTGAGGAGCACATGAAGGCCCTCAGCAAAAAGATGGGAAAGAAGTTCGGTGACGACACCGACCCCTTGCTGATGTCGGTGCGCTCGGGGGCGCGCGTGTCGATGCCCGGCATGATGGACACCATCCTCAACCTGGGGCTGACCCCGGCGGGCGTCGCGACGATGGGCAAGAAATTCGACGATATGCGCTTTGCCTGGGATTCCTACCGCCGCCTGATTCAGATGTTCGGTAAGGTGGTGCTGGAGGTATCCGGCGAACTGTTCGAAGAGATTATCGCCGATATCCGCAAGGAAGAGGGCGTCAAGACCGACGCGGAGGTTTCCGCTGACGGGTGGCAGAAGTGCTCCGACGAATTCAAGAAGCTGATCGAAAAAGAAACCGGCGAACCGTTCCCCGAGGACCCCTACGAGCAGTTGAAGCTGGGTGTCGAAGCTGTGTTCCGGAGCTGGAACGCCAAGCGCGCGGTTGACTACCGTAACAACTTCGGCTATCCGCACGATTGGGGCACCGCCGTCAACGTGCAGACGATGGTCTATGGCAACTTCGCCGACGGCCAGAGCGGCACCGGCGTCGCCTTCACCCGCGACCCCGCGACCGGCGAAAAGAAATTCTACGGCGAGTACCTGCTCAATGCGCAGGGCGAAGACGTGGTGTCCGGCGCGCGCACCCCGCGCGACGTCTACCAGCTGCGGGAGGAAATCCCCCAGGCGCTGGACGAACTGCTGGCTGTGGGTGAAAAGCTGGAACAGCACTATCGCGAGATGCAGGACGTCGAATACACCATCGAGAGCGGCAAGCTGTGGATGCTCCAGACCCGTAACGGTAAGCGCACCGCTGCCGCCGCCGTGAAGATCGCGGTGGACATGGTCAAAGAGGGCCTGATCGACGAGAGCGAAGCCGTCGCCCGCCTCAATGGCGACCAGATCGACCAGATGCTGCACCCGCACTTCGACACCGAGATGCTCGAAAAAGTCGACGTGCTGGCCAAGGGCCTCAACGCTTCGCCAGGTGCGGCGGTGGGGAAAGCCTACTTCGACGCTGACATCGCCGAAGAAAAGGCCAAAGAAGGCGAATCCGTGATCCTCGTCCGCCCGCTGACCGAGCCGGACGACGTGCACGGGATGCTGGTCGCCAAAGGTATCCTGACGCAGGAAGGCGGCGCGACCAGCCACGCGGCTGTGGTGGCCCGCCAGTTGGGTAAGCCCTGCGTGGCCGGCTGCGGCGACATCTCCATCGATCTGAAGAAGCGACTGTTCACCGCTGGTGACGTGACCGTCAAGGAAGGCGACACCATCTCGTTGAACGGCGCGACCGGGTCGGTGTACAAGGGCGAACTGCCGGTTGTGGCCCCGGACCTGAGCGAGCAGAAAGACCTGCAAGCGATCCTCAAGTGGGCCGATGGCCTCCGCCGCCTGATGGTGTGGGCCAACGCCGACGATCCGGAACAGGCGACCCGTGCCCGCGAATTCGGCGCGCAGGGGATCGGCCTGTGCCGCACCGAGCACATGTTCCTCGGCGAGCGCACGCAGTTGTTCCAGAACTACATCCTGGCCGACAGCGACGCCAAGAAGACCGAAGCGCTGGCCAAGATGGAGCCGGAACAGCGCGACGACTTCTACGGCATCTTCAAGGCGATGGACGGCCTGCCCGTGATCATCCGCCTGATCGACCCACCGCTGCACGAGTTCCTGCCCAGCCGCGAAGAGTTGATGGTAGATGTGGCGGTTGGCAAAGAGCGCGGCGAAGACGTCAGCGAGAAGGAAGTCCTGCTGAAGACGGCCAACGAACTGGCTGAGTTCAACCCCATGCTGGGGCTGCGCGGGGTGCGCCTGGGCGTGATGATGCCCGACGTGAACAAGATGCAGGTGCGCGCCATCTTCGAGGCCGCCTGCGACGCCGCGAAAGAAGGTTTCGACGTACATCCTGAGGTTATGATCCCGCTGACGGCCCACGTCAACGAGCTGAAGCGCTTGCAGCTGCTGCTCGAGGAAGAGGCCAGGCGGGTGATGGACGCGAAGGGTGTCGAGATCGACTACAAGTTCGGCACCATGATCGAGATTCCGCGCGCCGCGCTGACGGCGGGTGAGGTGGCCGAATACGCTGAATTCTTCAGCTTCGGCACCAACGACCTGACGCAGATGACCTTCGGCATCAGCCGCGACGACGCCGAACGGCACTTCTTGCTGCAATACGTCGAAGAGGGCGTGCTGCCCAAGAACCCGTTCCAGACCGTCGACCGCGATGGCGTTGGCCAGTTGATGGATATGTGCGTCAAGGCCGGGCGCAAAGCCCGTCCTGAGATGGAGATCGGTATCTGCGGGGAGCACGGTGGTGATTCCGACAGCATCGATTTCTGCCACATCATTGGCCTGGACTACGTAAGCTGCTCGCCGTTCCGCGTGCCGGTTGCACGTCTGGCGGCGGCGCACGCCGTGCTGCGCGAGCAGGGCTGGGACCGTATGGGCGACCTGGGCGCGACCAACCCCAACGCGAAGTAAGGCTGCGCGCGGTACACACCGCTAATCAGAGCCGCCTCCTCACCGGGGGCGGCTTTTTTTGATCATAATGGCCAACTGCGCGGGCCTCTGCTATGCTTGGGGGGCTATCGTTACATGAGGTACAGGAGAGCCTCACTATTCAACATCAGGCGAAATATTCCCGCCTGGAGCTTGTGGTCCGCACGCTGTTAGGCTGGCTGTACATCGGCATTCCGCACGGCATCGCGCTGATGGTGGTCGGCACGGTCGGCGGCATCTTGCAGATCGTGGCGGGCGTCGCCGTGCTGATCAACGAGAAATATCCCAAAGGGCTGTTCGACTTCCAGGTCGGGCTGTGGGCGTGGCAGCTGCGCGTCAATGCGTCCCTGATGAACCTGTTTGACGGCTACCCCGCCTTTGGGCTGGAGCCGGAAGGGCCAAACGTCTCGTTTAGGATGCCGTACCCGGAGCACCTCAGCCGCTGGCTGCTGCTGGCGCGCGTGTTCCTGGGCTGGCTGTATATCGGCATTCCGCACGGCATCGCGCTGATGGTGCGCTGGCTGATCACGCTGGTGCTGGGGATCGTCGCCTTTTTCGCGGTGTTGTTCACCGGCGAATACCCGGCGGACATGCACCGCTTCAACGTCGGGACGCTGCGCTGGTATTCGCGCGTGCAGATGTATACCACCTTCATGAGTGATGAGTATCCGCCGTTTTCCGGGGAATAACACCCGTAGCAGGGGCGTATACGCTACGCCCCTGTGCAGTATTCACCGGTTGGCGTGCTGTGGCAGCCGTTACGGGGCCTTCGGCGCGGCGGCCTTGACCGCGTCGCTCATCTGGCCTTCGAACTGCTGCATGTATTTGTGGAAGCGGCTGACCAGATCGCGGGCTTTGGCGTCGTAGGCGTTGGGATTGGCCCAGGTGTCGCGCGGCGTGAGCACCTCGTCCGGCACGTTGGGCACATGCTTGGGCACCTGGAAGCCGAAGACCGGGTCGGTGCGCGTCTCGACGTCGTCCAGCTTGCCCGCCAGCGCGGCGCGCACCATCGCGCGCGTGTAGTCGAGCTTGATGCGGTGGCCTTCGCCGTGCGGGCCGCCGGTCCAGCCGGTGTTGACCATCCAGATCGTGACGTTGTGCTGCTTGACCTTGTCGGCCAGCAGTTGCGCGTACACGGTGGGGTGCAGCGGCATGAAGGGCGCGCCAAAGCATGCGCTGAAGGTGGCCTGCGGCTCGGTGACGCCGCGCTCGGTCCCGGCGACTTTGGCGGTGTAGCCCGCCATGAAGTGATACTGTGCCTGGGCCGGGGTCAGTTTGGCAATCGGCGGCAGGATGCCGAAGGCGTCGGCAGTCAGGAAGACGATGTGGTTAGGATGCCCGCCCACGCCGCCGTAATCGGCATTGGGCACGTGTGTGATCGGGTAGGAGGCGCGCGTGTTCTCGGTAAAGGTCGCGTCTTCCAGGTCCACCCGGCGGCGGCTGGCGTCGATGCTCACGTTTTCCAGGATGGTGCCGAAGCGGCGCGTCGCCTGGTAGATTTCCGGTTCGCCCTCGCGTGAGAGCCGGATCACCTTCGCGTAGCAGCCGCCCTCGAAGTTGAAGACGCCGTTGTCGCTCCAGCCGTGCTCGTCGTCGCCGATCAGGGTGCGGGTGCTGTCGTTGGAGAGCGTGGTTTTGCCGGTACCGCTCAGCCCGAAGAACAGCGCCACATCGTCGCGGTCCTGGCCATAGTTGGCCGAGCAGTGCATGGTCATGATGTCGCGCTGCGGCAGCAGGTAGTTCATGATGGTGAAGATCGACTTCTTGATCTCCCCGGCGTAGCGCGTGCCGCCGATCAGGATTATCTTTTTGCCGAGGTGCACATGAATGAACGCGCCGGACGAGGTGCAGTCGATCTCCGGGCGGGCGCTGAGGTTGGGCGCGTGCAGCACGACGTACTCCGGCACATGGTTACGCAGGCGGTCGGGGTCGAAGATGCGCACAAACATATTACGCGCGAACAGGTTGTGCCACGCCGTTTCGGTCACGATGCGGATCGGCAGCCGGTGGTCCGGGTTGGTCCCCACGTAGGCATCCTGCACGAAGGCGCTCCGGTTCTGGAAGTAGGCCATCATGCGCTGGTGCAGCGTGTCGAAGTTCTCCTCGGTGCACTCCATGTTGACCGTGCCCCACCAGATTTTGTCCGCGGAGGATGGCTCGCGCACGAAGAACTTGTCGTTGGGGGAGCGCCCGGTATGGTCGCCGGTGCGGACCACCAGCGGGCCTAAGTGGGCCATGATGCCCTCGCGGTGGCGGACGGCCTGCTCGTACAAGGCCGGGGTGGTCAGGTTCCAATACTCGCGCTCCAGGTTTTCAAAGCCATGATGTTCCAGGCCGTATGTGCTGCGATACTCTTCGCTCATTCACTTACCTCCCATAACTGTATGTTGTTGATGATGGCATGACTCTGCCGCGATGCCGGTCTGGGCGTCACACGCTCACCGTCGAATTGGCTGGATTACCGTTTGAAATACCTGTCAGGAGCAGTAGCTGGACCTGCTCTGCCCCGTGCGTGCGTGCCCGGACGCTTCAGCGAATTGCTACCGGCACTATGTCTAGTTTAGCGAAAGCGTGGCGGATTCACCAACCTCACCACGTTTCGCCGATGGGATTGTCGTGCAGGTGCGGCGTCCAGGCCACGCGCACCAGTTCCCACGCTGCGCCGGCTTCCGGCTGCTCGACGATGGTCAGCGAGGTGTTGGTCAGCGAGGGGCGCTCGATTGTGCCGAACAGGCTTTCGATCAACATGCCGAGCGTGCCGCCGTGCGTCACCAGCGCGACCGTTGCGCCGGGGTGCCGCTCCGTGATCGCGTCGAAGGCGGCGCGGGCGCGGTCCTTAAGCTGGTTGCGCGATTCGCCGCCGGGGGTGGGCACGGTGTACCAGTCGGCCAGGAACGCCTCGAAGCGCGCGCGGTCCCAGGCGTGGGCTTCGGCGCGGGTGAGGCCCTGCCACTCGCCCAGGTCGACCTCGCGCAGCCGTTCGTCGGTCTGCACCGCGACGCCGAGCGCCTCGGCGATGGGGCGGGCGGTTTGCAGCGCGCGCGCCAGGTCGCTGCTGTACAGCGCGCGGATGGGCTGGTCGCTGATGTGGGGGCGGTGCGCGGCCAGGTAGCGGGCAAGCTGCCGCGCCTGCGCGAGTCCCGCCGCGTTGAGCGGCACCGGTGCGTGCCCCTGCCAGCGCCCGGTCGCGTTCCAGGCGGTTTCGCCGTGCCGGATGCATACTACGCGCGTGGTCATAGAATTTGCGCAAGGAGACCCCCGGTTTCAGCCGGGGGAGAAATTGCGCATTCCTCCTTTTTAGAGTATACTTCACGATATGAAACTGACAGCGAAGATTAAACTGCAACCGACGCCCGGCCAGTACAAAGTGCTGCTCAAAACGCTTGAGACGGCCAATGCCGCATGTAACGACATCGGCCAGCAAGCATGGGATAGCCGGATATTCAGCCAGTTCAGTCTCCACAAGCTCGTCTATTACGATATCCGGGACCGCTTTCCGTTGTCGGCGCAGATGACCGTACGCGCCATTGCGAAGGTTGCCGACGCTTACAAGCTCGACAAGAAGGCCCAGCGCACCTTCAAGCCGCACGGTGCGTTTTCTTACGATGTCCGTCTCCTGCGCTTCCTGACCGCCGAACAGACGGTGAGCATCTGGACGCTGGAAGGCCGCCAGCGCATCCCCTACCAGTGCGGCGACCGCCAACGCGAATTGCTCGAAGGCGACCGGGGTGAAGCCGACCTGTGCTACATCAACGAGGAGTTCTATCTGTTCGTCGCTTGCGAGGTCGAAACGCCGGAGCCGGAAGATGTTGATGAATTCCTGGGTGTAGACCTGGGCATCGTCAACCTCGCATCGGACAGCGACGGGGTGCAGCACAACGGTGAACAGGTCGAAGACCAGCGTTGCAAGTACGCACACCGCCGCCGCAACTTGCAGCGCAAGGGCACGCGGGCCGCCCGGCGCAAGCTCCGCCAGATAAGCGGCCAACAGCAGCGTTTTCAGACCGACACCAACCACCGCATCAGCAAGCGTATTGTGCAAACGGCGCAAGACACCGGACGCGGGATTGCCCTTGAAGACCTGACGGGCATCCGTGACCGGGTAACGGTTCGGCGCAAGCAGAGGGCACGACACGCGAACTGGGCGTCCCACCAATTGCGCCAGTTTATCGAGTACAAGGCCAAACTGATCGGTGTGCCGGCGGTCGCGGTGGACCCTCGAAACACGTCGCGCACTTGCCCCGCGTGTGGGGGTGTCGATAAGCGTAACCGTCCTAACCAAAGTACATTCTCCTGCGTATCGTGCGGACACTCTGCGAACGCCGATACCACTGCGGCAGTGAATATTGCTGCCAGGGCTGCTGTCAACCAGCCGAACGGGTGTTTTACCCAAGGTAGCGCGTAATTTAGCAGCTACAAGCTTCCCGCTTTAGCGGGGAGTAGTTGACGCCTCTGTACTCCTCACACTGTCCATCAATCGGGTCTAGAACACGGGGCGCAGCCCGTCGAGCAGTTCGTGCACATTGCGCACCGCGCGGTCGCAGTCCAGCAGCAGGTATTCCCCGTCCTCGCGCGGGGTGGCGTGGGCGGCGCTGGCCAGCCGCAGGTGGTGCGGATTGACGACGGCGTGCCCGCCCCGCGTGGGGATGTGCCCGCTGACGGCGATCTGCTGCTCGGCGGGCGCATCGACCGACAGCGCCGCGAGAAACTGGCGGCACTCGTGTTCGTAGGCGGCGATGGTCTTCCCGACGTCGTTTTGCGTGAACAGCACGTCCCATAACTGCGCAAACGGCGCGCTTTGGTGGCTGATCATGAAGCCGCGCAGCAGGTGCGAGTAGCGCGGATCGTCCGGCCCCTGCACGGCCAGGTAGTGCTCCGCCAGGGTGTCGTAGGGCACGCCGTAGAGCTGCTCGTACTGCTGGAAGATGCTGTCGATGTCCTCGGCCTGGCTGAGCACATTGTCGGCATCGGCCAGCACCGCGTCATGGTCGAGCTGGCGCAGCGCGTCCAGGTGGGGCAGGGCGTCCGGGGCCGGCCCGGCATGGGACAGCAGCACGCCGCTCTCCATGCGCGCGTACAGTGGCAGCCTCTTGAAGAAGTCCAGCACCGCCGCGCGGTGCTCGCCGAGCGCGTGCTCGAAGCGCGGCGTAAACTCGGTGTCGCCTTTGGCCAGCGTGACGCTGTAGATGTGCGGCATTTCGTGATTGCCGAGCAGCATCAGCACCCGGTCCGCGCCCAGTTCAGCTTGCAGCGCGATCACGTCCAGCACCATACGCAGGCTGGCGTCGTCTTCCGGGGAGCCGTAGCCGTGAATCAGGTCGCCCAGCACGACGAGCCGGTCGGCCTCGCCGCTGGCATGGTGGTGTTGGAAGTGCTCCAGGCAGCGGTCGAATGCGTCGCCATCGCCGTGCAGGTCACTGACGATCATGGCTGTGCCGCCGGTTAAATTGATGAAACGATCAGGCATCCGTATTTTGTCCCTGCTGTGTGTCGTGCAGCGCCACAGTATACCATACCCGGCCTGGTTGTCAGGTAACCGGCCATTATGTCTATAATCTCCGGTATAGATTGTTAGGATCGTACAAATCCCGTATCGATTAAGGAGCGTAGAGAACATGGAAAAGCTGATTCGTGTAACGGTTACCGGTGGGGCCGGGCAAATTGGATACAGCCTGCTGTTTCGGTTGGCGAGTGGCGAAGCGTTTGGCCCCGCCCAGCCGCTGATTTTGCAGATATTGGAGATCCCCCAGGCGGTTGACGCCCTGCACGGCGTGGTCATGGAGCTGGAAGACAGCGCCTTCCCACTGCTGCACGACATCGTCGCCACGTCCGACGCGGCGGAAGCTTTCCGTGACACCAACTGGGCGATCCTGGTGGGCGGCAAGCCGCGCAGCAAGGGCATGGAGCGCGCCGACGTGATCAAGGACAACGCGCCGATCTTCGTCGAGCAGGGCCGGGCGATCAACGATCACGCGGCGGACGATGTGCGGGTGCTGGTCGTGGCCAACCCGTGCAACACCAACGCCCTGATCGCCAAGCAAAATGCGCCCGACGTGCCCGCCGACCGCTGGATGGCGATGACCCGCCTGGACCAGAATCGCGCCAAATCCCAGATCGCGCAGAAGGCCGGCGTGCTGGTCAGCGCGGTGACCAATCTCGCGGTGTGGGGCAACCACAGCCCGACGATGTTCCCGAACTTCGAGCACGCGCGCATCGGCGGCAAGCCCGCGCTGGACGTGATCAACGACCGCGCCTGGTTCGAGGGCGCGTTCCTGAAGACGGTCCAGCAGCGCGGCAAGGCCATCCTCAACGCGCGCGGCAAGAGCAGCGCCGCCAGCGCCGCCAATGCCGTGATCAACCACCTGCAAAGCATGGTCAACCCCACGCCGGCGGGCGAGTGGTTCAGCGCGGCGATCCCGTCGGACGGCAATCCGTACGGCATCCCGGACGGGCTGATCTACTCCTTCCCGCTGCGTTCGCCGGGCGATGGCACAGTTGCGATGGTGGAGGGGCTGGAGCTGAGCGACTACGCTCGCGAAAAGCTGTGGACGTCGGCGGAAGAACTGCAAAATGAGCGCGACGCAGTCAGCGATATCTTGAAATAACGCGATTTTCTGCTATCATAGTGCACCTTTGCAAAAGCGGCGTAAGCAGTAGAACTTGCGCCGCTCGTTAATTCTCCTTAAGATCGTCACTACCTTGTGGTGAGGAGAAAAGCCAGCTTTGTTATGAGCGATCGAGGCGTTTCTTTGCAACACACAAACAACCGGAATACCACGTTCGCCTGGCTGACGCAGGTAGACGTGGTTATTGTTTTGCTGATCCTGGTGGTGATCACGTCGCTGCAGCTTGCGCCGACCGTGATCGACCAGGGCCGGGACAGCGGTATCTTCGCCTACACCGGCCAGGTCATCTACGAGGGCGGGCTGCCCTACCGCGATGCCTGGGACAACAAGCCGCCGGGCGTGTATTACATCAATGCGCTGGCGTTTGCGATCTTCGGGCCGGGGCGCTGGGCGGTGTGGCTGATCGAGACGACCTTCGTATTTTTGGCCGGGTTGGCGATCTTTTGGCTGCTGGACCAGGTGTTCGAGCGCCGGCTGTATACCTGGATTGGGGCGTTGATGTTCGTGCTGTTGGCGCGGCATCCCGCGCTGGTGTCTGATACCAACTTCACCGAGGTGTACGCCTTGCTGCCGCAGGTGTTGGTCTTCATCGCCGGGTACCAGTTTATGCGCCGCCAGCGCTACAGCACCAGCTTTTTGATCGGGCTGGCGGCCAGCATGACGTTCCTGATGAAGCAAACGACCATCGGCGTGGCGCTGATGTTCATCCCGGCCCTGCTGCTGAGCGGCCACCCGGTGACGCAGTCCTTGCGGCGCTGGAAGCTGATCGCGACCACGATCCTGGGCGGGTTGATCGGCCTGGGCGTGGTGGCGCTGTACCTTTTGATGAACGGGGTGTTGTGGGAAGCCATCGACGCGACCTTTGTCTCGCCGGCGGCGTTCCACAACTGGGTAAGCAAAGAAGCCGGGTCGCTGTGGGATGCGGTGTGGCAAACGCTGACCGACAGCGTCGTCCCGTTGGTGGTGGGGCCGCTGCTGCCCTTCTTACTGGTCGGGGTGCTGGTATCGCTGCGGCGCGGGGTGCTGCGTATTCGCAAGTATCCGAACGTGCAGGCGGCGGCAGACGCTGGCCTGTTTGTGTGGGCGACGCTCACTTTCCTGGCCGATCTGGTGCTGACCAACCCGACCAATCGCGCCTACGAGCACTATTACGTCACGCTGCTGCCGGCGCTGGTGCTGCTCACTACGCGCGGGCTGGCCGAGATTTCCGGCGAGGGCCAATCCACGCGCAAGGGCCGCTTGGCGATATCGGCGGTGTGGGTGTACCTCACATTGGCGATTGCCGTCGGTCCGGTCGGGGGGGCAGTCGTGCGCCTGTGGATTGTGGACTGGGAAGTGACCGGCCCGATCCGCAACGAATATCTGGCCGACTATGTGGTCGAACACACCGCGCCGGAGGATAACGTGTTGGTGTGGGGCGCGACGACCGCGATCAACTTCCAGGCCGACCGTCCCAGCCCGACCCAGTACCATTATGGCTATCCGCTGATCGTGCCGGACTATACCAGCGAGGTGCAGATCGACGAGATCGTCGACGACCTGGAGGCCAACCAGCCGCGCCTGATCATCGACACCACGATGATCGACGGGGACCGCATCCCGCCGCTGGACGCGGATCGCCGCCGGGCGTGGTGGGCCACCGGGGGCCGCCAGGATGTCGCGGACCTGACGCCAGTGTATGATTTCGTCGCCAACCACTGCACGATCATCGAGACCATCGACCAGACGGCGATCTACGAGTGTACTTACGGTTAGCCTGGCTTGTGCCATGATGACCAGCGGTGCAGGCGTGGGCTTGCGCCGCTTTTACTTGTTGTGAGCCGGGGGCGTACCGGGCCCGGTACGCCCCTTTGGTGGCGTGCGTGGTGTTATCGCCGCCCGCCTTTGAGTTCGTCCTGTAACTGTTTGAGCGCGGTCAGATCGCCGCTGACGATCAGCTTGGCCTGTTCCGGCCAGGTATCCGGCTTGACCAGTTTGGTGTTCAGCCCACCCGCTTCCAGCTTGGCACGCAGGTCGTCGGGCGTGGCGCTGGCGAGGTCTTCGAAGGTGCGCACCCCGGCAGCGTGCAGGACTTCTTTGGACTTCGGGCCGACGCCTTCGATCTCGGTCAGGTCGTCGTACTGTTCGCCGCCTTTGATCTGCTCTTGCTTGTGGCGCAGCGTCGAGATATCGGCTTCGGCGGCTTCTTTGGCCTGTTCGGGCCAGGTGTCGGCCTTGTTGACGCGCGCGCCGTGTGCGCGTGCGGTGGTAATCAGATCGTCCGGCGTCATAGCGGCGACCTGGTCGAAGGTGATGATCCCGGCCTTGTTGAGCGCGGCGGCGGTCTTGGGGCCGATGCCTTCGAGCAGGGTGAGATCGTTGGCCTGGGCGTCTGGCTTGGCCGCCGGGATGACCGGCGCGGGCGGTTCGGCAACGGCGACCGGTTCGGCGGCCGCGGGTTTTTCTTCCGTGACCGCCAGGTCAACCGGAGCCGAGGCTTTGCCCGCCGCCGGCACGGCCTCGTCGAGCGCCAGGTCTTCGGCGGTTTCCTGGGGTGGTGCTTCCGCCTCATGCCCGGTATAGTAGGGCGTCTTGAGATCGTCGAAGCGCTCCCAGGGTTTTACGAGATACAACCAGGCTCCGATGCCCAGGATGGTCAGGGCGAACCCGACCAGGATCATGCTGTTGGTGATGCCATCGTCAACTGTACCCAGGCCGATCAGCAGCAGTCCGATGATGATGAGGGTAATGCCCAGGCCAGTGAGGTAGGCCAGATATTGTTCTGTTTGTGTTAAACGTTCACGTCCAGACACGGTAACCTTCCCTTTTGGTGATAGTGGGTTTATTTCCTGTTATTGTGCCACAGATGTGCCGGAAACCACAAAAGCCGTTTGCCCAAAAGCGACGGAAAGCTGTACATTTAGTTTAAGGAAAGGAGCAACTCAATGGATGCTTTAAACCATGATGACCTACGTAATCTGCTCGACACAACTGGGAAATGGTGTGTATCGATCTATATGCCGACTGTGCGTGTAGGGGCCGAAGTGCAACAAAACCCGATCCGGTATAAGAATATGCTGCGCCAGGCCGAAGACCAACTGGCCAGGCTCGAGATGCGAAAACCGGATATTGACCGCCTCTTGCGCCCCGCTTATGCCCTGCTGGATGATCCGGAAGTCTGGCGCAACGCCAGCGACGGCATGGCGATCTTTGCCCACCCGGACCGGACCACCTATTATCGCTTGCCGTTCCATTTCGAGGAACTGGTCGTCGCCAAAGACCGTTTTTACATTAAACCCTTGCTGCCCTTGCTCAGCGACGATGGCCGTTTCTACGTGCTGGCGCTCAGCCAGAACCAGGTGCGACTGCTGGAAGGGACACGCCAGAGCGTGGCCGAGATTCCGCTGGAGGGGGTACCGGAAAGCCTGGCCGAAGCGTTGTGGCCGGATGACCCCGAGCGGCAGCTTCAATCGCGCGTGTTGGGGCGCGGGGCCGGTGCACAGAGTGGCGCATCTGGGGCGATCTTTCATGGGCATGGTGTGGGCAGCGACGCCGAAGCCAAGCAGGACTTGCTGCGCTACTTCCATAAGCTCGATCACGGGTTGAACAACCTGCTGGCCGACAAGCAGATCCTGCTCGTGCTGGCGGGGGTGGACTACCTGCTGCCGATCTATCGCGAGGCCAACACCTATCCGCATCTGGCCGAAAAGGGCATCACCGGCAACCCGGAGACCTTGAGCGCCAGGGAGCTGCACGATCGGGCCTGGGCCATCGTCGGGCCGGAGTTCGCCCAAGCCCGCGAAGAAGAAGCCGAGCGTTATCGAGCGCTGGCGGGCCGTGATGACGAGCAGGCTGATGGCAGTCTGGTGGAGATTGTGCGTGCGGCGCACCAGGGGCGCGTGGCGACGTTGTTTGTGCCGCTGGGCGTGCGCAAGTGGGGGGTCTTCCGTTCGCACAGCTACAAGGTCCATGTGCATCCCGATATGCAGCCCGGCGACCAGGACTTGATCGACCTGGCGGCGGTGCAGACGGTGCTCAACGGCGGCGCGGTGTACGCGGTCGACGAGGACGAGGTGCCCGGCGACGGCACGGTTGCGGCCATTTACCGTTACTAACGACCAGACGCTGTCGGGTGTTATGCGGCGGGTGCAGGGCGATGCTCTGCGCCCGCTTTGTGTTTTGAATGAATTATTTTGGTGTCGGGCCTGATCAACATCGAAACCACGGTCAAGGTGGACCGTTTCCCGGTGAACTATACAGCGGTGCGCGAGCAGCTCGCCGCCGATCACATCCCAGGGAATCTGGTGGCCGGGGAACTCGACGCGACACCGCAGTCGGTGATCCTCTACGACCCCAGCGGCCAGCGTATGATCAACGTGGACCTGAAGAACATCCAGGACACGCCCTATCCGCTTTTCGCGCCCGTTCCTGGCCGAGATGCAGCGGCGCGGCGTGCCAATCGCCACCGATGTGCACGCCATCAGCGACCTGGACGACGGCTATAACCGCGACTTCATGCAGCACGCCGATATCTTGTTCATGAGCGACGAGTGGCTGCCCTGCGCGCTGGAGGAGTGGATCGGGCGCGTGTGGGACCGCTACGGGCCGGCGGTGATCGGGCGGGGCGCGGAGGGCGCGCTGCTGGCCGTCAAGGACGACAACTTCGTCGAGCGCATCCCGGCAGTCACAACGCGCGCAGTGGTGAGCACCATCGGCGCGGGGGATGCGCTGTTCTCGTGTTTTGTGCACGCTTACCATCGTTCCGGCGACCCGTACACCACTATCAAGCACGCGATGGTGTTCGCCTCGTACAAGGTCGGGGTGGCCGGGGCCGCCGATGGCTTCCTGGACGCGGACGGGCTGGCGGCCTGGGTAGCGCGCGTCGCCCCGGACTGAGCGTGCCTACACGATCAACGCCGGGACGTCCGGCCCCAGCAGCGCCGCGTCGAACGTGACACTGGGGATGTAGGCTTGCAGCAGCGTTTGCAGGTCGGCCAGCGCGGCCTGGACGTCCTTTTCGGCGTCTGCATGATGCCCTTCGACCGTGACCAGCGCCTCGGTAGTGTCGGGGCGGGAGGCGCTCTGGTCGCTCTGCCGCCAGCACCAGCGCCGCGCACTGACCACGCCGCGCTCATCCACGAAGATCACCTCGCCCGGCTCCGGGTGGGTGACCGCGTCGTGGCCCAGGTTGGTGAAGCGCTCGTCGCCCTGCGCAAACGTCACGGTCAGCGCGCCCTGCATCCCGCGCCGGTCGAAAAAGGCCACCGGCAGCGCATAGCGAATGCTGACCAGGTTCCCCAGGTCGACCAGCAGGTTGATGCTGGGGATGTCGCCTTTTTTGGCCAGGCGGCGCAGCAGGGCTTCCGCCGCGCTGCGGTACTGCGTGGGCTTGACGCCGAAATCGCGGAACGCACGCCGCCACGTGGCCAGGCTGGGCAGCTCGGCCAGCGGGGTGTCGCCGATGCGCTCCAGCGTGGCGCGCTGCTCGGTGGCGAAGGCGTCGGTCAGGGCGGGGGGAGCCGGGCCGTTGCGCAGGCCGCGCGCCCAGATCACTCCGCCGCGAATGGTAGGGAACCGGGCCAGCAGGTCGTCGCTGTATTGGAACAGGATCGGCATCGTGCGCTCAGTCCTCGATCTTGACTTGTATCTCGTCGTTTTCGACGCGGGTCTCGAACCAGTGGGTGTCGATCACGGCGGGCATACTCAGCACCTTGCCGGTGCGGAGATCGAAGCGCGCCCCATGCCGGGGGCACTCGATCTCGTAGCCGTGCAGGTCGCCCTCGGCCAGCGGGCCGTCGTCGTGCGTGCACACGTCCTCGATGGCGTAGTAGGTGCCGTTCACGTTGAACACGGCGATGTACCAGCCCTCGATGTCGAACACGTCGCGTTCGCCGGGGCCAATTTCCGATGTTTGTGCAACCGTTACGTAACGAGCCAACGGTGTCTCTCCTTTATGTGCTACTCGAAAAACGCTCACTCCGTGCGCCAGAACTGGAAATTGTTATAGCCCTCGCTGATCAGCCAGCGCGGGATGTCCAGGTCGTCAGACACGCTGTAGACCATGTCCCAGAACGCCTCGTTCAGCGGGTCGATGAACCACAGCGCGACGAAAATCAACAGGATGCCGTACATGCCGAACGCGCGCAGTTGGTTTGCGGTGGTGCGGTCCAGCAGCGGCTCGATGATCCCGAAGCCGTCCAGCGGCGGGATGGGCAGCAGGTTGAAGAACACGGCGGTCACTTGCAGCGTCGCCAGGAAGGCCACCGCCGACCACAGCGTCGGGTCTTCCCATATGCCGCCCGTGTGGGGCTGGTTGTAGTAGAGTTGGAACCCGATCACCTGCGTGCTCACCTTGCCCAGCAGGAACGGCAGCGCCAGCAGCAGCGCCAGCACCAGGTTCGAGGCCGGCCCCGCCGCCGAAACCGCCGACCGCCACCATTTGTTGCGCAGCCGGTGCGTCTCGATGTAGACCGCGCCGCCGGGCAGCCCGATGCCGCCCATCGCCAGGAACAGCAGCGGCAGCCCGATGCTGAGCAGGGGATGCGTGTATTTCAGCGGGTTGAAGGTCAGGTAGCCTTTTTCCTGCACGGTGTGATCGCCGCCGAAGTAGGCGACCAGCGCGTGCGAAAATTCGTGCAGTGTCAATGAAAACACCCAGCCGCCCACCACAAACACCAGCGTAAACGCGGTGCTGCCGGGCAGGATCAGGATCAGATAGGCCAGCAGCAGCGCGACGCCGCCCGCGATCAGGGCTTTGTTGGTCCAGGGTGGGGTGGTGGCGTCTGTCTCCTGCTGTTGCTGCTGCCGTCCTCTGGCGCGGCCCCGCTGGAAGGGGACCACGCGCGCGGCTTTGCCCGTGCTGCCGGTCTGGCGTGAGGATGATCCGGGCTGCGATGGCATCGGGATCACGTTGTCGGCCTGCGCGACGGGGGCTTCCTCGCCGCGTTCGCGGAGTTCGGCGCGCAGCGTGCCGGCGTCAAACGGCAGCGTGCCCAGCACGTCCGCGACCGCGCCTTCCTGCTCACCCATCAACCCCAGCAGCAGATGGCCGCTGCTGAGCACGGACTGGTCCAGCGCTTGCGCCTCGTCGGCGGCGCATTGCAGCGTGGCCCTGGCCCATTTGCTGTACCCTTTGACCTCGGCGGGCTGCGGGCGTTCCATGCCGACCGCCCCGGCGATCCGGTCGTACAGGGCTTGCGGATCGACGCTGTGCCGCGTCAGCAGGTCGTAGGCGGGGCCGGTATGGGTGCGCGCCAGCCCCAGCAGCAGGTGCTCGACGTCGAGATAGTTCCCGTGTCGGTGGGCGGTTTCGCTGCGGGCGTGTTCCATCAGGACCATCAAATCTTGGGATGCGCGTTGTGGGTTTGGCATGGGCCGGGCTTACTCGCTGTCCTCTTCTTCGCCGGTCCAGCTCGTCAGCCCGTACGCGCCCGCCTTGAGCACCTTCAGCGACAGCAGCGCGCACTTCAGGCGGGTGGGGCTGAGCTGGATGCCGAGCATGTCGAGCAGTTCCTCTTTGTCGAACTCGCGCAGTTCGTCCAGGGTTTTGCCGATCATCTCCTCGCCGAGCATCGAGGCCGACGCCTGGCTGATGGTGCAGCCTTCGCCGTCCCAGCTTACCGCCGTGACGCGCCCTTCCTCGTCGAGTTGGGCCGTCAGGTGCAGCCGGTCGCCACAGAACGGGTTATCGTCCTCGTAGTCGATGTCGGCGGGGTCGAGCGGATCCCCGAAGTTGCGCGGGTTCTGCCCATGATCGATGATGTTTTCCATATAGAGGTCCATAGTGTCCTCTTATCCTCTCATGATGTGATACCAAACAGTTTGTACGCCTTCTCGATGGCATCGACCAGCCGGTCTACATCGTCGGTCGTGTTGTAGATGTAGAAGCTGGCGCGCGCCGACGCCGCGATCCCGAAACGCTGGTGCAGCGGCATGGCGCAGTGATGCCCGGCCCGCACCGCGACGCCTTCCGCATCGAGCAGTTGCGCGATGTCGTGCGCGTGCAGGTCCTGGAGCGTGAAGGTCGCCACGCCGTTCCGGTGTTCCGCGTCCGGGCCGTACAACGTCAGCCCGGGGACCTCGGCCAGCCGGTCCAGCGCATAGTTTACCACGATTTGCTCGTGGGCCAGGATGTTCTCCATGCCCAGGCCGCGCAGGTAATCGACGGCAGCCCCCAGCCCCACCGCCGGCGCGATGGCAGGCGTGCCCGCCTCGAACTTGTAGGGCAGGGTGTTCCACTCGCTGCCGTCCAGCGTGACGCGCTTGATCATGTCGCCGCCGCCCATGTAGGGGGGCATCGCTTCCAGCAGCGCCCGCTTGCCGTACAGCACGCCGATGCCGGTCGGCCCGGCCATCTTGTGCCCAGAGAACGCCAGGAAGTCCACGTCGAGCGCCTGCACATCGACCGCCAGGTGCGGGATGCTCTGCGCGCCGTCGATCATGAACAGCGCGCCGGCGTCGTGCGCCTGCCGGATCATGGCGGCGACGGGGTTTACCGTGCCCAGCACGTTGCTGACGTGCATCACGCTCACCAGCTTGACCGGCTCGTCGCGCAGCAAGGCGGCGTAGGTGTCCAGGTCGAGCTGCCCAGCGTCGGTGACGGGGATGTAGCGGATTGTGAAGCCGCGTTCGGCGGCCAGGATTTGCCAGGGGACGATGTTGCTGTGATGTTCCATTTCGCTGAGCACGACCACATCGCCGGGGCCGAGGTTGGCGCGTCCCCACGTCCCCGCGACCAGGTTCACGCTTTCGGTGGTGTTGCGCGTGAAGATGACCTCGCGGCGCGAGGCGGCGTTGATGAAGTCGCGCACCTTGTCGCGCGCGCTCTCATAGGCGTCGGTGGCGCGTTCGCTCAGGGTGTGGATGCCCCGGTGCACGTTGGCGTGATCGTGGGCGTAATAGCCGGCGATGGCGTCGATGACCTGGCGTGGCTTCTGGCTGCTGGCTGCCGAATCGAGGAAGACCAGCCGCTTGCCGGGATGGGCTTCCTGGTCCAGCACCGGAAAGTCGGCCAGGATCGTCTGGATGTCCAGTGGGGATTTGTGGTTGTCAGTCATAGGCCTCCCTCATGCGTCCTTAACCGCCGCGTGTAAGATTTGCTCAAATGCTGCGCGCGACGCGGTGCGCACCACGTCGATGTTGGGCGCGTGCCCGGTGACGCCCAGGTGATCGACGACGGACTGGCCCCGGCAGAGGTCGCTCTGCGTCTCGATGGCGACGTGCAGTTGTTCGATGGCGGTCGCGACGCGGCGGTCGAGTGCGACGGCCATCGTGATCGGGTCGGGCAGGTCGAACCCGGCCAGTTTCGTCTCGGTTTTGACGAACTCGATCAGGGTGCGCTGGATGTCGACGCAAAACGCCCCCAACGCTCCCTGGGCGCGCAGTTCGCCAGCCGCGTCCGGGTCAAACACGGCGTATTTGCGCGAGATATCCCAGCCGACCATCGTGATCGGCATTCCCAACTCGAACACGATCTTGGCTGCGTCCGGGTCGGCCCAGAAGTTGTATTCGGCGACCGGGCTGGCGTTGCCGTGCCCCTCGCCGGTGCCGCCCATCGTGTAGCAGGCCGCGACCTTGTCCGCCAGCGACGGTTCGCGCAGCAGCGCCACCGCGATGTTGGTCAGCGGCCCCAGCGTGACGAGCGTGATCTCGCCCGGCGCGCGGGTGATGGTGTCGATGATCACGTCGACGGCGTGGCCGGGGGCGGGCGTGCGGCCTTGCAGTGGCAGCCCGATATCGCCCATGCCGTCGGTGCCGTGTACGTCCTGCGCGGTTTCCAGCGGGCGCAGTAAAGGCCGTTCGCAGCCGCGATACACGGGGGTGGATGCGCCGCAGAGTTCGACAGTGTACAGCGCATTTTGCACGGCCTGGTCCAGCCCGACATTGCCGCTGACGACGGTGATCGCGTCGACCTGGATGTCCGGCTGCTGGAGGGCCATCACCAGGGCGACGGCGTCGTCGGACCCGGTGTCGGTGTCAATTAAAAATCGTCTCATGCGTGTGGCTATCCTTTGCTTCGCTGTGGATTATCGCACAAATTAACCAGAGTATCCTACCGCGCAGAAAAAAATTAGAAAAATCATACGAATATAAAATAAAATAAATACCGGGCCATCGCGACCCGGCATTGGTATGTAACGCTGTGTGACAGCGGCGGCGCTTATGCCCGGCCCAGCAGCTTGCGCTCGATGTAATCCATCATGCGGTTGCGCACATTCTCGAACGGGATGCGGTCCAACACCGGGACGAAGAAACCATCCACGACCAGCTTCTCGGCCTCGTCACGCGGCAGGCCGCGCGCCATCAGGTAAAAGAGCTGCTCCTTGTCGATCTGCCCGGTGGCAGAGGCGTGCGTGCAGCGCACGTCGTCGGCCTCGATCTCCAGCCCCGGGATGCTGTCGGCGCGGCAGGTGTTGCTCATCAGCATGTTACGGTTGGCCTGGAAGCCGTCCGTCTTCTGCGCGCCGGGCAGCGCCTTGATCATGCCCTGCCACACACTCCGCGACTCATCGCGCAGCACGCCCTTGAACAGCAGGTCGGACGTGGTGTGCGGCGCGTTGTGGTTCTGCTGCGTGTCCAGGTCCATGAACTGCTTGCCGTCCGGGAAGTACACCGCGCTCATGCGGCCCCACGCGCCTTCGCCGTCCAGGTCGATCTCCAGGAACGCCTTGATCAGCTTGCCGCCCATCTGCCCGGTGATCCAGTCGAGCTGGCCATTGCTGCCGACGCGGGCGCGCTGGTGGCTGAACTCGAAGACGGTGTGGCCCCAGTCCTGCAGGTTGGCGAAGCGCAGGGTGGCCCCGTCCTTGACGATCAACTCGGTGACGCCGATGAAGCTGGCGTCGGCGTCCAGGGTGGGGGACAGGCTCTCGTGCAGGTAGTCGATCTGCGCGCCTTCTTCGAGCACGATCAGCATATGGCCCAGGGTTGCGCCGGGGCGGGTGGCGTAGAAGATGCTGTGCGCCGGCAGTTCGACCGCCTGGCCGCGCGGCACGTACAGGAATACGCCGTGTGTCCACAGCGCCGCGTTGAGCGCCGCGAACTTGCCGTTGTCCGGCGTCACGGCCTGGGTCATCAGGTGGTCGCGCACCAGGTCGGGATGCTCCCGCGCGGCGGTGCGCAGGTCGGTGAAGATCACGCCCTGGTCGGCGAGTTTGGCGTTGGTTTCGTGGTGGACGAGTTGATCGTCGACAAAGGCGATCAGGCCGCCCTGTTCCTCACCGAGCAAGGGCTGGCGGTTGGGCGCGGGGATGTCCTCGAAGGTGCCGCCGTCGGGCGACAGCAGGTTCCCGGCGCTGTCCCAGTCAATATGCCGGTAATCGGTGCGCCGCCAGGGTTCGTCTTGGGTGGTGGGCATGGGCAGCGCCTCGTAGGTGTCCCATGCCGCCAGCCGCATCTGGCGCAGCCAGTCCGGTTCATCATACCGCGCGCTCACGGCTTCGACATCCGCCCGTGTGAGCGGCGGGGCTTTAAATTCGCGTGCAACACGACGACGACGGGTTGCCACAGTTGGTTAGCCTTTCTGTTCTGTCCGTAAATTTCCGTAGTGGGGTGTATTTCGGTTTCGTTCACCCTTGCGAATTTACCCCCCCCCTGGCCCCTCCCCGCACGCGGAGAGGGGAAATAGATCAGGGTTCGAAAGTCCCTCTCCGTTTACGGGGAGGGGTAAACTGGCACCTTTTCGTTACCGTGAACGTTTACGAAATGCCACCTCCGTTGATCGAATATCGATTGCTTACCCGATCGAGCCTTCCATCTGGAGCTGGATCAGGCGGTTCATCTCGATGGAGTATTCCATCGGCAGCTCTTTGGTCAGCGGTTCCAGGAAGCCGTTGACGACCATCGCGTTCGCTTCATGTTCGCCCAGGCCGCGGCTCATCAGGTAGAAGAGCTGGTTGTCGCCGACCTTGCTCACCGTTGCCTCGTGGCCGACCGTCACCTCCGGATTTTCGATCTCGATGTAGGGGTAGGTGTCCGACTCGCTGATCTCGTCGAGCAGCAGGGCGTCGCAGACAACCGTGCTCTTGACGTTTTCGGCATCCGGGTAGACCTTCAGCAGCCCGCGATAGCTGCTGCGCCCGCCGTTCTTGCAGATCGACTTACTGATGATCTGGCTGGTGGTGTTGGGCGCGACGTGGACTGCCTTGCCGCCCGCGTCCTGAATCTGGTTGCGACCGGCGAACGCAATCGACAGAATCTCGCCGTGTGCGCCGGGTTCCATCAGGTAGACCGACGGGTACTTCATCGTGATCTTGCTGCCCAGGTTGGCGTCCACCCACTCGTGGCTGGCGTCGCCGTAGACCATCGCGCGCTGCGTCACCAGGTTGTACACGTTGTCCGACCAGTTCTGGATCGTGGTGTAGCGCGAGCGCGCGCCGCGTTTGGCGACGATCTCGATCACACCGCTGTGCAGGCTGTCGGTGGTGTAGGCCGGGGCGGTGCAGCCCTCGACGTAGTGCAGGTACGCGCCTTCGTCCACGATGATTATCGTGCGCTCGAACTGCCCGATGTTGGCCGTGTTCAGGCGGAAGTATGCCTGCAGCGGCATCTCGATCTCGACGCCCGGCGGCACGTAGATGAACGACCCCCCCGACCAGACCGCCGCGTTGAGGGCGGCGTACTTGTTGTCGTGGGCGGGGATCACGGTGGCAAAATATTCGCGGAACAGGTCTTCGTGTTCCTGCAAGCCGTGCTCGATGCTCTTGAAGATGACGCCCTGCGCTTCCAGCTCTTTTTTGACCTGGTGGTAAACCATCTCCGAGTCGTACTGGGCACCGGCCCCGGCCAGGAACTTCTGCTCGGCTTCGGGGATGCCCAGGCGGTCGAAGGTGCGCTTGATGTTTTCCGGCACCTCGTCCCAGGAGCGCCCCTCTTTGTCCGACGGCTTGACGAAGAAGTAGATGTCGTCCTCGCGCAGCCCGGAGAGGTCCGGTCCCCACTGGGGAACGGGTTTGCTCTGGTAAATTTCCAGCGCCTTCAGCCGGTAGTCGCGCATCCACTGCGGTTCGTTCTTCATCTCGCTGATCTGGCCGACGACCTCGGCGTCTAGCCCTTTGCGCGCGCGAAATACGTAACTGTCTGGATCGTGGAAGCCATATTGATCTTCGTATGCTTCGCGTATGCCTTGCAGCTGTTCAGCATCACTCATGGTCACTTGCTCCCGTGTTTAGCTACCGTTACCGTTTTGTTTCTCGCGCAGCCAGTTGTAACCGTGCTCTTCCAGGTGCGTCGCCAGTTCTGACCCGCCGCTTTCGACGACCTGGCCATCCAGCATGATGTGCACGAACTGCGGCTGAATGTGGTTGAGAATACGCTGGTAGTGGGTGATCAGCAGCACCCCCAGGTCGGAGTCGCTCAGCGTGTTCACGCCATCTGCCACGATGCGCAGCGCATCGATATCCAGGCCGGAGTCGGTCTCGTCCATGACGGCGATCTTAGGTTCCAGCACCGCCATCTGCAAAATCTCGGCGCGCTTCTTCTCGCCGCCGGAGAACCCGTCGTTCAGGTAGCGCCCGCCGAAGCTGGGGTCCATTTGCAGCACGTCCATTTTGTCCAGCATCAGTTTGCGGAACGCCGGGATCGAGATGCCCTTACTGTCCGGGTCGTCGTCTTGCATGCGGGCGTTGATCGCGTTGCGCAGGAAGTTCGCAACCGTCACGCCGGGGATGGCGACCGGGTATTGAAAAGCCATAAACAGGCCCAACCGGGCACGCTCGTCGGTTTCCAGTTCCAATAAGTCCTGCCCGTCGAAGATGATCTGCCCGGCGGTGATCTCGTACGCGGGGTGGCCCATGATCGTGTTGGCCAGCGTGCTCTTGCCCGAGCCGTTCGGCCCCATCAACGCGTGAATCTCGGCCTGCTTGACGACCAGGTCAACGCCCTTGAGAATGGGCTGATCGTCGACACTAACGTGCAAATTCCGAATTTCTAACGCAGCTCCCATCGGTGTGGAGTTCCTCCTCTAGGCTTGGAAGCGAACAATTGTCTGGATATTAGGTCAGCCTGCTAGTTTCTCTCAAATGAGAATGTTTTGCAATAGGTCTTGTAGGATTATAACAGTAAAGCGGGGGGGGTGTCAATAAATAAGATAAATATCTAATAAATTACTTATCTATGCTCAGGGGTCCACGAATAACCTGTCGCGTCGAGTCTGGCCAGCGCAAAAAACGCCCCTCACCCCCCGGCCCCCTCTCCCGCAGAGCAGGCGAGGGGGAGTCACAGCGCACGTTTTTTCCCCTCGCCCATGCGAGGGGAGACCGCCCGGCAGGGCGGAGGGGTGAGGGCCACTTTGGCGACCATATTCACCTATTGCTGACAACTCGTTCGTAGACCCTATGCTCAGTCGCAGGTGGCTGTTTGCGGCTGGCTGGTCTATATTCTACCAAAACCTACTGGAGGATGGATGATGACTGACGAAACGCCCGATATCAGTGGAATGTCGGTAGAACAGCGCGAAGCCCTGGTGCGCGATGCCCTGCGCACCGTGATCGACCCGGAGCTTGGCCTGAGCGTGCAGGAGTTGGGGCTGGTCCGGGACCTGGACATTCAGGACGACAAGCTGCACATCATGATGATCATGACCACGCCGTTTTGCCCGTATGCGCCGCAGTTGCTCGAAGCCACGCGCAAGAAAGCCCAGGAGACGCTGGGCGTCCCCACCACGATCGAGTTGGGGATGCAAGCCTGGAACCCGTCGATGGCCGAGGAAGGCATCCTCGACGACTGGGGCCTGTTCTAGCGCGCGGCCTGGTCACCAAACCAGCAGGGGCGTACCATCCTGGACTGCGCCCCTATTGTGTTTCTGTTGTGTTTCTGTTTCCCACGCCGCCAGCAGCGTATAGCTGGCGGTGGTGTCTTGAAAGAGCGCATCCCCCACGCGCACGGCATACACACCATCGGCGGGCATCGCCAGCAGCACGCTGATCGCGCGGGTGGCGTCGCCCTCGTTGATGTACAGCGTTTGCGTGCGGTCCAGCGTGGTGATCTCCAGCGCGGGCGCGATCACGTCCGCCTCGGCGCGCACGGTGACCCGCACCTGATCGCCTCGTGCAGCCCGCAGGTAGTGCCATTGGGCGTGCGTATCTCCGCCCAGCACGCCGCTTTGCGGCTCCCCATCGGCCAGCAGCTCGACTTTTGACGGGGTCAGCGTGAGTTCGTAGGGGCCGCCGGTGCCCTCGGAGTTCCAACTGACCACGATCACATACGCCGCGCCGGAGTCGGGCACGAACGGGTCGAGCGTGGCCCCCCTCTGGTACTCGGTGCTGATGATCAGGTCGTCCGGGCCATAGATCGACAGGTGCGGGTCGCTGTAGCGCAGGTCGTCCTGCACATCGACGCGCAGCAGATCGCCGGCGGCGTCCGGGTCGGCCACGAACAGGAAATAGTTGTTGGGCTGGCTGCTGTTGACGACACCGACCAGCGGCTTGCCGGGGGTGATGGTGGGGATCGTGCTCAGGTACATCACTTGCAGCGTGTAATCGCCAGTCCCGCTGTAGCGCGCGGCAGCGACGGTATACGAGCCGGTGGCGGGCAGTTCAAAGGGGCCGATGCGCGAGTTTAGCCCTTCGCCGCCGTCGTCGTCGGTGACCAGGGTAGCCCCCTGGCTGTCGCGTAGTGTCAGGTAGGTGTCCAGATCGTTCGGTTCGCTGGCGCGCATATCGATCAACACCAGGTCCCCGGCCTGCCCGTCGAAGCGCCACAGGTCTTCGGGGCTGTTGCTGCTGAGCCGCCCGCGCACGGTCTGCCCGTAGGCGAGGCGGTCGGGTGCGCCCTGCTGGGGTGGGGCGGCCTGCGCGATGCTCACCGCCAGCAGCAAGCCTGCGCTGAGCAGTCCCCACCAGACAAAACGACGATGTGCGGTCATGGATGCCACTCCTTTGGTCCCGGTCGCTGCGTTGATTATACTGGCTGCGCGGCAGAAATGTGAAACTGACTTCAAGCTGACGGTGGGCGGATATACTTTGTATTGGTTTGTTAATGATTCTGGATAGAAGTCTGCAAAAGATTGCTTTGCCAGACGGGGGCCCGTATACTTAAATAAAGTTGACTTGTATTAGGGAGATTTTACTATCGACGCAATGCACTGACATTTTTGCTCACGCGGGGCGAATGAGAAAGGATAAGCCGCAATGTCATCGGCGGGAGCCTCCAGACGCCAGTACGGTCTGTCGACGGACTTGTTTGTCAGTCACAAGGAGAGCGACCAGACGGTGGTGCTGGGTGGTGTCGGGCAAGGTTCGCAGCGCTGGGTGCATGTGATGACCCGGCGGGCGGCACAGGTGATGTGGTTCAAACTCACCAGCCTGCTGTATCCCGAAAAAGCTGACCTGGTAACAGCCCTGGCAAGCACAGCCCCACTGCGGGCACCGGCCAACAACAGCGTGACGACCCATGCGGAAGTGGTGCAAAAAGGCAATGGATACTACACCGTGATCGGCTGGGTCCAGCGCAATTCCTGGGTGGTGATGCTCGATGAGCTTGATGCGCGCCGGTTGTGGGCGTCACTCGATCTGGCATTGTTTCCAGTTGGTTGGGAGGGACGTGAAACCAAGCCTAAAAAACTGAACTGAACGTACTATCATACATTCTCATCTTCATTGGAATCATCAATTCCACATTGACGCGAGCAGCATTCATCTCTGGATGTTGTTCGTGTTTTTTTTGGGGGGGGCGGGTTCCGGCGTGTTGTCAATTTTCCGGTTCCGTACTACCATCCGGTTATGAGTCGACGGCGTTCTAACTGGAGGAGTCTGGCATGGCGACACCTTACGACGGCAAAGTAGCGATCTGGCACTGGAAGGGCGATTCCATTGCCGAAGAGACAGTCGAAGACGTAGTGAGCACCTTGCAAAAGTGGGCACCTGCCGTCAAGCAGGTGTGGGTCAAGACCAGCGATGGCGAGTACTGGCAGGGGCAGTTCGATTCCGACCGCGACCTGGCGATCGACGGCGTCGCCAGCGTGGACAAATGGGTGCGCATCCTGGAGGCCAACGGGATGGAGTTCCACGCCTGGGCGGTGGTCAAGGGCGAGAACGTCACCGCAGAGGCCGACCGCATCATCGAGGTGTGCAACCGGTCCGGCGTGCGCTCGATGGTGCTGGACGTGGAGCCGTATTCGGGCTTCTGGCAGGTCGGGCCGGACGAGGTGCGCCCGCTGATGACGCGCATCCGGCGCGGGGTAGGGGGGCGCTTCCATATCGGCATGGCGGTCGACCCGCGTCCCCAGCACAAGCCGCGTATTTTCCCCGAGGAGTGGCGGCCCTTCGTCAACAGCGTGCATTTGCAGCTTTACTGGAACACCTTCCAGCGCGACATGGAGGAGGTGCTCGACGAAGGCTTCGCCACCTGGCAGGATTACGGGCTGCCGTTATTCCCGGTGCTGCCGGGCAGCGCCCCGGTGCGCGAGATCAACGACGCGCGCGAAGTGGCCGTCAGGCGGCACAAGGCGACCGGCATCAGTTGGTGGCGCTTCGGCGTGATCGGCCCGGTCGAGTTCCCCGCGATCAATCACACGGTGTCGGACGTGGACGAAGACGACGACCAGCCGCCCGCGTCCCAGGGGCGCTACGGGATCGAGGTGGTCGTCACGCCGGATAGCCCGCGTTACCACGACGGCGTGCACGACGATCAGGACCCGGACGACGTGTTCGAGACGTTCCGCAGCACATGGGGCTGGACCACCAAGTATAAGAACACGATGCAGAACAGCAGCTCCGTCTGGGCGCGCTGGGACCCCCAACTGGTCGCCAGCGGCTGGTACGAGGTATCCGCATTTGTCCCGGCCCGGCATGCCACCACCGACCGCGCGCGCTTCAAGCTGCACGGTGTGCTGGATCACTCCGGCGAGCTTGAAATCCCGGTGCGCCAGTCCAGCTACTCGAATTTGTGGGTTCCGCTGGGCGTGTTCCAGTTCGATGCCAACAACGCGCGGGCCGGGGTGGTGTTCCTGAACGACCTGACCGGCGAGGTCGACGAGGAGATCGCCTTCGACGCGCTGCGCTGGCGGCAGATCGTCGGGATCGTGCCCTCCGACAAATACCTGGCCGACGGCTACGACAGCCCGGTCGGCACGGCGTCGGAACGGCGCAGCGACCAGGTGTGGCCCGGCGACTGGTTCGACGCGACCGGTTTCGACGTGCTCTACCGCAACGGGTCGGCCTACCACACCGGGACCGATCTCAACATGAACGAGCCGTACTGGGACGCGGACGCTCACTCGCCGGTGTATGCCTCAGCCAGCGGGATCGTCACCTTCGCCGACCGGCTGCCCGGCTGGGGCAACGTGATCGTGATCCGGCACGACCCGCTGATCACGACCGGGCAGGTGATTTACGGGCGTTACGCGCACGTCGAGGACATCGAGGTCAGCGTCGGGGATCGCGTGGTGCGCGGGCAGCGCATCAGCAAGGTGGGGGATGCGGGCGGCATCTTCGCCTATCACCTGCACTTCGACCTGAGTCCGACCGACATTCTCGCCAGCCAGCCCTGGCACTGGCCCAAGCTCAACCGGGCCAACCTGCGCGCGAACTATATCGATCCGTTGGAGTTCATCCGCGAGCACCGGCCCAAGGATCGCTAGAGGCTGTTATGCACTTTTTACCCCTATCCCCCGACCCCTTTCCCCGCACGCGGAGAAAGGGGGGAGGCGCAAGTCCCTCTCCGTTTACGGGGAGGGATTTAGGCAGGGGTAAAACTTACGGGGAAAAATCTACTGTAAACAGCCTGCGTAAGTTCATGACATGCTCGAGGCGCGGGTGGCGTAATTTATCGACGTGCGATAGGGGGGTGCCGGAGAGCCGGCAGCCCCTGCCTGTATAGGCCGCAGAAAGGAGGCAGCGTGACCGATATCCGCACCGATCGCTGGCAGTTGGGGACCGCCCACAACCTGTCGGCAGTGCTCGCCCTGGACAGCGCGGTGCGCGCGTTGATCGTGTTCGGATCGGCGGCCAGCCGTCCGGCGGCGCGGCTCGATGGTTGGAGCGACCTGGACCTGCTGGTCGTCGTCAAAGACGGGGCGACCGACCGCTTCGTGTCGTCGCTGGATTGGCTGGAGCCGCTGGGCGGCATCTTCGCGTGGGAGCACCACCCGCGCCCGTTCCGGCATACGCTGCGCGTGTGCCTGGACGATTTCCGCCGCCTGGACCTGGTCATCGCCGACGAGAACGCCGTCGAACAGCTCAGCGAGTGGGCGCGCGTGCCGTTCGTCGGGCAAAAGCGTGTGCTGTTCTCCAGCTCGACCGAGGTCGACAAGATGCTGATGCGCCCGTCGCTGCCGCTGGTCAGTGCCCGGCCTTCGCCCACCGATTTCGCGCAGATGGCCAACACGTTCTGGTTCAAAGGCGCGAAGGCGGTCGAACGGGTGGTGCGCGGCGATCTGCTGGTCGGGTTGCATCTCAGCCTGGACCAGGTGCGCGACTGTCTGGCGCTGGGTATGATGCTGCGCGAGCGCGAAGGCACGGCGGACGCGGCGGTACTCGACCAGTTGCACGGGGCAGCCCGGCCCTTTACCCCGCTGGACATCCTCGACAGCCTGGAACACAGCGCCCATGCCTTCGATGCGCTGGCCGAGGCGTGGTCGCCGGTGTACTGGCCGCGCACCGGCAGCCTCCAGGCCTGGATCGCGGCGGCGCGGGCGGCGCTGGCGGCGGGCTAGCGCCGTATGCCTGCCGTACCCCGGGCGTTGCATGATCCCCGGGACCTCCTGGTATAATCTCCGATATGAACGATAATCAACTGTCACGTTTTGAAGCCCGGGTGCGGGCGCTGGTCGAAGGGAGCTTCGCGCGCCTGTTCGCCGGGCGCATTCAGCCCAGCGAAGTCGCGCACCGTCTCGCCCATGCGATGGGCGCACATGCCTTGCCGCGTGCCGGTGGCGTGCAGGCGGCCCCAGCGCATTACGTCGTGCGGCTGCACCCCGACGATCACGCGGCGCTGCTGGCTCGCCAACCGGCCCTGGCCGCGATCCTGGCCCAGCACGTGCTGGCGCTGGCACAGGAGGCCGGGCTGGTATTGGACGCGCCACCGGAGGTCGAGCTGGTCGCGGTGGGTGATGTCCCGCTGCATGGGATCGCGGTGGTGGCGGATGCCAGCGCGCCGGACGCCGAACCGACGCACGCGATGGCACCGGTCGCTGATGCTCCGCGCCCCGACCGGCTGCCGGAGGTGTTTCTGCTGGTGGATGGCAGCCGCTATGTGCCGCTCGACCGCCCGGTGATCAACGTGGGGCGGCGGCGCGATAACACCATCGTGCTCGACGATCCGCGCGTCAGCCGGCACCATGCCCAGCTGCGCTTTCGACAGGGCGCGTTTGTGGTGTACGATCTGGGCAGCAGCGGCGGTACGTATGTCAATGGTGCGCGCGTCACCGAATGCGTGCTGCAACCGGGCGACGTGATCGCGTTGGGCGGGGTGCAGGTGGTGTACGTCGTGGAGGACAGCACCACCGGCCAGCTGCCGTCTGGCGGCGATACGCGCGTCGGGCTGGACCGGGTCGAGGATGATATAACGTGAGTACGGAACTGCTGCTGTTGGCGCTGCGCGTGGCGGCGGCCCTGCTGCTGCTTGGCTTCCTGGGCGCGGTGGTGATTGTCGTGTGGCGTGACTACCGGGCGGCGGCGGTGGTCGTGGCGGCCAGTTCGCGCCAGCGCGGGCGGTTGGTCGTCGTCGCGGCGGCGAATGGGGCGGTCGAAAACGGGGGCAGCTTCCCGCTGCTGCCATTGACCAGCCTGGGGCGCGCCCCGACCAACACCGTCGTGCTGCACGATTCGTTTTGCAGCCAGGAGCACGCCCTCGTGACGCAGCGCGGCGGCCAGTGGTGGCTGGAGGATCGCCACAGCAGCAATGGCACGCGCCTGAACGGGGACCCGGTGCGCGAGCCGGTGGTCCTGTCTTCGGGCGATGTGATCGGGGTCGGGCAGGTGGAATTGAAGATCGAGTTAGAGTGATTTAGACAGCATGTGATGGCTTTTGGTTTGAGAGGAGCAACATATTTTGGCTGGAAACGATATTACACGGTCAGCATATTCCCAAATCACCCTCCGCTTGTTTACCCCCGCCGATCTGTCGGACATCACCAAGCTTGACCGGCGCGTATATGGCAGCGGTGCGTATTCGCAGTACGTCTTTCGCCAGTTGTACGACCTGTTCCCGCGTCTGATCTGGGTCGTGGAGCAGGACAAAATGCTGGTGGCGCACATTTGCGGCGCGGTGTCGCAGGACAACGAGGTCGGCTGGATTCTGAATTTCGCGGTGCAGGGGCATTTCCGGCGGTTGGGGGTTGGTCGCCGTTTGATGCAGCGCGTCCGCGACGAACTGGTCGCCACCGGCGTGCAGCGCGTCCGGACGACGGTCGAGCCGGAGAACGCCGCTGCGTTCCGGCTGTGCGAGAAGCTGAATTTTGAGCACGCTGGGGTGGAGGACGACTACTATGGCGATGGCATGGAACGAGCCATCATGGAATACACGGTTCCACAGGAGGAATGAGCATGGATGTAGGATTGCACGGGGCCAGAGTCCTCGTCGCGGCCAGCAGCCGGGGCCTGGGCCGGGCGACGGCGCGCCGCTTCGCGCTGGAGGGCGCGCACGTGGCGATCAATGGGCGCACGGCGGACGACCTGGCGGCGACGGCGGACGCGCTGCGCCAGGAAAGCGGCCAGCCGGTGGTCGAGCTGCCGGGCGACCTGACCGATCCCGGCACGGTCGCGCAACTGGTCCAGCAGGCTGCTGATGAGTTGGGCGGGCTGGATATCCTGGTCACGAACGCCGGGGGGCCGCCGCCGGGCACGTTTGCGACGGTTGGGCTTGCCGCCTGGGAGGAAGCCTTCCAGCTAACCGTGATGAGCGCGGTGCGCCTGATCCACGCTGCGCTGCCGCTGCTGCGCCAGAGTGAGCGGCCCGCCATCCTGACCATCACCTCCGTCTCGATCAAGCAGCCGGTTGATAACCTGATCCTGTCCAACAGTGTGCGGATGGCGGTCGGCGGCCTGACGAAATCGCTGGCCGAGGAACTGGGGCCGGCGGGCATCCGCGTCAACAGCATCCTGCCCGGATGGACGCGCACCGCGCGCGTCGAGCAGTTGATGCAAGCCAGCGCCGACGCGCAGGATATCAGCGTCGAAGAGGCGATCCAGGCGCGGACAGCGGCGGTGCCGTTGGGTCGCATGGGCACGCCGGCGGAATTCGGCAACGTGGCCGCATTTTTGTGTTCGCCGGCGGCGGGTTACGTGCACGGCGCGATGATTCCGGTGGATGGCGGCGCGATCCAGGCCACGCTGTAGACGACGCCGTCCCGATTGGCGGCCTCACAGGCTGTCGTTAGAGGCTGTTATGCACTTTTTACCCCTATCCCCCGACCCCTTTCCCTTCACGCGGAGAAAGGGGGGAGGCGTAAGTCCCTCTCCGTCTACGGGGAGGGATTTAGGGAGGCGTAAAACTTACGGAAAAAATCCACTGTAAACAGCCTGCGTAAGTTCATAACACGCTCTAGCGCCCGGTGGACTCGTCACCGGGCCTTAGTAGCCCTTTTCGGCGTTTCCCACTATACTGCCAGTTATGGACGAAAAACTCACTTCTTTACGTAAGGCGTTGACCGTTGTCGACGGGCGCGATGTGGTAGCCGATCCCGGCGTGGCCCAACTGCGGCGCTACCTGCCGGTGCTGGCGGTGATCGCTGCGCCGTACGCTGGGCTGGGCGGCGGGCAGGACCCGCTCAACCCGCTGGACGCGGTGGGCGAATGGCGCAATCTGTGCCGGGCGTTGGCGGATGGGGCCGCGGCGGGCGATGGGGCTGGCGTGCCGTTGGCGCTGGTGCGGCTGGCGCCGCCGTCGTCGGAACGGCTGGCGCAAGCCCTCGCGGTTGACGGGCCGGATATGTTTACGGTGGTGCACCTGGTGAGCCACGCCGAGCGCGATACGCTGCACCTCGAAGACGAGGATGGCCACGAAGCCTATGCCGTTCCAGAGCATGTGGTGCGGTTGTTTGCGCATGGCCGGGTGCGGCTGGTGGTACTGGATGGCTGCTTTAGCCAGCGTCTCGCCCAGGTGCTGCTCGACGAAACCAGCGTGCAGGCGGTGGCCGGGACGCGCCGCAAAGTACCCGCTGCCAGCGCCCGTCAATTTGCCACCCGGTTTTATCCCCGGCTGGCGCGCGGCGAGAGCGTGCAGGACGCGTTCCGCGCGTCGCTCGCCGGGCTGGGGCAGGCCGACCGTTACGAATTGGTGACAGATGAGGACCTGTTCGAAGTTGTGCTGCCGCTGCCGCCGCCCAACCTGCGGGCCACACGGGCGCTGGTGGGCGATGGGCTGCCGCGCATGGTCAACGTGCCGCAGCCGGAAGGCTTCGTTGGACGGCGTGAAATCCTGGGGTGCATGGCGCGCGACATTCCCTACCACGACCAGCCTGCCTACGCCCTCACTGGGCCGGTCGGGACCGGCAAGAGCATGGTGACCGCCGAGTTCGCCAACCGGTTTGGCTGGCGCTTTCCGGGCGGGGTGCTGTGGTGGCCGGCCAACATCCAGACCACCACGCGCGAGATCGTCGCGGCCCTGGCGCAGCTGCTGGAGCTGCCGGTCTATGCCAGCGCGGACGAGCTGCTGGCGCGGCTGCGCGACCGTCCGGCGCTGCTCGTGCTGGATGGCGTGGACGCGGTGACGGACCCAGCAGAAAACGAGCGATTGGCCGCCTTCATTGGCCGCATCGGCGCGGGCAGCGGGGTGCTGCTGACCGCGCGCACCCTCAGCGCGCCCCTGCGCCAGCTTGAGGTGGTCCAGGAGATCACGCTCGGCCCGCTGGCCCCCAAAGCGGCGCGCACCCTGGCGATGCGGCTGGCCGTTGAGCGCGACATCGACGCGCTGGACGTGGACACCATCGACGATTTCCTGGAGCGCGCGCGCAATCTGCCCTGGCTGATCGCGCGCGGCGTGCGCCTGATCGAAACCGACGGCATCGACGAGGCGCTGGAAGACCTGAGCGCCTACCAACCGGAGCGCGCCGCCCCGCTGGGCCTGTACCTGGGGCGCTGGCTGGCGCTGCTGGCCCGCGAACCGGCGCGTCCGCTGGACCTCCTCATCCGCACGCAGGGATTACCCGCTGCGTTCGATGTGGCATTAGCGGCGAGCCTGGACGAGGATCAGGACGTCGAGCAGCAGGTGCGCATCTTGTGCAAACATGGGCTGCTGTGCCGCGAGGGGGATTTGCTGGTGGTGCCGCCGGTGGTCCGTGCCCAGGTCCAGCAGCAGTACGCCTTCAAAGCGCCGGAGCGCGCCCGGGTCGACCACCTGGCGATGGCGCACCTGGCCGCGACATGGCCCCCGCTGGACGATCCCATGCCGCTCGACCGGGCGCTGTACGCCCGGCTGAACAATACGCGGGCGCTGCTGGCGCGCCAGATGCACCCCGACAGCATGTTCGATGCGGCGGTCGTGACGCAACTGCTGGTGGCGTCGGCCCTGGCGTTTCGTGCGGCGGGGCTGGCCGCGGAGTTCCTGGGCTATGCCGCCCCGATCCGCGAACGACTGGCCGAGGATGGCCCGGACTACACGCGGCTGCAGGTCGTCATGGGCGCGGCGCTGAGCGTGCTCCCTGGGCGGCAGGACGAGGCCGGCTGGATGTTCCAGATTGCGATCACGCTGCCCAACCTGGACCCCAACGTGCTGGCCGAAGCCAACCAGGCGCACGGGCGGCACTTGATGCGCGTCGAGCAGTACGCCGATGCCGAGGCGGCCTTTTCCGGCGCGGTGCGGCCCCTGCAACTGGCGGGGCGCGCGGCGGATATGTCGCTGGCGGCGGCGGTGCTGTACGATTGGGGGCAGGCCTTGATGGCGCAGGGGCGCTATCAGGAGGCGGTGCCGCGCTTCCAGGGGGCGATGTCCGGCTATGTCGAACTGCAACAGCCCGAGGACGCGATCATGGTACAGCGCGAGTTGGCCGAGGCGCTGCAGGCGTTGGGGCAGGTCGACCGCGCCGAGGATCTGCTGCGGCGGGCGTTGGCCTCGACCGCCGACCGGGCGCTGCGCGGGCGGCTGCGTTTCCAGTTGGGGATGCTGCACACTGCGCGCGGCGAACAGGCGCACCGCGCCGGGGACCAGGACGCCAGCCGGCTCGAATGGACTACCGCCGAGATGCACCTGATCGACGCGGTGCCCGGCCTGCTGCCAGAGCCATCGCTGGCTTCGCTGGGCGCGATCTTCCACGAACTGGCGCGCGTGCAGGGGCGGCTCTCGCGGCTGGCGGATGCGGTGGCGAACGCAGACCGCGCCCGGCGTTTCTTCGACCAGGTCGGGCAGTGGCACAATATGGCGGTGTCGTCGCTGACGTTGGGCCAGTTGTGCATGGCGCAGGGTGACTCCGTCGCGGCGCAGGCGGCGCTGCACACCGCGCTGGACATGGCCGCCGCGCTGGACAACGACGCGCTGGTCAAGCAGATCGCCGGGGTGCTGGTGCGCGTGCACCATATCCGGATGCGGCACGCCGTCTATGCCGACCGCTTGTTCCGCCAGAATTCGCTGGACCAGGCCAGCTTTAGCCGCGCGGTGTTGGCCGATCTCGGGTTGGCGGAGCACGTCGCCTCGCTGGACTCCGTGATCGAACTGGTGGCCAAAAGCGTAGTGTAACAGCCGGCTGTTCACCCCCGGCAAATATGATAGACTGGTACGGACGGTAGACGCTGCTGCCGTCCGTAGTTTATTTTCGCTGAGGAGCTGCCGCAATGAACGATTGGGAAACCCTGAACTGCGTCAATCACCCGGACCGCATCGCCATCGAGCGCTGCGAGGTGTGCCACAAGCCGCTGTGCGCCTACTGCCTGTACTACGCCGAGGACGGCACGCGGCTGTGCGAGGAGCACGCCGACGTCGCGCGTCGGGCCGGGATGCGCATCGAGGAACCGGGCGCGTACGCCGAGCAACTGATCGGCGCGCAGATCGGGATGCAGCACAAGCAAAAGCACGGCCAGACCCACAGCGAGGCCGGGCTGTACAAGGGCAATTCCACCGACCTGATGAGCCTGGTCGGGATGCTGTTTGGGCTGATGGCGTTTGGGGCGTGTTGTGGCGGAGCGTACTGTTTCCCGGTGGTGGGGTTTGTGCTGTCGCTGATCGCGCTGATCAACGCCCGCGACTCCTACGATAAGCGCCGCACGCGCCGCCTGGGGTTGATCGGGCTGCTGGCGTCCGGCGTGTGGATGCTGGCCGTGGTGGCCTGCATCGTGGTGTATGTGATGGCGCTGTCTGGGTCGATCACGACCTGGAACTTCTCAACACCCTATACGCCGCAGCATCTCCAGACCGCAACGCCGCCTACGTTCACGCCGGAGCCGGGGCAGGATGCCGGCGATGATGTTGTCCACCACAGCCCGCCGACGCAGCCTTAGCGGACTTGGGCCGGATCGCGTTTAACGTTACACTAGAGCGCAAGCGTTAGTCGTCATACGAGGAGTAGTACGATTATGGACCCTGTGCAGATTGGAGTGATCGGTGGTTCTGGCCTGTATAACATGGCCGAACTGACCGATGTTGAAGAACATCATATCCTGACGCCGTTTGGCGAACCCAGCGACGCGGTGCTGGTGGGCAGGCTGGCCGGGCAGCGCATCGCCTTCATTCCCCGGCATGGACGCGGGCATTTCCTGAACCCGTCCGAGGTGCCCTATCGTGCCAATATTTTCGCGCTCAAGTCGCTGGGCGTGCAGCAAGTGATCGCGGTCAGCGCGTGCGGATCGCTGCGCGAGGAATTCGCGCCGGGCCACATCGTGATCCCCGACCAGTTGATCGACCGCACACTGGGCAAGCGCGAGGTGTCGTTCTTCGGCGATGAGCTGGTGGCGCACATCTCGACCGCCGATCCCTTCTGTCCGGCGTTGAGCGAAGTGCTGGGCGACGCGGTGCAGGCGGCAGGTGGTACGGTGCACCGCAGCGGGACGTACATCACGGCGGAGGGGCCGCGCTTCAGCACTCGCGCCGAAAGTGCACTGTTCCGCAGTTGGGGCATGGACATCGTCGGCATGACGACCTCGCCCGAGGCGTTCCTGGCGCGCGAGGCGGAGATGTGCTACGCAGTGATGGCGCACGTCACCGATTACGACGTGTGGCACGAGTCGGAAGAAGATGTGACGGTCGCGATGGTGGTCCGCACCTTGCAGGCCAACCTGGCGATTGCGCAGCGGGCGTTGGTCAACGTCACGCGGCGGCTGGCGGATGGTGTGGAAGACTGCGACTGCTATCACGCGCTGGTCGACGCGCTGATCACCGATCCCGAGCGTGTCAGCCGCGACACCATCGACAGGCTCCAGCCGATTGTCGGCAAATATTTCGAGTAGGGGGTTATGCTAGATATCCTGGCGCGTGTGTCGATGGTTTACCCCTCCCTAACTCCCTCCCCGTGAACGGAGAGGGACTTTGGGTCCCGGTTTGTTTTCCCCTCTCCGCGCGCGGGGAGGGGGCCAGGGGGAGGGGTAAAACTAGCATAACGCCCGAGTAGCGAACTGATTCTTTAAGGACAACATGATGTCGGCGGCAGGGGGCTGTGAATGCTCTGCCGCCGGTTTGTTGGGAGCCTATGCGCCGAACTGTCTCCGATTTTGACTCCGACCGCCTGCCGGCAGCGGACCCGCCCGAACGCGGGCTGCTGGTGCTGGCCGGGCTGTTCGTGCTGGTGAACCACATCGCGCTGCTGATCGCCGGTGCGCGCCCCTGGACCGCGCTGTGGCCGGTGGGCGTGTGGGCAGCGTGCGCGCTGATCGGCCATCATCTGCTGGCGCGCTGGCTGCCGAACCGCGATCCGCTGCTGTTCCCGCTGGCGATGTTCCTCACCGGCTGGGGGCTGAACCTGATCGCGCGGCTGGTGCCGTCCTATGCGCCGCGCCAGACGTTATGGCTGGTGGTGGGGCTGGCGGCGCTGCTGGCCGTGACGCGGCTGCCCGGCGATCTGCGCTGGCTGCAACGCTACCGCTATACGTTGCTGATCGGCGGGCTGGCGCTGCTGGCGATCACGATCTGGCTGGGCGAGAATCCGTCCGGTGGCGGGCCGCGCCTGTGGTTGTGGGTCGGCTTTGGCAAGATCTATTACCAGCCGTCGGAGCTGCTCAAAATCCTGCTGGTGGCGTTCCTGGCCAGCTATTTCGCCGATCACCAGCGCTACATGCGCCTGGACACGGTGCGGCTGGGGCGCTGGGAGGTGCCGTCGCCCGCGTTTTTGGGGCCGGTGCTGCTGATGTGGGGCATCTGCATGGTGGTGCTGGTCTGGCAGCGCGACCTGGGCACGGCGACGCTGTTCTTCGTGGTGTTCATGATCATGCTCTACCTGGCCAGCGGGCAGGCGGCGCTGTTTCTGGGCGGGGTGGGGCTGCTGCTGCTGGTGAGCGTGGTGGGCTATTTCACGTTCGATGTGGTGGCGCTGCGCATCGATATCTGGCTGGACCCCTGGACCTCCGCCGGTGACAGAGCCTACCAGATCGTGCAAAGCCTGATCGCGGTGGCCGAGGGCGGCGTGTTTGGGGCCGGGATCGGCCAGGGCCAGCCGCAGATCGTGCCGGTCGTGCATTCGGATTTCGTGTTCGCCGCGATCAGCGAGGAGTGGGGCGCGCTCGGGGCGCTGGTGGCGCTGCTGGCGTTGGCGGTGCTCGTGGTGCGCGGGATGCGCATCGCGGCGCAGGCCCGGCAGCCGTTCTGCGCGCTGCTGGCGGCGGGCCTGAGCCTGATGCTGGCCGTGCAGAGCGTGCTGATCATGGGCGGCGTGCTGCGCTTGCTGCCGCTGACCGGCGTCACGCTGCCGTTTGTCAGCTATGGCGGCAGTTCGCTGCTGACGAGCTTCGGGATCGTGGGCTTGCTGCTGGTGTTGAGCGAGGAACGGGTATGATCCGCGAACTGAACCACCTGACGCGCGTGCTGCTGGCCGGGTTTGTGATCGTGGCGCTGACGGTGACGTATTGGGCTGTGGTGCGCGCCGGCGATCTGCGCGCGCGCGAGGACAACCTGCGCACCGTGCGCGCCGAGCAGCGCATCCGGCGCGGCACAATCGTCGACCGGGACGGTGTGCGGCTGGCGTATACCGAGGTGCTGGACTCCGGCGATGTGCAGCGCGTGTACCCGTACCCGGAGGCGGTCGGCGCGGTCGGCTATTACAGCTTCGAGTACGGCACCGCTGGGATCGAAGCGGCGTTTGATGCGCAACTGCGCGGCGAGGGATTGCGCGGCGTGTGGGAGCGCTTCGCGGCGGAGGTGCTGCACCGCCCGCAGCGCGGGCGTGATGTGCGCGCTACGCTCGACCTGGACGTGCAGCAGGCGGCGACCCGGGCGTTGGGCGGGCGGCGTGGGGCGGTCGTGGTGGCGCATGTGCCATCGGGCCGCGTGCTGGCGATGGTCAGCCAGCCCGGCTACGATCCCAACCGCATCGACGCCATCTGGGAGCGCGTCATCCAGCGCCAGGACAACTCGCCGCTGCTCAACCGGGTGACGGCGGGCCTGTACCAGCCGGGCGGCGCGCTGCAAACCGTGCTGCTGTCGGCGATCCTCTCGACGTATCCCGACCTGGGCACGTCCAGCGATTACGTGCTCAACACCAACCTGCCGGACGCCGCGCGCCCGGTGCCGGTCGGCGATCCGGCGGGGATGCTGGTCGTCGAGTGCCTGGTCCCGCCGCCGGACCGCGCGCTGTCGCTGGCCGAGGCGTATGCTTACGGCTGCCCGGCCCCCTTCGCGGCGGCGCTGGGCGACAGCCTGCCCCCGGAACGGCTGTGGGAACGCTACGCCGCGTTTGGGCTGCTGGAGCCGCCGGCGCTGGCCGGTTTTCGCACGACTGCCGGACGCCCGCCGGTGCCGTTCGACGCCGCGACGCTGCCCGGCACGCTGCGCGCCGAGGCGGTCGGCCAGGGCGCGCTGACCGTCACGCCGCTGCAAATGCTGCAGGTCGTCGCGGCGGTCGCCAACCAGGGGCAGGGCATCCCGCTGCATCTGGTCGACGCGGTGCGCGACCCCGGCGCGGAGTCCTGGCAGCCGGTCGCGGTGCCGGTGCGCGAACCGGCGCTGCTGCGCGCCGATGTCGCGGCGGCGGTGCGCCTGACGATGCTGCAAACCACCGCGCTCAACCCCTACGTCCGCCAGGCCCAAGGCGGCAGCATGGTGCTGTATGGGCACAGCGCGCTGGCCTATGGCGGCCCGGATGCGCGGCCCTATGCGTGGTTTACCGGCTTCGTGGATCAGAGCGAGGGCGACAAGGCCGCAGCGGTGGCGGTGGTGGTGGTCGTGGAGGACGAGCCAGACCCCGGCGTTGCGGCAGCGGTCGCCAGGGCGGCGTTGGCCGCGGCGACCGGGCGTTAACCTGGCGGGAGGATAAGGTTTGAGTTATCAAATTGTTTAGTCAATAAAATTAAGGTATGATGAATAATAGATTGATTTATTGATTTGAAAAAGGTTGTATGGAGCATGTGTCGTGAAGCAGCTTAGGGCCTATTTCGTCATCGTGCTAATTATCGTGCTGCTGTATGTGGTGTTGGCACAATGGCTGCAACAAAAAGCTGTCGCCGAGCACGAGCGCCTGTTTAACGAGCAGCAGGCGATGCAAACCCGCCTCACGGCGCGCAGCATCGAGGACCATTTTGGCTGGATTCTGGCCGAAACCAACCTGGTCGTTGATTATGCGATCCCGCTGGTGGTTACCGAACCGCGTTACTCGGTCGAATGGCTGCTGCCGTTGGCATCGCAGACCATCGAGGACGAGCAGCTCGCCTATGGCTTCTTCCTGACACCGGAGGTGCCGGTCCTGATTCGGCGCGACGATTCCCCGGCGGGCTTGCTGGCCGAGGGGCTGGTGGATGAATGGATCGCAGCGTACTGGGACGACGCGCTGGCGTCCGACCTGTACGTGACGCCGTTCCAGGCCACCGCCGATTACCAGGTCTACGGGGTGCTGCGCCCGGCTTATGTCGCCGGGGAGTTCTACGGCATGTATATCACCGTGCTGGACTTTGGCCCGGTGCTGGAGCAGTACGTGGTCCCGATGCGGTCGGGCAATTATGGCGCGGCCTGGGTCCAGGATGCGACGAGTTATGTGATCTACGACCACGAGCCGGAAACCATCGGCCAGCTGGTCGATGATGTGAGCGCGTCCTATCCGGACTTGCAGCGCATCAACCGCCGCATCAAGGCCGAGGAGCAGGGCCAGGGCGAATATCACTACACGGTCGAACTGGGCGGCGACGTGCAGCGTAAGCTGGTGGCGTGGCACACCGCGCACCTGGGCAACCAGCGCCTCAGCGTGGCGATGTCCGCCCCGGACAGCGAGATCAACGCCAGCCTGACCGCCTATCGCCAGCAAACCGGCCTGCTCGGCGCGCTGCTGGGCCTGACGTTGATCGCCAGCGGCGGGCTGGTCTACTTCCAGCGCCAGCGCTCCTTGCAGCGGTTGGTCGATGCCCGCACGCAAGAACTTCAGGACTTGAACCGCGATCTCGAAGCCCGCGTCGAGGCGCGCACAGCAGAGCTTAACCGGGAGCGCGCCCAGTTGAAGGCGATCCTGGATGCGATGGGCGACGGGCTGGTGTACCGTGACGCCGAATCGATCAAATACACCAACCGGGCGCTGTGTGATTTGCTCGGCTACGCCCCGGACGACCTGACCGGGACGACGCAGTCGTTTTTCACCCGGCTCACTGGCTCACCGGCGGGCTATCTGCCCCCGCGCACGGACGCGGACAGCGTGCCGGGGTGGGACAGCGTGTGGCGGGCCGAGGTCGAACTCCGGCGCAAGGACGGCACCATGCTGAATGCCGGCCTGACATCGGCCCTGGTGTGCGATCAGGACGGTGGTCGCCTGGGCAATGTGGACGTGATCCGCGACATCAGCCAGGAGAAAGCCCTGCAAGAGCAAAAGGACCGCTTTATTGCCCACGCGGCGCACGAACTGCGCACCCCGTTGTCGAACTTGAAAACGCGGCTGTATTTGCTCCAGCGCCAGCCGGAGAAAGTCGATGCCCATTCCACCGTGATGCAGCAGGTGACCGACAGCATGACACAGCTTGTCAACGATCTGCTGGAGGTTACGCGCTTTCAGCAAGGCTCCGCCGTACTGCGCAGGCAGCCCACCGATCTGCGCGGGGCGCTGCAGGCCGTGCTGGAGCGCCGGAAAGCGCTGGCCACGCGCGCCGGGGTGGCGCTGGAGAGTGAGCTGGGCACGGAGCCGGTCGTGGTCCTGGGCGACGCGCAGCGGTTGGGGCAGGTCTTCAACAGCCTGGTCGAGAACGCCATTCACCATGTCAAGGCGGACGGCACGGTGACGGTCCGGCTGGCGACGCAGCGGCAGCAGGGGCGGTCTTATGCGCGCGTCCAGGTGATCGACGACGGGCCGCCCATCGACGACGCCTTGCTCGCGCAGGTGTTCGACCCGTTCTTCCGCGTGTCGGATGGGCATTCGCCCGGCACCGGGCTGGGGCTGACGATTGCCCGCGCGGTCATCACGCAGCACGGCGGCGAGTTGACGGTTGAGAGCGATGCCGAACGTGGCATGATCTTCTCGGTCCTGTTAGACTTAGACGCGCGCCATTGAGCAGCTTAGCATGGCTTGCTTTTTCGCCTGGCGGGCTGGATAATCGCCAGGGACACAACATACACGATGTACGCTTTGAGCGTGACGCTCGCCGTCTGGTTACCCGGCGGGCGTTGGTATCCTTAGGAGAATAACCTATGGCAACACCTTCTCGGACGATGCCCGGTCCGAACGCAAAGGCTTTGATCGACCGTGATGCACAGGTCATTTCCCCGTCCTACACGCGCGGGTATCCGCTCGTCATGGAGCGCGGCGAAGGCGCGCTGGTGTGGGATGTGGACGGCAACCGCTTCATCGACTTCACGACCGGCATCGCCGTCACTGCGACCGGCCACGCCCATCCCAAAGTCGTGCAGGCCATCCAGGATCAGGCCGCCCGGTTCATCCACATGTCGGGCACCGATTTTTACTACGAACCGCAGATCGAACTGGCCGAACGGCTGGCGTCGATTGCCCCGTTCGATGACGAGGCGATGGTCTTCTTCGGCAACAGTGGGGCCGAGGCCATCGAAGCGGCGGCCAAACTGGCCCGCTACTACACCGGGCGCGGGCGGTTTATCGCGTTCTTGCATGCGTTTCACGGGCGCACGATGGGCGCGCTGAGCTTCACGGCCAGTAAGTACGTGCAGCGCGAGGATTTCTTCCCGCTGGTGCCCGGTGTGACGCATGTGCCGTACCCGGACCCGTACCGCCCGGTGTTGAACGCCGCCGGTTTCGACGATTACGGCGAGCGCGTGGTGGACTACATCGAGCAGGAGATCTTCTCGACGATTGTGCCGCCCAAAGAGGTCGCCGGCATCCTGGTCGAGCCGATTCAGGGCGAGGGTGGCTATGTCGTGCCGCCGGACGGTTTCCTGCCGGCGCTGCGCCGCCTGTGCGACGAGCACGGCATTTTGCTGATGGTGGACGAGGTGCAGTCCGGCATGGGCCGCACCGGGAAATGGTGGGCTGCGGAACATTGGGACGTGCAGCCCGACATCGTGTGCACCGCGAAGGGCATCGCCAGCGGGATGCCGCTGGGCGCGATCATCGCGCGCAAGGGCATTATGCAGACCTGGTCCCCGGGCGCGCACGCCAGCACCTTCGGCGGCAACCCGGTAAGCTGCGCGGCGGCCAACGCGACCTTCGATCTGCTCAAGGACGGGCTGATCGACAACGCCGCGCGCATGGGCGCATACATGATCGACAAACTGCGCGATATCCAGTCCCGGCACCCGAGCATGGGCGACGTGCGCGGCAAGGGCCTGATGGTCGGCGTGGATTTCGTCAAGGACCGCGCGTCGCGCGCGCACCATCCCGACCTGCGTAACGCGGTGGTGGATTTCGCTTTCGACGACAACCTGCTGCTGCTGGGCTGCGGCGTCAGCACGATGCGCATCATCCCACCGCTGAACGTGGCGCAGGACACCATCGACGCGGCGCTGCTGGTCTTCGAGCGCGCCGTCGCCCAGGCTGAGGAAGCGCACCTGTAAGGGGCGACCCGGCGCATACGACTGTACAACAAGGGTAATCCGTCGGGGTTGCCCTTTGTGTTGAAGGAGGATCGATGCTATGTCCGATCAACAGCGGCTCCAACGCGCGCGGACGGCACTTGACGGGCTGTCGGTGGCCGATGCGTTCGGCGGATTCTTCGAGGGCGCGCGCCAGGTGGGGATCGCCCGCCGCGTTCAGGCGCGGGAGTTGATGCCGGCTCCCTGGCGCTTCACGGACGACACCAACATGGCGCTGTCAGTCTACGCGATTCTGCGGCAGCACGGCGGGGTCGAGCAGGCGGCGCTGGCGCGCAGCTTCGCGGCACACTTCGACCGGCGGCGGGGCTACGGCGCGGGGATGTTCTTCATGCTGCCCCGCATCCGGCGCGGGGAGGACTGGCGCGCGCTGGCGGCGGGCCTGTTCGATGGCACGGGATCGTTTGGCAACGGCGCGGCGATGCGCATCGCCCCGGTTGGCGGTTACTTCGCGGACGATCTGGACGCTGTGAGCGAGCAGGCACGGCGTGCGGCGGCTGTCACGCATACCCATCCCGAAGCAGCGGCGGGCGCGATTGCGGCGGCGGCAGCGGGGGCGCTGGCCTGGCAGGCGGCGCAGGCCGGGGAGCGCCCCGACCGCGCCGACTTTGTGGCGCGCGTACTGCCGCATGTGCCGGAAAGCGTGGTGCGTGAAGGTCTCGTCCGGGCGCGGGACCTCCCGCCGGGCACCCGCGTCGCGCAGGCGGTCGCGGCGTTGGGTAACGGCAGCCGCGTGTCCTGCCAGGATACGCTGCCGTTTACGCTGTGGTGTGCTGGCGAACATCTCGACGATTACGAAGAGGCGATCTGGTTGACGCTCAGTGGCGGTGGGGATGCGGATACCACCTGTGCGATTGTGGGCGGCATCGTGGCGCTGTACGTCGGGCCGGCGGGCATCCCCGGCGAGTGGCTGGCGCGGCGCGAACCGCTGCCGGACTGGGCCTTCGAAGGCGAGGAAGGCTGAGGTTTCCGCGCTGTATTAGAATTCCACAAGAAGTCTGCAAAAATCACGCAAGAAACGCGGCGGGCGTCTTACGCGGGGTGGGGGGGCTTGCTACAATACGAATACTATGTTCCTGCTACCCGATTACCGCGTCCGCCAGCGGGATTACCTGCTGAACATCAGCCGCGCCATCACCGCCCAGCTTGACCAGGGCGAAGTGCTGCGGATGGTGCTGCAAGCCGCCAGTTCGATGCTGTCCGGCGATGTGGGCATCATCGCGCTGCGCGAGGGCGACCGCTTCTATACCCGCGCCATCATCGGCATGTCCGCCGAACAGGCGGACCTGTTCGATCCACTGCTGGAAGACCTCTCCACGGAGGCGCTGGACCAGTTCGACCTGCAGGTGTTTCAGGCCAAGATGCGCAAAGTGGCGCGTAAGATGGACCTCAACCTGCGCCAGGTGGTCGCCCTGCCGATGGTCTTCGCGGATGACATGCTGGGGATTCTGTTCATCTTCCGCACCTATGCCGGGTCGCCCAGCGAGAACGATCACCGCTTGCTGCAGAGCTTCGCCGACCAGGCCGCGATTGCCGTGCACAACGCGCGCATGTACCGCTTCGCCAACAACGAGCGCCAGCGGCTGGCCGCGATCCTGGATCACAGCGCGGACGGGGTGATGATCCTGGATGGCGAACTGCGCGTCGAAAGCTGGAACCGCGCGCTGGCCCGGATGACCGGGCTGCCGTCGGAGCAGGCCTTCGGGCGACATCATGACGTGGTGCTGCGCTGGGCCGCTCGCGAGATGGGGCCGGAACTGAGCGAGATGGTCGCGCAGGGCTGGCCGCGCCAGGACGACGGCAAACTTTTCTCCTCCGACACGCTGTATGTTGAAGGCGACCTCGAACGGCTGGACGGCTCGTCGCTTAGCGTGGGGATCACCTACGCGCCGCTGCTGCGCAGCGATGGCGATCTGCAAAATGTGATCGCCAACGTGCGCGATATTACGCACTTCCGCGAGGCCGAGCAGCTTAAGTCGACGTTCATCTCGATCATCTCGCACGAGCTAAAGACCCCGGTCGCCTTGATCAAAGGCTACGCCGACACGCTCAATCGCCAGGACGCCGATTGGGACAGCTCCACCATGCAGAACGGCCTGTCGGTGATCGTCGAGGAAGCCGACCGCCTGACCGAACTGATCGAGAATTTGCTGGCGGCCTCCAAGCTGCAAGCCGAAGGGATGCGCCTCACGCTGGACGATGCCAACCTGCCCATGATCGCCGAGCAGTCGATCGAGCGCTTCCAGACGCAGACGGACAAACACACACTGTACGCCAATTTTCCCGCCGATTTCCCGGTGATCTGCGGCGACACGATCCGGCTGCGGCAGGTGCTGGACAATCTGCTCAGCAACGCGATCAAGTATTCGCCCAAAGGCGGCGATATCGTGGTGCACGGGGATTACGACGACGATTGGGTCCAGGTCGCGGTCAGTGACCAGGGGCCGGGCATTCCCGAGGACCAGTTAGGGCGTGTCTTCGAGCGCTTCCACCGCGTCGATAACGCGCTGACCAACAACACGCAGGGCACCGGGCTGGGGCTGTACCTGGCGCACGCCGTCATTACGGCACATGGCGGGCGCATCTGGGCCAACAACAATCCGGATGGCGGCGCGATATTTACCTTTATGCTGCCACGCCAGGACACATCATCATAATCTGCAATAATCTGTCTGATTTGCTACACTCGCGAAATCTCGCCAGCAGAGGCACTGCTGCCAGTTAACGTTTCAGGAGTAATCTAATGTCTCAAGTTGTACGAACCATGCTGAACTGCCCACAGTGCGGGCATCAGTTCCAGGCCATTATCGAGCAGATCATCGACGTGGGGCGCGATCCACAGGCCAAGCAGCGCTTTCTGTCTGGCCGGCTGAACATGATCACCTGCCCCAATTGTGGCCATACGTTAGCGGTGGGCACGCCGCTGCTGTACCATGATCCCCACCGGGAACTGTTGTTGATCCACGTCCCGATGCAGTTGGACATCTCCCCCGAGGAGCGCGAAAAGCTGATCGGCGACATGACCCGGCGCTTGACGGAGAGCATCCCGCAGGAGCAGCGCAAGGCCTACTTGCTGCAGCCGCGCCAGGCGATGACGATCCCCGGCATGATCGACATGATCCTGGAAGCGGACGGCATCACCCAGGAGATGCGCGAGGCCCAACGCGAGAAAATGCGCGTGATGGAGATGTTCCTGCAGGTGCGGCCCGACGAGTGGCCCAATATGATCGAGCAGCAGGAAGGCCACATCGACCGCGAGTTTTTCGAGCTGCTCGTGATGACGGCCCAGAACGCCGCCGAAACCGGCAAGGGCCAGATGGCCGAAGGGTTGCTGGCGCTGTACAACTTCCTGGCGCAGAACACCGCCGTCGGCCAGGACATGCTCGCGGCGGCCCAGGCGCAGGAGCACATCGTGCGCGAAATCGCCCAGGATTTGCAAGAACTTGGCGACCAGATGGGCCGCGATGCCTTCATGGACCTGGTGCTGGACTACATGGGCGACGACGAACGGCTGCAGGCGTTGGTCGGTTTGATCCGCCCGGCGATGGATTACGAATTTTTCCAGGACCTGGCCGCCATAATCGATGACGCTGAAGACGACGACGAACACGCCGACCTCGTCGCGCTGCGCGACCGGCTGTTGGAACTGACGCAGACCATCGACGAGCAGACCGAGGTCGTGCTCCAGCAGGCCGCCGATACCCTGCGCGTGATTATGGGCAGCGAAGACCTCGACGCCGCGATCCGGCCCCGGCTGGATATGATCGACGACACCTTCCTGGCCGTGCTGCAGGCCAACCTGCGCGCGGCGGAGGATAACGGCGACGAGCAAACCGCCGCCCGGCTGCAAGAGGTCTTGCAGCGAACGATGGCCATTCTGCGCGAAAGTGCGCCGCCGCAGCTTGGCTTCGTGCAGGATTTGTTGGCGATTGTGGACGACGACACCGCCCGCACGTTGATCGAGGAGCGCGCGCCGCGTTTCGGGCCAGAACTGCTGCAATTGATGGACGCTATCGCCCGCGACCTGGAGGAGAACAACCAGCCGGACATGGCCGACAAGCTGCTCGGCTGGCGCGACGTGGTGGCCGAAAACGTCGGCGCGGAGTCGCAGGTGGGCTTCGACCTGGGGCCACATCCGCAGAGCCACCACCATCCGCACGACCACGATCATTAATGTGATCGACTGCCATTGAGGTGAAACCCGCGCGGGACCTGAGCGATCAGGCCCCGCGTTTTTTTGCTCCGGCGGTGTCAGGGTGAGGGCGCGCTAGTCCCCCAGGTTCAAGCCGACCAGCACTGGGTCATGATCCGAGGAACGGAACGGCCCGTCGTCGTACAGCGTGGTGTGTTGGGCGTCGGTCTTGTAGTTCATGGTGTAGTCCAGCACGCGCGGTTCGTCGGCGTTGATGTGCCACACCGCCGCCCCGCTGACCTGCCCGTCCAGGCTGGCGCTGGCCAGGATGTGATCGAGCGTGCCCGCTTCGCCATAGTAGATGTACGAGTAATCCCGGGTGCCCAGGTACTTCTTCAGCAGATTGACATAGCCCGCGCCCTGGAAGGCCATCAGCGGGTCTTCCATGCCGTAGGCGTTCAGGTCGCCGATGATCAGCACGTCGGGATCGCCGCTGCCGGTTGGGTCATTGGCCAGCCACGCGATCAGCGTCAGCGCGGCCTGGGTGCGCTCTGCATTGAAGCAGCCCTGCCCATCGCCCTGAGCGCGGTCCAGGCTGCCCGCGCCGCTGCACCCTTTCGACTTGAAGTGGTTGACCACCACCGTGAAGCGCTCGCCGTCGGCCACGCTGTCGAAGGTCTGCGCCAGCGAGGGGCGGCGCTGGTCGAAGGGCGGGGCGGTGGTCGTCATCGAGTCGCCGACCGGCGTCACGCGGGCCGGGCGGTAGATCATGGCGACCTTGATCTCGTCGCCGCCTTCGCGGCTGTTCTCGATGGGCAGCTCGAAGCCGTCCGGGTCGGGCACATAGGCATACGTCCCGTCACCGGCCACCGCGTTGAGTTCGTCGACCAGCGTGGCGACCGCGCTGTCCGGGCCATCGCCATCGTTTTCGATCTCCATCAGGCCGATCACGTCCGCGTCCAGCGCCAGCAGCGCCGCGACGATCTTGGCGTTCTGGCGTTCGAACTCTTCGGGCGTGCGTGCGCCGCGCGGGGTGGGGAAGTCGCCGCCCTGCCCGTTGCCGTTGAAGTAGTTGAGCACGTTGAAGGCCGCAACCGTGACCTCGCCGCCCACGGCGGGCGGTTCATCAGGGCGCGGGTTCTCGGTGATGAGCGTCACCGGGGCGACGGGATGCACACGGTAGAAGCCGTAGGAGTGCTCGATCACGCCGGTGATGTCCGCGATCTGGTCCCCGGAGCGCAGCGTGTTCAGCGCCGTCAGGCCGGACGGCGGATAGGGCACCGGGTCGGGGTTTTGGGCGCTGCTGCCGTCGTCGAGGAAGATGCGGCGGCGGCTGTTTTCCTGCATCACGGCATCGGCGTCCGGGCCGGGCCGCGCGACGTTGGTCGGGATGTACATGCGGTCGCCATACGTCAGCATGACCTGGCCGAAGCGGCCCAGGTTGTAGTTTTCCGCCACGATCAACGCCTGCGGGATGCTGACCAGCATCCCCTCGACGCGCTCCCAGTCGCTCTCTTCGGCGACGGGCATCGTCATCGGGGTGGGGGCGACGCTGGCCCCACTGGCGCAGACCGTCATCGCCCGGATGTTGCGCAGCTGCGTCATGGCGACGAAATCGGTCGTGATCTCGTTGACCGAGCCTTCGATGCGCACCACGTCGCCGACCGCCACGTCGATGCTGTTGCGGTTGTTGGCGTCGTTGACGAAAATGCCCTCCGAGGTCAGCGGATCATCGTCGATGTCGGCGGCTTCTTCCTGGACGAAAAACCCGCCCAGTTCGTTGAACGGGTCCTGGAAGTCGGCCACCACCACGCCCTCGATGACGATGCGCTCGCCGATCATCGGGCTGCGCAGGTCGTCCCCCTGGATGGTGTGGATAGCGGTGGCGTCGGCTCCACAACCGTCCTGGGCGGCGTCGGTCTTGACCGCCGGGACGCCCCAGGGCAGCAGGCTCAGGACCAGCAGTAAGGCCAGTGCGTATTTGTGCATGGGGATTTTCGCTCCTTTTGCATAAAATTAGTTATGGGGAGATCGCCCCACATAATAAACCCGAAGCTGGCCCTTAGCAACTGGAGGAGAGAGGCAGCACCATGACGATTTTGGAAACATTAGCGACCAAACGCGAGCGCCTGCGGGCGGTGGTGGACGGACTGTCCGAGGCGGACCTCGACCGGCGGGAGGGGGATGGCTGGTCGATCCGGGAGATTCTGACGCATTTGCTCAACGCGGAGGAGGATCACTGCCGGGTGATCGCGGTGGTGGCGAAGGGCCAGGCGCATCATCTGCCGGCTGACTTCGCGCTCGACGAACACAACGCGCAGCGGTTGGCCGAACGCGGCCATCTGACCGGCCCCGACCTGCTGTCCGCCCTCGCCGCGCAGCGCGCCCGCACCGAGGCGTTGTTCCACCGCCTGCGCGCCGAGCAGCTCGACTGGGTCGCGCCGCATCCGGCGTTGGGGGACAAGACACTGGGCGACATCTTTCGGGTCATTGGGCTGCACGAGACGATGCACACCCGCGAGATCGAGGCGTTGGTGGGCCGGGGCTAGTTTTGCGCCTCGAAGCGATAGCCGACGCCCAGCTCGTTGATGATGTAGGTGGGGGCTTTGGCGTCCGGCTCCAGCTTGCGCCGTAAGTGCCAGATGTACACACGCAGGTAGTCGATGTCGTCGATGTACTCGAAGCCCCACACCTGTTCCAGCAGTTCGCGGTAGGGCACGATGCGCGGCGAGGAGTCGACCAGCAGTGCCAGCAGGTTGAATTCGGTCGGGGTCAGCCGGATGGGTTCGCCTTCAACCGTGACACGGTGTTCTTCCAGGTTGATGCTGATATGATTGTCACTGTACAGCACGTTTTGCTTAAAGAGCGTCGGCTCGCTGGCGGCCCGGCGCAGGTTCGAGCGCACGCGCGCCATCAGTTCGCCGATCTCAAACGGTTTGACGATGTAATCATCGGCCCCCATGTCCAGCCCCATCACGATCTCCTCTGGATCGTCGCGCGCGGTCAGCATCAAGATCGGGATGTTGCTGACCTCGCGCATGCGCTGGCACACGGTCCAGCCGTCCATGGTGGGCATGTTGATGTCCAGGATGATCAGGTCCGGCTGGCTCTGGTACATCTGGCGCAGGCCTTCGGGGCCGTCGTAGGCGGCCAGGGCGTGGTATCCGTCTTTTTCGAGCGCATTGGAAACGAGCTGCACCAGGGTGCGGTCGTCATCGATGACTAATACTGCTGCGTTCTCAATCATACCAGTTTCCTTCTTCCGAATGGGTGGCGCGTTAAAGATGGCTGCCGCCGTGTGTGTTGACCAGCGCAGCAGCGCCCACCAGCGCCACATTGTCGCCAAGCGCCGCCTGGACAATCGGCACATGCTGCCAATAGGCTTCGTCCAGGGTGTTTGCACGGACGGCTTCGCGCATCGGCTCGAAGAGCAGATCGCCCGTCTCGCTGACGCCGCCCCCGACGACGATGATCTGCGGGTTGAACAGGTGCATCAGCGTCGCCACCCCCAGCCCGACCAGCCGCCCCGATTCGCGGATAAGCTCAACCGCCAGGGTGTCGCCATCTGCCGCGGCCTCGCCGACTGTCTTGGCCGTGACCGCGTCCAGGTCGCCATCCGCCAGGTCGCGGATGCGCGATTGTGCCCCGTCGCGCAGCCGGGCGATGGCTTTACGCGCGATGGCGGGGCCGGCGGCTTCTTTCTCCAGCGTGGAGACTTTGCCGTTGACGACCAGCGCCATGTGCCCGGCTTCGGCCCCCAGGCCGTTGGTCCCCAGCACCAGGTGCCCCTCGTCGATGATGCCGCTGCCGATGCCGGTGCTGACGGTCAGGTAGACGATGAATTTGTAGCCCTGCGCCGCGCCGCGTGTGGCTTCGGCCAGCGCCGCGACGTTGGCATCGTTGCCCAGGTAGGTCGTCACACCGAAGCGGTCTTCGATCAGCTTGCGCAGCGGGACCGTCTCCCAGCCGGGCAGGTTGGGCGGCGAGATGATGATCCCGGCGCGCGGGTTGATCGGGCCGGGGGCCGAAACGCCGATCCCCAGCAGATTGTTGGCTCCGTTCGGGATCACCCGGTCGATCAAGTCCAGCAGGCGCGTCTGGACGGTTTGTGGGCCTGCGTGGGCGTTGGTCGGCTCGGCCACACGGTCGAGCAGATGGAGTGAACTGTCAAAGCGGGCGGCGCGCATCTGGGTGCCGCCTAAATCTACGCCGATGATATAGTCCGTCATCATGTCTCCAGGAATACTGCGATAAATCCGGTACCATTTTTCCCGGTCAGAGAATATTATTGAATATAAGTGTAACACATACCAGGCAGCACTGGAAGATGCTGTTGTCGGGCGGATACGCGCCTGCTAGAATACATCCCAGTTTTTCTGGCCGACCGCTACCGTACCGTTACACGGTGCTGTGCCGTCCTTCATCACAGCTTAGCAGATGATGATAATTCCCTGAAAAAGGTGACTATGTCCAAAGTAACCCCTTCTCGCCGCCAGTATCTGGAATTCAAGAAACAGTACCCGGATGCGATTGTGATGTATCGCCTGGGGGACTTTTACGAGATGTTCGATGAGGATGCCGAAGTCGCCTCGCGCGAGCTGGACCTGGTGCTGACCAGTCGCCCGGTGTCCAAAGGCGAGCGCGTGCCGATGTGCGGGGTGCCGCATCACGCGGTGGAGGGCTACATCGCCAGGCTGGTCGACAAGGGCCATCATGTCGCCGTCGTGGAGCAGGTCGGCAGCGAGCCGGTCAATGGGCTGACGCCGCGCGCCGTGTCGCGCGTGGTGACGCCCGGCACCGTGATCGAGCCGGGGATGCTGGAGGACACGCGCCATAACTACCTGCTGGCGCTGGCTCCCGAAGCCGACCGCGAGCGCAGCGGGTGGGCGGCGGTCGGGCTGGCGTATGTGGACATCAGCACCGGCGAGTTTGCCGCCGCACAGCTTGACGGCGAGGAGGCGGCGCTGGGCGTGGTCGAGGAGTTGGCCCGGCTGGAGCCGCGCGAGGTGCTGCTGCCGGAGACCTGGGCCGAGCGCGGTGTCACGCTGCCCCCCGGCGCGCACCTCACCGCGTGGCCGGATTATCATTATGAGCACACCTTCGCGCGCCAGGCGCTGGTGGAGCATTTCGAGGTCGGTACGCTGGACGGCTTCGGCTTGCAGGATAAGCCGCTGGCCGTGCGCGCCGCCGGGGCGGTCCTGGCCTATTTGCAGGAGACGCAGCGCGGCACGCTCAGCCAGTTGCAGGCCATGCGCAGCTACACCACGCACAGCTTCATGACGCTGGACGCCGCCACGCGCCGTAACCTGGAACTGACCGCCACCATCCGCGAGGGGCACAAACGCGGCTCGCTGCTGGATGTGCTGGACCGCACGGTGACGCCGATGGGCGGGCGCTTGCTGCGCACCTGGATCGGGCAGCCGCTGCTGGACCGCGACCGGCTGGAGCGCCGCCTGGACGCGGTCGAGGTGCTGCACGCGCACGGCACTGCCCGCGCCGAGGTGCGCGACCTGCTGCGCCGCGTGAGCGACCTGGAACGGCTGGCGAATCGCCTGCTGGTGGGGCGTGCCGGGCCGCGTGATCTGCTGGCGCTGGCCGACGGGCTGGAGGCCGTGCCCGAGCTGATGGACGTGATCGGCGAGGCGGAGGCGCTGGCCTCGGTGCATGACGCGCTCGACCCGTGCGAGGACGTGGTGCACCTCATCCGCCGCGCGATTGTCGACGATCCGCCCGCCACGCTGAACACGCCGGGGGTCTTCCGCGCCGGGTACGCCGACGATCTCGACCAGGTGCTCGACGCTAGCCGCGACGCGAAGGACTGGGTCGCCAACCTGGAGGAAACCGAGCGCGCCCGGCTGGGCATCAAGAGCCTGAAGGTCGGCTTTAACAAGGTCTTCGGCTACTACATCGAGGTCAGCCGCGCCAACACCGACAAAGTGCCGGAGGACTACGTCCGCAAGCAAACGCTGGTCAACTCCGAGCGCTACATCACGCCCGAACTCAAGGAGTACGAATCGCTGATCCTCAACGCCGAGGAGCGCCTGCTGGAGATCGAGGAGCGTCTGTTCGGCGAGTTGTGCGAGCAGATCAAGGCGCGGTCGTCGGCGCTGCTGCGCACGGCGCGCGCGCTGGCGCACCTGGACGTGTTCGTGGCGCTGGCCGAGGTGGCGACGCGCGAAGGCTACGTGCGCCCGGCGCTGGTCGATGACGATGTGCTGGATATCTGCGAGGGGCGGCACCCGGTCGTCGAGAGGCTGCTGCACGGCGAGCGGTTCGTCCCCAACGACACGCACTTCGACGCCGAGGAGCGCATCCACATCATCACCGGCCCGAACATGTCTGGCAAAAGCACCATCATCCGGCAGGTGGCGCTGATCGTGCTGCTGGCGCAGATCGGCAGCTTCGTCCCCGCGCGCGAAGCGACGATCGGCCTCACCGACCGCATCTTCACGCGCATCGGTGCCCAGGACGAGATCCACGCCGGGCAGTCGACGTTCATGGTCGAGATGGTCGAACTGGCGCTGATCCTGGCGCACGCCACGCGCCGCAGCCTGGTGATCCTGGACGAGATCGGGCGCGGCACCAGCACCTACGACGGCATGGCCATCGCGCGGGCGGTGGTCGAATATCTGCATAACAGCCAGCATCTCCGCCCTCGCACGCTGTTCGCCACGCATTACCACGAACTGACCGAACTGGCGAACATTCTGCCCGGCGTGGAAAATTATAACGTCGCGGTGGCCGAAGACGGCGACGACGTGGTCTTCCTGCACCGGCTGATGCCCGGCGGCGCGGACCGGTCGTACGGGATTCACGTCGCCCAGTTGGCCGGCGTGCCGAAGGCCGTGATCAACCGCGCCAACGATATTTTGGAGGAGTTGGAAGCTGCCGGGGCCGATTTCGCACTCGACAAACGCCAGCAGGCCGCGGAGTCGTTCCAACTGTCGTTTTTCCAGCCCGACCCCGACCCGGTGATCAAGGCGTTGCAAGCTGTGAAGGTCGATGAAATGTCGCCGCTGGATGCCATCACCAAGTTATATGAATTACAGCGAATGATTGAGGAATAGTCTTATGCGCATAGGATTTGTCTCAACCCGGTTGGCAGGGGTCGATGGCGTCAGCCTGGAAACGGCCAAGTGGGTCAAGGTGCTGGAGCGCATGGGGCACGCGTGCTTCTACTGCGCGGGCGAACTGGGGCCGCAAGGCCCGCCCGGGATGCTGGTGCCGGAACTGCATTTTAAGCATCCCGTCGTGCGCGAGGTGCAGCGCATGGCCTTTGGCGATACCGAGATCGTACCCAAGCTGGACTCCGAAATTCGGCGCAAGGCGCGCGGGATGGCGGTGTCGCTGCGGGCGTTCATCGGCGATTTTGAACTGGATGTGCTGGTGGTGCAGAACGCGCTGGCGATTCCGATGAACATTCCGCTGGGGGTGGCGCTGCGCGACGTGATCCGCGAGACGGGCATCCCGACGATTGCTCACCACCACGATTTTTACTGGGAGCGCGAGCGCTTCATGGTCAACCGCATCCCGAAGTTTCTGCGGCTGGCCTTCCCGCCCCGGCTGCCGTCGATCCAGCACGTCGTGATCAGCACCGTGATGCAGCGCGAACTCCAGATTCGCTACAACATCAAGGCGACCTACATCCCCAACGTGTTCGACTTCGAGAACCCCCCGCCGCCGCCGGACGACTACAGCCGCAGCTTCCGCGAGGAGATGGGCTTCGACGCGGAGGACATCGTGGTGCTGCAGCCCACACGCCTGATCGCGCGCAAATCCATCGAGCGCGCGATCGAGCTGGTGCAGATGTTGGCCAACCGCCACCAGTATCGTTTCGTGATCACCGGCGAGCCAAGCGACGAGCCAGGGCCGTATTTCGAGTGGATTTTTGATAGGGCGGTGCGCTC
>DAOTUD010000095.1:0-30916 GCA_034437275.1 Anaerolineae bacterium
CGAAGTGGGGATCATCGACCCGGCCAAGGTGACCAAGGGCGCGTTGGAGAACGCGGCCAGCATCGCCGGCATGATCCTGACCACCGAAGCGCTGATCACCGATATTCCGGAAAAAGAACCGCCGATGCCACCCATGCCGGAATACTAAACAGGCAGCATCTGCGAACAAAAAACAGCGGCCCTGCCGGTCATGGTGTGGGCCGCTGTTGGCTTAGCTCGATGACTCTGGTTCTTTGTCTTTCTTCTTTTTACTCACCCGTTTGGACTTCGATTTTTTCTTTGGAGCACACATAAAACGATAGCCCACGCCGCGCTTGGTTACGATGTACTGGGGTTTGCGCGGGTCCGGCTCGATGATCTTGCGCAGCCAGCGAATATGCACATCCAGGGTGCGCGTGTCGCCCACATAGTCGGTCTTCCAAACCTTTTTCATGATTTCTTTGCGGTCCAGGGTTTGGTTTGGATGCTGCATGAAGAACTGCATCAGCGCGGTCAGCTTGGGCGTCAGCTTTTTCTCCTCAGAGCGGATAGTGAGGGTTTGTTGCTCTGCGTTGAGCATGAATGATCCCAACTGCAGCCGCTCGCTTTCGGCTTTGGCCTCGATGAAGCGCTCAATGCGGTTGATCAATTTGCGCGAGGTAAACGGCGGATAGAGCAGGATATCGGCGTCGGTATCGCCCTTCTTCTTGTTGACAGGCCGGATGTGGATAATCGGCATTTCCTGGAACGCTTGCCGCAGCCAGCTACAGATGCGGTTGCCAGAGGTGCGCAGCGAAGCGGCATCCAACACGATCACATCCGGGGTTGCTTCATGAGCTTTTGACAAGCCTTCGCGCCCCGAATATGCTACTTGCAGCTCATATTTACGCCGGAGTGCTTCAGAGAAGGTAGCCCCGTTGTTGCGTTTGTTTTCAATGAGCAGAACTTTGGTCACATCCATGTGATCCTCAAGAAGAACGCCGACTCAGCCAAGTGAGGGTATTGTGATTATAATCCGCTGCTTTAAGCTGGCAACTTACCGGGATTCTGTCTTGTCCAGAGCGGCGTGCACCGGTGTGCAGCAGGAGGTGCTATAACCGCCATATCTGGGTTGTGATAGGGGTCCCGCCCCTATATATGGGGGTAAGGACAGCCTGGCAAGTTGGGGTACCGTATTTTAGCATGTTACCGTCTGGACTCGGCAAGGCCGTTTTACCCACATTTATCCCACCGTATTGTGGGATATCAAGTTGTTCCGTCGGCAAGAGGAGCGAAAAGCGCACAGCTAGTGCATAATTATATACTGAAAACTGTACCATATAGATGAAAATAGGCTGGAGAAACTATGGGGATTTACTTAGATTCTGCCAATCCTGACGATGCAAAGCGTGCCCAGGAATTAGTGTTCGTTGAGGGCATCACAACGAATCCAAAGCTTATCGCCCAGACTGGACGTCCGGGGCTGGAGGTGCTCAGCGAACTGGCCGACATCTTCGATGGGCACATTTTCTACCAGGTCACTGCCGGCACCGTCGAAGCGCGCACCGACGAAGCCTGGCAGGCCTACAAGATTCGCCCGGACAAGGTGATCATCAAGGTGCCGGCCACAACCGAAAACCTGGCGATGGTCTCGCGGCTGGTGCCGGCGGGGATCGAATGCGCCATGACCGCCGCCTACAGCCCGGTCCAGGCGTATCTGGCGGCCCAGGTGCGCGCCAGCTTCGTGATTCCCTACGTCAACCGCATGGTGCGCCAGTTGGGGGACGCGGATACAGTCTTTGCCACTATGCGCGACATGGTGCGCATGACGGCAGACTCCCAGACGCATGTGCTGGCTGCTAGCTTTAAGTCGGTCGATGAGGTAACAGCGACGATTCTGGCCGGCGTCAAGCACCTGACACTGCCGTTTGAACTGATCCAGGCCATGGGCGAACACGAGTTGTCGCAGCAAGCGATCGACGACTTCGCTCGCTATGTGTAAGGATGCCTTGATGACCGATGTGTACCATGCGATCCGGGCGCTGAGTGAGTCGCCCCTGCTGCAAACCATACGCCGGGAATTGGATACCGAGCGCCTGCTGCAAGATGCGGTCGCGGTACAGCAGATTCCGGCCCCCACATTTGACGAAGCCCAACGCGCGACGTTTGTCGAAGCACGTTTGCAACGCTATCCATTACAGGACATTACGACCGACACGCTGCATAATGTGTATGCGCGCTGGCCCGGCGAGGATGCGTCGCAGCCTGCACTGCTGGTGTCGGCGCATCTGGATACGGTCTTTCCCGCAGCGACCGATCTGGCCGTGACGCGCGACGCGGGCCGGATGGTTGGCCCCGGCCTGGGCGACAACAGCCTGGGCGTGGCGGGGCTGCTGGCGCTGCTGGATGTGTTCCAACAGTATGAGCTGCGTCCGCCGGTCGATATCTGGTTTGTGGCCAACAGCCGCGAGGAAGGGCTGGGCGATCTCGGCGGGATGCGGGCGGTGTGGGAGCGTTTAGGTGATCGGCTGGGGGCGGCGATTGTGCTGGAGGGGATGGCGCTGGGCCATATCTACCACGCCGGGATCGCGGTGCGCCGCCTGCATATCACCTGTACGGCCCCCGGCGGCCATAGCTGGCTGAATTTCGGCCAGCCGAGCGCGATTCATGCCCTGGTCGAACTCGGCGCGCGGATCACGGCGCTGGATGTGCCTTCCGATCCGCGCACGACGTACAACATCGGGCTGATCAACGGAGGACGGTCGATTAACAGCATTGCGACTCAGGCCGAGCTTTACCTGGACCTGCGCTCCGAAGCCACACACACGCTCGCAGCGTTGGAGCAGCAGGTGCGGGATGCGGTCGCGGTGGTCAAGCGCCCCCGGTTGTCCTGGGCGGTCGAGGTGGTGGGTGACCGGCCCGCCGGACGGATTCCGGTGGAGCATCCGCTGGTCCAACTGGCCACGCACGCCTTGGCGACGATCCCCCGCCCGGCCCTGCACAAAAGCGGCAGCACCGATGCGAATGTGCTGCTGGCTGCCGGGCTGCCGGCGGTGACGGTCGGCATCACCGAGGGGGCTAACGCGCACCGCACGGACGAGTATGTCGAGTTGGGGCCGCTGGCAGATGGGCTGTGGCATGTCCTGCTGCTGGTGCTGTCCGCTGCCGAACAATTGCCTGGCTGGACCGCGCATGGTGATGCCAAACCATAATGTGAAAAGCGCGCAAGTTTTTTGGTATTCCGTCCTCTAGCTGCGTACAATAGGGGGCGCTGCGTCATGTCGGTATTTAGGAGTATTGTATGTCTTCAGGTCGCCGCACGGAGAGCTTATTCGATAACCGGTATCGCTGTGACTATATTTATCCACGCGGACGGTCCGGCGAAACGCTCCATGCTTATGATACCCAGGATGACAACCGCCCGGTGGTGATCAAGCGTCCGGCATCTCAGGACGCGCCGCCCATGCGCGCCGGGCAGGAGGTAAGCATCCGTAACGAAAAGCAGGCGTTGGAACGCCTGGCGGGGCATCCTGTGCTCACCGAACTGCGCGGCAGCGGTACGTTCCGGGTGGGAGGGCACACCCACGAGTACATCGTGATGGACCTGGCAGAAGGTCAGATCGTCGAGGACATGGTGCTGGAACTGGCCGAGCATGGCGAGTACCTGCCCGAACTCGAAGCGCTGGTCATCATGGACCATCTGCTCGACCTGCTGGCGGCGGCCCACGACAAGCAGATTCTCTATAACGATGTCGACGCCAAGCATTTGTTCTGGAACCGGGAAACGTACCAGTTGAAGGTCATCGACTGGGGGAACGCCGTATTCACCGACGAACCAGGGGCGCTGCCGACCGCCACGCGCGGCTCCGACATCTACCAGTGCGGCGAGTTGTTGTACTTCATCCTGACCGGCGGTAACCGGCTGCTGACCGAGACATCCGACGACCAGGAGACCTTTTTCGTCAACTTCGGCCCGGATGCCGAACGCATCCCGGCCCGGCTGCAAGCCATCCTGACGCGCGCCGTGCACCACGATCCCCGGCGGCGCTACGGCACGATCAACGAACTGCGGCAGGCATTGGCGGAGTATCGCCAGCCGCTTGAAAGAGAGCGCAATGAGATCGTGGGGCGCGTGCGGCGACGGGTGCGCAGCACGGCCAGCCAGGAAGAACTCGCCGACCTGGCCGCGATACTGGACGAAGCATTGGTCATGGACCCTGGTTATCCTGAGGCCGCCAAGCTCCAGCGCGAGATCGACTCGTACTTGCAGCAAATCGAGGTGCAGGCCGACCTGGATGCGATCCGCATTTATCTGGAGAGTGGCAACTGGCCGCGCGCGCTGTCCCTGCTCAACGATCTGCTGCCCAAAGCCGGTCCAGCCAACGAGGCCCTGATCCGGTTCTTGATCGAAGCGGCGAGCACGCTGGAAGATATGCAAGTTTCCCCGCCTCCGGACGGGTTTATGCCGGCGCTCGATTTGCTGTTCGAGGGGCAGCATGTGGCGGCAGGCCAGACGCTGCTCACCACAGCGGAGGCGCGCAGTAAAGCCCGGCGTGCGCAGTGGCTGCTGGCTGAGCAGTTGGCGACCCTGGTGCCCGAAGTCACGCTGCTGCGCCCGCATCTGGTGCGCTTGCGGCGCGACCTGGAAAGTGAAGCGGATTCCCTGACCGAACAACTCGACGCGGTGCAGGAGCAGTTGGACGGGCCGCCGCTGTCCGGCCTGACCGGGCTGCAAGTGATCTACCAGCAGGTTGCTTCGATGCTCAATCGCCTGGAGGAGATGCTCGAAACGACCGCCAGCCTGCGCCCGGCGCATGAGCAAGAAGCCACGCTAGCGGCGGCGATTCGCGCCCAATACGCGGCCCAGGCCGTCGCTCAAAAACTCGACATGGTCGGGCAGCATGTCTACAGCGATCCCTCGCACGCCGGGGACCTGCTGCACGAGGCTTCGGCCATTGACCCGACCGCGCCGCACTTCGACCTGCTGCATGATTACTTCGACGAAGTGCATCAGGCGGTGCTGGCGGTGGGGCAGTTCAAACCGCGCAGCGATGGTGCGAATCTGGCGGAATGGTTCGTGGATGTGCAGGACTTCTTGCAGCCCTATCTGCACGATCTGGCCGATGAGAAGCTGCACGCCGCGGCGCAAGCCGTCCAGCACGCGGGCGAAAACTGGATCACGATCATGAACTACCTGGCGTTAGGCCGCCGCGAGCCAACCAGCGACCTGCTGCGCCGCACGGCGGACATGATCCGGCCCTTTAACGAATCGCTGGCGGCGTGGTTCGGGACGCTGGCGACGAATCTGGCCGATGCGCCGTTTGTCGAACGCTACAGCCCGCGTGAAGCCCTGGCCGATGCGCTGATCGACGGCTGGAAAGCCTGGGATCGTGGCCAAAGCGCCAACGCCATCGAGCAGGGCAAGCGTGCCCACCAGCACGCCACGACCGACGGTGAACGCCTCGCCGCCAGTCGCTTGCAGCGCCTGGGCGAACTGCTGGAGGAATGGCTGACGGCGGGCGGCCCGTATGATGTTGAGCGCAGTGACCAGGCGGAAACCGAGGCGCTGGCGATTCTGCTGGCCGAGGAGGAGCAGGAGCGCCAGACGTTCGCCCAACAGATGCCCAATACGGCGACCTACTTACGCGCGATGAGCCGGGGCATTGTCGCCTACATGCGGGAGAGCAGCAGCGCCGGCTGGCGGGCGCTGTTCATGCATTATGTGCTGCGCGGCATCCTCGCGCTGCTGGACGGCGAACTTGACGAGGCCGAATTCTGGCGTGATGTCGCGGCCAAAGCCTTCGACGACGCCTCGGTCCATCCGGCTTATAAGAAGCTGGACCACACGCTGACTGCCCGCCGCCTGGTGCTCACCGCCGAGCAGGCGCTCAACAACGTGTCCGATCCGGAAGACCTGGACGCGGTGCGCCAGGCGTTGAACGCGCCGTTGGCGGGGGAAGTGCTGTCCGGGGTGCAGCAGGCCGTGCAGACCATCCAGGACGCTTTGCAGAGCTGGTCCGATGGGGACTTCCAGACGGCTGTGCAGTCGCTCAACATGGCGACAGACAACATCCGAACGGCGGCGCAGGTCGCCGATTTGCGGATTGATTCGTTCCGCGCGTGGCTCGCCGAGCTGCGGGATACCGCCGAGGAACTGCGACAGGCCCGGCTGACGCTGGAGCAGGGCGCGCTCTCGACCAGCGACGATCCCGATCCCGCGATGGGCGAGGCGCACAAGCAGATTGTGACGCTCACACTGGAGAAGCTGGGGCCGGACTATGCGCACCAGGTCCGCCAGTGGGACGATATGTACGAGGCGATGCTGGAAACGTATGTCTCGCAGCGTTATACCCGGCGCGAAAAGCTCGCTGCATTCAGCCGGCATTTTTCCTCGTTGTTCATCACCAAGCACCCGCTGTATCCGCGTTTTCGCCACTGGGAGAGCGTGATCGAGCAATTGCCGGTCGATACTGCCGAAGATGATGTGATCGATATCGAATCCCAGGGCGGTGAGCACCAGGTAACCTACGTGGAGGAAGACAAGACGTTTGAGCCGGAAGCCGAGGCCGAACCGGTCATCGAAGATGAACTGCCCTGGAACTGGATCATCCCGCTGGCGTTATTGCTGCTGGTGGCGGCGGTGGCGTTTGGCGTGTGGCGGATTGCGGCCAACAGCGGCGAGAACGGCGACAATCCCGGCAGTTCCGGCAGCCCGGGCAACCCCGCCTCAGCAGTGGAAGCCACGCCCAGCGCGCGCGCATCCGGGGCCAGCGGCGTGCCCGCCGGTGACAAGACGCTGGCCCCGTTGACGCCCACCGCCGAACCGGCCACGTCCACCCCGGTGCCGCCTACCGCGACCGCTGTGCCCCCCACGCCATCACCGGTTCCCACGACGGCGGTCCCGCTGCCCACCACTGCCGTCCCGACTCCAGCGGTCACGGCGACGGTCGCTGCACCGGCGACGCCGGTCCCCGCCGCGCCCCCTGATCTGGTGGCAGAGGTGGCGGCGCTGCCTGCCGATCAGCGTGTGTGGCCCGCTGACGCGCTTAGACGCGGCGATGGCGATGTCTGGGAAGTATCGACGGTTGACATTCCCGATAATACGCTTACGATCAAGCTTTCGCCGGCGATCCTCGACACGCTGCTCGAACCGGGGGCGGCCAGCGCCTTTATGCGGGCTGATGCGACTATGACGCTGGTCGATGGCCAGGCGGCGCTGGATGCCGGGGATGTCGCGTTTGGGCTGGGGGCCGAAAACACCAACGGGCAGCAGGTGATCGGGCAGGTGCAGTTTGTGGATCGCAGCCTGGTGGAACTGGGCATGAACCGCAACGGCAACTTCCGCGCCCGGACCGAGCTGCCGCTGCCAGACCCGCAGATCAGGCTGTCGGTGCGTCGCGTCGGCTCGGCGGTGTTGGGCTTTTACGTCAACGACCAACTGCTGGCCGAGTCGGTGACGATCCGCTTTCCGCGAGGCGAACCGTTGACGCTGGTGCTACTGGTCACTGGGCAGGATGTTGTGGTGGAAATCAGCGAATTTGACATCGTGTATGATATTGATTCGGGCAGCGAACTGCCATAAGAAAGGAAGACCATGCGGACGGCGTTGGACAATTTTTATCGTATCGGAAACTACATCGACACGTTCGCGCCCGGGCATTATGCTCGTGTGTTGGAAGCGGAAAATCTCAACGATGATCGCGTTGTTGCTTTTAAGGTGATGCGCCCCGAGCATTTATCGCCGGATGGCATGCCGCGTTGGGAAGCGCGCGCCTTCATCAACGAGGCGGATCTGCTGGCCCGGCTGGCAACCAGCCCGGCGATGGTCCGGTTGTACGACTGCGGGTACGTCTCGGCCCCGGGCGAACGTCCCGACGGGGGCGAGCTCGTGTCGTTTGAGACCAACACTGCCGCGTTCCGCGAAAACCTGTATGCCTACATTGCCGAGCACTGGCGACCGTATCTGGCGCTGGAACTGCTGCCCCGGCATCACAGCCTGTTCTATTTGATGAAGCCAAATTCCGCCAACGGGCGGCGGCGACTTCCCACCGAGGAGGGGATCGATCTGGCGATGCAGTTTGCGCAGTTCTTGGACCAGGCGCATCGCCAGCAGATCGTCTATCTGGATCACAAGCTGGAACACGTGTATTGGGATGGGCAAACGCTGCGGATCATCGATTTGAACAGCTCAAAATTTGTCGAATCGGGATCGCATACGATGGATCAATCCTTTAACCAGGACATCCATAACCTGTGCGTGGGCATTCTGTACTCGGTGTTTACGGGCCTCTCGCCGCAAAAAGGCTCGCTGCGCCCGCAGCCCGCCTCGCAAGCCGAGGTCGAACAGCGCTATGCCGAAGTTGATCACCTGGATTTTGGCATCGAGCCGTCATTGAGCGACAGCCTGCAGGCTTTGCTCCAGCAGGGTGCCCACCAGGAGATCGCAACCACCCAGGAGTTTATCGCTGACCTCAAGCGGGTGGCCGGGCGACACGGCTGGGAATTGCCCGGCATTCACACCTTGCCGGCGCTGCGCCAGGCGCGCGAACGGGTGCGCACCGGCTTGTTCCAACTGCGGGAGGGGCAGGAAGCCCTGCGTACCGCGCGCGAACACCTGCTCGAAGCCGTGATCCTGGACGACATCAATGAGGATATGGAAGCCGAACTGCGCCGCCTGCTGGCCCAGATCAATGAAGCGCTGAATCACCGGGTGATCCCGTGATGTGCTGGGTATGAGGCTCCCCCCGCCGGCTTTGGGCACATTTTTCGATCATAAACGGAGGAGGCCGCATGGCTGACCTGAAACAACAACTTGATATTTTACGCCAGGAATTGGAAGCACTGCCTGCCAGCGCCACCGCCAGCCAGATCGCCCAGTTGGAGAGTGAGGCGCGGCTGCTGCTGGCCCAGAGCAAAAATACGCCTTACGAGGAGGAGGCGCGCAACCTGTTCGCCGAATTGGCGCGGCGGAGTGCGCCATCTTCGCCCGAAGCAGCCACCGTGCGCGGCCTGCTGCGCCGTGCCCGGATTCGCATCGAGATCGCAGGCGACGAAGGCGATCTGGACGAGGCGGTCGATATCCTGGCGGAAGCCCTGGATCATGATCCGGACAACCCGGAGACGCATGAACTACTCCAGCAGGCAGCCGCGCGCAGCCCCCAGCTTAATCTGAAGGTGCAAGGTTTGATCGAGCGCTACGGATTGGAAATGGACGAGCAGTCCCCGTCTGCGCTGGGAGCCGGGCGCGAAGACCGCCCGCCTGCCGAGTCACCGGTCTCCGCCGATCAGCCAGATGAGCCAGCTCCGCCCCCGCCGCCGGAGGCCGACATCAGCCAACTGATCTCCGATACATCGCAGGCGTACTATTCTGGGGATTACCAGCGGGCGATTGATCTGGCGAACCGCATCCTGGCCCCGGACCCGGACAACGCCCAGGCGCAGGATTACCGGCAAAAGGCCGAGGATAATTTGCTGCGCGGGGTGGTGCCCGACCATCGCATCCCGTTCGATGCGCGAGTGGCCTACAACCGCGCCAATTCGCTGGTGCGCGCCGGGAATTATGACGAGGCCGAGCGTCTGTACCGCGAAGCGCGCGATCTGGCCGCCCGCAGCGGGATCACCAGTTGGAAGGATGTCGAGCAGGCGCTGCTCGATATCCAGGACCTGGCGCTGGCGCGCGAACTGCTGGCGGAAGGTGACCGGCTGCTGGCGGCGGACGACTGGGACAATGCGCTCCAAAAATATGAGGGTGCGCTGCGTGTGGTGCCCAACGATCCGCTGGCCCAGGACCGGATCGAGCTGGTGCAGCGCGTGCGCCAGCAGTTCGACCAGGCCACCGTGCAGCTCAACATGACCAGCGGCTCGCTGAGCGAGCGCGCCCGGTCGCTGCAGGAATTGCTGAACATGCTGGCCAGCCTGCGCCAACTGCTGCCCGGCAGCGAGCGATTGCGGCAGCTTGTGCAGGAGATCGAGGATCGGGTCGACCACATCACCGCCCAGTTATACAGCCAGGCCCAGTCGGCGCTGGCCCGCACCGACTCGGTGACGGTCCTGGAGGAACGGCTGCGGCTGACGAGTGAAGCCGTGCGGGCGCTGCAAACTGCCGCTGAACTGGCTCCCGGCGATGAAGAGATCAACAATCTGCTCCAGCGTGCGCGCCAGAGCGAGGCCGGAATGGCCGAAGCGCGCCACGTGATCGAGCGCGCCTCGGCGTTGATCGCGCAGAACTATGAGAACGAACTCAGCCAGGCGCGCACCATGCTCAGCAGGCTGCGCAACTACGCCCAGGACCCCCGCTACCGGATGATCGTGTCCGATCTGCTGATGCGTCACCTGGAACGGGCGGAATACGCGCTCGATCATGGCGACTACGCCACCGCGCAGCGCTGGCTGGATATGTGTAAGGAAGAACCGTTTCGTATTCTGGGGCGGCGCACCGAAATTCTGCGGCTGGAAGAAAGCGTGCGGCAGATGCGGCGGCAGCGCTATGCGATCTGGGGGATCGTCGGCGTGGTTATGCTGACGATTGTGGGGTCGATTGGGTTTGCGATGCGAGATACCATCGAAAACGATATCTGGAACCCGATCTTTAATCCCCCCACCGATACGCCGACCACGACCCCGCTGCCATCCGCGACGCCGACGCTTACCCTGACACCGACGCTCACGCTGACGCCCACACTCACCCCGACGCTTACCCTGACGCCGTCCGTTTCGCCGACCCCGTCAATGACGCTCACTCCGTCCATCACGCCGACACCGTCCAACACCTACACCTCGACACCGACCCCTACGTCGACCAGCACGCCGACGGCTACCTACACACCGACGCCGACCTATACCTATACGCCGACGCCGACGCACACCGCCACCCCGACGCATACCTACACGCCCAGCATCACCCCTACACCGGCGATCCTGTGTAACGTGTTCATCCAGCAGCAGGGCGTCAATGTCCGCGCGGCGCCGACCCTGAGTTCGGAGCGCATCTACACGGTCACGCAGGGGCAGGTGTTGGATGTGATGGAACAGCGGCTAGGGGAAAACGATAACCAGTTGTGGTATGGGGTCCGCTTCCAGATCGGCGACTCGCAGATCGAAGGCTGGATCCGCGCCGATCTGGTCGAGCAGCTTACTGGGGCCGGGCAACAGTGTCCGAGTTTTCCGTCATCCTAAACCTCCCCCAAACAAACGAGGCCACTCGGTAAGAGTGGCCTCCAGGTGGGTCGTACAAGACTTGAACTTGTGACCTCGTCGATGTCAACGACGCGCTCTAGCCAACTGAGCTAACGACCCATCACGCCCAACATTATAGTGAAGCTCTGCCTGTTTGGCAAGGGCAAAAATTGTTATAATTCGCGCGGGAAAGACGGCTATGCCAGAAACTATGCAAGACATTCTTATCACCATCACCAGCGCGATTTTTGGGTTGGCGCTGCTGCTGTTGCTAGCTTCGCTGCGGCTCTTCCGGCGCAGTCGTAAGGACGTGTTCTGGCGACGCCGCCGGGAAGCCGGGCAGCGCGGCTGGCGACTGTTCGTGGCTGCTTTTGTGCTGTTTATCATCGGCGGGCTGTCATGCTCGGCGACGCTGATCACGATGTGGGTGGCCGAGGACGCCGAAAGCCCATCCACCTCGCCGACCGAGGTCGCGTCCTCTGGCCAGGACCTGGCCGCCTCGGCCACGCCCCGTGCGGATGGCAGCGCCCCATCATCGACCCCGCCCCCCGACGCTGATGCCGGAGGTCCGACGGCGACGGTCCCCTCGCCGACGCTGCGCCCGACGACCGCTGCCCCGCCGGCGGATGCCGCGCCCGCGCCATCCGATACGTCGCTGCCCAGCCCGGCCCCAGTGGCGACAACCCCACCCGCCGCCACGTCTGCCCCAACGACAGCGGCAACGCTCACACCGCAGCCGACTGCCAACCCGGTCGTGATCACCGTCGTCGTGACGGCGACGCCTGCCGGTCTGCCGACACAAACTGCGTTCCCGACCTTTACGCCGATGTTCACCGCCCGGCCCCTGGTGTCGAGTGTGACCCCGGCGTCGAACGCGATGATCACGATCACGGCGCTTGATGACCAGATCTCGGATGCCTACACGCCGATTGATCCGCGTGACGAGTTTGGCAGTGGCACCCCCCGCATTTACCTGTTTGTCAGCTTCAACCGGATGACGAAAGGCGCATTGTGGCGGCTCAACCTCTACTATGAGGGAGAACTCATCGAGGAGAAACACTACCTGTGGGAGCTGGAGTCAAAAGGCGAGGGGTTCTTCTTCTTTGGGGATAACAATGGTTTTCTGCCGGGCGAATACGAAATTCGGCTGTATATTGGTGAGCGCGACACCCCGATCAATACCAAGTCCTTTGTGGTGACCGACGAATGAAAGTTGCCCGGCTGATCGTGCTGCTGGCCGCAGCAGGATTAGCACTCCGCCTGACCCTGCTCGTCGAGGCCGGCTGGCGCTATGACTACGACGAAGCGATGGTCGGGCTGCAAGTCCGGCGTATTCTGCGCGGGGCGTGGCCGGTGTTCCATCCCGGCCAGCCGTATCTCGCGGCGCTGGAGTCGTACCTGATCGCGCCGCTGTTCGCGGTGTTTGGCGCGAATGCGGTCACGCTCAAGGTCGTGCCCTGGCTGCTGGCGGGTCTGTATGTGCTCACGACCGGCTGGCTTGGCTGGCGGGCCTTCGACCGGCGCGTCGGCGTGCTGAGCGCGCTGCTGGCGGCGTTTGCGCCAGCGTACTTGCTGGTGGTCGGGATGAAAGCCTGGGGCGCGACGGCGGAGACGCTGCTGCTCGGCAACCTGGCACTGATCGCGGCGAGCTACGCGCTCGACCCGGTGCAGCCGGCGATCCGTCGCCGCCGGGCGTGGGTCGCGCTGGCGTTTGTGGGCGGACTGGCATTTTGGGTGTCGTGGCTGTGCGTGTTCTACGGTTTGCCGATCCTGGTGGTGCTGTGGCGGGGGCGTGCGCTGCTGGTTCGCCGGTGGTGGACGGCGCTGCTGGCTTTCCTGGCGGGAAGCTGGCCGTTTTGGGCGTACAATCTGGCGCATGATTTCGCCACCTTCCGCTACTTCCTCAACGACCAGGGCGATACCTGGGGCAATCTGTGGCCTGTACTGGATCATCTGAATTATGACCTGGCCCCGCGTCTGGTGAGCGGCGATCCAGCGTGGCACTTGCTGAGCTGGCCCGCGATCTGGTGGCTGCAAATTGTCTACGAGGCGGGATTGATCGGGCTGATCGCCTGGACATGGCGGGGTCCCTGGGACGACTCCCGGCACGCCACCCGCGTGATGGTGGGCGTGTTCGCGGTGGGGCTGCCGGTGATCTATGTCGCCAGCGGGTACGGGAATCACGCCCTCAACGAATTCGGCTTCGACGCCACCGGGCGCTATGTGCTGATGCTGCACAGCGTGCTGCCGGTGGGCGTGGCGGCGTTGTGCATGGCGCTGGCGCGCTGGCGCGGGGTGCTGCGTTACCCGGCAGCGGCGATGGTGACGAGCGTGATCGGGCTGAACCTGCTTGGCGCGACACGCATCAACACCGATCAGGTGTTTGTGTCCCCGTACTACACGCGCCAACCATCCACGCTCCAGCCGTTAATCGATTTCCTGGACGCGCGCGGTATTCGCCATGTGTGGACAGATGTCGGGGTGGCGCAGGTACTGATGTTCGAAACGGACGAGCGTATTCTAGCCGCTGATTGGTACGACATTTACGGGGCGAAGGGGAGCGTGCGCTTTCCGGAAGTGCCGCTGGAGATTCAGCGGGCGGACCGCGTCGCGTTCGTCGAGGTGATTCTGCCCGGCCAGCACAACACGCCCTTCGAGCAGGCATTCGCTGCCTCAGGCGCGCCGCACAGCGTGCATCGCGTGGCCCCAGATGTGCTGGTGATTATTCCGCAGGTGCCGATCGACCCGGCGGTGCTGGGGGATGGCCTCGGTTACCAGTTTTAGGGCGCTTCGACCAGCGGTACCTGGCTGACATCACCTTCTGGTACCGTCAGCGAGGCGAGGACCCAGCCCTGCTGCCCGTCGTAATCGATGGCCCACCAGTTATTGGCGTCATCCAGCGCAGCGCTGCGTCCCAAGACCACGACTTGCTCGCCGTTGGGCAGCGAGCCAATGGACTCGTAGCCGGTGCCCGGCCCCTGCCGGACGTTCAGCCCGGCGTCGGTGTTGATCCGCACGGTTGGCCCGTCGGACGCCACAGCCGCCGGTGGGTCTTGCGGCGCATCGTCTGCCGTGTCGGCGGGTGCGTTCGGGGTTGCTGGGGGCGCGAAGGGGTTGGCGACTACCTCGAACACCATTTCGCTTTGGCCCAACGAGGTGCCATCGGGCCGGAAGGCTTCGGCGGTGACCAGGTGCGCCTGCTGGCCGGCAGCCGCCCACAGCGCCATCGTATCCAGCACAGGCTGTCCCTCCGGCTGGTCGGATTGGTATTCCGCCACCGGGACGTTATCAACCCGGAATTCAACCCGTTTGACGCCGCCCTGGGGAGCCTGGGCCACCACATGAAACTTGACTTCGGTGCCCTCGGCGTACACGCTGCCACTGGCTGGCGTCAACAGCGTTACCAGGGACTGCGTCTGGCTGTTGCCCGCAATGACCTCGATCACGGTTTCGCTCTGGCCCAGAGACGAGCCATCGGGCCGGTACGCTTCGGCAGTGACCATGCGCTTGGTGCTGCCTTCGGCCACCCACGATACCTGCGCTTCGAGGTAGGGTTGGCTGCCCTGGTCGGCGTCGACGCGCCCCGCCGGAAAGCCATCGACGCGGAATTCGATATAGGCCACGCCGACCGGCTGGTCTTCGGCAAGTGCGCGGAACTGCACTTCGGTTCCGCTGGTGTACACACTATCGGAGACGGGAGCCAGCAGCAGCACCAGCGGCGCGGCGCCGACCGGCTCACTGGTCGCGTCGTCAGCGGGGGCAGTCGATAGGTTGCAGGCAAAGGCGGAAAGAATCAACACCAGAATAAGAAAATGCCAAGGGCGATGCCCGGACATGCTGTCTCTCCTCGATTGTGATAAGCTCACCCGACAGCTTAGCGAAAAAACTGCCAGCGCGCAAAGTTCGCTAAATTGACCTACAATAAGTTTAGCTGTGCTGCCATCAGGCAGGCGGGCACGCGGCTTAGTGATCGATGCACTTGCTCAAGGTACCGGCTTCTTCCTGGCCGAGCCAGCAGTCAAACGTGAAGGTCCAGGCCCGGTCGGTTTCGTCGTCCTCCACGCGCACATCCTTCACCTGCCAGCCGGAAGAAGGCCCGGCTTCGCTGGCGTCCTGGCGCAGGCAGCAGCGTGTCAGGTCTCCCAAATCGGGCACCTCCAGGATATACTTATCGGTGCCACCGGTTTCGAAAGAAAAAAGGTCCTGGGCGGGCAGATGAATTTCGTCCGTGTGGCCGGCAGTACCGAAGAGTTGGAGAAACACGTTGCTGTCGGTTCCGGCCAGCGTGTCGTCACCTGTGCGAATATAGATGGTATATATATTTTGTGTCATGGGGCTACCTGTTATGTCCAATAATACGCCAATTACGATTCGACCGGTCCATTTATCCGATGCTGAGGCGCTGCACGAGATGTGCTGGGTGCAGCGCACCAGGGAAAATGTAATCCATCTGCTGCAGCGCACGCAAAAGCTGGCCTTTAACCAGCGCGGGCTGGGGGTGGTGGCGTTGTGGCACCACACGCTGTGTGGTTTTGGCTTGCTCACCTTGTGGCCCCGTGCCGCCGAGATCAGCGATCTGTTTGTCAACGCAGCCTATCGCGGGCAGGGCATTGGCACCGCCATCATCACCTATCTGACCAACAAAGCGGCGTGCATGGGGGTCGAGGCGCTCGAAATTGGCGCGGCGCTCTCCAACCCGCGCGCGCTGGCGCTGTACCGGCGCTTGGGCTTTATGGACGGACGCACGATTGAGTTAAATCTGGGCAATGGTCCGGAGCCAGTGTGCTATCTGTACAAGCATCTCGGCTAGGGTTACCAGTCACCGGCCTCGCCGCGATACAGCGCCCGGACCGCGTGATCTTCGGGGTCCGGGAATCCATAACGCTCGATGAGCGTGCCCAACGAAAATTCTGCCCCTTGCCGCGTGCCCATCAGCAGCTCCTGCAGGACGATGTCGATCACCAGCAGCAGCCGTCCAAAGTGAGTGTATTGGCTGCGCAGCGCGGTAAACAGCGTGGCGAAAATGCGCTCGCGCAGTTCTGGGTCTAGCACCCCGCTGCCCGGCCAGCCTACCACCCAGTCGTGCTGGTATGCGCCAATCGACAGCACGTCATCGCGCAGCCTGACAAGCTGGTCGATGGCCGCTTTGCGCGCCGAGGCATCCATCAGTCGCCCGGTTTCGCGGAACGGCACATTGCTCAACGAGACGTACAGCTTGCCCGGTGCCGTTGTTTTCGCCATGCGCCCCAGGCTCTTATGCTCAAAACGGAAGGCCGACGCCAGCGACTGGGCGCACTGCGTATAGTAATGCACCAGGTTACTGTGCGCGGCGTGCCGGTCGATTCGCCAGAGCAGCGACAGGTAGTCGCTGAAGTCCAGCGGAAGCTGGGGCGCATCAAAGGGGCTGTAAGGGGAGGTAAGCTGGTTAACATGATTTTGATCGCTCTGATTCATCGAACCCGTCCTATGGCGCAAAAGAAAGCCAACGCTAGTAGTATAGCATCCTGTGGGCGCTATTGATAACGCCCGCGTGCAATATTGATCATATCAACCAGCATGCCGTAGGCGGTCGTGTCGGGATCGGTGTCGCCCTCGATCAGCGTCAGGCGGTGCAGGGTGTCGGTTTCGATGGTGACAGCGCTGCTGGTCTGCGTGACCTGGCTCAGCGGATCGAAGAACGGCAGCCGGGTCGGGCGCACACTGACCGCGACCGTGTCATCTTCGCGTACGGCCTCGCACAGCAGCTTGATGTGCTCCCCGTTCTGAACCGCCTTTCGCGCGTCTGAAGGGGTGACGGCTGTGATCCCGGTGCGGTCGACGTCGCTGGGTCGCAGGTCGGCGCCCATCAGCACATTCGCCAGCACGACGACCTTCACAGCGGCGTCCCAGCCTTCGATGTCGTTCGTCGGGTCGGCCTCGGCGATGCCCATCGCCTGCGTTTTCTTGACGGCGTCCTCAAACGCAGTGCCCTGTTCCAGGCTGGTCAGGATGTAGTTGGTCGTACTGTTGAGAATGCCGCGAATGCGGGTGGCGGTCGTGGCCAGCAGGGCCTCCCGGCCAATCCCCAGGATCGGCGCGCCATCCATGACGGTGCTCTCGAAGAAGAAGCCCAGGTTTTGCTGCCGGGCCAGTGCGCGCAGCTCGTGGTAGGCGAAGGCCACCGGACCTTTATTGGCCGTGACCACATGCTGCCCGGCCTGCAAGGCAGCGCGCACGTAATCCGTCGCCGGCTGCCCGGTTTGCGGATCGAGCCAGGTGGCCTCCATCACCACGTCCGCCGGGCAAGCGTCGATGAAGGCCAGGGTGTCGTCGATGGGGTCGCCTTGGTGGAGTTGGTTCAGGCTGTCGCCCGCGTCGACAACCTCCAGTGCGTGCGCCAGGTCCAGCCCGGCGGGGTTGATGGCGTAGCCGCGCGAACGGGTGGCGATGCCGGTGATGCTGAAGGTCAGATCGTAGTCGTGTTGTAGGGTTTCCGCTTTGCGCAGCAGCAGCCGGGCCAGTGCGCGCGCCACATTGCCATAACCCAGCAGCGCGATGTTGATGTGCATGTTTTCTCTCCTTTGCCTATATCGAAGCTGTATTATACTCAATAATTTTTGACACTCACTCTCAACTTATGTTAACATCAGCACTAATCAACCTCATCCAGAGCGGTCGAGGGAACGGCCCTATGACACCGCGGCAACCTCCGGCATTCGTGCCGGAACGGTGCTAATTCCGGCAGAATTTATCTGGAAGATGAGGGGTAGTCAACTGGTTGTCATGCCACGCCCCTCAACACGAGGGGCGTTTATGTGTCTGTTCACTCCAGAAACGAGGATTGTATATGACCACACACCAAACTGCTTTCACCAACCGTCGCTATTTAGATGCTATCGCCGATCACGTGTTGATCTACGATGGGGCGATGGGTACCAGCATCCAACGCTATGAGCTGACCCCGGATGACTTTGGCGGTACACAATATGAGGGGTGTAACGACTATCTGGTGATCACGCGCCCGGATATCATCGAAGAAATCCATGCGTCGTTTCTGGAAGTCGGCAGCGAGGTGATCGAAACCAATACCTTTCGCGGCAATCACCTCACGCTGGGCGAGTATGGCCTGGGGGATCAGGTTATTCCGATCAACACAGCGGCGGCTCAGATTGCGCGGCGCATGGCCGACCGCTACGCCAAAGAAACCAGCATCCCGCGCTATGTGGCGGGCAGCATTGGCCCATCCGGCAAGCTGCCCAGTTCCGACGATCCCGACCTGAGCGACATCACCTTCGACGAGTTGGCCGACCTGTTCTACGAGCAGGCGCAGGGGCTGATCGAGGGGGGCGCCGATGTGCTGCTGGTCGAAACCAGCCAGGATATCCTGGAAGTGCGCGCGATTGTCGTGGGTATTCATCGTTATTTCAAGGATGCCGGGGTGCGGATTCCGCTGCAGGTCCAGGTCACGCTGGATACCAGCGGGCGGATGCTGTTCGGGACGGATATCGCCAGCGCACTGACCACGCTCGAGGCGCTGCCGATTGACGTGATCGGGCTGAACTGCTCTACCGGGCCGGAACACATGGCCCAGCCGGTGAAATACCTGGCCGAGCACAGCACCAAACCGATCAGTGTGCTGCCCAACGCCGGGCTGCCCATCAACGTCGAAGGTGAGGCGGTGTACCCCATGAAGCCCGATCCCTTTGCCGAAATGCTCGGCGAGTTCGTCGATTGGGGTGTGAATGTGGTCGGAGGCTGCTGCGGTACGACGCCGGAGCACCTGGCAAAGTTGATCGCGAACGTCAAGGGCGAACCAACGTCCAAACGCAAGCCGCTTGAGCGCGAGCCGGCAGCGAGTCCAGCGGCGTCGAGTGGGATGCGCGCGATGGAACTACGCCAATCGCCGCCGCCGACGCTGATCGGCGAACGGGTCAACAGCCAGGGCAGCCGCAAGATCAAGCGCCTGCTGCTGGCCGATGACTACGACGGCATTCTGGAAGTGGCGCAGCACCAGGTCGAGTCCGGGGCGCACATCCTGGATGTGTGCGTGGCGATGACCGAGCGTGACGACGAAGTCGAGCAGATGAAGATTCTCGTCAAGAAGCTGTCGATGAGCGTCGAGGTCCCGCTGATGATCGATAGCACCGAGGCTGATGTGATCGAAGCCGCGCTCAGCCTGTACCCGGGCCGGGGCCTGATCAACAGCATCAACCTGGAGAATGGGCGCGAACGGGTCGACACAGTGCTGCCGATTGCGCTCAAGCACGGGGCGGCGGTGGTGGCGCTGACCATCGATGAAGAGGGGATGACCAAGACCGCCGCGCGCAAGCTGGAAGCCGCCCGCAAGATATACCGGATCGCGGTCGACGAGTACGGCCTGACGCCCGACGACCTGATCTTCGATGCGCTGACGTTCACGCTGGCGACCGGCGAGCAGGAAATGGCCGACAGCGCGATCCAGACGTTGGAGGGCATCAAACTGATCAAGGCCGAGTTCCCCGGTGTGTTGACCTCGCTGGGCGTCAGCAACCTGAGCTTCGGCCTCAGCCGCCCAGCGCGGGCCGTGCTGAACAGCGTCTTCCTGTATCATGCCGTCGAGGCCGGCCTGGATATGGCTATCGTCAACCCGGCGCACATCACTCCCTACGCCGAAATCCCCGAAGACCAGCGCAAACTGGCCAACGCGCTGATCTTCAACGAGCATCCCGACGTCCTGACCGACTACATCCAGTATTTCCAGAAGCACGAGGTCGCCGTCAGCGGCGACGAACGGGTGGACCCGACCGAGGGCATGTCGCCGGAGGAGGCGCTGCACTGGCAGATCGTGCATCGCAAGAAGGACGGCGTCGAAGCCCTGATCGACGGCTGCCTGGAAAATCAGGACGCGGTCAGCGTGCTGAACAACGTCCTGCTGCCGGCGATGAAGGAGGTCGGCGACAGGTTCGGCGCGGGCGAGTTGATTTTGCCCTTCGTGCTGCAAAGCGCTGAGGTCATGAAAAAAGCCGTTGCGTATCTCGAAAACTTCCTGGAACGGCAGGAAGGGACCACGAAGGGCACGGTCGTGCTGGCGACGGTGTACGGCGATGTGCATGATATCGGCAAAAACCTGGTGCGCACCATCCTGTCCAACAACGGGTACACCGTGCACGACCTGGGCAAGCAGACCCCGGCTAACACCATTGTCGACGCGGCGGTAGAGCACAACGCGACCGCCATCGGCCTCAGTGCGCTGCTGGTCAGCACGTCCAAGCAGATGCCGTTGATCATCAACGAACTGGCGCGGCGTGGGCTGGAGTTCCCGGTGTTGATCGGCGGGGCAGCGATCAACCGGGCGTTTGGGCGGCGCATCCTGTTCCTGGAGGACACCGGCGAACCCTACGCGCCCGGGGTGTTCTACTGCAAGGATGCGTTCGAGGGCCTGGCCGTGATGGATCAGCTCATCGATCCGCCCCAACGCGCGGCGCTGCTGGAGAGTGTTATGGCCGAGGCGTACCAGGAGATCGGGAAGAAGCGCCCGTCTGCCCGTGACCGGCGCAAACCCGGCCAGAAGTCAACCGTTGGCCCGGCGCCCGATATCCCGACGCCGCCGTTCTGGGGCACGCGCACCGTGCGCGACATTCCGCTGGACGCGGTGTTCCCCTTCATCCACAAACCGGAGTTGTTCCGGCTGAGTTGGGGCGCGAAGAACACACGCGGCGAGGAATGGAAGCAGCTTGAAGGGGAGTTCGAAGAACGACTGGCCCGCATGAAGCAGGCGGCGCTCGCCGAAAAATCGCTGGTGCCACAGGCCGTGTATGGCTACTTCCCGGCCCAGGCCAGCGGGGACGACGTGGTGATCTTTGACCCGGTGCTGTACGCGGAGGAAGGCCGCCTGGAGGAGATCGAGCGCTTCAGTTTCCCGCGCCAGCCCGCCGGCGATCACCTGTGCCTGGCGGACTACTTCGCGCCGCTGGGCGGTGACCGGGTGGACGTCTGCCCGCTGCAGGTTGTGACCGTCGGCGAGCAGGCGACTGCGAAGTTTGACACCATGCAGTCGGACGACAAGTACACCGAGGCGTACTTCTTCCATGGGCTGGCAGTCCAGACGGCAGAGGCGACCGCGACCTATATGAACCGTTATATCAACCGCGAACTGGACATCCCGACTGAGCGGGGCAAACGCTATAGCTGGGGGTACCCGGCCTGCCCCGACCTGGACGATCATGTGACGTTGTTCCGGCTGCTCCCCGCGGAGAAAACGCTAGGCATGTCGCTGACGCCCGCCTACCAGCTTGTCCCGGAGCAGTCCACCGCGGCAATCGTCGTTCACCATCCGGACGCCAGGTATTACAGCGTGGGTGTTTCGCGCGCTGAGCAACTGGCAGAAGCTTAAGGATCAAACCACACATGGCTGATAGATCGTTTCGCAAACGTTTGGAACAAGGGGTTATTCTCGGCGATGGGGCGATGGGCACCATGCTCCATGCCCGCCAGAATCTGCCGCTGGATACCTGTTGGGACCTGTTGAATCTGACCGAGCCGGCAGTGGTGGCCGATATCCACCGGGAATACATCGAGGCCGGGGCGGAGATCATCGAGACCAACACCTTCAGCGCCAACACCTACAAGCTGGCCGAGTGTGACATGCAGGACCGGTGCGCCGCGATCAACCGTAAGGGGGTCGAACTGGCGCGCCGGGTGGTGGACGGCATGTTCCGCGATAACGTGTACATCGCGGGATCGGTCGGGCCGTTGGGGGTGCGCCTGGCCCCGTTTGGCCGCGTGACGCCGGAAGAAGCGTTCGAGGCGTTCAAGGTCCAGACCGGTACGCTCATCGAGGCCGGGGTCGATCTGCTGATCTTCGAGACGTTCACCGACCTGTACGAGATCAAGGCGGCGGTGCGCGCCGCCCGGTCGGTCAGCGACGATATTCCGATCATCGCGCAGATGACGTTTACGCGCGATAACCGCACCCCGCTGGGCGATACCCCGGCGCAGGTGGCCCACGCGCTGCACGGTACCGGGGCGGATGTATTGGGCGTGAACTGCAGCGGCGGCCCGGCGCAACTGCTGCGTATTTTGCAGTTGATGCACCGCGCGGTGCCGGACGACTGCCTGTCGATCATGCCGAATGCGGGCTGGCCGGAGATGATCGGGGGGCGAGTGATGTATGCTGCCACACCGGATTACTTCGGCGAATACGCGCTGGCGTTTCAGGATGTAGGCGCGTGTGTGATCGGCGGCTGCTGTGGCACCACGCCCGGGCACATCCAGGCCATGCGCGAGGCGTTGGACGATCCCGACCGTTCGCACCCGGCCCTCATCGCGATCAAAGACCAGACCGAGGACGTGATCAGCGATGTGCCAGAGGAGCAGACCGAACTGGCGCAGAAGCTGGACGCCGGGCAGTTCGTGGTCACGGTCGAGATGCCGCCGCCGCGCAGCTTCACTGCGCAGAAGGTGATCGCCTCGGTGGAACTGCTGCGCGAGTCTGGGGTCGATTTCATCAACGTCTCCGACAGCCCGATGGCCCGCATGCGGATGAGTCCCTGGGCGGTGTGCCACCTCATCCAGGATAATGTCGGCGTGGAGACGGTGCTGCACTTCCCGACGCGGGGGCGTAACATCCTGCGCGTGCAGGGCGACCTGCTGGCGGCGCATGCGCTCAAAGTGCGCAATATCTTCGTGGTGATGGGCGACCCGACCCGCATTGGCGATTATCCCGATTCGTTCGACACGCACGATATCGTGCCGTCCAGCCTGATCAAGCTGATCAAGCAGAACTTGAACGCCGGGATCGACCAGGCCGGTAACTCCATCGGCCAGCCGACGTCGTTTTTTGTGGGCTGCGCGCTGAACCTCAACACGCACGATCTGGACCGCGAGGTCCGACTGCTGCACAAAAAGATCAACGCCGGGGCCGACTTTGCGCTCACCCAGCCGGTGTATGATGTGGCCGTGCTGGAGCGTTTCCTGGACGCTTACGCGGCGGAGCACGGGGCGTTGGAGCTGCCAGTGTTGGTCGGGCTGCTGCCGCTGTATGGCACGCGCCATGCGCGCTTTTTGCATAACGAGGTGCCGGGCATTGACATCCCGGAGCGCACCCGCCAGCGGATCGAAGACGCGGGCGACGATGCCGCGCAAGAGGGCGTCCGCATTGCGCAAGAACTGCTGCTGGGCATCAAGGAACAAGCGCAGGGCACCTACATCATGCCCGCGTTCGGACGCTACGATCTGGCGGCGAGCGTGGTCGACGTGCTGGCGCGCGCGCGTGCGTTCTAGACATCACGCCACATCGCATTGATACACGCTGTAACCCCGGCTGGACTCTGTTATGATCATCTGGTCGGGGTTACTCTCGTGTGGCGCAACCTGTTCCCCGTGCTATGCGTAGATTCTAGTGCTAGGTGCTGATGTATTGTGAAGGGGAAATATATGCATCGGGTAGTGTGGGGCGTAATGATGGCGCTGCTGCTGGTTGTCCTGGTATTGGCCGGTTGCGGCAGTGACGCCAATGAGGAGGGCGAACTGCCTGCGGCACGTCCCCTGCTCGCAGCAGCGGCCCAGAAGGTCCAGAACGCCGCGTCGTTCCGCATGGACCTCGCTGTGCAGGGCTATCCCGTCGAGATTCATGTCGCGCCCATCGCCGATCTCGAGGATATGCAGCTTACGTTCCAATATGCCAAGGGCGAATATGTGGCCCCAAATCGTCTGCGGGCCAAAGCCGAATTCAAGGCCGAGGATATGCCGTTCCCGATCGAACTGCGGACGATTGGCGACACCCAGTACATGATGGTGCTGAGCTCCGAGCAGTGGGTCAGCGAGCAGTTCATCCCAGAGTTTTCGGCCCAGGCGCTGATGGCTCCCGACAGCGGTCTTGCCCACGCGCTCACCTCGCTGAGCGGCCTGGAGATGGTGGGCCGCAGAGACCTGGACGGTCTGACAGTCTATCATCTGCGTGGCAACATGGATGCAGCGGGAGTTAATGCGCTGACATTCGGCTTGATTGGGCCGCAAACCGGCCAGCTTACAGCCGATGTCTACATCCTGCCGGAGGAGCGCTGGGTCGATCAGATCATCCTCCACGAGCCGCTGCCCGCCGGCGTCCAGAACCAGGAGCCGACCACCTGGACGATCACACTCCGCAATTACAACACCGCTATCACCATCGACGAACCGCCGGTCGCCGGGAGCGACTAGCCCCCCTCACACTCGGGCCACATGGCTACTGCCGGAACACGGCAGTGAGCCGCGCGCGCAGGTCGGCGTTTTGCTCCACGTGGTCGAGGAACGCCTGCCACCGCTGGCGGAATCGGTCATAGGCCGGGGCGTGAGTGCGGGCATGTTCGCGCGCGCGGTCCAGCACCGCTGCCGGGACTGGGGCTTCGGGCAGCGCAGGATCGTAGGTGTGTTCCAACGCCGCGATGATCTGCTCGGGCGTGGCAGCGATCAGCTGGCCGGGATAGGGATCGAGGTCGGCCTGGCTGATGATTGCGTCGTCCTGCAAGGCCAACTTGTGCCTCTCGTAGACGAACCGGCGCACGTCCTCGGCCATCTTGATGTACGGCGGCGTGTCGTAGTGGTGCGGCGGCAGGTGCGTGATACGCAGGTGTTTGTCCAGCCAGAACGTATAGCCCGCCAGCCGCGCATTCAAGACGTAGTCAATGTCTTCGCCGCGCGTGATGCCCGGGTCGAACGGCACCTTACGCCACAGGTCGCGCCGGAAGACCATGTTGCCGCCAAACGCGACCACCGTCGGCACACTGTCGCCCTCGGCGGCCAGGAGCGTCCGTGCGGCGTCGTTCATGATGGTTGCTTTGTCCAGGTAGGGATTACCCGTTGGCGGCTGTTCTGGCAGCAAAACGGAGCCGTCAGCGTCTTCGTAGAAGCCCGCCACGCCCGGCTGCTCAACGCGCAGGGCTTGCTTGGCGTAATCGGGCGGCACGATTTCGTCATCGTCCAGCGCGATCACGACCTGGCGGTCCATGACATGTGGCACCAGCAACTGGTTGTTGCGGATGCGGGCGTAGTTGTCCAGCTCGATGACCTCGCGGAACGCGGTCGGCAAGGCAGCGCGCCAGGCGTCCAGTTCCGACCGTCCCCACAGCCGGATCGCAAAGGGGGCGGCACGGTAGGGGGCCAGCAGACGTTGCAGCCGCGCGCGTATGCCGGCATCCAGGCCGGGGTGCACGGTTGCCACCAGGATCAACACGTCGAAGGGCGGACTGTCGGCATCCACAGCGTACAGGCTGTCCAGCAGACGGGGCAGCGTACTCTCCCCATCTGCTGGCGTGGGATGGTCGAAAATCAGATCGCCGGGTTGTGCCGGTTCACCCTGGGCACGGCCCCAGTAGGTCGGCACCACGATCGTGATATCCGGGCTGTCGGGCATGGGTTAGCCTTTCACCGCACCGGCGGTTAGCCCGGAGGTCAGGAAGCGTTCCAGCACCAGGAAGATGATGATCACCGGCACCGTGATCACCAGCGATCCGGCCATCAGGTAGGTGATTGGGACTTCCTGGGCCTTGTTCAACTGCTGCAAGCCCAGCGGCAGCGTCCAGTTATTCGGCTTGGCGAGCAGGAACAACAGCGCGTACAAAAACTCGTTCCACGCGATCATCCATACGTACAGCGCCACCGTCACAATCGCCGGCAGCGACAGCGGGATTGTCACGCGGATGATGGCCTGCAGCCGGGTGCAGCCGTCGATCAGCGCCGCTTCTTCCAGTTCTTTCGGGATAGTTGTGAAGTAGCTGCGCAGCATATACAGCGACACTGGCAGCGTGGCCGACATATACAGCACCACCATGCCGCTGAGTTTGCCGCTCAGCCCCACTTTGGTATACGCCACGAACAGCGGGATCGATATCACGATGGCCGGGAACATATACACCAGCAGGATGCCCCAACTCATCACCGTTTTGAGCTTGAAGTCCAGCCGGGTCGCCGCATAGGCTCCCGGAATCGCGAACAGCAGCGTCAGAAGCACAGTCAGCGTCGATAACTGCACGCTGTTTCTCACGTACGTTTTGAAGTTGTACGTGTTCCAGATCTCGTCGAATGTTTCGGGGATGTCTTCAATCTGTTCGATGGTCGGGTACATTTTGGTGGGATTGATCTGCACATCCTGCCGGGGCCGCACCGACAGGTTGATCATCCAGTAGAACGGAAAGGCGGTGATCAGGAAGAAAAAGATGATCAGCACGATGCGCAGGATGTTTCCCGCCACCGTCTCGAACTTCTCGCGGCTGTTGAAGATCGTTGAGCGATATTGGTTTTGAGTTGCAGCCATTGTTAGTCCTCCTCAACCAGGAACCACTTGAAGTAAATGCCGACCAGCAGGAAGAGGACGACCGCCATCACCAGCGCGACGGCTGACGATGCGCCTACATCCTTGCGCGAGAACAGCCATTCGTAGACTTGCACGGGCAGCACCTCGGTGTCGCCGGCTCCACCGTTGAGCAAAAAGATGTCTTCAAACTTGTTGAACGTCCAGATGAAGCGCAGCAAGAACAGCGTGCCGAACACCGCCCGCAGTTGGGGCAGCGTGATGTGCATCAGGCGCTGGCTGGGTGCTGCGCCATCGACTTTAGCGGCTTCGTACAGCTCGTCGGGGATGGCCTGAATCCGGGCCAGGATAAACAGGAACGCGAACGGGAAGTAGCGCCAGCCCTGGAACAGAATCACGGTATACAGCGCCCATTCTTTATCGCGTAGGAAATCGATACGTTGGCTGATCAGGCCGCCGTCGGTACAGCATTGATCAAGGACGCCGCCGTTGACCAGCAGTTCGTTGATGAAGCCGGACGTGGTCGCCGCCAGCAGTTCCTGCCAGATAAACGTCACGGCCACAATCGGCGCGATGTAGGGGAACAGCAGAATGCCGCGAAAGATGCTCCGGCCTGGGAATTTGTCCTTCACGATGAGCGCCGCAACCAGCCCCATGAAGATGGCCAGGATGCTGCCCGCAAAGGTGTAAATCAGCGAGATGCGCAGCAGCCGCCAGAAGCGCCCGCGCCGCGATGAAAAGACGCGGTCGAAGTTGTCGAACGACAGGTCTTCCAGGCTGAGGATGTCGACGTGCTGGAGCGTGCGCATCCGGATCGGGCGAAACGCAAACAGCAGGTTCCACAGCATAGGGACGACCACAATCGCGATCACCAACAGGAAGGTTGGCAGCAGCAGCCCGTAGGCCAGGTCCGCGATGCGTTGGCTCATCGTGGAGCTTTCGGTGTGGTTGCCGCGGGGGATGAAAAAGCTGAGGACCAGCGCCCACACCCAGAGGAACAGCGCGTTGTTGAAGATTTCGCCGGCCTCCAGGCTGTCGACCCCGGCAAACAAAACGCCCAGGCCCAGCCCGGTCACCATGCCCAGTCGCGCGCCGGTGCGCGGGTTGTGGTTCCGGCTGTAGAACATGTAGAAGCCCGGCAGCCCGCCGATAATGGACCACAGCACAAAGAACAGCACGGCTTTAAACACGCTGAATTCAAGGACGGTGGCAAAGCCGTCTAGGCTTTCGCTGATCGTTTGGGACGCCAGCGGCACGGTGGTTTCGGCGGAGACCAGGTCTTTGTCGACGATCCAGCCCCACGTGCCCAGGCTGATGGCCAGCGCGACCAGCAAGATCAGGGCCGGCAGGAGCAGCGTGCCCAACCCCGCTAACCGGAAGCGTCCGCTGGCCTGGGCATCGTGGTGGCCCGGGGGCATGAGCATCCCGATCAGGGCGGCCAATGCCCATAAGAACAGCGTATTGACCACGATCTGCTCCAGCGTGTAGCTGGCGGTGCCGGCGAGGATGGTCCCGAACCCAATCCCTGCGATGCCGCCCACGCGCAGCCCGACGCCGGGGTTGTAGTTGCGGATGTAGAACAGAAAATATCCGGGCAAGCTGCCAAGCATGGCCCACAAAGCAACATAGAGTACGAGCTGCAAAAGACCAAAGTCTAGAAAATTATCTACAAGGTCGAGTTGATTGGCCGCCCACCATCCGAATGTCAGGACTAACCCGCCCAGGATGATATTCACGATGTGATATTGCTGGCGAAGGGTTGTGAGTTGTTCTCGGAATGTGTCGAAGGCCTGGTAGAATACATCCCGGTATGATGATATCATCGGGGATTCATCCCTTCTTTTGCTATAAGCCACGAGAGCCGGGCAGACTCGCCCGGCTCTCGTGGTCGTACACGACTCGATTACTCTTCAAGCGCGGATTTGATATCTTCGACCCAGAACTGGATCTCTTCGGCAGCGGCGGCACCGTCCAGGTTGCCGTCCATCACGTCACGCAGCAGGGTAGGAACAGGCAGCTCGCTGTAAACGCCGCTCACCAGTTCGCCCTGGCCACGCGCGAAGCCCCAGCGATCGAAGCCGGTTGCGCCTTCGATCAGCACTTGCAGCACTTCTTCGCCGTAGTACTCGCCCAGCGGCGCACGACGATCAACGCCCGTCTCGAGCTGGCTCCAGCCGTCGATGTACAGGGTTGGTTCGTCGGCGGTGCCGCGATGCATCGGGAACTTGCCCTCAGGCGACACGGACAGCCAGTCCAGGTAGCCATCGCTCAGCCAGTATTCAACGAACTGAACGGCAGCGTCGGTGTTGTCGCTGGTGGTGATACCCATGTTGCTGACCTGCCCGTACTGGGCGGGCGCATCGCCGCTCGGGCCAATGAACGCAGGCACGATGGCGCTGTTCTTGGCCAGATACGCGATGTCGTCTTCGCACTCGGGGCAGTTGGGCATCGCCGCGTCACGCAGACCGGCCATCTCGTCCAGGATGAAGGGCGACCATACGATCATGCCCGCCTGGCCGGCGAAGTAGGTCGCACGGGTGCAGACCACGCCGCAGGCCCCTGGCGGACCGTAGTCGGCCAGCAGGTTGCCGTAGAAGTCGAGCGCTTCGGCCATGGCCGGGGTGTTGAGCGTCACGTTGCCGTCGTCATCGGTCAGGCGCACGCCGTTGGCCAGCGCGAAGTGCTCAAACGTCTGCTGCATGAAGACTTCGCTCTCGTCGGTGGCGGCGGTGATGCCGTAGAAGTCGTTGTCCGGATCATACAGCGTGGACACCGCTTCTTCGATCAGCGCGAAGGTGGTCGGCGCTTCAAGCCCGGCCTCTTCGAACAGGTCGGCGCGGTAAATGAGCAACTGGCCCCAGCCGTCGGTTGGCACCGCAGCATATTTGCCGTCTTCGACACGGACCATGTTCAGGGCGCTGAAGGTGTCCTCGCCCAGATTGTTGATCACGGTGGTGGCGGCATCGGCATTCAGAATGCCCTGGGAGTACCAGGCGGCGGTGAAGTCCACCGGGTGGAAGACCACGTCCGGCAGCGTGTCGGCGGCCAGGTTGGCGGCCATCAGGCTGTCCAGCGTGTTCTCGTCGGTCAGCACGAGGTTCACCTCGATGCCGGTGGCTTCCGTAAAGTTCTCAATGATCATCTTCGTCTTTTCAGCACGTTCCGGCTGAGTCTCGGTGCTCCAGAACTCAAGACTGACATCCTGGGTTTCCGGGGCCGCCGTCACCGGCAGTGCGACGAGGGTCATGGCTGCAACGAGTAGAAGAGTAAGCAAACGCTTCTTCATGTTTTTTTCCTCCTATTGATGTTTAGTAACTAACTATTGATTGAGCCAAGCTATGTTTCGTTTTTTCCGATAGACATCACGCTCCTTTCGCTACAGGCTGTTTTATTAACCGCTGGATTGGCGGATAATCAACTCTGGTTCTAGCAGGACCTGGGAGCGTTCCAGCGCTTCGCCCCGGATCAGTCGAATGAGCATGTCGGCCAGGCGCGCGCCGATGTCGTGGATAGGCTGCCGGATCGTGGTAAGCGGTGGGAACGCGTAGCGGGCTTCGGGGATGTCGTCGAAGCCGGCGATGGCGATATCGCTGCCGACTTGCAAGCCGCGTCGCTGCATGGCTTCCATGGCCCCCAGCGCCATCGTGTCGTTACAAGAAATAATCGCGGTCGGTGGGGTAGGCAGGTCGAGCAGCGTCGCCAGGGCGGTGGCCCCGCTTTGCCGCGAGAGATCGCCGGGGATGACGTAGTCGTCGTTGGGTTCCAGGTCCAAATCTTCAATCGCCTGGTGGAAACCGGCCAAACGATTCGATGTAAAGGCAAATTCGTCTGGGGAGAGAATGAGCGCAATGCAGCGGTGCCCCGCTTCAAAGAAATGCTTGACGAGTTGGTACATTCCTTTGGACCCATCAACATCAATATAAGGGTAGTCCAGGTGTTCTGAGCGACCGAAAACGACAAAGGGATGGATAACCTGTTTCAAGTAGTCGATGCGGGGGTCATGTTGCAGTACACGGGCGACCACCATGCCATCCATCCGGCCTCCAGCGACCATCCGGCGATATGCACTCAGTTCTTCTTCGCCGTGCATTTGCGCCGATAGCAGCAAATCATAGCCATGTTCGGATGCTTCCAGCCCCACGCCTGACAGCAATTCCATGAAGAATGGGTCGGAAAAGCGGGCGGTGCGCGGGATCACCATGCCGATTGTATCGGTGTGCTTGCTGCGGAGATGCCGCGCAGTCAGATTCGGCTGGTAGCCCAGGCGCTCAGCGATTTCGATAATGTGCTGCCGTGTTTGCTCTCTGACGTCATTGTAGCCCGCCAGCGCACGGGAGACTGTCGTAATCGAAAACCCTGATTCTTCGGCAATAGTTTTCAGTGTAACTTTCACAATTCACTATATCAAACGGCGTTGTTGAATGAATACGCCTGAGTTACACTGTGAGCATGGCACAGAAAAAATGAGACACGAAAATGACAAAACGGGCTAAGAAGGACGCACAGAAAACAACCTATCGCGTGCGTAATTGGGCG
>DAOTUD010000096.1:0-10975 GCA_034437275.1 Anaerolineae bacterium
AAATCTGGGGCGAATAGTTTACCCCTCCCCGCAGGCGGAGAGGGGACTTTGATGCCGTGTGTAACGACGACTTGCTCCCTCCTTTCTCCGCGCGCGGGGAAAGGAGGGCCGGGGTGGATAGGGGTAAACGGCGCTGCTGCCCCAAATCTGACATGCACCCTGGTCACGGGGAGGAACAACGCGCGGCCCCACAGCCAGGCAGCACAAACCAGGGGCGTAGGTACACGGTGCGGCTACGCCCCTGGGCAGAACCTGCGGTTTGAAGCGGGGACTACATCAAGAACATCGGCATCCCGAAGACGTGACGCACCTTCGGGCGGTACTGGTCCACGTCGTACAGCTCGGCCACGTTCACGCGCTTGATGCCCTGCATGAGGGTGTTGATGTTGAGGTCGGTGTACAGCCCGCGCTGCAGCGCGACCATGCGCCCGAAGCGCCGCTGGTCGACCAACGACATCGCCATCTGCGCGTAGTTGGCGGCGACCATCAGGTCCAGCGAATCCGGCGCGCCGGAACGCATCAGGTAGGCGACCTGCTGGTAGATGATGTTGGACTTGGTCAGGCGCTTGAGTTCCTCGCCAAGCACCGCGCCGATGCCGCCCAGCTTCTTGTGGCCGAAGGCGTCGGCTTCGCCGCTCTCGATGATCTCGCCCTCTTCCAGCCGCGCGCCTTCCGAGACGGTCAGCATCGCGTAGTTGCTGGGGTTGATTTGCTTGTCTTCCACGAGCAGGTCGGCCAGACGATGCACGTTGAAGGGCACCTCGGAGATAATGGCGCGATCCACGCCCGCCAGATAGGCCGCGATCAGCGACGTTTCGCCGGAGTTGCGCCCGAACAGCTCGACCACCGCGATGCGCTCATGCGAGCCGGCGCTGGTGCGCAGGTTGTGGATGAAGTTCACCGAGCGCGTGACGGCGGTGCTGAAGCCGATGCAATAGTCGGTGCCATACACGTCGTTGTCCATCGTCTTGGGGATGGCCACGACCTTTACGCCTTCGCGGTGCATCCGCTCGCCATAGCTGAGCGTGTCGTCGCCGCCGATCGGGATCAGCACATCGATGCCCATGTGCTCCAGCACGTTGAGCACATGCTCAGTGTAATCGCCGACGTCGCGGTCGTGCTTGTCTTTGTGGTGCGGCACGTCCATGTCGGTCAGGTGTTCGGGGACCTGCTCCGGCAGCACGTTCGAAGGGTTGGTCCGCGAGGTGTGCAGGAACGTCCCGCCCGTGCGGTCGACGGTGCGCACTTGCTGCTTATCCAGTTCGATGATCCATTGTTCTTTCTCTTTGTCGGATGCCTCAACATCGAAGTTGAGCAAGCCGCCCCAGCCCCGGCGAATCCCGAAAATGGTGTGACCGGCATCTTTGGCCCGGTAAACAATCTGCTTGATGCACGGGTTCAGGCCCGGCACGTCGCCCCCGCCCGTGAGTACTGCAATGCGTAACATGTTATCTCCTCCGTTTCGACGGAACACTAGAACAAAGCCGCAAAAAATAATAATTCCGCAGCCAATTATACCAACCCTGGGCCAGCTTTGCCGTTGACATTCATCACGAAAAAATCCCGTTAAGCTGCCCGCCGGGCGCGTTTGCCACCAGGCCGGCGACAATGTGCCTTGCCCCCGGCCTCTCCCCCGACGTGAACAACTCGCCCCCTTACTTGGACAGGACGTCCGCCATCTCGATGTAGGTCTTGGAGACTTCGCGCTGCTCGGTGATGGCGTCCTCGATGCTCACCGTGTCGATCTCGCGCCCATGCAGCCCGACCATCATGCCGGTTTCGCCGTCCAGCAGACGCTTGGTGGCCCCTACGCCCATGCGCGTCGCCAGCAGCCGGTCGAATGCGCTGGGGCTGCCACCGCGCACCACGTGGCCCAGCACCGTGACCCGCACCTCAAACCCGATCTTGTGGCTTTCCAGGTATTCCGCGACTTCGTGCGTTTTGGGGGTTGCGCCCTCGGCGATAATGCCCATCGCGTGGCTCTTGCCCTTCAGGTAAGCGTCTTCCAGTTCCGCGCCGATCTCCTCCAGCGTGGTGGGATGCTCTGGGATGAGGATGAACTCCGCGCCGCCCAGGATGCCGCCCATCGTCGCCAGGTAGCCACAGTCGCGCCCCATCACCTCCAGCAAGAAGCAGCGTTCGTGGCTGCTGGCCGTGTCGCGCAGCTTGTCGATGGAGTTCAGGATCGTGTTGAGCGCGGTATCGACCCCGATGCTCATGTTGGTACCCCAGATATCGTTGTCGATGCTGCCGGGAACCCCGATCACCGGGAAGCCCAGCTTGTGCAGCGCCAGCGCCCCGCGCAGGCTGCCGTCGCCGCCGATCACGACCAGGCCCTCGATGCCGTGCTCGTTGAGCCGGCGCAGGCCGCGCTTCTGGCCCTGTGGGGTGCGAAATTCCTCGTTGCGCGCCGTTTGCAGGATGGTGCCGCCGCGCTGGATGATCCCGCTTACGTCGCGGTTGGTCATGCGCTCGAGGTCCCCGGCCAGCAGCCCGGCATAGGCCTGGCGGATGCCATAGACTTCCACGCCATGCGCGGTGCCGGTCCGCACGACAGCCCGGATGGCGGGGTTCATCCCCGGCGAGTCCCCGCCGCTGGTCATTACTGCGATTCGTCGCATAAAAGCTGCGCTCCTTTTCTGGTCTACATTGTATGTGGTGGTCATAACCACAGGGCGGACTGTACTCAGTGTCCGCCCCGACGTGTGCCGTCCTGTGTGGTTTATACATCGGGGATCATCGGCTGTCAATGGCTGGATGGGGACAAACAAGCCCTCCGCCCCGGAGTCAAAAAGGGGCGCGTCGTTGCGCCCCCGTTCCGTACGGTCGCCGGCCTAGACGTTTTACCCCTATCCCCCGACCCCTTTCCCCGCACACGGAGAAAGAGGGAGCGCAAGTCCCTCTCCGTTTACGGGGAGGGATTTAGGGAGGGGTAAAACTTACGGGAAAAATCCACTTGCGTAAGTTCATAACACGCTCTAGTACGGCAGCGTGTCGCGGTGCGCCCGGTACCATGCGATCGTCTGCTTCAGTCCCGCGCGGAAGTCGGTCGTCGACTCGAAGCCGAAGCGCTCCTTCGCGCGCGAGACGTCCAGCTTGCGGCGCGGCTGGCCGTTGGGCTTGCTGGTGTCCCACACGATGTCACCCTCAAAACCGGTCAGCTCCGCGATCAACTCGACCAGGGCCTTGATCGATATTTCGTTGCTGGACCCCAGGTTGACCGGGTCGGGATCGTCGTAATGCTCCGCCGCCATCACGATCCCGCGTGCGGCATCCGCGACGTAGAGGAACTCGCGCGTCGGGCTGCCGTCGCCCCAGGCCACGATATGATCCGCACCGGCCTCCTGGGCGTCGATGCACTTCTTGATCAGCGCCGGGATGACGTGCGACGACGCCGGGTTGAAGTTGTCGCCGGGGCCGTACAGGTTGACCGGCAGCAGGTAGATCGCGTTGAAGCCGTATTCCTGGCGGTAAGCCTGCCCCTGCACCAGCAGCATCTTCTTGGCCAGCCCGTAAGGCGCGTTGGTTTCCTCCGGGTAGCCGTCCCACAGGTTGTCTTCCTGGAACGGCACCGGCGTGTATTTGGGATAGGCGCAGATCGTGCCGATGCCCACGAATTTCTCAATCCCGGCCTGCCGCGCGTGCTCCATCGTCAGCACGCCCATCATCAGGTTGTCGTAGAAAAAGCTGCCCGGATGCGCCCGGTTGATGCCGATGCCGCCCACCGTCGCCGCCAGGTGGATCACCAGCGTGGCGGGGTGGTCGGCGTACATGCGGACGACGTCCGGCTCGTGGCGCAGATCGTACTCATCCTTATCGACGACATCGACCGCCTGCGCGCCGCGTACGTGCAGTTCGTTGACGACATTCGTGCCCAGGAACCCCGCGCCGCCCGTCACGATGACCCGCTGGTCCTTCCAAAAGCTATCGGCCATGATCGTTTCCTTTGCGTCCAGTCTCGCCTCATTCGCGGGGCGGATTATACAGAACGCCCAGACGGGCTGCCACCTGCGGTTGGGCAATGCGCGGCTGACGCTCGCTACGCCTCGATCCCGGCCAGCACGCGCCCCTCGTCCAGCAGCGCCTGGACCATCTCCGGCGAGGTGGCCTCGGCGTACACGCGCAGCACCGGCTCGGTGCCGCTGGGCCGGATCAGCAGCCAGCTATCGTCGGCCAGCACAAACTTGATGCCGTCGAAGGTGTGCACCGCGCGCACGGTTTCGCCCGCCATCGCCGCCGGCGCTTTGGATTCCATCCGCTGCACCATCTGCTGCTTGGGGACGGGCGTCTTCAGGTGAAAGTCGGTGCGCTCGTAGTGCGTCGGGCCGAACTCGCGCTGCAAATCCGCGACGATCTCGACCAGCGGCGCACCCGCATCGGCCATGATCTCCAGCAGCAGCAGGCCGATCAGAATCCCGTCGCCTTCCGGGATGTGCCCCTTGATGCTTATGCCGCCGGACTCCTCGCCGCCGATCAGCACGTCGTCGTTGAGCATGTAGTCGGCGATGTAGTTGAAGCCGACCGGCGTCTCGTGGACCGTCAGCCCGTGCGCGTCGGCGATGCGGTTGATCATCATCGTGGTCGACAGCGTCTTGACCACCGACCCGGTCCAGCCGCGTTTTTCGGCCAGGTAACGCAGCGACAGCGACAGGATGGTGTGCGGATCGACAAAATTGCCATTGCCATCCATCGCCCCGACCCGGTCGGCGTCCCCGTCGGTGGCGAGGCCCACATCGGCGTGGATGTTCTGGATGGTGGCGGCCATCATATCCAGGTAGCGCCGCACCGGCTCGGGGTGGATGCCGCCGAAGCCGGGGTTCATCTCGCCGCGAATCTCGGTCACGTGGCTGCGCGTGCGCGACAGGATGGCGCGGAGCGCGGTGCGCCCGGAGCCGTACATCGGGTCGGCCACGATGCGCAGTTCCGCCCCGGAGATTTTGTCGATATCGACCAGCGTCTCCAGGTGCTCGTAGTAAGCGTTGGTGGGGTTGAAGCGCCGGATCAGGTTCTGCTCGATGGCGCGGTCGTAGTCCATCAGGTTCGGGCCGCGCACCTCGCGCTGCTGCACTTCGAGCAGGCGCTCGATCTCCTGGCACTGTTCCGGCAGCGCCGAGCCGCCGTAGTCCGCCTTGAGCTTGAAGCCGCTGTAGCGCGGCGGGTTGTGCGACGCGGTGATCACCACACCGGCCACCGCCCCCTTGTGCAGGATGTTGTAGCTGAGGGCCGGGGTGGGCGCGTCGGTGCGCGACAGCCAGGTGACGACGCCGTTGGCGGCCAGCACGCGCGCGGTTTCCGCCGCGAAGCGGTCCGACAGGAAGCGCGTATCGAAGCCGACCACGACCTCGGGCGACCCGTTGCCGCCGTATTCCTCGTTGACATAATCGGCGACGGCCTGCGCCACCAGCCGCAGATTGGCAAAGGTGAAGGTGTCGGCGATCACGGCGCGCCAGCCGTCGGTCCCAAAGCGAATTGACATGGTGATATTGTCCTTTGTGAGTGTGTAAATAGGCCCAAATGTGAAACCACTGTTACCCAGGACTGTAGCGCAGCCGCGCCGTTTCATCAAAATTTCTTCGCAAAAATATGCAGCTTTTTTGCAGCCTGCGCAGGGCAACCGTCATGCAGCCGTCATCTAGACGCCAGTAACGACAAGATTAATAATATACAATAGAGATATAAGGTAAGGTCACTTTGAGGAGGTAAAGGTATGCGTCGCCTAATTTCGCTTATTTGTCTGCTGGGCTTGCTGGCGGGAGGAGCAACCCTCGGCACCGCCCAAACGACAACCACTGTTTCATTATCTACCCACACCGTGGGCGTCGGTGCAACGGCAGCGGTCGAAGGGCACATCGATTGCGCAGCGGGCTACTGCCGCGGCTTTGCGATTGTGATCACGTTCGACCCGGCAGTGCTGCGCGTGGAAAGCGCAACACTGGGGCCGTATCTGGGCATGGATGCGTCCGTGGAGCTGTACATGGTCGACAACACCGCCGGACAGGTGCAGTTATCCGCACGCGCGCCCAACCCGCCACCGGCAGCTGATACGCTGCTGTTCACGCTGAATGTGACCGGGCTGGCCGCAGGCACATCGCCGCTGCATGTCCAGTCGCTGCAAGTCAACAATATGAGAGATGAGCCGGTTCCATCCGGCGGCATCGATGGCGCGGTGATGGTCGGCAGCACGTCGACCGTCGTCGGGCTGCCGGGGCATGGCAACTGGGAACTGGCGTTCGTCTCCGAACGTGACGGCAACCCGGAAATCTACACCATGAACGCCGACGGCTCCAACGTGCGCCGCCTGACGACCAACCCGGCGCGCGACACGTTCCCGGTGTGGTCGCCGAACGGCGAACGCATCGCGTTTGTTTCTGAGCGCGACGGCAACGCCGAGATCTACGTGATGAACGCCAACGGCTCGAACCTGGTGCGGCTGACCGCCAACCCCGCCGCGGACGGCTTCCCGTCCTGGGCACCGGGCGGCACGGAGATCATGTTCGCCTCCGACCGCGACGGCAACCTGGAGATCTACGCCATGAGCGTCGACGGGGCCAACCTGCGCCGCCTGACGACCGATCCCGCGCCGGATACGTTCCCCTCCTGCTCGCCGGATGGCGGGCAGGTGTTGTTCGTCTCCGAGCGCGGCGGCAGTGCCGAAGTCTACACCATGGACGTCAACGGCGGCGGCGCGCAGCAGATGACCAACCTGTTCGGCGCGCGCGGCTGGTACCCGGCCTGGTCGCCCACCGGCCAGTGGATGAGCCTGACCACTGAGCGCGATGGCCAGGGCGAGATCTACATCATGGACCGCGACGGGGCCAACGCGCGCCCCTTGCAGACCACCCCCGACCGCGTGACACGCACCGCGTGGTCACCGGACGGCCAGTGGATCGCGCACGCGACCGAACGCGACGGGCAGGCCGAAATCTACACCACCAGCCAGGACGGGGCCAACACCTATCGCCTGACGAACGAGGCCGCCCCCGACTACGCGCCGGACTGGCGCCCATTGATGGCCGCGCCGTGCCTGGTGCGCACCGACGACCCGGAGATGTACGTCCGCGTGGGACCGGGGGAGAACCGGGGTGTGTTCACCTTCATGCCCACCAACCGCGACTTCCTGGTCACCGGGCAGGCGCTCGATCACGAGGGCAAGGTATGGTGGCAGCTCGACAAGACGCAGTTCGAGGGCAACGAAGCCGTCAACGAACTGTGGGTCGCGGCGGAGGACGTAGAGGAGATCGGCGACTGCCCGATGGTGATGGTCGTCGAGCCGCCGCCGATCATCGTGCCGCCCCCACCGACCCCGGTGCCGACCTCGCCGCCGCCCCCACCGGATGACGACGACGTGCCGCCGCCGGACGATGACGACGACGTGCCGCCGGATGACGATGACGATGTCACGCCGGAACCGGAGTGCTATTCGCTCGCGCTGAGCTATACGCCTTCTGATGGCAGCGAAGGCACGGCCAGCGCGTCGCCGCCGCCAAACTGTGGCAACCTGTACGTGGAAGGCACCGGTGTGACGATTACGGCTTATCCAAGTCTTCCGCCTAGCTGCTGGGTCGAAAGCTGGTCCGGGACGTGCGCCGGGCTGGACATCGGTTCCACAGATGAAGTCCAGACGATCACCATGAACTACGACTGCTGGGTGAACGTCACGTTCGACTGTATCGGCTAGCGCCGCGCACGCCATCACCACAACAACCCGCCGGGGAGCGCACGCTCCCCGGTTTTTTGTGGCCCCCTCCCCCAAAACTCCCCCTGCCCAAGTTGGCCAACTCACGCTACAATACGAATTGTGCATTTGCGCAATCCAGCAGGCAAGGGGCGCTATGAATACGCTATTTCGCAGGCCGGGCTATCCCTCGCAGTTATGGCTGCTGTTCTGGGGCAACCTGGCGGGCAGCATGGGGCGCAGCCTGGTGTGGCCGTTCCTGGTGATCTACATCCGCGAGCAGTTCGACGTCGCGTTGAGCACGGTCACGCTGCTGATCACGCTGCAATCGGTGATGGGCTTCGCGGCGACGGCGGTGCTCGGCCCGCTGATGGACGGCTTCGGGCGCAAGCGGCTGATGGTGGCCGGGCTGGTCGGCAGCGGCCTGGCGATGCTGGGCATGAACTTCGCCGCATCGCTGCTGCATTGGGCGCTGCTGATGCCCGGCTACGCGGTCGTGAACTCCGCCTTCCGCGTCGGCAGCTACGCAATGGTCGCCGACCTGGTCCCGCCAGACGAGCGCGCCGAGGCGTATGCCCTGCTGCGCATGGGGAACAACGTCGGGATCGCGGTCGGCCCGGCGCTGGGCGGCTTCCTGGTGGCGACGGCTTATGCGCTGTCGTACACGATCGGGGCCGGCGTGCAGTTTGTGCTGGCGGTCGTCGCCGTCACGCTGCTGGACGAGACGCTGACCGCCGGCAGCCCCGACGACGTGACGGTCGCCTCGCCGCAGAAGTCGCTCGGCTATGCGCACCTGCTGCGCGACCGGCCCTTCCTGGGGGTGTGGGTGCTGTACGTGCTGGTGCAGATCGCGGCGACGATGGTCTTTGTGCTGCTGGGGGTTTACATCAAGGAGAATTTCGGCATCCCGGAAAACCGCTTCGGCTTCATCATCGGCACCAACGCGATCATGGTCGTGCTGCTGCAATACGCCGTCACGCGCGCCGCGAGCCGCTGGCCGCCGCTGAGCGTGATGGCGGGCGGCGCGCTGTTCTACGGGGCCGGGCTGGGCGTGTTCGCGCTCAGCACGAGCTTCGGGCTGTTCCTGGCGGGGATGGTGGTCTTCACAATGGGCGAGCTGCTGCTGGTCCCGACCGGGACGGCGCTCGCGGCCAACCTGGCTCCACCGAACATGCGCGCGCGGTACATGGGCGTGTTCACGCTGTCGTTCCGGCTGTCGGCGGGCATCGGCCCGGTGATCGGCGGCCTGCTCAGCGATCACATTGCGCCGGCGGCGTCATGGTACAGCGGCCTGATCTTCTGCCTCATGGCGGCGGGGGGCTTCCTGCTGCTGCACCGCCGCCCCGCGTTCGAGGCGGTCAACCGGCCCGCGCCCGTCCCCGATCCGGGTAAGTGACGCGGGGCTTTGCCCCGTATCCCCACCCGCTTTTTGGGAAAAAGTGGGGCAAAAACTTGGCTCACCGTTCGGTATGCGGCCAGTCGAGAGCCAGGGAGAAATTTCCCCGGTCCCGCCCGCTACACCTCCCCATGCCGGAAGCACGCCACCACGTGATCGTTGACCATGCCGCACGACTGCATCAGCGCATAGCAGATCGTCGGGCCAACGAAGGTGAACCCGCGCGCCTTCAGGTCGCGGCTGAGCGCCTCGGACTCCGGCGACGTGGCGGGGATGTCCGCGACTTGCGTCCAGGCGTTTTTGACCGGCGAGCCATCCACGAAGCGCCAGATGTAGGCGTCGAACGTGCCGAATTCCGCCTGCACCGCCAGGAACGCGCGTGCATTGGTGATCGCCGCCTCGATCTTGCGGCGGTTGCGCACGATCCCGGCGTCGTCCAGCAGCGCGGCAACCCTGTCCGGGCCATACGCCGCGACGGTGGCCGGGTCGAAGCCGTCGAACGCGGCGCGGAAGTTCTCGCGCTTGCGCAGGATGGTGAGCCAGCTCAGCCCGGCCTGGAAGCCCTCCAGCGTGAGCTTTTCGTACCAGCGCCGGTCGTCGTGGTTGGGCACGCCCCACTCCGTGTCGTGATAGGCCACGTACAGCGGATCGCTCCCCGCCCAGGGACAGCGGGTCTTGTCGTCGGACATGGCGCGTTACACCGTCATCACGATCTTGCCGAAGTGATCGCCGCTTCCGAGCTTGGCGTGTGCGGCGCGCACCTCCTCCAGCGGGTAGGTGCTGTCGATCACGGCCTGCAGCTTGCCCTTGAACAGCAGGTGCATCACCGCGACGTAATCCTCGTGCGGCCCCATCGTGCTGCCCAGGATGCTCAGGTGCTTGGCGAAGACCAGCCGGTTGTCGATCTCGAACTTGGGGCCGGCGGTGTTGCCAACGGTCAGAATCCGCCCGCCGCGTCCCGCCGCGCGCATGCTGGAGTAGAACGTCGCCGCGCCGACGTTGTCAACTACCACGTCCACGCCGCGCTTGGCGGTGATCTGGTAAATCGCGCGCGACCAGCCGCCCTCGACATCGCGCCGCACGCCGACATCCGCGCCGAGCGCCTTCGCCTGCTCGATCTTGGCGTCGGTGCTGCCCACCACGTAGACGGTACACCCGGCCAGCCTGGCGATCTGGATGCTGGCGGTGTTCACGCCGCCGCCCGCGCCGACCACCAGCACCGTTTCGCCGGGACGCAGCTTGCCGCGCGTGATCAGGCTGTGCCACGCGGTGACGAACACCAGCGAGGCCGCCGCCGCTTCTGCGTGGGAGACGTGCTCCGGCAGCCCGAGCAGATTCCTGGCGGGCACGGTGATGTATTCGGCGTAGGTGCCGCTGGTATGCTCGCCCAGGATGGCGAACTCGACGCACATGTTCTCGCGCCCGGACCGGCAGTAGGCGCACCCCCCGCAGCTAACCGTCGGGTCCAGCGCCACGCGATCCCCGACCTGCCAGCCGGTGACGCCCGCGCCGAGCGCATCAATCGTGCCGGAAGCGTCCGCGCCGAGGATGTGCGGGTAGTCCAGCTTGATGCCGGGCCAACCGTTCCGCACCCAGATATCGAGATAGTTGAGCGCCACCGCCGCCACCTTGACGCGCACCTCGCCGGGGCCGGGTGCGGGCACCGGGTGGTCGGTGACGACCTGTAATTGTTCTTCCGAGCCGTGTTCGTGCAACAAAACTGCTTGCATGTGATCCAAACCTTTCTTTGTCTGTGCTTCGTTTAATTCTATTCAGGCGTTATGCTAGTTTTACCCCTCCCCCTGGCCCCCTCCCCGCGCGCGGAGAGGGGGAAACAAACCGGGACCCAAAGTCCCTCTCCGTTCACGGGGAGGGATTTAGGGAGGGGTAAACCATAAAAACCT
>DAOTUD010000097.1:0-18670 GCA_034437275.1 Anaerolineae bacterium
TTGCATATGCCGATCAACTGGCAAAAATAGCACTTCAATGCCCATCTTTGGAACTAAACCCGCCTTATTCGAGGGCTTGGCGATCTAAAAAAGCTGTTGACCAGTGCGAAATTTAGCGGAAACTAAAGGGCATCGGAGTCCCCTTTATTCCGCCAGCATATACCGCGCGATAAGCTGCGCGCTGTGGGTCAGGCTGTCAGTGTGCGTGCGTTCGTAAGCGTGTGAGGCATCGACGCCCGGCCCGAGGAGCGCCACCTGCGCGGTGCCGCCGGCCCGCCAGTAAACCTCGCCGTCCGAGGCGTAGTGCGGGTAAATGTCCGTCTTGTACGGAATTTCATGCGCGTCGGCCAGGTCGTACAGCTTGCGCGTCAACTCATAATGATAGGGGCCGCCGGCATCTTTGACGCAGATGCCCACGCTGAACTCATCCGAGTTTTGCCCCTCACCCACCGCCGCCATATCGACGGCCAGCAGTTCGTGGAGATTCGCCGGGAAGCCATGCGCGCCGCCGTGCCCAACCTCCTCGTAGTTGGCAATCAGCACGGTCACGGTTTGCGCCGGGCGCAGGTTGGCATCCCGGAGCGCCTTAAACGCGCTGTAAATGGCCGCCACCCCGGCCTTATCGTCCAGATGGCGGGAGCGAATGAATCCGGTATCGGTCACCTCGACGCGCGGATCGAGGAACACAAAATCGCCGACCTCGACCCCCAATTTGCGCGTGTCGTCGGCGCTGCTCACGCGCGCATCCAGGCGCACTTCCATCGTGTCCTGAGTGCGCTTGGCGGTACGGGCGTCGCGGTGAATGTGAACGCTGGCCTTGACCGGCACAACTGTTCCCCGGTAGCGTTGGCCGGAACGGGTCTGCACGGTGACGCCTTCAAACTCGACCGCGTTCCACATAAACCCGCCCAGCATCGACAGCTTCAAGCGGCCACTGCCTTTGATCTCTTTGACCATCAGCCCCAGCGTGTCGATGTGCGCTGTCAGGCCGCGCGGCGCGGCGTCTTGCTCGCCGGGCCAGGTGACGATCAGCGCGCCTTTGGGCGTGTGCGTGATGACCAAGCCCCCGATATCCAGCGCGGCAAAGGCGTCCTCAACATAGGTCACCGCCTCGGCATGGTAGCCGGTTGGGCTGGGCGTGTTTAATAACCCTACCAAAAAATCAACGATATGATCGGTGTCAACGTTCATCATCATCCTGAGTTGAGAAAACCATAGGTTCGGAGTATAGCATGTCTGATAAAACCCGTACCACTATCAAGGGAGCAGCAACTTCGGCGGCTGCCCCATGCTTTGCAGGTGGCGCGATTGTTCACGGCCCAGGGGGCTGATGGGTTGTGCGTTAGGGGCCGGCGCTGGCCCTGGATTGACTGGGCATGCTCACTCGACGGTGATGGTCGTCAACACGACGTGCTGGCCAATGCCTGCGCCCGTCGCAGCCGTCACCGGCAGCCGGTTCCCCGGGGCGGGCTGCTGCCACCAGTACAGCACCACCCATAGCTCGTAGGTCCCCGGTGGAACCGTTGCCGGGATGAGCAGGCCGTGATTGTCGCGGTAGAACGCGCCGGGCCGCCAGGTAGCGGTGTTCTCAAAGTAGTTCACCGGGAACGAATTTCGGTCGGCCAGCAGCGCGCCATCCGGCGACATCAGGAATAAGCCAACCGTATAGGGGCGCGGGACGGAGCTTACAGCCTCCCACAGCAGCGACACCGGCACGACATCGCCAGGGGCATGCACCGTCCTGCCGGGCACGTCATAACCGACCAGCCGCAGGCTGTCACCGAACACAGCCTCCACGCGCTGCGCAGGCCACACGCTCTGCGGAGCGGGCGTCATCTCGAACAGCACGGCGCGTGCCAGTGATTGGCCGGGAAACCGTGCCTCGTCCGACGGGGGCACTTCGGTCACCGGGAAATAGTGCCGCGACAGATAGTGCTCCACAGGACGGATCGAGCCGGTCAGATGTCGCCCGCTGTTCAACACCAACCACAAACGATCATGCTGGCGCGCTAAGGCGGCCAGAATCAAGGTATCGGACAAATGAAGGCGTTGGTTCGGATCCGCCGAAACGACCGCGAGCGCCTGCTCGACGGTCGCGCGCTGGCCCGGCGACTGCGGGAGAGTATACACCACCGCGTCGCGCATTTTGTAGTAGTTCATGAAAAACTCGTTATAGGTGAAGTCGTTGAGCACGACGACATCATCCGGCTGGAGATCCTGCTCAAGCTGCGCCAGCAGATTCCGTGCGGGTGTGAAGTCGCCGTAATAGCGCGGATCGTAGCGAATCGCGCGAATCCCGCCCCACAGCACAAACCCCGCCAACAGCGTTAACCCGCCGGCAGTCAGGCTAACCGCGCGCCGCGATCCACGTTCTCGCCCGATCCACCAGCCCAGGCACGCCAACGCGGCCAACGCCAGGCCCAACGCCAACACTGGCAGCCACGCCGTATCGCCGACGGCATACTGCCAGGCCACGTCGACGCGCTGCTCTCCCAGCAAATCAAACGCGACATACAGCGGTGACCAGCGGACATCCCATACGCCGTCTTGCCAGGAAACCCCCAGTGGATTCTCGGTCGCCAATACGCCGTAATAGGTTTTGACGTTCACTAAGGTGTAATCGGAGAGGGGCACCAACACCCCCAGCAGTTGCACGCCAACGCTGACCAGCATGACCGGCGCGATGGCCAGCCACCACCGGCGCGCTGCTTGCACACTGGCAAACACAGGCAGCAGCCACAACGCCAGGAACGGCGTCACCGGCACCAGATAACGCGCGCCCCAGCCCGTCCCCCCGTGCCAGTTGGGACCACGTATCAGCGCATAGCCCACCACAAAGCTCACCAGCATCACAGCGGGCACCGCCACTTCGCGCCGGCGGCGCTGCCGGATTAACTGCACAATCCCAACGAAGCCAAGCAGCAAGACCGGCGAAAAGACCCAGATGCTCCGGCCTGGGCTGACCATATATCCCTTAAGGCCCTCCAGCGCTTCGGAAATGTTGTTGCGCCCTTCTTCGATCCGGCGCGCAATTGCATAGCGGGAAGAATCCAGCCCCAGCAGTGTATCGGCATTGATGGCGACCAACAGCAGCACCAGCACGCCGGCGAGGGTGATGGCGACAATGGCTGCCCTTCGGCGCGGGAGGCGGAACCATCGGACCGGCATACTTACTACGACGATCACCGGCCAGGCCAGGAAAAAGGCTTCTTTTGTGAACAGCGAGGCGACAAACGCCAATCCAAACGCCGCCATGAACCACACCGGCAGCTTTCCGGCTTCCAGCCGGCGGCGCACCTGCAGGATGAAGTACACGCTGAGCAGCGTCAACAGGGTAAATAATGGCTCCCGGAAAAATGTCCGGCTGTACGGCCAGGCGATGGTCCCCACGCCGAACGCCAGCGCTGCCAGCGCCGCAACACGCGCCCGGTAGCCGAGCGCCAGCCCATAGGCGTAGAGCACCCCTGCCGTCAACGCAGTAACCAGTACATTAAACAGCCAGACGGTATGCACCAGCCCAACATCTGGCAGCACCTCGCCCCCCCAAAACAGGGGCGTCGCCAGGATGGGCTGCATCGGCTCGGAGCCAAGCGACGGCACCAGCGGATGTTTTAGATTGAGGGGGGGATAGGCGTCAAACTCGTAATTGACGCGCAGATTGCCGCGCCGGGCCATGCTCTCTGTCGCATCGAACAGGAACCACTCATCGCGGCTGATCGCGTAGCCATTGAACGTAAAGAAATACACACCGATCAAGAACACGACCAGCGAAATGCCAATCGCCAGCCGTCGCCAGTCAGAGTCAGTCATCGCTTGGTTTCCAACAAATGCCGGTACAACGTCGCTATGTCATCCGCCAGCCGGGCAATATCGTACTGCTGCAGCATCGCCCCCTGGATCACGTCCTGGTCACGGGCAGGCTCGCGGATTGCCTGCCGGACGGCGGCGGCCAATGCGTCGGGATCGTCCGGCGGCACCAGCGCGCCATACGCCCCCTGTGCCAACAGGTCTGGCACCCCCCCGACCGCCGTCGACACCACCGGCACCCCGGCGGCCAGCGCCTGAATCACCGAGGTCGGGGTGCCTTCATTATCCGACGAGATCACCAGCAGGTCCAGATCGCTGTACACGCCGGGCAGATCGGTCAGGAAGCCGGTAAACGTCACCGCGTCGCGCAAGCCAAGCGCATCAACCTGTGCTTCGGTTGTGGCGCGCGCCTCACCATCCCCCACAATCACGAAATGCGCCGCGGGTACCGCACGCCGCACGCGCTGCGCCATCGCCAGAAACAAGCCGTGATTCTTGATGGGCACGATACGCCCCACGCTGCCGACCAGCGGCGCATCCGGCGAGATGCCAAAACGCTCGCGGAACGTCATCTGCCGGCGCGGCGTGTCGGCGAAGGGCTGCAAATCCAGCCCCAACGGCACCACAGCAAATTTCTCTGGCGGGGCAATGCGGTAGGTGTGGACCAGTTCATCCTTCAGCGCCGGGCTGATGGTGATCAACCGGTCGGACAGGCGCGCGGCGAAGCGTTCTAACGCGAGAAACAGGCGCGTTTTGGCCGGTCTAAAGTAGCCCTGGAAGACGTGCCCGTGAAAGGTATGCACGCGCACCGGTACCCGCGCCAGCCATGCCGCCAGCCGCCCGACAAAGCCCGCCTTGGCGGTATGGGTATGCACGATGTCGGGGCGCAGCTTGCGCATCAAGCGCCACAGCTTGAACAGCGTCACCATATCGCGCAGCGGCGACAGCGCGCGCCCCAACTCCGCGATATACACCGGCTCGACGTCGTGTTCTGCCGCCAGGTAGGCCATGTCCCCCTCCTGAGGGCCGATGTGCCCGCAGACCAGCGTGCTCTCGAACGCGGGCGGGCCGAGGCGGGCCGTCAGCAGGCTGACGTGGATGGCCGGGCCGCCTACATTCAGCCGGGCGATGATGCGCATAATGCGGATGGGCCGGTCGTCGGGCATAGCGTTCCTCACGGGGCAGCCGGTTGGGGCGGGTCGATAAACAGGCGGTGCCACCACTCGAAGGTGAGCAGCGTCCAGATGCGCGCGCCGTGATCGCGGTGGCCGCGTGTGTGCGCGTCGAGCAACGCCTGCACCGTCCCGGCGTCGAAATAGCCGCGCGCCAGCGTCGCCGGGTCGAGCAGCACCTCGTGCGCGTAGCCGCGCAAATCCTCGCGGAACCAGCGCCCGACCGGCACGCCAAACCCGTGCTTGGGACGATGAATGATATCATCCGGCAGCACACCCGCCGCCGCTTCCTTCAGAATGTGCTTGGTCACGCCCCCGCGCAGCTTCAGGTTGGACGGCATACGCGCCGCCAGTTCGACCAGCTTGTGATCGAGGAACGGGGCGCGTGCCTCCAGCGACACCGCCATGCTCGACCGGTCGGCTTTGATCAACAGGTCGTCGGGCAGATAGGTCGCCAGGTTCACGTCCAGCAGTTGGGCGATAAAATCGCGCGGGTCACCGGGATCGAACAGCGCCGCGAAGTGGTCGGTCGGCGCGTGGGCGGAGGTGCCGTCAACCAGCGCCGCGATCAGGTCATCGCTGAACACACGCACCCACGAGAAATACGCTGCCGGCGGCAGCAGTGCCGCACCGGAAACAAAACGCCGCGCCCGCCGCGCGATCCCGCGATAGGACGTCGCTTCGGGCAGCGCATTAACTATCGCGGCGATCCCCGCGCGCACGACGCCCGGCACCTGCCGGTAACGGGCCGCCAACTGCGCCGCGTGAAAGCGTTCGTACCCGGCGAACAGTTCGTCGCCGCCGTCGCCGGTCAGCGCGACCGTGACGTGATCGCGCGTCAGTTTACTGACCATGTAGGTCGGGATCGCGGACGAATCGGCGAACGGCTGATCGTGGTGCCACACCAGCAGCGGCAGCAGTTCGATGGCATCCGGTTCGACGATAAACTCGTGGTGATCGGTCCCCAACACAGCCGCCACCCGGCGCGCGTGGATTGTTTCATCGAAGGACTGCTCGCCGGCAAACCCGATGGCAAACGTTTTGACTCGTTCCGAGGTATGCCGCGCCATATAAGCGGCGATCAAACTGCTGTCCAGTCCCCCACTCAGGAACGCCCCCAGCGGCACATCACTCAGCAGGCGCAGCCGCACCGCGTCTTCCAGCGTGGCGCGCAGTTCATCCAGGTACGCGGCGCTCTGCGCTGCCGCGTCGTGCCCGGCGAATGCCGGCGGCGTCCAGTAGGCGCGCGTGGTGATCGCCTCATCCCGGTACACCAGTTGATGTCCCGGCGGCAACATGCGGATATCCGCGAAGAACGTCAGCGGGGCCGGCACATAACCGTAGGCCAGCAGCAGCGGCGTCAACTCACGCGCCGGGCGGCGCGGCACCGCCGGATGTTGCAGCAGCGCCTTGATCTCCGAAGCAAAAATGAGCTGTGTATCGTCCTGGTAGTAATACAGCGGCTTTTGCCCCAACCGATCCCGGGCCAGCACCAGCGTGCGCCGGGATGCATCCCACAACGCCAGCGCAAACATCCCGCGCAGATGGTCCACAAAATCCAGGTCATGCTGGCGGTACAACGCGATCACGGCCTCGGCATCCGAGCCGGACCGGAACGTGTGCCCCTGGGCCGCGAGCGTGCGGCGCAGCTCCGGGTAATTGTAGGCTTCCCCGTTGTAAGCCAGCGTGATCGCACCGTCTGCGCTCTGCATAGGCAGCGATCCCTCCGGCGACAGGTCCAGGATCGCCAGGCGGCGGTTGCCCAGCCCGCACATGCCTTCAAGCTGCACCGCGCCTTGATCGGGGCCGCGATGCACGAGCGTGCCGTTCATCGCCTCCAGCACTGGGCGCGATACCGGCGCGCCGTCCAGGCTAAGAACGCCGCACAAGCCACACATCAGGCGTTGGCTCCCAGCGCGCGGTACAGGGCCAGCGTGCGCTCCGCCATCGCCGCGACGGTGAACTGGGCCTCCAGGCGGCGGCGACCGTTAACGCCGCGCTGGCGCAGTTCCGCCGGATCGTTCAACGCTTCCTGCAACGCCACCGCGACGGCATCCGCAGCACGCGGCGGGACCAGCCAGCCGGTTTCGCCATCGACGACGACTTCCGGGATCGCGCTGACCCGCGTGCTGATGACCGGCACCTTCAGCGCCATTGCCTCCAGGAACACGATCCCGAAACCCTCCCACAGCGACGGGGCCAGCAGCACGTCCAACGCGGACATGATCGCGCGGGCGTCGCTGCGCCAGCCCAGGAAATGCACCCGTCCGGCAATTCCCAACGCCCGTGCCTCGGCCTGGAGCGCCGCCTGCTGCTCGCCCTCCCCGGCGATGACGTAGTGCGCTTCGGGGACCTGCGCGACGACCTGGGCGAAGCCCTGCAAGCCATAGCGCAGCCCTTTTTGCTCGATCAGCCGGCACACCGAGCCAACGATCAGCGCGTCGGGGGGCAGCCCCAACGCCGCCAGGAGTTCGGTCCGTGCCCCGGCGGGCGCGTCAACCTCGCCGGGATCAAGCCCGTAGTGGATGGTATGTATCTTATCAGGGGCGACGCCCTCGACCTGGATACTGAACTGCCGAATGGCCTCGGAAATGGCGATCCCGGCATTCGTACGGCTCCACAGCCAGCGGTGCAGCAGCCGCATGGGCAGCCTGCGCCGGAAGGCGTCGTCGTTGTGGCGAGAACTGAGCACCACCGGCACCCCCGCGCGCCGGGCCGTCGGGATGCCGTATACATCGGCGTGCAATAAGTGGGTATGTACAATATCAGGCGCAGCCGCGCGGAATTTTCGGACCAGCCGCCGCCATAGTCCCGGCTCCAGGTCGCGGTGAATCACAATCCGCTCGACCGGGATGCCGCGCGCCTCGGCGGCGTCGACGATGTCTTGCGACGGGTTGTCCGGCTCCACCATCATCCACAGCCGGGCGTCGACCCCCTGCGCGCGCAGTGCAGGCAGCAGCACCAACAGATGCGCTTCTGACCCGGCCAGGCGGACCATTTTGGACAGATGAACGACCACCACGCCTAACGCTCCCGGTACCAGTCCAGGGTCCGCGCCAGCCCTTCCTCAAACGAGATGATCGGTTCATAGCCAAGCTGGACGCGCGCTTTGTCAATCGCGGCGCGCGAATGGCGCACATCGCCGGGGCGCGGCGCGACAAAGGCCGGCTCGAGCTGTTTGCCCAGCAAGCGATTAAGCTGCTCGACCATCTCCAGCAGGTTGATCCGCCCACCACACGCAATATTGAACACCTCGCCAGAGACATCCGCCGTGTGCATTGCCAGCAAATTGCCGTGTACCACATTGTCGATATACGTGAAATCCCGCGACTGCAAACCGTCGCCTTCAATCGGCGGCGCTTCATCGCGCAGCATAAACGTCATAAACTTCGGGAGCACCGCCGCATAGGCCGACGCCGGGTCCTGGCGCGGACCAAAGACATTGAAGTAGCGCACGGCGACCGCTTCCAGGTCGTACACATTGGCGAACGCCTGGCAGTAGTACTCACCCGCCAGCTTGGCCACCGCGTAGGGCGACAGCGGGCGCGGCATCATATCCTCGGACTTGTACTCGGATTCCACATCGCCATAGGCTGACGATGAAGCTGCATACACCACCCGCTCCACCCCGGCATCCCGCGCCGTGAGCAGCACATTGAGCGTCCCCGTCACATTGTGATCGTTGTTGCCGACCGGGTCCTTGACCGAGCGCGGCACCGAGGGCAGCGCCGCGAAGTGAAACACGTAATCCACCCCGTGCATCGCAGCCGCCAGCGCTTCCCGATCGGTGATGCTGATTGTGTGCAGGTCGATCTGGTCCTGCACATGCGCCAGATTCTCGCGTTTCCCCGTCGAGAAGTTATCCACAACACGAACGGTGTGCCCCTCACGCAGCAAGGCATCGACCATGTGCGATCCGATAAACCCGGCCCCGCCGGTTACCAGATATGTACTCACTTCCCCCATAGTAGTTACTCCGATTGTCCACGTTTATGGCGAATATAGGCATATTCCAGAAACACAAACGACGTCACGATCACCAGCGCCAGTCCCAGCCCAATCTCGATGCCGGTCTGGACGTCAGCCCGCGACAGCCTGATCGCCGTGAAGCCTAGCAGCGCTCCGATCCCATACAGCACCAACACCGCGTTACGCTGCCCCAGCCCTAACTGCGCTAACCGGTGGGATGTGTGGTCTTTCCCGCCTTGCATCGGTGATCGTCGTTCGCGCAGCCGGGTAAAGGTGACCAGCGTGGTATCGAAGATAGGGATGCCCAGCACCACCAGCGGCACCATCCAGGTTATGGCCTGGCGGTCGGCAGGCACGTCAAAATCCAGCTTGAGCGCCAGCACCGCCAGCAAAAAACCCAGCACCATGCTGCCCATATCGCCCATGAAGGTCGAGGCCGGGTTGAAGTTGTAGATCAAGAACCCGACAGAAGCGCCTGCCAGCGCCGCCGCCAGACTGCTGACCAGCGTCAATTCTTCGCGTACCGCCATCGCAAAAAAGAAAATGGAGGCGACCGCCGTCAGGCCCGCCGCCAACCCATCCATGTTATCCTGAAAATTCATCGCGTTGGTGATGCCCACCACCCAAAACAGCGTCAGGGACCAGTTCAGCAGGTTGGTGTCGAAGATGCGCACGTGAATCCCGGCGATGATCAAAAACACCGCCGCGATCACCTGCCCGCCCATCTTGATCAAGGGCAGCATCCCCTGACGGTCGTCGACAAACCCGACCAGCGCCAGCCAGGTCGCCCCCGCCAGAATCGCGCCGAACTCCGCCAGGTAGAACGGCGGGCTGAAGAACACCAGCGCCAGCACCAGCGCCCCGTAGATCGCCAGCCCGCCTAGCAGTGGCGTGGGGGCCTGGTGGACTTTGCGGCTGCTGGGCTGATCCAACACGCCGAGTTGAAAAGCCAGACGGCGCGTAATGGGGGTAAACCCCACCGCCGCCGCAAAACCGGCAAACATTACCGGCAAAAAATCAACCATATCCATCGGAACCTATCTCATTGGTGTCGAAACCGCGCGCGAGTATACCGTATGTCCAGTCCCCACGACAACCGCCTATTTGCCTGCGCTTCCCAAGTGCGTGATACTTTTACGAGACGTACATCACAAGGAACAAACCATGCCAGGTAAGGTACAAGCAGGCCGCGTGATCTTCCGGTATTGGGATCGCGCTACAGGTCTGAACGAAATCCAGCACACATTCTCATCACTCGATCATCTCTTCGACCTGTGCTTGCAAACTGAGGATCCGCTGCTGGTCGACCGCGTGATCATCGAAGGGCACGATGCAGACGGCGAGCATCGCGTCGTGACATTGACGTTTCAATCCGTCACCATGGCTGAAGATCGAAGCTGACCATGGCGGCAACCATCCGGCCTTTTGTCGAAACTGACACCGCCGCGGTGCATCGCATCGGGGCCGACACCGCGCGCTATGGCGAACCGGTCGAGGCGATCATGAACGACCGGCGGCTGTTCATCGACATCTTCATGCGCCCCTACACCACCCACTACCCGGACACTTGCTGGGTCGCCGAGGTGGATGGCGACGTCGTGGGCTACCTGACCGGCTGCCTGGACACGGCCCACCACGCCGCGATGTTCCGGCAGGCTGTGCTGCGTGCCGCCCGCCGCGCGCTGCTGCTGCACTACCGGCTGGGCTGGCGCACGGTGCGCGCCGGGATCGGGTTTGCGCGCGAAATGTTGGCCCGTCCCCCATCGCCCGACCTGGCCGCCTACCCCGCCCACCTGCACATCAACGTCGCCGCGTCGCAGCGCGGGCAGGGGCTTGGCCGCCGCCTGATGGACACGTACCTGGATTACTGCCGCGCGCAGCACGTGCCCGGCGTACACCTGAGCACCTCAGAACGCAACCACGCCGCGCTGCATCTCTACCGCCGCCTGGGGTTTGAGCTGCTGCACCGCTACCGTTCGCCCTACCAGAGCACCGTCAGCCGCCAGCCGGTCGACACGTTGATCATGGGGCTGTCCCTGCGGTGCGCATGATCGTTGCCAAAATGAACAGAGCACGGTAGTATCCCGCGCGTCGTAATTGTGATGTATTGTAAGCTGGGGGGCCAGGAGTAACGGGTATGTTTACGGAGAAATCCGGACGCAATATCACAGCAGCAGTGAGCGTGCTGGTCGCCATCTTGTTTACGCTCTCCGGCTGTGGGCTGAACGAAAACCAGGACGACGCCCCCCATCTCGCCACGCCAAGCCCCACGCTCAAACCGCTGGCGGTGATCCCGGACGATCCGGCAGCGCCGCCGACAGCGGGGGCGCAGGTGCCCACCAGCACCCCCATCCCGCCGGTGCCCTCCGTCACGCCGGCAGTCGTATATCCGCCCCCCTTGCCCACGCAGAGCGCGATCCCGGCGGTCGACTGGGCGCGCCCAACGGCGGACGCGGTTGCAATTGCCGCCGCGCTGGATGCGCCGGTAGGCAGCGCCAATAAGGACACCACGATCCAGCGCCAGCTTAACCCACTGACGATCCTGCCCTACCGCGTGCGCAGCGGGGTGATCACCTACACTGTGCAGAAAAACGACAATCTGCGGATCATCGCTGAGAAGTTCGGCCTGGAACAGAATACGATCATCTGGTCCAACAACCGATTTTACGTCAACGCGATGCGCGTCGGGATGGAACTGACGATTCTCCCGGTTGACGGGGTCTACCACCACGTCCAGGAACCCCGGACAATCGCCGCTGTCGCGGAGCAGTACGAAGCTGACCCGTATGCCATCATCGACTCGGAATACAACGACCTGTTCGGGACCACGCCGCAAACCGTGCTGCCGACCGGGCTGCAAGTCGTCGTGCCGGGCGGCAAAGGCTCGACCGCGCCGATCTACTGGGACCCCGGCATCGTCATGGCCACCGAGATGACGACCGACGGCAGCGATCCGGTCGGGGTCGGCATCAACGCTGGGACGGATGTCGCCGCGTTTGCGGTCGGCGATCCGGGGTCGTGCGGCAAAATACCGGTGAACGGCGGCTCGCCGCCCAACCAGTTCCTGCCGATTCAAAATCGCTACACGATCTCGCAGGATTTCACCTGGAATCACGGCGGCATCGATCTGGCGGTCCCGCCCGGGACGCGCGTCTATGCGGCGGGCGGCGGCACGGTCATCTTCAAAGGGTGGAGCACCTGGGGCTATGGGTACACCGTCGTGATCGCGCACGGTGGCAGCCTGAGCATCTACGGCCACCTGAACGGGGCATTCGTCGGATGCGGGCAAATTGTCACGCCCGGGCAGAACATCGCCGTCACCGGCAACTCCGGGCGGTCAAGCGGGCCGCACCTGCATTTTGAAGTGCGCGGCTCCAACGGTGTGCCGGTCAATCCCTGGAACTATTTGAGCTTCTAACGTGTCCGATAGCCCGTCGCTGCGGCAAACAGCCGGTCAACAGTCGGCGTCTGTCACGACAATATAGCCCTGGATCATCTGCGCCAGCCGTTCGTCGCCGGCCATGGTCGAGACGTTGATGTAAATCACGTGCAGGCCGGGCGTCATCCCCTGCACATCGGCGAACACCTGCACCGTTTCGCCGTTGGTGACGGTGGCGGGCAATAGCTCTACCTCTGGCCCGACCGGCGGGACCGCCGCCTCGACCGTCGCGGTGAAATTGCGGGGATAGCCCGTGTTCAACACCTGGAATTCGCCCACCATCACCGAGCCGGGGCAGTATGTGCTGGTCTCGACGGTCAGATTCTCGGCGTTGATCGTCAGCCAGGGCTGGTAGTCGCTGTACCGGCGCGGCATGGTGGCGACACGCTGGAAGACCGGCAGCGGCGTTCCATCGCTGCGCAGCACGCTGAACCAGCGCATATGGCTGCACAGCGGCGTGATGTTGTGCTCATACAGCGACCAGTTCAGGTTCCAGAGGAACATCGGCCCGGCCCAGGGCCAGTAGCGGTCGGCCCACTCGAACGCGCGCACCGTGTAATCGGCCTGCTGCTCTGCCGTGACGCGCATCCAGCCAAACCCGGCGAAATGCAGATCGCTCTCCGAACACTGCACCCCCTCATCGGCGGGATCGCGCAGCCAGCCGAATTCGGTCAGCCAGATTTGCTTGTTGAGGATGCCGCGCTCCTCGAACAACTCGCGGACCAACTCCACCCGGCGAAACACCAGCGTGTCGTAAGCTGGCTCGGCTTCCGGCGGGGCGTTGTAGCCGTACGGATGGTAGCCAAACGCATCGAACCACTGCGCCGCGCCGTTGTCCAGCATTTCGGCGGCGTAGTCGATATCGCTGATCGCGCCGCGATCCGACGTCGTCAAGGTGGGGGCCAGCCCGCCCGACACCACAATGATGTTCGGGTTCACCACCTTGATCTGGGTATAGGCCACGCGCAGCATTTGTGTGTATTCCCACGCATTCGGCCCGTGCGGCCACTCCAGCGCCAGGTTCGGTTCGTTGTGGATTTCGATGGCATCCACGCCCAGCGCCGAGAGTTCGCTGGCCCGCTGGCGGATGCTGGCCCGGAACGAGTCCCAGTTGGACGGCCAGGACAAATCCATCCGGAACAGGATCCGCTTGCCCTGATACGCCCCCACCTGCCCGATCTCGTACAGCTTGACCCAATCCATGCGCAGTTGGTCGACCAGCGCCGGGCTAACATTGGTATGCGGGCCGACGTGAATCCCATACCCCAGATGGGGCGGCGGCGCGCTGTCACCCCGTTGGGCTACCGCAGATGGCGTATTCGACACAGAGCGGCTGGAGAAAAGAGGCACACACACCAACAGCAGGTGTAGAATAAATCGTATACGCATAGTCGACACTTTGTTTACCGGATACTCATTGGACAGAAAGCAGGGTAAAGACACAACATGACGAACTGCCGCCTTCTCGACGACCGCACCCATGATCTGATCAGTTGGGCCAGGGATGCCCAGGCCGCGGCGACGGATGACTTCGCCGCGGCGCGCCAGCTTGTCATTCGGTTAGGCGTTCACGTCCAGGATGATTATGCTGCAGTCGGCTTCTGGACGCCAGAACTGGCTGCGCACACTTCCGCCATCAGGCGATACCCGGCGTAGTGATGCGTAGCTCCCTTTTTCGATACACGTATCACAGTGCAGAACCGCCAGCACAGGGTACAATGGGATTCTGTAATCGGCAGCATCGCATAAAAACATGTATTTCTGATGAACGTTCAGGAGGCCCATCTTTCGCATGAGCATCAGCCAATTAGCCAGAACTATCAAGGAATCGCCGACCCTTAGCCTCAACGATGAAGCCTACCGGATGCGGCAAAGGGGCGAACCCGTGATCAACCTGGCAGTCGGCGAGCCGAAAAACACCGCCCCGATCACCGCCATCCTCGGCTCGGCTGCCAAACTGAAACACGGCGAGGTCAAATACTCGCCCACTGACGGCTTACCGTCGCTTAAAAAGGCGATCATTCGCTATACCGAGGAAAACTACAACCGGCTGCCCGCCCCCGAAAACATCATCGTTTCGACCGGTGGCAAGCAGGCGTTGTTCAACCTGCTGTTTTCCATCATCAACCCGCAGGACGAGGTGATCATCCTTGCGCCCTACTGGGTCAGCTATCCAGAGATGGTCAAGATGGTCTACGGCATCCCGGTCATTTTGCAGACCGAAGACGGCACCTTCCATCATCGCATGGAAGACATCGAGGAAGCCGTCAGTTCGTATACCAAAGCCATCATCGTCAACACCCCGAATAACCCTTCCGGCGCGGTATATCCGCCGGAATTCATCGCCGAACTGGTGGACTTCTGCGAGCGCAACGACATCTACATCATCATGGACGACATCTACCACAAGCTGGTGTTCGATGGCCGGAAGGCCGCGTGCCCCTATGATTACACCCGCCGGGACATCGAAACCACGCGCGTGATCGTGCTCAACGGCGTCTCCAAGTTGTACGGCATGACCGGCTTCCGGATCGGGTGGGCGATTGCCAACCGCCGCCTGATCGAGATCATGACCAACGTGCAGGCACAGACCACCTCGTGTCCGTCCGTCGTTTCACAGGCGGCTGCCGAAGGGGCCTTGACCGGGATGCAGAACATCATCGAGGACATTCGCCTGACGATCCAGAACAACCGGGATGTGATCATGCACGAGATGCGCTCGTTTACCGACGTGGTGACCATCGAGCCAGAAGGTACCTTCTACCTGCTGCCCGATTTCCGCGCCTACACTCACAACTCGGTCGAACTAGCCCATTTCTTGCTCAAGAAGGCGCTAGTCGTCACCGTCCCCGGTGTAGACTTCGGAATGGAAGGCTACCTGCGGCTCAGTTTTTCCGGAGCCACCAATGCCCTGATCGAAGCCATCGAGCGCTTGAAATGGGCGCTTGATCCGAATGCCCCCAACGAAATCTATATTGGCGACCGCAAGCTAATTCGGGATTGGATGTAGTAACCCCATGTCGATGAATAACAACCTGTTAAACATTAAGACCCCGGCCCAGGATCAGGCGCACGACCTCAAAGCCGACTACAGCCTGAGCAATCACGGCATCTCCAACCTGCGCCAGAGCTACTGGAACCTGCCGTCAGAAGCGCTCTACGAGGAGATCGTGTTTCGCAACGAGGGCCGCATCACCCATCAAGGCCCGGTCGTGGTGAAGTCCGGCAAACACACCGCACGCGCCGCCCAGGACAAATACATCGTCCGCGAGCCAAGCACCGAGGATCATGTCTGGTGGGGCGAATACAACCGCCCGATCAGTGCTGCCACCTTCAACGAGATTTTCAACCGGCTGCAAGGCTACATCCAGGGCCGCGATCTGTTCGTGCAGGATTGCTACGCCGGCGCAGACCAGAACTACCGGCTGCCGATCCGCATCATCAACGAGTACGCCTGGCACAGCCTGTTTACGCGCAATATGTTCATCCTGCCGCAGAACCGCGAAGAATACCGGCTGCATGTGCCGGACTTCACGGTGCTGTGTGTGCCCAGCTTCAAGGCGTTCGGCCCCATTGACTCCACACGCACCAGCACCTTCATCGCCCTCAACTTTGATCAGCGCCTGTGCATCATCGGAGACACGGCCTATGGCGGCGAGATCAAGAAGTCGATCTTCACCGTGATGAACTACATCCTGCCGCTGGAAAACGTGATGACGATGCACTGCTCGGCCAACCAGGGGCCGGAGGGCGACACCGCGTTATTTTTCGGCCTGTCCGGCACGGGCAAAACCACGCTCTCCGCCGACCCCAGCCGCGGTCTGATCGGGGACGACGAGCACGGCTGGAGTGATGAGGGCGTCTTCAACTTTGAAGACGGTTGTTATGCCAAGGTAATCCAGCTTTCGTCCTCCGCCGAGCCGCAGATTTATGCTGCGACCCAGCGCTTTGGCACCATCCTGGAAAATGTCATCTACGATCCGGTCACGCGCCACATCGATCTGGACGCCGACGACATCACCGAAAACACGCGCGCCTCCTATCCGCTGGAATACATCGGCAACGCGATCCTGGAAAAGAAGGGCAACCACCCGCAAAACATCATTTTGCTCACCTGCGACGCGCAGGGGGTCATGCCGCCCATCGCCAAGCTGTCGCCCGACCAGGCGTTGTATCACTTCATCTCCGGCTATACGTCGAAGGTGGGCGGCACGGAGGTCGGCCTGGGCGAAGAACCGGAGATCACGTTCAGCGCGTGCTTTGGCGCGCCGTTCATGGTTCACCACCCGGCCTATTATGCCGATCTGCTCAAACGGAAGATCCTGCGCTATGGGGTGAACTGCTGGCTGCTGAATACCGGCTGGGTTGGCGGACCGTATGGCGTGGGCAAACGCATCAGTATTCGCTACACGCGGGCCTTGCTCAACGCGGCGCTCAGCGGCGATCTGCTGGATGTGGAGTATTACGAGGATCCGATCTTCGGCTTTGCAGTCCCCACACACTGCCCCGGCGTGCCGCAAGACGTGCTGTACCCGGCGCAGTCGTGGCCCAGCGAGAAAGAGTACTGGAACAAATATCGCCAGTTGGCGACACGCTACATCGACACCTTCAAGAAGTTCGCGCCCGAATGCCCGCCCGAAGTCCAGGCCGCCGGGCCAACACTGTAAACCGGCCACGCTGCCCCCGCGCGCCACACTCGCCCCACACGCGCGGGGGTCACCCCACCCGGAGGCTAACCGCGACGTGCGTGCCGTGCTCGGGTTCGCTGTTAATGTGCAGCGTGCCCGCATGGATATCAACCAATCGCCGCGCCAGGCTCAGCCCCAGTCCGGATCCCTGCTGCTCGTACAATTTGCGGTCGAACTGCATATAGGCTCCAGCTTGTTTGATCTGCTCGGGCGACATGCCGCGCCCCTGATCCGTAATGGTCAGGATATAAGCGTCATCTTGTGTTTGGGTTGAAATATGCACAGGTGTGCTCGTGTCCGAAAACTTGAGCGCATTGTCGACCAGTTCCAGCGCGATCTTCTTCAAATTATCATACGTGACACGCACATCCGTATTATGCGTGTCAAGCACCAGATCGCCATTGCGCTGATAGGATCGCGCTTGCTGAAGCGCAGTATCGGCAATGACATCCCCGGGATTGGCCAGTATATTCTCCTCCAGGTTGATAACCCACTCCGGATCGAGCTTGATAATCTCAAGCTGGGCATAGAGCAGGTAATTTTCAATCTGGCGATGCAGGCGTGCACTTCCTTTGATGATCGCCTCGGCAATGCGCTCGATCTGGTCCGGCCCGGCCACATCTTTATCCATCAACAACAGCTCGGCATAGCCCATGATCGTAGTTAGCGGGGTGCGCAGCTCGTGCGGCAGCGATAGCACAATCGCCCGCCGCAACTCATCCATTTTGGCCGCATATTGATCATGAATCGCCTGGTGACGCTCCAGACGGGACTGGATAGCCGACATCAACTCGTCATGGGTGAAGGGCTTGGTAATGTAATCATCGGCTCCCAACGCCATCCCATACCGCAAATCGTCGCGCTCGGCTTTGGCCGTCAGAAAAATGAAGGGAATCGTGCTTGTCAACGAATCGCTGCGCAGTTCCAACAGGACCCCATAACCATCCAGTTCTGGCATCATGATGTCACAGATAATCAGGTCCGGGAGATGCTCGCGGGCTGCCGTTACCCCCAGGCGACCATTGGGCACCCCCGCCACCTCAAATCCTTCCAGTTGGAGCACCTCCATGATTTCTTCGCGTAGATACCATTCATCTTCCATAACCAGAATCTTGGTCATCGATAATCTCCTGACTAGCTGAATGGTCCAGTCACCGGCACGTTATGGTCATGATCCGGTTGGCCACCTTGCAATATCTATCATACTGCATACCGCAGCCAGACACATCATGCGTGAGTGTACCCTGCGGTAGTCTCCTGCTCAAGCGTTGTTAGGGACGGGAACATAGTTTGACAATGTCACATTCGAGAATTGAGCGCGAATGTGGTAAAAACAACCGAATGAACTTGCGCAAAAACAACGGGAAACTATCGCCCGGTGGGGCCTCCCACTGGACGAAGCCGAAGAAATGGAACAGCGACTGGTTGGGGTGTGGCAGTTGTTCAAGCGGTGGATGCGCACCGCCACCCGTGATACCAGTGAATATGGCCTGCACTATTTGAGTGGATTGCTGCGGATGGATAGCCAACGGAACATGGCCCAGATCGGACGCCAAACGGGTGTAAGCGAACAGAATATGCAGCATTTCATGAGC
>DAOTUD010000098.1:0-9040 GCA_034437275.1 Anaerolineae bacterium
GGCGGTAGGTCGCGGGTGCGCAGAGTCGCCTCATCGACGCGAGTATCACCCCGGTCGATATTGCTTTTTTGCGATGTACCCCAGGTCGTGTCACCATCACCAATATAGTGTTTGGGTGTGGCAAGTACATCACCCTGCAAGCCCTGCATGTAGGCATTCGCCAATCGGTCTACAAGGTCGGTACGCTCACCAAAACCTTCATAGGTACGCCCCCAACGGATATCCTGTGGAACCGCCATCACCGGCGCGTAGTTCCAGTAGATGCCGGTGGCGATGAGTTCTGTGGCGGTTATCTCACCGATCTGTCGCATCAATTCAGGGTTATCTGCTGCACCTAACCCGACATTGTGCGGGAAGATGGTTGCAGCATGAACATTGTTATGCCCATGAACAGCATCCACGCCATATATCAGCGGAATCCCGAGTCGTGTTGATAGAGCGGCTTCCTGAAAACCATTTACCATGTCTGCCCAGGCTTCGGGCGTGTTTGGGGTGGGGTATCCGCCGCCGCCGCTGAGTATTCCGCCAATGAAAAACCCGGATACCGACTGAGTCGTGATGCTGTTCTTCTCGACAAGTGTCATCTGACCGAGCTTTTCTTCGAGTGTCATCCGGGTAAGCAAATCATCAACGCGGGTTTCGACATCTTGCGCCGGATCGAGGTAGGGGAAGCCATCCTGCGCGACGGAGATGTGACCAGCCAGCAGCAGGACCAACAGCAGCTTGATGAAGTGACGATACATCATTGTAACGACTCCGGTTGGTAACTGATGGTGATCTGGCGCACGACCCCATCATGGGCAAAAATGTGTCCGGTCAAGGTCGTATCCAGGCGGGAACCGGGTATCGTCTTCTGGGTGCCATCGTGCAAATGGACAGTAAACTGATTCTGGTTCGCCTGTTGAACAACAACCGGCACACGACATAGCGTAAATGCATATGCACCAGTGGGTACTCGTACCTGCTGCTCCTGGTTGTCCGTATCCCAATAGCGCAATGTCGATGGTGATTCCAACCGCTCTACCGGACGCAGCAGCACGGGGTTGAACACGATCTCGCCATCTTCGATGGCAATGCCGAGTTCGCCCATTCGGGTGAGAATTTCTTCCTTGACCATGCCGGTCATGCCGGGCTGCTTCGCACCCTGATCGCGGGGTGTATGCGAGTATGGATCGAGTGGAAAAGCACCATAGACAGCGGGCGACTTGTTGAAACCGAGACCAGCACGGATGTCGTAGTAAGCATCGATGAGCGCGGTTAATGCGTCGCTCTCCAACTTCTGAGCGCGATAGACATTCTCCTGTACAGACAGCAGTAACTTGGACACCATATGCCAGTAGATGCTACCGAGTCCTTCGTAGCCAAAGAACGAACCCGACCGCCCTGTAAAGCTGTCATGGTTGAAAATCCGTTCAAACAGTGCCAGAACAGCATCGGATTCCGTCGCGACCAGATTAGCGTATTCTGGTCGCTCTGCCAGTATCTTCAGCGTAGCGCTCACATCTCTGGCGTTACGAAGATCACCGCCAAAGTGATAGCGCCCGCTCGTATCCTTTATGATGAGGCGCGGATCATCTCGTTCGACCAGTGCTTGCACCAGCTTGAGATCACGGACCTCCGCTTCGTCGAATGTATTCTTTTGCATGAATCCCGGCAGATCACGATCAGGGTACAGGATGTAGCTGTGTTGATCCTCACGATACAGCGCACTCTGACGCAACTGGTGCAACAGCGCGAGTACCGCTTCCGGTTCCAGCAGCCCAGATGACAGTACGGCCACCTGCCCCTCCAACATCAGATAGAGGTGTTGTACCTCGGCACCACCATCATTCAGATGAAGTATGTTGTAAGCGTGGTACAGGCTATCTTCACGGCGATTTGCCCGTATGGTCTGGCTAATGACCTGTCGTGCCAGTGTCAGGAACAATCGAATTTTGTCGCTGCTTACATGGACATAGTCACCAGAGTACCCATTGTAGCAGGTCTGGCGGTATGCGCTGCCGGCAGTTCCAAGTGCGTCTATGATGGTACGGCGCTGCTCAGCGGTAAGCGTTGAATGGGACATATCCAGCGCACTATGGACCGCCTGGAACAGGGTATACAACTCCTGAGAAAGTGTGACATCGCCCTGCATATCTTCTAACAACAGTTGGAAGAACACGACAAATCGTCGCAAGTAGCAGGCCGTTACCACCGATAGACCCTTGCCCACCAGGGCGTTGTTGGCGTCGTTCCATTCGGGGCGCTGGGTGTTCATCCAGATACCGCCGTCAGGCACAAAGTTCACCAGCTTCGCCAACAGCAGATTGAGCAGCTTTTCCGCCAGCGTTACGTGGAACACCTTGCCCTGACTGTCCAACAACAGCCTGCCATCTGTACCCCGTTCCTGCACAAATGCGGCGATGGCATGTTCCGCATCCCAATCGAAGTCGATGGTGTTGTATGGGTCCCGTACAATGTCATCATATGGTTTGATGCGGTAGGGGACGTTGGCATAAGCAAAGATGGGCCGTGTCAACAAAGAGCGTAGTTTGCCCGGATAGAAAGCTTCGTAGGCTTCCATCAGCTTTTGCAGATAGATGATCTGATGATCGCTCCAATAGCCGATATTCGCCCAGGGGTTGGATGGTTCCGGTACTTCCCAGTCGATGCCATCTCTGGTAATGCGATAGGGGTTGTAACCATCGATGGTGGTAGCGTTGAGGAATACGGCAATCATCCCCTCAATGAATTCGGGATAGGCATAAACCAGTGCCTCCCAGTTCTGGAAGATATCGCGCCAATTGCCCTCATAGCTAAGCTGAGGCGAACCGTCGGCGTTCTTCAAATGGATTGAGAACCAGTTCCAGGGCCGGCTCGGATCGCCGTGTCTGCGGCTAAAGGTCAGCGGGAGGTAGGTATACGACAACCGGATCAGATTTGGATTGTCCTGCCCATCTGCATGGTCTTTGAGTGTCTGGACGATGAATGCTTCGGGCAGTGCAGCGAAGAAGTCCGTATGATTCTTGCGCAAGCCACGATAGTGCGTATCGACATACGCGAGAAAATCGGCTTTCTTTATCCAATATTGATCGGCAAATGTACCGCCACGCATCACGTTAAACAGCACATTAGTAAAGTGATGTTCGGTACTCAAGGGATCGCCAGACACCTGTATGCCATCAGCACCCGCAACGATACGCTTTAGCTGTTCACCGCTGGCGACAATATCACGCTCAACGGTGGTGTACAGATCATCAGCACTTAACTGCTGCACGAGATCTGAGACTGCCGCACCATCCTGGTCCACTTCGGCCACGAGATGCCATGATCGTTCTGTGTCCGGTGCCATCTCAAACGAAGCATGGGCAAAATACGCGCCCCGTCGCCCACGAATGACTGTTTCCGGATTGGGAGAATATCCCGCCCGAATGGAGCCAATCTGCGATGAGGACAGCAAATATGCTTCCGGGTCCAAACCCACCTGCCAGACAGTGTTAGCACGCAGCGCTTCGCTCGGTTCAGCGAGATCGGTCAGGCGCGAACTGAGGGAAAATATCCCCAAACCGGTTTTGAGATCAAGCTCATTCCGCTTATAAGCATCCAGAAGCACACTGAACTCGTTCTGGGTACCGGCGGCAATATGGGCGGGCAAGATGTTCTGAAGACCGTCAGTCACTGATACAGAGATGGTATCCTTGCTCTGATTGACAATCCAGGCAGTCCTTACAATACCGAACGTGTTACTGGTCCGCCAGGCATAGCGGAATGTAAGACCCAATTCGACATTGACTTCTTCAAAAACGAGCGCAGTACCGGCGATATTTTTGTAGAGATTGCGTTCATGTTTGTATGGGCTGTACTGGACAAACGGCTCCCATACCTGCGTGTTGACCTGGATGATCGTTTTTGGCCCGGTATTGTTCGCGTTTTCCTCGATGCGATCTTCTGTGTAATATGGGAACAGCGCATGATCGGCATTGACTCGACCGGCAGTTAAACCGCCGGTCGTCGCCACAAACAGCCAATGATCGTCACTACTCACGACCGTCATAAAGAAGGGCGGCATCATATCGTAATTGAGGATGCGGTAATAGGTCTCCCCCATCAGGGTGACACCCCCCCCGGTAACCGATGCGGCTTCACCCGCATCTAGCACCCGATTATGCGATTGTGCCGTCATGTGTTTATTCCTTTACTGCGCCTGCCGTCAAACCAGAGATGATGTAGCGCTGCAAGAACAGGAACAGGATAATCATCGGCAGCGCCATCAGCAGGACGGCGGCAGCCAGTACCGGCCAGTTAGAACCATATACGCCCTGGAAGACCAGCAGACCACGAGTGATGGGGTAGAACTTTTCATTGGTCAGGTAGATGGTCGCCAGAATGAGTTCGTTCCAGATGCCAATTGCGTGCAATACGACCACTGTTGCGATGATCGGACGCGACAGCGGAAATACAATCGACCAGATGAAACGGAAGTACCCACACCCATCCATCGCAGCGGCTTCGTCCAACTCACGCGGCAGCGATTTCAGATAACCCACCAGAATGATGATGCCGATGGGGTTGGTAATCAACAACAGGATATACCCCGGTCTGGTGTTATAGAGTCCCAATTCCAGTATCAACTGGAACTGGGGAATCAAGGCTGGTGGGAGGAACAGCGCGATGACGAATAACGTCAGCACGAAATTGCCCCCTTTGATGTAACCGCGTGCGACGGGAAAGGCAACGAACATCGCCGTAATCACGTAGATGGCCGTCGCGGTGAAGGCGTAGAGAGAGGAGTTAAACATATATTGCGGGAAGTTCGCACGACCCCACGCCTCTTCAAAATTGTCAAGGTTGACCTGCGCCGGGAGTGCGATGGCATCCCGGTTGAATTCACGGTTGGTCTTGAACGCGGTGTTGACCAGCATGAACAGCGGCCCAAAGTAGACCGATGCCAGCAGCAGCAGCAGCGCGTATGAGACGACTACGCGCAGCGATATGTGAAAGCCACCGGTGCGCTTTACCTTTGGAGCATCGAGTTTAAGCAGGCCGTCTTCAGCAATGGCAGAAGGTGTACTTGTCATCCCAAAATCCTTTTCTCTCTGCGGTTCAACAGGTATTGTGTTGTCAGGCCGACGATCAGCACCATCACGAACAGCACGATGGACGCCGCCGCCGCGTATCCCTGTCTGGAAGGTGCGTTAACGCCACCGGTCTGCCCGAAGCCTTGTGCATAGATGATATAGCCTAACACCTGTGTTCCTGGTCTATACCCCGTGAGAACGAGGAATAGCTGCCATGCCTGTAATGACCCGATAATATTTAACAGTAGATTCGTGTGGACGCTGGGCGTAAGCATGGGCCACGTAATGAAGCGGAAGTTCTGCCAGCCGGATGCGCCATCAATCTGTGCCGCCTCGTAGAGTTCGAGCGGAATCGTCTGCAAACCGGCGAGGAAAATAATCATCGTGATGCCCATATTCGCCCAGATTTGCACGAAAATGACCCACCAGAACGCGTCCTGACCACCCAGAAGCTCCGATTGGACTCCAAATGTCTCGAACAGCATCGCGACGGGGCCGCCCAGTGGATACAGAAACAGCCGCCATATCAAGCCCTGAATGACGACACCGAGAATGACCGGCATGAAGAACAGCGTGCGGAATATTCGTGAACCCGGTAGGCTCTGATTTAGCAGGACGGCTGCCAGCAAGCCCAGCCCGAACTGCATAACCGTGACGACGATCGAAAAGATAATCGTGCGTTCGAGTGCGTCCAGATTATCGCGGGCAGCCTGCCCCACGAATAGGAATTCATCATAATTATCCAACCCGATCCAGTTGATCGGAGCGCCTGCAATACCACTTGCGTCGGTAAACGAGTAAAAAGATGTAGCAACTGACGGCCCAAGTGCGACCAAAAAATATGCTGCCAATCCAGGGATAAGAAGCAGATAGGGTATCCACCGCTTCCAACCCTCACCAAAAGGATAAACCATGGCTTCAATCCTTGTCAGAACTCTTTTTTGAACGACAACCCTCGATGAGAGGGTTGTCGTTGGTTATGCTATTTGCAATTACTTGGTTTATTCGCTGAATGCTTCGTCAAGGCCGGACTGGAGGTCAGCCTGAGCGCGTTCAGCCAGGGCTGCCGGGTCTTCCCATTCGTTGAACGGCGCGAAGAAGGAAGCCCACGGGTTGGCCCACTGGCCGGCACCGATCGGCGCGACCCAGTACTGCTCGTAACCGACGCGGAAGTTATCCAGATACGGGGCAATCTCTTGGCCGATCTGAGTGTTCAGCGTCACGTCCGGTTGGGTCGGGATAAAGCCGACAGCGTCCACAAAAGCCTGGTAGTTTTCAGGATCGGAGAATTCTTCGATGTAAAGCAGCGCAGCTTCGATGTTCGGGGAGTCCGCGGCGATGGCCCAACCCTGGTCGTACTTGCCGAACCAGCCGAGGTTGTCTTCTTCAATGTCGCTACCGGGGAATGGAATGTAGCCCCACTCGAATTCCGGCTCCGCAGCTTCAATCGCGGAAGCATACCAACTGCCACCGGGGAACATGGCGACAGCACCGGAAGCGAAACGACCGGGGGCCGCGTCACCGGGAATACCGCTGGCACCGCGTTCCATCATCTCACTGGCGTACACCTGCATACGCTCCCACATCACGAGTGATTCTTCATCGTCGTGGCGGCGCTCACCGGTCCACAGACCTTCGACCCAGGCGGCCTGCTCGGGGAACAGCGAACCCATCAAACCGTAGGCACCCACGAAGATGGGCCAGCCATCAGCACCACCGGCGGTCATGCAGCCGATGCCTTCTTCGTCGAAGGTTTCACAGACGGCGACCAGTTCATCCCAGGTGGTGGGAACTTCCACTTCAAATTCCGCGAACAGGTCTTCATTGACGTAGATACCGCTGTAGACGACGCGACCGAGGTTGACGCAGTAGACGCTGTCCTGATACGTGCAGGCATCCTGCGTAGCGACCGGATCGTACAGTTCAACGAATTCTTCGCCGGCCAGGTCGAGCAGTTGGCCTGCTTCGATCATGGTCTGCCAGCTTGGCGGGGTCACACCAGCCATGTAGTCCTGCACGCTGTTGGCAAAACCGAAGATGTCGATCACGTCGATGTCCCCGGCGGAAAGGCGGGTCTGCGTGACAGTGGGTAGGTCGTTGGCGTTCACGACCGACATATCGACGGTGATATTAGGATACGCTTCTTCAAACTGAGCGTTGAATTGCTCCATGAACTCAACCATCGGCGGGTTCTGGTGGATCAAAACACGCAGGGTGACTTCCTCATCCTGTGCCGCGACCTGGAGACCCATCATCAGGATCATAGCAACAATGAGCATCATAGTGATAGGACGTAACTTGTTCATTTGCTCCTCTTTTCAATATTCAACGGGCTATTCAAGAAAACTGTCTGTTCGTCTGGGTTCATATCACTCCTTTTCGCTTGAAAGCGCTCTCAAAACTCCTTAAAAATTTTCACAGCCTACGTTGTCGAGCGAACGACAAGTTCAACTGGCAGGACGATGGATTCTAATGAATCCGGTGGAAACGTAATCGCCTGCTGTAGCAGTTCAATAGCGGCAGGTCCCAATGCTTCGATTGGCTGCCGAATTGTTGTCAAAGGTGGTTCAGCCAGAGCGGCCAGCGGTAGATCGTCGAAACCGACCAGGGCAATATCCTCCGGGATGCGCAACCCTGCTTCACTAATGGCACGCTGTGCACCGACAGCCATCTGGTCCGACGACGTAAAAACCGCATCAGGTTTGTTATTTGCAGCCAGCAAGGTTTTCATTGCTGCAAATCCACTCTCGTGTGAGAAATCAGCTTCGCCAACAAGGCATTCGTCATAGGGAATGCCATGAGCTTCAAGTGCTTTGCAGTACCCTGTGTGGCGATCTTCACCCGCTGTGTTATATCTGACTATGATCGCCGCAATGCGACGACAACCTCTATTGATAAGGTATTCGGTTGCCAGATACCCACCATACTCGTTATCGACGTTCACATACGGCACGTTCACACCGGGTTCCGGTTTTCCTACAAACACCAATGGGACGCCGTGTTCAACCAACTGATTAACGAAAGAGTCTTCTCGCCGATCTGCCGTGATAATAACGCCATCTACGAGACTGGTGTTGAAGATCGATTTGGCAATCCGATCTTCTTCGTCCATTGAGTGAAACAGGAACAGCGCAAGTGTCAGGTCATTCTGGTTGGTGGCACTGGTTATACTGTTGATGAGATGCAGGAAATAAGGATTAGTCATGATGGTATCCGTAACATGCGGGATAACCAGACCAATCATCCCGGATCGATTCGAGGCCAGTGACCGTGCAAACTTGTTCGGCTCGTATCCGGTTTCGTTGATGACTTTCTGCACACGCTCCCGGACTTCGGCGGTGATGTACGGGTAATTGTTGATCACACGCGATACTGTTGCGCGAGATACGCCCGCCAGAGTGCCGATGTCTTCAAGTGTGAGTTTTCTAGTTTGTTTTTTCATGATACTATTATGAGAGCGCTCTCAATATATGAACATAGTATAAGATCAAGTTGGTCTTCTTGTCAAATACCAATTCGGATAGGTGAAGTGAAATCAATGTCAATCCATGAAAGTTTGCTAGAAATCCGACAGTATGAGGGGGATGGCTACCGTCCAACCATTGATTATGGAGAATGGCGTGTCGCGATACTGCGCTACCACCCCGAACTAGAACCCTATGCTATCCTGACCATGCAGCGTCATGACGAAACTGATGAGGTATTTGTTCTCCTATCCGGGCGCTGTATTCTATTTCTTGGCGAAGGTGAGGATGAAATCGGCGCAGTTCACGCTGTCGAAATGCAACCGCTTAAAGTGTACAACATCAAGAAAGGCGTTTGGCATACGCATACCCTGGATCGTGACGCAACAGTCCTCATCGTCGAGAACAAGGACACAGGGGATGCCAATTCACCGACAAATACTTTGAACGAGTCGCAACGTGCGCAAATCACGCAGCACACGAACCGGCTCTGGGCGTGAGCAAAATCCAGGCACGTTT
>DAOTUD010000099.1:0-8892 GCA_034437275.1 Anaerolineae bacterium
AAGATGGCAAGATGCCAGATCGTGACGAGGAAGAAGAACGGCCCGACCGGGTGAAAATCAACCGCCGCGGCCAGCCGCCCGTTTGCTGTCGCGTGGAAGGCGCGCGTGAGGCCGGTCGTCAGGCAGGGGATGCCGATCAGCACGTCCGGCACGCAGATCAGCGGCGGCAAATCACCGGGCGCGACCCAGCGGCTCACCGCCAGCATCGCGCCCAGGCCCGCCGCGATCACACCGTAAAACGCGCGGCGGCGTTGTCCCGTCCGGTACCTCACATGCTGGGAAGCACAAACACAAAGAGCATCCCGACCACCCATAAGCCAAGACCGATCCAGGCGATGATCTCGGCAGCATCAGCCGTGCCGCGCCCCTGTTCGCCGGGCATCAGGATTTCCTTCGCCTGGCGCGCCCGCCAGATCGCGAACGGCTCCAGGATCACGGCACAAACAAAGACGCCGATAATGGACGCGATCAACGCGCCGGTCGCGTTGTTGCGCGCCTGCTGCTTGGCGACCGGATCGCCAACCCCGCCCCCATACGTCCCCGGCGGGCCGTACGGCTGGCCCTGTGGCGGATACGGCTGCTGGCCAGGCGGCGGCGGTGGGGGCGGCGGCGCTTGCGGGGGCTGCTGGCCGGGTGGTGGCGGTGGGGGCGGCGGTGGGGTACGGTTTTGTTCCTCAGACATTGGAATATCCTCCCTGATGGGTTTATGCACACTGTCATCATATTACAGTCTTGGGAGATGCACAAAACGCCGCTTGACAACGCGGCGATTCCGATCTAGGCTTGTACCTAGACTGACCGGTCGGTCTAGACTTGACAGTCTAGACGAAAGGACACATCACTATGTCTCCCCGTTTTCACGGCCTGACCTCGCTGCTGTGGATTAGCGGTGCGCTGGCCGTTGGATTCGGCGCGCTGTTTGCGACGGCATGGCCGTTGGGCGCCGCCTACCTCGTGTTGTGCGTGGCGGCGTTCGGCGTGATCATCGGCGCATTCTGCGCCAGGTGCCCGTGCCGGACACACTGCGCGCACGTGGTACCGGGCTGGCTGGCGCACAAATTCACCCACCGCGCGCCCGGCCCCTTCACGCAGACAGAACTGCTGGCGCTGGGCGCGGCCCTGTTGGCGATGCTGGGCCTGCCACTGATCGCGCTGTGGCACTATCCGGCCTGGCTGCTCGTATATGTGGCACTGATCGCGGTGGCGCTGGTGCAGATTCGCGCGTTTGTCTGCCGCGCCTGCGCCAACATCCACTGCCCGCTCAAGGACGCGCAGCACCCCGCCGCGTGACGCAGCGCGCCACGCCAAACACAAATTGCGTTGACTGTGAATCACATCCGAGAGCGCTCCGGTTCGATCAGGCCTGCTGCAGCACCTCGGCCAGCACGGTCTTCAGCGCAGGCAAATGCTGCGCGTGGTGCAGCGGTGCCCAGCGGCGGCGGCTGTGCAGCTTGCGGCTGTCGCCGTCGCCTTCCGGGCGGCTGATGTCCGGGTGGATCATCGGGAACAGCAGCACCTCGCGCCCGCCCAGCGTGACGGAATGCGCCTGCCCGAGCGCGTCCTCGAAGGCCGGCGACAGCGCCAGATCGAAGAGTCGCCGGATGCGCTGGTAGACCAGATAGTCGGAGAGCGTGACCACTACGCGCGGCTGCACCAGCGCCAGCTCCTTGAGCAGCCAATGCTGCGTGCACACTTCCGCTGCTGCGCGGATGTCGGCGGTGTATTTCGCCTTGTGGGCGTACATTTCGTGTGGATGGCGGCACTTGAGCAGGTTGGTGATCCAGACATTTTCGCGCGGCAAGCCCAGCGGGGCCAGGTAGTGGTTTTCGAGCGCCTGCCCGCTGGTGGTGCTGGCGGCGAAGGGCATGTCCTGGTCTTCGGCCCAGGAAGGGCTTTCGCCGATGAACATCACGGGCACCGGCAGCGAGATATCCTGCGGCGGGATCGGCGGGTAGGCCGGGTCACTGAACGCGCAGGCCCGGCAGCGCCGTATGGAGTCGGTAAGTGAAGACTGCATCGTTGCTCCTGTGTGTGAGACGTCTAGCGGGTTAAACAACTTTTACTGCTACCCTAACTATACCGCAGATTCGGCCAAAAGTAATCGATTTCATAGAATTTTTGGAAGTTCTTTATGCCGGGCGGACGGGCGCGGCCTGGACGGCTGCGACTGAGCGCAGTGCCAAAAAGCACTAACACCGACGCCTGCTTGCGGTATAATGCAGGCGTTTTGAATTTCTGATTCTACCGATTCTATCTGGCAGCTACGCGCCGCATGGGGGCTGAATACGCATGACCAACGATCTACAACAGCACAAACAGGAATGGGAACAATCCACGCTCAAGAAGGTGACCGACCGCTTCCCGGAACGCAAGGCGAGCTTCCGCACCTCGTCCGACATTGAACTCGACCGCGTCTACCTGCCCGACGAAAGCTGCGACGCGGACGCGTACATGGAACAATTCGGCTTCCCCGGCGAGTACCCCTACACGCGCGGCGTGCAGCCGACCATGTACCGGGGCCGCTTCTGGACCATGCGCCAGTACGCCGGGTATGCCACCGCCGAGGAAACCAACGCCCGCTATCGCTTCCTGCTGGAGCGCGGGCAGACCGGGCTGAGCGTGGCCTTCGACCTGCCGACGCAGATCGGCTACGACTCCGACGATCCGATGGCGCTGGGCGAGGTCGGCAAGGTCGGGGTGAGCATCCCCAGCCTGCGCGACATGGCGCGCCTGTTCGCGGGCATCCCGCTGGACAAAGTCAGCACCAGCATGACGATCAACGCGCCCGCCGCGATCCTGCTGGCGATGTACATCGCGGTCGGCAAGCAGCAGGGTGTGGAGCCGTCCAAACTGCGCGGCACGGTGCAAAACGACATCCTCAAGGAATACATCGCGCGCGGGACCTACATCTTCCCGCCGCGCCCCTCAATGCGCCTGATTACGGACCTGTTCGACTACTGCGCGCGCGAGGTGCCCCGCTGGAACACGATCAGCATCAGCGGCTACCACATCCGCGAAGCCGGGAGCACCGCCGTGCAGGAGGTCGCCTTCACGCTGGCCAACGGGATCGCCTACGTGCAGGCTGCGCTGGAGGCCGGGCTGGACGTGGACACCTTCGCCCCGCGCCTGAGCTTCTTCTTCAACGCGCACAACAACTTCCTGGAGGAGATCGCCAAGTTCCGCGCGGCGCGGCGGCTGTGGGCGCGCATCATGCAGGCGCGCTTCGGGGCGCAGAATCCGAAAAGCCACACGCTCAAGTTCCACACGCAGACCGGCGGCAGCACGCTCACCGCGCAGCAGCCCGCCAATAACGTGGTGCGCGTCACGCTGCAAGCGCTGGCGGCGGTGCTGGGCGGCACGCAAAGCCTGCACACCAACAGCATGGACGAGGCGCTGGCCCTGCCCAGCGAGCACGCCGTCGAAGTCGCGCTGCGCACACAGCAGATCATCGCGCACGAGTCCGGCGTGGCCGACACCGTCGATCCGCTGGCCGGCAGCTATCTGATCGAGCACCTGACGGACGCGATCGAGGCACAGGCGGGCGCGTACATCGCGCGCATCGACGCGCTGGGCGGCGCGCTGGCGGCGATTGAGGGCGGCTTCATCCAGGGCGAGATCAACGACGCGGCCTACGCCTACCAGCAGGCGGTCGAAAAGGACGAGGCGATTGTCGTCGGCGTGAACAAGTTCGTCGACGCAGAAGAGGAGATCGACGCGCACATGGAGCTGCTGCACGTCGATCCGGCCATCGAGCAGGCCCAGCGCGACAGGCTGGCCGCGCTGCGCGCCGAGCGTGACGACGCCCGCGCCCGCGAGTTGCTCGGCCACCTGGAGACGGCGGCCCAGGGCGACGACAACCTGATGCCGCTGTTCATCGCGTGCGTAGAGGCCGACCTCACGCTGGGCGAGATCTGCGGCGTGCTGCGCGACGTGTTCGGCGAGTATCGCCCCAACGTGACGGTGTGAGCACCGCGAAGGATGTAAGCATGACAAGCGACACACAACACTATCTGATTATTGGGGCCGGGCGCAGCGGGTCGAGCCTGCTGGCGGCGATCCTGGCCGACGCAGGCGCGGCGTTCGGCATGGCGCATCGCGAGACATGGGATCGCGGCGCAGGCGCATACGAGCATCCGCTGGTGCATCAGGCGCGGCGCTGGCACTCGCGTGCAGCCAAAATCGACGCCTCACTGATCCCGAATGCATTGGGGCATGGCTTCTGCGTGCGGCGCATGAATCGCGCGCTCGACGAACTGCTGCGCCAGGTGCAGTTCGTCAAAGCTACCGACCTGGTGCATCTCGTGCCGATGATCGCGCGGCTGGGCTACGCGCCGGCGGTGATTGTCTCGTACCGCCCGTTTGCGGCATACGCGCGCAGCCGGCACCGTAAGAATGGCATGGACGTCGCGCACTTGCTGGACGACTACATCAACATTTACCGCACGGCGGCACTGCAACTCCAGGTGTACGGCGGCGGCGTGGTGAGCTACAGCGAACTGGTGGACCCGGCGCAAACGGCCTGGGCGGAGATGCTCGCCGCGCTGACCGGCCTCCCGGCAGAGAGCATCCTGGCGGCCCGTACGGCGCGCATCCAGCCAACACCGCGCAGCGACCCGCCCTTCGCGCTGCCGGTGGACCGCGCTGCGCTCGACCAACTGCACGCCACGTTCACCAGCCTGCTGGGCCGCGTCATCATGCCGGTGTGACGGGGCGCGCCCCACCACCACGCGCACCGCACACCACACCGCGCCCGCATTTTCGACAGCCGCGATCATTGTGCTACACTCTGCGTGGGCTAATTCAACAGGAGAGAGCACGCTGATGTTCACCACGAATGCGCTGCGGTCGGCGTTGGGCACGCGCCCGTTCCGCTACTACCCGCAGGTCGAGAGCACACAGAACATCGCCCGCGAATGGGCCGCCGAGGACCCGTCGCTGAATGGCGCAGTCGTCATCGCCGACGAACAGACCGCCGGGCGTGGCCGCCAGGGCCGGGTGTGGCGCTCGCCGCCGGACGCGGGCCTGATGTGCAGCGTGATCCTGCGCCCGCAGATCGCGCCGGAGCACCTGCCGCGCCTGACCATCGCCGGGAGCGTGGCGGTCGTCGGGGCGTTCCCGTCCGAGATTTACCCCCGCGTCGCGCTCAAGTGGCCCAACGACGTGCTGATCGGCGGGCGCAAGGTGTGCGGCGTGCTGGCCGAGGCCAACTGGCAGGGCGACGATCTGCCAGCCGTGATCCTGGGTATCGGCATCAACGTGCGCGCCGACTTCAGCGGCAGCGAACTGGGCGACAGCGCCACCAGCCTGGAGCCGGAACTGGGCCGCCGGATCGACCGGCTGGCACTGCTGGCCGCGCTGCTGGCACGTGTCGATCACTGGGCGGCACACATCGACAGCCCGGCGCTGATGGACGTGTACGCGTGCTGGCTGGGCACGCTCGGCAAGCGCGTCACGGTCTACACCGCACCGGACAAACACGACAGCCCAGCCTTCGAGGGTGTGGCGGAGTCGGTCGCCGAGGATGGCGCGCTGGCTGTGCGGCTGGATTCCGGGGAGGTACGGCGCATTGTCGCGGCGGATGTCGGGCTGGCCGAGGGATGAGCGCCCCACTTGACGCGGCGATCTGCGGCGCTACAATCAGAGCGCCCGGCGGTATGCTGGGCACTTTTTGATGATGTGATGGTGATATGATGGTATGGGCATCAAATTAGACTGGCAGGTTGAATCCGAATACACGCAGCTCGACGCCGCCGAAGACCCCGCCGCGCGCCAGCACCGCCGCCGCGCACGCCGCCGGCTGGTGCTGCTCGTCGTGGGGCTGGTGAGCGTGCTGGCGCTGGTCGGCGGGCTGATCATCTGGCGGCTCAACCAGGTCGAGGCGCAGTACCGGCAGGACCTGGTCGACACCGTCAAGGCCGAGATCACCGCGCTGAAGGCCGGCAACGCGCAAGACTTCGCCGCCATCCAGCGCAGCTCCAGCACGACGTTTCTGGTGCAGCAGGAAGCCGAATACAACCAGTACCGGCAGTGGATCGAGCAGGGCCGCATCGACCTGACCAACAGCGGCGCGGTGCTGGATACCGCCATCGACGACCGGCGCGCGCGCGTCGTCGTCAAGGAGACGCTGGACGGCGCGCCGTACAAAGTGGTGTGGTTCTACTGGTACTACCAGGACGGCGACCCGGACGAGCGCGGCTGGCGGCGCGTGCCAGATGACCTCACTTTCTGGGGCAAGGAGCGCGCCCTCGACACCGAGCATGTGACGGTCAACTACCACGCGCTCGACGAGGATTTCGCGCAGGCACTCGCCCCGCAGATCAACACGTGGTGGACGCAGGGCTGCCAGATCGCGGGCTGCCCGGAGCCGGTCCCCGCGCTCCAGGTGGACATCGTGGCCGAAGCCCCGCCGCGCATCACCTGGGACACATACGACGACTGGACGCTGACGATCACCTCGCCGCTGCTGGACCGCGCCCGCCTCGACGATCCCCTCGCGCCGCACATGGGGCGCGACATCGCCGGGGAGATCATCGGACAGATCGCGGCGCGGCAGGTGCGCTATCTGGCTGGGGACATGGTCCTGGTCAGCTACAGCGACGCGGTGTGGCTGGAGGGCAAGCTGGTGCAGTGGTTGGCGACCGCGATCCGCAACAGCGAGGCGTCACTCGCCGGCGATCCGGGCTTCACCGGCTCGCTGGTGCGGCTGTTTGGGCCGGACGCCCCACGCCTGATGCTGCACAGCCTGGCGGCCAACACCACGCTCGGCGATGCCCTGTTCGCGGTGACGGGCGTCTCCGCCGACATGCTCAGCGCGGAGCAGCTCGATAATTTGAACTGGACGGGGTTCATTCTGTGGCGGCTGATGCTCGAATCGCAGCTTGCCCAGCCGGACACCAGCGGCGCATTCCTCACGCTGTACGACATGGCCAACCCGGACACCGCCCCCCTCGCCCACCAGCGCCAGGAAAGCCCGGCCCACGTCCTGCGCTACACCACCCAGGCCGATCTGCGCGTGGAGTCGGTGCAGGTCTGGCAAGACACCGCCACCGGGCACATCCTGATGATGGCTACCATCACCCGCCAGGAAAACGACACCACGCGCACCGAGTCGATCACATGGCGGCTGGCGCAAGGCTCCTGGCGACGCGTGAATTAGCGCCAAAAGCCGCGCATCGCTCAGAATGCATCGCCGCCACGCCGCCGCGCGCGCCGGGCTTCGTGGTCGGTCGCCTCGCGCCAGGACTTCGGCCCGGTGTCGCGTTCGGCGCCGCCCCGCCCGAACAATCCACCGAACAGGCGGCCCAACAGCCCGCCGCGACCCTCACGGGGCGGCCCGGCCAGGATCAGGCGCGCATCTTCGACGTGCCGGGCCTGCTTGCCGCCAGCGTCCGGCTTTTTGACGCTGTCGCGGCGCTCGATGTAGGTGCGGTCGGTGTTGGCGCGCACGCGGCGCTGGTCGAAGCCCTTGTCCGTATAGCGGCGCTCGTACTCCCAGGACCACGAACCGTCGGCGTAGGCGACCTCCTCGACGCGAATCCGCTTCACCAGCCGCCCATCCAACGCGGGCCAGTTCGGGCCGAAATATTCCCACGCTTCGACGGTGCGCTGCCCTTTGTCGCCGCGCAGCGGTTCCTCCAGGCGCTTGTAGCGGACCTTGCCCTCCGGCGCGCTGTGCCCCGGCGGCGGTGAGCTTACGCCCCCGGCAGTGACCGGCAGTTCCCGCGCCTGAGCCGGGTCGGTCAGCGTGATCGGCGCGGCCTGTGGCGTGGTATCCGGCGGCGGGGCAGCTTCGGGCGTGGCCGGTTCTGGCGCAGCGGGAGCAGGGGAGGCTTCCGGCGCGGATTCGTCAGCAGCGGCGGGCGGTCCCGGCTCCGCCTGAAACAGGATCGCGGCCAACTCCGGCGACAACTCGTCGTCCCACTGCTGTTCGTCGATGATGCGCTCGGTGGGCGGGGCATCGGATTCGTCCGGCTCCGGCTCTGACGTGGGCGCGGGTTCCGGTTCCGATTCTGGTTCCGGCGCGGATTCGTCAGCAGCGGGGACTACCTCGGCGGCAGGCTCCTCCGGCGCGGCGGATTCGTCGGGCGCGGTGTGCTCCTCCGGCTCCGGTTCGCCTGCCGGCTGCGGCGTGCCACCGACCGGCGCTTCGGACACGATGCGCGGCGGGGCGGCGGATGCCGGGCCGGGCACCTGCGTCGATCCTACGCGCACCGGCTCCGGGCCGCCTTCCTCGCCGGCTGGCGACGCCTCGTCAATGGGGGCTGTGTCGTCCGGCTGATCGGCGTCGTCTTGATCGCTGGCGGGCTGATCATCGTCTGCCGCCAGCCCGCCGGATAACGGGATCTCATCCCACATGCGCGGCATGTCGTCGGGTGACGCGGGCGCGGACTGATCCGCGTGGGCGTCGGGCGTATCGTCGGGACGGACGTCTTCATCGGGATTCGGCTCGGGGTTTAGCTGCAAATCGTCGGACATAGCACTCCTCATGGCTGCAGAACAGCCCATAACAAATGGCGGGGCACACTCACCCCGCCAGCATCATCTACCATAACACACAACACCCTCAGCGCTCAAAAATCAGCGTGAACGACCCGGACCGCGCCAGGCTGGACACCTCGACGACATACATCCCGTCCGCCGGGAGCGTGTAATCCGCGATCCGCGAGAACAACCCCGTGCCGCTGTCGTCGTCTTCCACCAGCACGGAGCCATCCGGGCCGCGCAGCGTCAGCAGCGTGTCCAGGTTCGGGTTATCGACCGCCTCCAGGGCCAGCGTCACGACGTCACCCTGTGCGCCCTCAAAGCGCCAGGCGAGGACGGTGTCCGTATCTGGCAGGGTGGCCTCGATGATCCGGCCTTCGCGGAGGAGGCCCTGATCGCCGGGCTGATCCA
>DAOTUD010000100.1:0-9712 GCA_034437275.1 Anaerolineae bacterium
CCGAGTACGACGTGTAGCATACAAACTGGTTGACCGATCTAAATGCAAGAAATATTACGATATGAACCTTGCGTCAAGAGTATATTTACTAATTACTTTACGGGTTTAATGAAGCCGACTTAAAAAAAATTATATTTGTTACATCTATCGCGAATCACTTTGAGGCTTGGATTCGAGTTGAAAACGGGCCAAGGAATTCACTTTTTGGCATTTTGATTACGCGAATGGTGAGTACTGTTGGATAAAAAGCGCATAATCCGCCATGCGTTCGATCCGGTTAACGGCCATCCGGCGTTCCAACCGGCGATAGATCGTGTTTTGTTTATAGAGCGAAAAATCGTGGCTAGAGTGCCTGCGCAGTAGTACAAAGATACGTTGTAACGCTTCGGGGTCTTCGATTAGAGGCGAAAATTGACGGATAGTTTGAACGGTAAAGAGTTGCTGAACATAGTCGATCAATTGTGCAGGCATTTCATCAGGTGTCAAAATGTAATCGACTAAACCTGTTGCAATGGCGCTGCGTGGCATACCGTCGAACTTTGCCGATTCCGGGTCTTGGGCCATCACCATTCCCCCCTGGCCACGAATAGCTTTAAGGCCAAGCGTGCCATCGGTCCCAGTCCCGGAAAGAATTACGCCGATGGCATATTGCCCCTGGTCTTCGGCCAACGAACGGAATAAGAAATCAATCGGCAGTCGCAACCCACCATGAGATACGGTCTCGGTCAAAAGCAGCGTGCCATGAAAGAGCGCCATGTTCCGGTTGGGCGGTACAACATAGACGCTATTGGGTTGCACTTGCATACCATCGCTGACCTGAAAAACACGCATGGCGGTATGGCGTTGCAGCAGATCCGCCAGGATACTCTCGTGGTTCGGGTCAAGATGCTGAACGAGCACAAAAGCCATTCCAGCTTCGGATGGCATATTGTCCAAAAATGCTTCTAGTGCCTGTAACCCGCCCGCCGAAGCCCCTATACCAATAATGGGAAAGCGGTCCTCCTGGCCTTCTGGAGTAGGTGGTCGAACTTCTTCAGGATGGTCTTTCTGTTCGTCAGTCATTGTCGGTTGGGTGGTTTTCTACTGATCCAGGTTGTGAGACAGCTATTCTCTGTGACTTGATCATATCATTCATTACATACCGGTGTCACTTTGCATACCCGGACGAGAACGGCAGGGAAACTTTATGAAGAGTTTTCCCACACTTCCTATTCTTTTGAATTGATCAGTTGAAACCCTTTTGTCTTGAGTGCTTGCGTCAGACGAGGACTGCACACAGCGATCCACCCCCGAGCATCTTTGAGTATGATCAGGTCTTTCCCAGGATTGTTCTGAACATACAGTCGCGCTTGATCGAGACTTTTGCGTCCGAACATTTGCACTTTCTTTGTCACATTCAACTCTTTCTACTCAAGATTGGTACTTGGATTATCGTAGATTTCCATGCAGGGTGAAGCTTCGAGTGCCAGGCCGGGTTAATAGTCTGACATTCCGCCCGGCATGGATGGCGTGTTCTTTTCAGGAAGATCGGCAATGAGGGCTTCAGTGGACAGGATCATTGCCGCGATACTGGCGGCATTCGCCAGCGCGCCTTTCGTGACCTTAGCCGGGTCGATGATGCCGGCTTTGATCATGTCGACGAACTGGCCGCTCATGACATCGTAGCCGATGTTGGTGTTTTTCTTTTTGGCTTGCTGGTCCATTACCTGCTGCTGGATCACGCCACCGTCCAAACCGGCGTTCTGCACAATACCACGCATCGGCATTTGCAACGCCTTGTAGACGATCTTCACACCGGTGTTCTCATCGTCGTAGGTTAGTTGCAGGTCGTCGAGCACATGCCGGGCGTTGATCAGGGCCACCCCACCGCCGGGCACGATGCCCTCTTCCACTGCCGCGCGGGTTGCACTCAAGGCATCTTCGACACGGTGCTTCTTTTCCTTCAATTCAACTTCTGTGGCTGCGCCCACCCCAATGATAGCTACGCCGCCGCTGAGCTTCGCCATACGCTCTTGCAGCTTTTCGCTGTCGTAGTCGCTGGTCGAGTTCTCGATTTCGACTTTGATCTCTGCCACACGGCCTAGAATGGCTTTTTTGTCGCCCGCACCGTCCACAATCGTGGTATTGTTCTTATTACTGATGACCTTGCCTGCGCGCCCCAGGTCTTCCAGCGTCACGGAATCGAGCGTGCGGCCCATTTCCGCAGTGATTAGTTCGCCGCCGGTGAGCACGGCGATATCGCTCAGCATGGCTTTGCGCCGATCACCGAAACCGGGTGCCTTGATCGCCAGAGCATTCAGCGTCCCACGCAGCCGGTTGAGCACCAATGTCGCCAGCGCTTCACCGTCCACGTCTTCGGCAATGATGACCAATTCGCGCTTGCCGAGTTGCAGCAGCTTTTCGAGGATCGGAATCAAGTCGTTGGCCGAGGAGATTTTTTTGTCATAGATCAGGATGTAAGCATCTTCGATGATCGCTTCCTGCGTTTCAGGATGCGTAACGAAATACGGCGAGATGTAGCCGCGATCAAACTGCATCCCCTCGACGTACTCCGTCTCAAATTCCAGTCCCTTGCTTTCCTCAACCGTGATCACGCCGTCTTTGCCGACGCGGTCCATCACATCCGCAATCAGGTCGCCGATTGCCTGGTCCTGGGCACTGATCGCCGCCACAGACGCGATTTCTTCTCTGGTATTGATGTCAATCGCCATCTCCGTGATCCGGGCTGACACCTTGGCTGTTGCCGCTTCGATGCCATGCTTGAGCAGCATCGGATTGGCACCGGCGGCCAGGTTACGCAGGCCCTCAGTGACCATATAGTAGGCCAGTGCGGTCGCGGTGGTCGTACCATCACCGGCGATTTCGTTGGTCTTGGTCGCAGCTTCTTTGAGCAACTGCGCGCCCATGTTAGCAAACGGGTCCTCGAGTTCGATTTCCTTCGCCACCGACACGCCATCGTGGGTGATGGTGGGCGCGCCCCATTTCTTATCCAGCGCGACGTTGCGGCCCTTTGGACCGAGTGTAGTCATAACCGCTTTGGCGAGCATATCCATACCCACCTTCAAACCGTCGCGTGCATCCTGGCCAAAAGCAAGTTGCTTAGGCATCGTTTTTTCTCCTCAATCGCAGTTATGATTCGACCACTGCGAGAATATCGGTCTCCCGGAAAATCAGAACTTTTTTGTTGTCAAGTTTGATCTCAGTGCCCGAATACCTGGCATACAGTACCCGATCACCCACCTGAACCTCTGGCGTTATCCGATTACCGTTGTCATCCAAGCGACCCGGCCCAGCAGCCAAAATGACACCTTGCTGCGGTTTTTCTTTGGCCGTTTCCGGCAGCACCAGCTCACCACCAGCAAATGTTTCGTCCCGTTCAACCGGCTCTACAATCACTCGATCGGCCAACGGGCGTAGTTTGAGCATCATGTTTCCAACCTCCCAACCTATCTTTCTGGACGTCGTAGGATGTTTATTTCTCAGTCAACGAGTTTCCGGCGTCCGCTAATCAAGCGAATCACGCCCAATAGCACCACTGCCCCCGTGAAAGCGACAAAGATGCTCCAGATATTGAAACCCGTCGCGCCGTCTGCGCCGAACTGACTGAACAGAAAACCACCGATTAGCGCGCCAGCGATCCCAACCACGATGTCAAGGAGCAATCCCTGCTGGCGACTTGTTCCCATCACCCTGCCTGCGAGCCAGCCCGCAATTGCCCCGACAATCAACCAGGTGAAAAATTCCATTTGATCCATGATCCCTATTTCCTTTCCTTGCCTGCCAACGCTATCAAACTTTGAACATCATTCCCATCTCACGGTCAAACCCAGTCACGCCGCTGAAAAACCACACGCATAATCATAATGGATGCGATCATCAGCAGTGTCACAATAATAGCAATGACCAGACCATCAATTGGTAAAATCACGGATTCACCGACAGTGAAAAAGTTCGCGTCAAAAAAGCTCACGAAAAACGTGAAGGGCAGAAACACTATCGAAATAATCGTGAGAAGATTAACAGCCTCGCCCATCTTGCGTGACTGTTGATGAGCGATAATGTCCAGCGCATTGTTAGTGAGGTCGCGCTGTGAGTCGATCACGTCATAAATGCCCAGTAACCGTTCATAGAGATGGCGGAACAGGTCTCGAATACCGTCGTCGCTGGAGACGCGCTGTTCGCCCATGAGATTCGAGAGCACTTCGCGTTGTGGCGCGATCATCTGCCGGAGGCCAATGAGATGTTGTTTGGTCCGATATACAGTCTTTTGCGCCTGTTTGTCCCCACCGTCATTCAAAAGTTTTTCTTCCAATTCGTTTAACTGATTGTTGATCCGATCCAGCAGGGGATAGTAGGTATCAATAACGTGTTGCGCGGTGAGGTAGAGAAAATAAGCCACTCCGCGCGACCAGGAATCGGGGTTCTGAGCCACTCGATCATAAGCTGCTTCCATGGCAGAAGCATCCGCCTGTCGCACGGTAACGTAAAAATGTTCACCGATGATGCAGTGAATTTCTCTACCTATCATCCCGTTTCCATTGCTTGGCACAGAGGGCTGAAAGAGTGACAGGAAAAGATATCGCGGGTACACCAGCAGTGTTGGACGGCGATCTACTCGCAACAAATCTGCCACAACATTGGGTGACAGTTGTAGCAAACCCTCAAGCCAGCGAATTTCCTCTGCCTCAGGTGTGACAATGTCAATCCACATGTTGCAGCCTTCGGCCAGGCGCTTTTCCAGATTTTCCTGCGTAAGGTTACGACGCAGGATGAAGGGATCGGCTGAAGCGATTCCGAAAGCCGCATCGTTTGAAGAATCAGAGTTGGGTACGATCACCAACGAACGTATCATGGTTCACTTCCAGGCGGACGCTAATGTGTCTATTTCATGCAGGGCGTGCGTTTCTACAGACGGGTGGCAAACTTAAGCAAGGGATCGTCGAGAGCGATAAAATCCCCCAAAGAATATCAGAATAATCACTGCCCCTAGAAAGGCGACCACCATATCCGCCCAGGCCAGCGTAACGCCACCGTCAAAGGCGGAGGGCAGCTTGATTTCCAGCACCGAAAACAGAAAACCACCCAACAGGGCACCCAACAAGCCGACCACGACACTCGAAACAAATCCGAAACGCTGCCCACGAATCAGAAAACCAGCGAATAACCCGGCAATCAAACCAACAATCACCCACGCAATGACTTGTTCGGGCACAAAGTGAACGGTTATAGATTCGTTCATCCTGATCTCCTTTCAAGAGACTTCCAGCTATGCAATAGGGGGAACCACGCCCTAAGAGGGTTTTTGGAAATTCCCTGGAAAGCGGGCCAATTTCTCCCGCTTTCCAGAAACGCTCTAAGGGATACGGACGATGGTACGCCCGCATCCCTACCGCAGTCTGGCGGTACGCTTACGGTTTAGGAAAAAAGCTTTCTCCCGGTCAGCAGGCGGATCCCAGCCAACAGCACCACCGCCCCGGTAAACGCGACGAAGAGACTCCAGATATTGAAGCCTGTCGTGCCGGTTGAGCCGAACTGCTCAAACAGATAGCCACCGATGAATGCGCCGAGGATGCCCACAACGATGTCCATGAGCAGCCCTTGCCGGCGACTCGTTTTCATTACTTTGCTGGCAAGCCATCCGGCAATTGCCCCGATAATTAACCACGCAAGCCATCCCATTTGATCCATGATTTATTTTCCTTTTTTGTTTACCGCATCCTAAAGTTGAGTGCGGTTAAGGTGAACACGGGTTCACCAGGCCGTTCGTGACTATCAGCGTTAGACGGCGCGTCGCGCAGCCTCTTCTGTCGCTCGCGATTCGGCAAGCGCCTTCAGATTTTGCAGATACCCGCCGATGTGTCCCATGCCGGAGCGCCTCCCCAGCACACCCCACACTTTATCCATAAACCGGTTGGTCAGGGTCAGGCGCTCCATGTAGTTAAACGACGTACCGCCCTCGACAGGTTCCAGAGTCCACGAGATTTCGTAACTCTTGGCCCCGGTACCCGAGATCATCTTGAACATGATCTGTTCCGGTTTCATCCATCTCGTAACTTCAAACCTGATCTTGAGCAGCGGTCCCAGCCCGATTTTCTCTTCGACCACAAATGTCATTCCTACACCCGCTTGCAGTTCACTGCCATAGTGATACTCCCGCAGCGCCGTCCACCATTTTTGTATCCAATTGGGGTGGGTCAGGCATGTCCATACTTCTTCCGGCGGTGCCGCGATCTGGATTGATTTCTCAAATGTTGCCATCGTGTATTCCTTTCACTACCTGTAGAACTATCGGGCGTTCACCAAGGAATGGCTTTTACCTTGCGTTGCGGTTTACTCACCAGCACTAGAAGGTAGCGGCCACTCAAAAATCAGCTTTTGATTGTGTGGGAGCGGAGTTTGCTGCATGAACTGCTCATACCCGGCCAGGTTGATGCCGTGCAGTTCCCGCACCTGCTCCCGATACCAGCGATCAAATGGACGTTTAGAGGCGATGATCTGGCCTAGCGCCCGGTCCACGTCAGGCGCTTCAAGCGTTATTACTGCCGCCGATCCAAAAGCGGTTTCCACCAGCGTCAATTGTTCACGTGTAATGCCCAGCCGATGGCGGGAGGCCTCATACATCTGCCGCTGAGAGCCTGCTAATTCCTGGCAAAAACGACGCCAGGCTTCCACTTTGCCAGCCACGATAGGAAATGTCAGAACAATGCCGGGCATTGGAGGTATCCTCCATAATTTTCTTTTGCTCAAGTGGCGCTTAAAAGTGCCGCCTACGACAGGGACTGTGTTTCACTCGATCCCTCTGTGCCAAAATGAATAACGCGCTCCATAAAAGTCAATGCATTCTCTTCCGTCACGTCCCCTTCCACCACATCCACAATCAAGGGCAGCACCGCGCGCTCATCCATGCAATAAGCCAACACAACCGTCCGGGCCTCTCGAATTTTGCCGGACTGCTTGCCTATTGCGATCCACTCATGCAGCCGTGAATTTTGTTGAACATTCATAACAGGTTCCTTTCACGCGAAGTTTCTTTTGCTCATAGGGTTGTACTGACTTACCACAAGGTTTTTTCATGCTTTATAATCCAGTATAATGAAGGAGCGTCTCAAGAGCGTCTCAAGGAATATGGTAGTGTCCAGCTATGCTCCCCCATTACATCTCCATCTACTGGGACCGCCCGAAGCGCGCCTGGGTGAAACGCTGCTGACGTTTCCCACGCGTAAGACATTGGCGCTGCTGATCTACCTGGCACTTGAGGGCGGAATGCAGCCGCGCGAACACCTGGCGACCCTATTCTGGCCGGAATCAAGTCCGGAGCGCAGCTACGCCTCGCTCCGTAACACGCTTGGTCACCTGCAAACCGCCCTGCGTCAGGCCAGCGGTCAGGCGCAAACTTCCTATCTCTCTGTCACTCACCAAACACTGGCGCTGAATCCGGACGCCGAGATCGACCTTGACCTGCATACGGTGGAACGCGCCTACACCCTGGCCCGTACCGACCGTTCGAGCCGGATTCCACCGCAGAATTCGGTCAGCCTGCCCGTGTTGCAGTCTGCTGTTGCCTGCCATCGTGGCGATTTTCTCACCGGATTTTCACTGGGTGACGCGCCCAGCTTTGATGATTGGGCGATCACTCAGAGCGAAGTCTGGCGGCGACGCCTGGGCCTGATCCTGGACCGGCTGTCCGAAATCCAATTTGCGAGCGGCGATTTTGCCAGCACTGCCGAAATCACCGCACAATGGATTGCCCTCGATGCGCTGAACGAAATCGCCTATCGCCGCAAGATGCGCGCTCACTTCGCCGCCGGTGAGCGGGGTCAGGCGCTAGAAACCTATGATATGTGCAGTGCCGTTTTAGCGGATGAATTAAGCGTGGAGCCGGAGCCAGATACTGAGGCGCTGGCGGCGCTCATTCGCAGCCAACATCCCGTATTACGCCCCGCACTCCGCATAAATACGCCTGTGGCCTATCTAGAAAGCCTATTTGCTGGGCGCAGCGCCGAGTATCAGGCGTTAGTTGGGTGCTACGAACGTGCCGCTGCCGGTCAACCCCAAGTCGTGATACTGCGCGGCGAAGCTGGAATTGGTAAAACTCGTTTAGCCAGAGAGTTCCTGGTCTGGGCCAGTGGGCAAAGAACGGAAGTTTTACAAGGGAGTGCCTTTGAGAGCAGCAGCCATATGCCGTTTCAGCCCCTGGTTGAAGCGCTCCGGCTGTGGCTCGAGCACGAAAACGCGCCGAAGGATGTGCTAGGGGAAGCGTGGCTCTCCCAGTTGAGTCAGCTCTTGCCAGAATTGCGCGACCGTTACCCTGAACTGCCGCCTGCGTACCTGGATGCGAAAACAGATCGGACCAGGCTCTTCGAATCATTCGTGCGCTTAACGCTGGCCCTGGCCCAGCGAGAGCCGCTGGTCCTGTGGGTGGACGATGCGCAGTGGGCGGATAGTGCGACGTTGGACCTGCTCCAGTACGCCATCCGTCGGTGGCGAGGGAGTGCCACAAGGATCATGTTGCTGATCAGCCTGCGATCTGAAGCCTTGCTCCCGATGGCGCAACCCCTGCAAGCGGGCCTGATCGGGAGGCTGGAACAGATGGGACGTGAGCTAGCGCCCTATCATCTCGAGCTAGAGCCATTAGGTGAACCCGAAACCGTGCATTTGGTACTTTCCATACTGGCGACACCCGCTGCTGACTTCGCCGAGTGGGTGTTCCACGAAACGCGCGGGCAGCCGTTTTACTTGATGGAGACGTTGAAAGATTTGCTCGAACGTGGCGCACTCCACCCGAAACGGCGAGCGGGTACATGGGCCTTTGAGGTTGATGCCGAACACGATCTTGGCAAAGCCGTTCGCGTCCCATCAACCGTATGGGCCGTGATCCGCTCGCGCTTATTTCGCCTCAGTCCGGATGCATTCACCCTCTTGTCAGCCGGGGCGGTCCTCGATCAGCGGATCACCTTCGAGCACCTGTGCGCCATCTCTAACGTGGTTGAAGATAGGGGATTATCCGCGCTGGACGAATTGGTCAGTGGCCACTTCTTGCTGGAAGTGACGCAACCGGGCGCGGCCAGTGCCTACATCTTTGCGAACGACATGATCCGCGATGTCGTCTATACCGAAGCCGGAGACGCCCGCCGGCGGCTTTTCCACAAGCGCGCGCTGGATGCCCTCACAGCGACCAAGGACTCAGCGGCGGTGCTGGCCCATCACGCGTTGGCTGCTGGGCTGGCTGAGGCTGTTTTTCGCCACAGTCTGGCTGCGGGGCAAGAAGCGCTGCGACTCGTTGCCACGAGTGAAGCTATCGTTCATTTCGAGAAGGCGCGCCAGTTGGTCCTGGACGGATCGGTTGCGGTTGCGGAGTTCGAGTCACAGATACACGATTTGTATACGCAATTGGGGCAGGTTTATGAACTGCGCGACCAGCATGAGCAAGCATTAGCCCTTTACGATGAATTGGAGCGGCTGACATAACGTTGCGGTTAGTTATCAACGGCTGACCAGCATCTTCCAGCAACGGATCGGACATCTCACGGAAACCTGTGAACCCGATGCACCCCATCTGATTGTGAACGTGGAAACGACGGTCTCGACGGATCAGGATATTGAAGTCGTTGAGCCAATCCACCAGCATCTTCAACAGCAAGCCCTGTTACCCGACGACCATCTACTCGATAGCGGATATGTGTCGGCTGAAAAACTGGTAGACAGTTCAACT
>DAOTUD010000101.1:0-6757 GCA_034437275.1 Anaerolineae bacterium
CCGAGTACGACGTGTAGCATACAAACTGGTTGACCGATCTAAATGCAAGAAATATTACGATATGAACCTTGCGTCAAGAGTATATTTACTAATTACTTTACGGGTTTAATGAAGCCGACTTAAAAAAAAATTATATTTGTTACATCTATCGCGAATCACTTTGAGGCTTGGATTCGAGTTGAAAACGGGCCAAGGAATTCACTTTTTGGCATTTTGATTACGCGAATGGTGAGTTATGTGCCACAAAATCCGTTAGAATGAGGTATTTTCGACGATTTCCAGGGCACCGAGCGCTGGCGCAAGGTGACCACCTATGGCTACCGGTCGCTGTACCTGACCGAAGGGGCCGACCATGGGCTGGCCCCGGACTGGTCCACCGCAGACGGCGGGCCGGCCTACGACTACTGCGACGCCAACGACCGCCCGCGCGACGCCTGCCGCTACGAAATGTACTACGACGCGATCCGCGTGCCGTGGCGCGTGGGGCTGGACTGCCTGTGGTTCGACGACTTCCGCGCCTGCGAATGGTCGCGCAAGAGCGCCGCCTTCCTCAAGAGCCTGCCGCTTAACGAGTTCGCGCGCATGTACAACATGGCGGGCGAACCGATCATCAGCTACCAGAACGAGCTGACGAACGGCATGTGGCTGGTCGCGGCGCTGGCGGCGGAAGACGCGGAACTGGTCGCGCTGCTGGCCGAGCAGTTGTACGGCTACGCCGGCAACGCGCTCACCGCGGGCTACTGGGGCGGCACGTCGCAGTACTACTTCAACCAGAGTCTGGCGTGGTTTGCCGCATCCTTGCTATCCGACGACTTCCGCAACCTGTACGCGGAGCCGTAAAGCCTGTGGACGCTTCCTCTGGCTGACACGCATCCCCAGCCAGAGGAGGCATTTTATTTGTGCGACAACTTGCAGCAGACTGACAATCGGAGTGATCATGCGCTACGGCACCTTTGATGATCAGCGCCGGGAATACGTTATCACACGGCCCGATACGCCGCTGCCCTGGCTCAACTACCTGGGCAGCGAGGACTACTTCGGCCTTATCTCCAACACGGCGGGCGGCTATACCTTCTACCGCGACGCCCGGCTCCGCCGCCTGACCCGCTACCGCTATAACAACGTCCCCACCGACACCGGCGGGCGCTACATCTACCTGCGCGACGACGACAGCGGCGCGTTTTGGTCGCCGAGTTGGCAGCCCACGCGCCACGATCTGGACGAGTACACCTGCCGGCACGGCATGGGCTACACCATCATCGAGTCCACGTATACAGACATCACCGCCCAGGCTTGCTATTTCATCCCGCTGGGCGACACGCTGGAAGTCTGGCAGCTCCGGCTGACCAACGGGCGCGACGCGCCGGCCTCGCTCTCGGTCTTCGGCAGCGTCGAGTTTTGCCTGTGGGACGCCCACGACGACGCGACCAACTTCCAGCGCAACTTCAACACCGGCGAGGTCGAGTTTGCGGGCGACGTGATCTATCACAAGACGGAATACCGCGAACGGCGCCACCACTTCGCGTTTTTCGCGTGCTCCGCGCCGGTCGCCAGCTACGACACCCAGCGCGAGGATTTCCTGGGGCCATATCGCGGCTGGGACCGGCCCGCCGCCGTCGCACGCGGCGAGGGGACCAACTCGCACGCCTACGGCTGGTCGCCGGTTGGCGCGCTGCACACCCGGCTGGTGCTGGAACCCGGCGAGACGCAGACCGTGATCTTCCTGCTGGGCTACCACGCAAACCCCGCCGGCCAGAAGTTCGACGCCGGCGGTGCGCTCAACAAGACGACGGTGCTGCCGATCATCGACCGCTACCGGGACACTGGCACGGTCAACCAGGCGTTCGACGACCTGCGCGACTACTGGACTGGGCTGTTGGACAGCTTCCAGGTCGAGACGCCCGACGAGCACACCGACCGCATGGTCAACATCTGGAACGCCTACCAGTGCATGGTGACCTTCAACCTGTCGCGCTCGGCGTCGTTCTTCGAGTCCGGCGTGGGGCGCGGGATGGGCTTCCGCGACTCCAACCAGGATATCCTGGGCTTCGTGCACATCATCCCCGCCCGCGCGCGCGAGCGCCTGCTGGACCTGGCCGCGACGCAGCTTGAGGACGGCGGCGCGTACCACCAGTACCAGCCGCTGACCAAGCGCGGGAACAACACCATCGGCGACAACTTCAACGACGATCCGCTGTGGCTGGTGCTGGCCGTGGCCGCCTATCTCAAAGAGACCGGCGACTGGTCGATCCTGGCGGAGCCGGTGCTCTACGAAAACCGCCCCGGCACCGAACAGCCCCTCTACGATCATTTGCAGCGCAGCCTGCACTACACGCTCAACAACCTGGGGCCGCATGGCCTGCCGCTGATCGGGCGCGCGGACTGGAACGACTGCCTAAACCTGAACACCTTTTCTAACACGCCCGGCGAGCCGTTCCAGACCACCACCAACCAGGACGGCAAAGTCGCCGAGTCGGTGTTCATCGCGGGCATGTTCGTGCTGGCCGCCACCGAGCTGGCCGCCATCGCCGCGCGGCACGACCGCCCCGACGGCGCCGCCGGCTACCGGGACGCTGCCGCACGCATGGACGCCACCGTGCGCGAACACGGCTGGGACGGGGCGTGGTTCCTGCGCGCCTACGACAGCTACGGCGGGAAGGTCGGCTCGCACGAGTGCGCCGAAGGGCGGATTTACATCGAGCCGCAGGGCATGTGCACCCTGGCCGGGATCGGCGTCGAGGAGGGACTGGCAGCCCAGGCGTTGGACGCCGTCCATGACCGGCTGGCCACGCCGCACGGCATCGTGCTGCAACAACCGCCCTACGCGCAGTACTACCTGCACCTGGGCGAGATTTCGTCCTACCCGCCCGGCTACAAGGAAAACGGCGGCATTTTCTGCCACACCAACCCCTGGGTGATGATCGCCGAGGCCATGCTTGGGCGCGGCGACCGGGCACACGACTATTACACGCGCATCAACCCCTCCGCGCGCGAGACGATCAGCGAGGTGCACCGCTGCGAGCCGTACGTCTACGCGCAGATGATCGCCGGGCGCGACGCGCCGACACACGGCGAGGCCAAAAACTCGTGGCTAACGGGCACCGCCGCCTGGAACTTCGTCGCCATCACGCAGTGGATTCTGGGCATCCGGCCCACCTACGACGGCTTGCAGGTGCAGCCGGTCCTCCCGGCGGACTGGGACGGCTTCCGCGCGCGGCGCGTGTTCCGGGGCGTGACGTATCACATCACCGTCACGCGCGAGGGGCCGGGAAACTGCGTGTCACTGGCGGTTGATGATACGCCGCTGGCGGGCACGGTCGTGCCGCTGCCCACCGGCCCGGTCCACCAACACGACGTGCATATTACCGCAACATTGCGTTAGCATGGTTTCTCCTTTGCACGGCAAAAGCCCGGTTTTTGCTGGACCGGGCTTTTGTCTTGGGCGGAATGGGCGGGCAGTACAGGTCAGTTCGGCAGGCAGTCGGTCTGCATCGGGGCGAAGGGTTCGTCCTCGTCGTCTTCCTCCAGCCGGTTCTTTTCCACGCGGTAGAGGATAAACAGCACCACCAGCACCACCAGCACCAACGAGATGCCGGACGTGATGCCGTTGGATGATTCCAGGTTGATCGCGTCGGCAGCGTAGAACATCAGCGCCGCCAGCACGATGTTATGCGCCAGCTTGCCCAACAGCTTGGGCAGCGCAAACGCTTTGACGGGATACTGGACAATCGCCAGCGGCAGCGTGGTGGTGTCGTTGGGCAGCGGCAGCGCCGCCGACAAAAAGATCAAGACCGGTGTGGCGCGCGGATAGCGCTCCAGGATGCGCCGCACCCGGTTCAGGAACGGACTGTCGGTGACGAGTTCGCTCTGGTCGCTGAGGTTGTAGATCAGCGTGTAGGCGATCACGCGCCCGATGCCCGCCGCCAACCCGATCACGACGCCAGCCACCAGCATATACGGCAGCGAGTGGCTGTTGAGCGCGAACGTCAGCGTGATCACGTTGTACGGCACGTTGATCAGCACGACGCTGTTGCCGGTGATGTTGATGATGAAGAAGCCGATCAGCCCCCAGGCGGCCATGTGTTCGACCACATACTCGACCGTATCCTGCGGCCCATCCAGCAGCGTCAAGCCCCACAACAGGCAGATCGCCAGCAGAATATACTTGATCTCCAACCGGTACTTGTTCAGTCTGTCCATTCCACGACACCCATTCTCCCGTTTTCCTCAATTATACCTGTATTTTGTTAGTTCTACATGAGAAATCTAGCCCATCACCACCTCAACCGCATACTAGCCGCCCGCCGCCTGGACGGGCACCGTCTGCCCGTCGACCGGCGCGCCATCCACGCGCAGCGCCTGCACCCCGCGCGACACGTGTCCAGGGTTTGTAACACGGATGGTATAGGTCGCGTTGCGGAACTGGCGCGTCACGGTGAAGCCTTCCCACTCCGCCGGGATGCACGGGTCGATGCGCAGCCCGTCGTAGGCCGGCTGGATGCCGAGGATGTGCTGTGTCGCCGCGCGGTAGACCCAGGCCGCCGTCCCGCTGAGCCAGCTGTTCCGCGCCGCGCCAAACTGCGGGTGCTCGTCGGAGAGGATGTTCTGCGCGTAGACGTACGGCTCGCACTCGTAGACATCGATCTGGTCATTCTTGGCCGCCGGGTTGATCTGGTCGTAATACTGGAAGGCGCGCTCGCCCTCGCCGAGCATGGTCGCCGCGATCATCACCCAGGGGTTGGTGTGCAGGAAGATGCCGCTGTTTTCCTTCGCGCCGGGCGGGTACGTGCTGATGCCGCCAATCGCCGGGTCGTAGCCGTTGTAGCCCGGCACGCTGAGCTTGATGCCGCTGCGGGTGTTGGTCTTCTCGTGCAGCATCTCCAGCGCGCGCGCCGCGCGTTCCGGCGGAGCGAAGCCGGACATCACCGCCCAGGTTTGGGCGTTGGTGTAGAACTGGCCTTTTTCGTTGCGGTGCGAGCCGATGGGCTGCCCGTCGGCGTCGAAATAGCGCACGTACCAGTCCCCGTCCCAGGCGTGCGCGTTGACGCGCTCTTTCATCTCTGCGTAGGCGGCCTCGAACTGCTCGGCGGCGGCAGAGTCGTCACGGTGTTCGGCCAGCTCGATCAGTTCGCGCAGCGCCACGCCGTACAGGTTGGCGATGAACAGCGACTCCGCGCCCTGGCGCAAATTGACGGTGTCGTTCCAGTCGGCGAAACCCAGCAGCGGCAACCCGTGCGCGCCGGTGTGCGCCCGCGTGAAGGCGATGCCGCGCTGCATGTGGTCCCACACCGTGCCGGATTCGATCGGCTGCTCGTGTTTGTCCTTGTCGTAGTAGGGGATCGCCTCGTCGAGGAAATCGAGGTTCCCGGTTTCCTTCAGGTAGCTGCACACCGCCAGGATCACCCACAGGTGATCGTCGCCGTAGTAGCGGGGCGCGTCCTCTTCTTCGCGCGAATCGCCCTCATTGGCGATCATGGTCAGCGGGTTGTACTGGTGCATGGCCGCGCCGTCGCGCCGCTGGACGTGCAAAAGCTGCGTGATCAGGGCGCGCGCCTCCTCCGGGATGTGCGCCATCACGCCCAGCACATCCTGCGAGCTGTCGCGGAAGCCGATGCCGCGTGCGCCCAGCCCCAACTGGTACAGCGACAGGTAGCGCGACCAGTGCTTGGTGATGAAACACTGGCGCGGGTGGTGAATGTTCAACATGCTGTTCATGCTGGCGTCGGGCGTGGCGACGTGCAGCGCGGCCAGGTACTCGTCCCAGAAGCGCCCCAGCGCCGCCAGCGCCTCGTCGACCGCGCCCTCGTCCCAGAACATCTGGATGCCGGGCAGCGCCGCGATGTTGTCGCCGTGCCGCGCTTCGCTGTCCGAAAGTTCCGGCGCGTGCAGGCTCAGCGGGTCGGCCCAGGTGCCGTACTCGTTTTCCCCCAAGAACCGCGCGCGCTCCGTCTCGAACGACGAGACCGTGCGGTTCGAGGTAACCAGGTTGACGCGCCGCCCCTTGTTCAGAAAGGCGTACTGCGCCAGGATCACGCGGCCCCCATCGACGTGATGCGCATCGCTCTGCATGGTCTGCGGCACCCAGTCGGCGTTGGTGAACTGCTTGAGCGCGTCGAAATGCGTGTATTCCACGACCGGGATCGCGTCGACCGTGACCGGGTGCGGGCCGGTGTTGGTGATGCGGATGTCGCGGATCAGGCGGGGGTCGCCCTGCGGCACGAAGATCGTGATCACGGCGCGGATGCCGTAGCATTCGGACACGATGCGCGTGTAGCCCAGCCCGACGTGGCACGCGTAGCGGTCGTACGGGTCCAGGGTCGGCACGAAATAGGGCGAAAACACGCCGCGTGCATAGCGCAGGTAGAGCGTCGCGCCCTTGAACGCCGACGCCGGAAGCTGGGGAATGTACTTCACGATGCGGTTGAGCGCCGGGTCGCCCTTGCAGATCAACGCGCCGCCGGTGTGGTCCACGAAACCGCCAAATTGCAGCGTGCCCACGTAGTTGATCCACTTCAGCGGGGTTTTGGGGTTGGTAATAATATATTCGCGGTTGGCGTCATCAAAATAACCGTACTGCATCAATACATCCTCTTTCTGCGTGCTGCGTGGAAACTCTACATGAAAGCGTCTAGTACAGGTCGGCAGAAGTTACTGTCCAGTTTTGCCCTCACCCGCTGGCCCTCACCCCTCCGCCCTGGCGGGCGGTGTCCCCTCTCCCAAATAAGGGGCGAGGGGAAAAGCGCGCGCTGTGACTCCC
>DAOTUD010000102.1:0-6373 GCA_034437275.1 Anaerolineae bacterium
CCCGCCAGCCGCCAGAACAGTGCCTCGCCCTGCTCCGCGCCCAGGTAGCGCGTCACAAACTCGCGGATGCGCAGCGGGTCCAGCGGCGTGATGAGGATGCGGTCGAAGCCCAGGTCGCGCGTGTAGTCCTGCTCACGGCAGGTCACGACGGCGGTCAGGTCCGGGTGCGCCTCGAACAGGCGCTGCACCTGCCGGGCTTTGTCGTCGCGCTGCGCCACCGGGATTTCGTTCAGCCCATCGAGCAGCAGCACCGCGCGTTCGTTCGCCAGCAGCGTGTCCAGGTGTGCGCCCAGCCCGCCCAGCTTCTCGGCGATGAACGCGGCGAGGGGCTGTTTGGCATCCTTCCAGTCTCCCAAACGCACGAGCACCGGCACCGGCGCGGCGGGGTCGTCCAGTGCGGCGTCAACCAGGTTGCGCGCCAGCTTCCACAGGGTCGTGGTCTTGCCCGCGCCCGGCTCACCGAGTACCACCGCCCGCCGGATGTCGTGAATCGCGCCGATGATATCCTCGAATGTGCGCGTTTCGCTCTCGCGCATGTCGGCGTCTGTGCGATGCAAGTGCTCGAACTCCGGGCGGATGACGACCGGCGCGACCCCGTCCGGGCGCACAGTGCGCCGCTGGTGGACGTGCGCGGTCCCGGCCAGCGGGGTGTATTTCTCCGTGTTGACCAACTCCTCGAAGCGCAGGAAGTCCAGGTATTCCAGTTCCAGCGCGCGCTGGCTGGCGGGGCGTTTCGCGGCGGCAGCGTCGAGGACCGGCTCATCGGGTGGCGCGGGCAGCGCAGCCAGCAGCCGCTGCACGCCGTCGCGGTAGTCGGTATAGAACGCCGTCGCTTGCAGGTGAATCATGTAGATGGGCAGTTCGCAGTCCTCCGCCATGACCGGGAAGATGCGCTTGTGCTTCTGCTCGGCCCACAGGAATTCCTTCTGCACCCAGTCGCTGTTATTCCCGGCCTCGCTGACCACCGACAGGAACGCATACGAGTTGTTGATGCCCTCGCTGATGGCGCGTGTCCACTTGGTGCCGCCCTTGATTTCCATCGTGTCAATCCAGCAGGCATGGCCCGCTGCGTTCAGGTCGTCAATCAGGCGCTGCGCGAAAGCCGCGTTGGCGTGGGCGTAGCTCACGAACACGGTCGGGATGCGGGCGTCCGGCGGCGTCTCGATGGTCAGCGTGTCGTGGGATGGGGCGGACGGCGCTGGTGGCGGCGTCGGGGCGGGAGCCGCCGTCCCGCACAGCGTGTCGAGGTCGTCACGCAGGGCGTGAATGTCGCTGCGGGTCGCGTCGTCACAGGCCAGGCACAGCGCATTGAGGAACACCGAAAGCGCGTGCTGCCCGTCCGGGAAACACTCGACATCCCACAGCGTCTTGAGCAGGTTGGTCGTGAACAGCACCGGCGCACCGCTGACCGACGCGGCCAACTGGTCGTACAACCGCCGGTCGGTGGCGTAGAACGCTTGCGACAGCCACATCTCGCGCTCTGCGGGCGTGGTGACGTGCGGCAGAATCAACTGCGTGGCCTGCGGAAACAGGCTGCTCATGGCCTGTGCCGGGGATGGTGCCTGCGCCTGCCGCTGCACGATTCCGGCCAGCCGGTGAGCGGGAATCAGGAACGCGGTCCGCAGGTGGGCCACCGCGACAATCATGCCTGTGCAGCGTCCCTGTGCATCCCACACCGGCGCGCCGCTGAAGCCCTCCTCGACGAAGAACTGCGTGGTGGTGCTGGCGTCGAGTTGCAGCAGGTCGCCGGCCTGCTCCCGGCGGAACACGCCTTCGACCCACACGCCGTCCGCGTAGCCTGTCGGGAAGCCCAGCGCGCTGCCCGCCTCGCCCCACTGCTCGCGCGGAGCCGCTTCGAGCGCCACGTATCGCGGTACGGGCGGTGGCTGCTGAAGCTCCAGCAGCGCGATGTCGGTCTTGTGGTCGGGCGGCTTGAAGAACCAGCGCACGACCTGTGCTTCGCCCGGTGCGCCGTCCTGGAAGGGGAAATCGACCTGCACCGGCTCCGGCGCGGACTGGCGAGTGTTGCGCGTCCGGCCCTGCGCGGAGTTGACCACGTGGGCGCAGGTCATGACGTGCCGGTCATCGACCAGGAACCCGGTCCCGACGATGGCTCCGGCGGCGTTGTAGAAACGAATGATGGCATCCTGCATAGTGTTATCCTGATGGCTTCTCTCGCGTCCAGGTGAGCGTGACGGTGAAGGCGGCTTCGGTGCCGACTTTGGCAATCAGCGCGCCCGCCTCGGCATTGAGCGTCAGCCCAAACTCGACCGTGACCTCGTCGGGGCGGTCGGCGGGGTCAATGTCCTGGATGGTCGTCACAATTTTGTGCCCCATCGTCTTGATGGTGCCCATCGCACTGTCGAGCGCCTGCTGCGAGCGTTCGATAAGCTGGCTGTCGTCGCGGCTGACGGGCTGCAACCCGCGCGCCTCGAACTCGACCAGCACCGGCTCGCCTGCGTCGGTGGTGAATTCGTCGGTCATGTGTTCCTCCAATATCGAAAATTTGCAGCGACTCGCCTGACGGCGAGAGGCGCAGGGGGATTCCCCCTGCAACCCCCTTAGAGAAAAGAGCTTCAGAGTGCCAGAGACCCGAGTGCCCAGAGGCCCGAGACTACGTCATAGGGGAAGCGCACACACACCAAAACCCGTAGTCGTAGTACCGGCTGGACGGTAGCCTGTGGCGGGGAAACACGGACCGCGCGCTGAACCTGAAGGGGTACCACGAGCCGCCCCGCAACACCCGCGCGGCACCCCCGCCCAGGCCGGTGTTCTCCGGATTGTCGTATTCGTTCAGGCACCAGCACCATACGTTGCCCGATAGGTCCAGCACCCCATACGGCGATGCCCCATCCGGGAAGATACCAACCGCGCTGGTTTGTTTGATGCCCGTCTCTGACGTGTTGCCCTTGTTGGCATCAAACTTGTTGCCATACGGGTATTCCAGTCCATCGGTACCGCGTGCCGCCTTCTCGAACTGCTGCTCGGTCGGGAGCGTGACCTCGTACCCCAATTTGCTACTCAACCAGCGGCAGAACGCGATGGCGTCCCACCACGACACGCACTCGCGCGGATGGTTCCAGTACTTGAACCGCTGCTTGTCGGGGCTACTCTTGTGCTTATCACCTGCCGCCAACCCTTCCCGCCATTCGGGGTTATAGAAGCCATCGTCGGCATCGATGAACGCTTGAAACTGCCGGTAGGTGATGGGATAGCGGCTGACATAGAACGTGGGCAGCGTCAGGCGTTCGCCGTCCTGGTAGATGAACTCCCCTTCCGGTATCTCGACCCAATCCAGGTCAGGCAGGCCGTCGTCACGCAGCCCAACGCCGGGACGCGAGTCGCCCAGTTCGGCCAGCGTGCGGCCCATCGCGGCACGGTCGGTGGGGGACGCGGCGCCGCGTTCAAGGGCTGCTGCCAGCCACGTTTTCAGCCGGGACTGCACAGACTGGGACAAAGCCAGGTCATAGTCATCCAGGATCATCCCGGCGTGCCCAACCATTTCCCACTGTGGATGATCGCGCGGCCAGTCATCCGCCGGATCGGCAGCCACTAACGGCTCCACCAGCCTGAGCAGATTGCCGCCGCGCGCGCCGACTTCGTCCGCCAGCAGCGGGATCACGTTGCGCCAGCGTCCCGGCTGCGCCTGGATATGGCGTACGATGTCCGCCGGAAACCGGTCCGGATGGGCCAGATAGCAGGCCGCCAGGTGCTCCTGGAAGCTCAGGTGGGTGAAGCGATAGCGCCGGGCTTCCTCCGACGTGAGCAAGCCTGCGCGCTGCTCCAGGTAATCCAGCGCATCGCCGTACTTTTCAACCCGATCACCGCGCGCAACTTCCATCGCCTCAATCAGAATTCCCTGTCTAAAGGTTGCTTCGCGGTCGCTGCCACGTTCCGCCTGGACGTGATACGCGGTCCACATCAACGCCTGGCGGAGCTGCTCCGGCGATAGCTGCAGGTGATCGGCGATGGACTGGCCATCGACCTCGTCCTTGCGCGTCCAGCGCCGCAGCATCAGATCGACATTTTCCCGGTAGAGCTGGCTCAAGCGCTGAGGCAAGCGTTCGTCTGGCGGGGTGTCGGTGTTGCGCAGCCAGAGCGCGGCCATCATCGTGAATAACAAGGGGGTGTTGCTCAGGTTCGGATCGTCGATACGATCCAACGAGCGCAGAAAACCCTCCACCTCGTCCTCAACCTGATCTTCAGGCAGCGCCTGCCCAAACAGCTTTTCGACTAACTGCTGGACACGGTGAGGGAACAGCGGAACCAGCGCCGTCTGCCCGAAGCCATCGAGCTGCCAGTCGCCGTTGTAGGCGTAGGGCCGGCTGGTGACGATCATCCGGCAGTGTTCGTAGTCCACATTCAATGCATCCACCAGCCGGATGATCTGTTCGCGCCGTTCTTTAGTGACGGCGTCCGGCACTTCGTCCAGACCATCGAGCAGAATGATCGCTTCGCCGTCTTCGAGCTGGCGCTGGAGATGAGGCCAATATTTTCCTAAATTCTCGGCCTCAAGTTGGGCTTGCACATACGCCTCGAACTGTGCCGTCCCGGCGGGATCATGCGTGTCTGCAAACTGCTTGCTCACCAGGTCACGCAGCGAGATGAAGACCGGGGTATAGGCGGGCAGCGGCCAGAATTCGAGCGTGTCGAGATCGGCTTTGGCGTGACGGCTGTGGCGCAGTTGATCGCCGGCCATGCAGATCGCCAGATGCTTGAGGAAGGTGCTCTTGCCGCTGCCGGGATTGCCGGTCAGCACCATGCGCGGCTGGATCGCGGCGGCATCGTGCGCTTCCATGTGCCAGTTCTGTTCAGAGCGAAACCGACTGTCTTGATCATCCCGATTTTCTTTAATTTGATGCTGCACATCATCGATCAGGAGTTGGAGTCTATCCTGCCCGACTCGCAAGGCAGGCCATTCACAAAGTCTCTGCCCACGCAGTTCTTCGGGCGTGGCCGTGTCCGCTGGCGTTTCGGAGCGTTCGGTCTTCACCCACCAGTCGGTGATGGTGTAGCGATCATCCTCGCTGACCTGGACCGTCACGCTCATGTCGACCGGCAGCGGGACGTACACATCCAGCAGCTCGACGCCGCGTTCTGGCGGGTCGTCCAGCATGTCGGCCAGCGAGATTTTCATAAATTTGTCTTTGAAGAACCGCCGCAGGTAGCGCTCATGCAGCCGCTGCGCATCCGGGTGTTCAAGCCAATAGCGGTCACGGTTGGTTACAACCGGCAGCGAGTCGAGCAGATGCTGCCAGGCCGCGTCCTCATTGAGCTTGGCGAAGTCGATCCACTGGCGTCCCTTCAGCCCGACCTGTGCCAGATCGTCCTCATCCATATCGCCCGTCAGGCGCAGCGGGATGACGGTCTTGCCATGCTTGAGGGCATACTCAACCTCGATTTTGCACCAGCGGCTCGCACAGGCCGACGACGTCATCATGAACAGTACCTGGTCTGCCTCCTGGATGGCGCTGGCGATTTCTTCGCGCCATTTTGAGCCGCCAGGAATGCTCTCGTAGTCGATCCAGACGTCGTAGTAGAACTCGTCGTTGAGCCGTTTGGTGATGCTGTTGACCGGAAACAGGTCATTGTGGCTGTAGGAAATAAACAGCTTTGGCGACTCAGCGCGGCGCTGCACCCGCTGTTCTCTCGGAACGGTCGGCACATCGTCCGGCAGGCGCTCGTCGGCAGCTTTGCCTTCCGGGCGGTGCTCGTAGGGCGGCTCCTGGTTCACCGGGATGAACTCGCCGCGCGCGGTATAGCCGAACACGACCCAACATGCAAACGGCTGCTCCAGCCAATTGCCATCGACGGGCCACTCGACCGCCGGGTGGCAGATCACACCGTCCGGAGGGATGTGTGCATCGTGCAGATCAAAGTGCAGCGGATAATACTTCCCGGTCGGGTCCGCCGTCACCGTACCGGGGCGAAATGCGCTGCGGGATTTGTCCTTGCCGACGGTTATATCCACAAACGGAAGTTTGAACATCCCGCCGCTGGTGTGCGTGATCTCGGTCCCGTCCAGGTCCATATCGAGCAGCGTGGGCTTCCCAAAATCCGGGAACGGGCGGCAGTACAAGCGGACTTCCAGGTGCGGCTGGTCCCATACCCACGAGCCGTCCTCAACGGGTAGGCCCCATTCCAGGCGCAGTTTGTCCGGCGCGGGTTTGATCGTGACTTCGGTAATTGGTGCTGGCATAAGTCCCCCTGAAGTGACACGGCACACAAGTATGATATATGCCAGCTGTGGAAGGAGCAAATCGGATCAGCAGCACCGTGTTCTTAAGACCCATTACATGGCTTAATCTGCTGTTTACTTCTACCTCTTTAATCAAACATGCTATGATATAGCTTCGAGCAGGTGACGGAAAGG
>DAOTUD010000103.1:0-5334 GCA_034437275.1 Anaerolineae bacterium
GCGCTGTGACTCCCCCTCGCCCCACTGGGTGGGAGAGGGGGCCGGGGGGTGAGGGGGGGATAGGGGATGAGGGCCAACCGGTGGGCATATATTTCCACCAACGTGTACTAGAAGCCCAATGGCTTTAGCTTTGGGTAGCTCACAATAGAGCATAGTGCGGAGCGTATTTTAAAATCCGAAACTCTCCCGCATACACCCACACGATTAGCAGGAGTTCATACATGAGACTCGCGCGCTCTCGTAAGGAACAAGGTCGCATTGCGCTGGCGGGGGTGGGGCTGGGCATTGTCTTGTGGATCGCGGTGGGGCTGATCCACCTGATCATCACCGGCAAAGCCGATCACATGGCCGTGTGGATACTGCACGGCGCGGTTCTGCTGGAATTACTGTTGTTTATCATGTTCGGTGTCGGATTCTGGCTGGTGTACTCGCGGCTGAGCCGGGCCGGGAAACACATCGAACGCCTGGCGCACATCGTCGAGCAAAGCCCGGACGCGATGATGATCGTCGCGGTGGACAGCACGATTGAATACGTCAATCCTCGCTTTTCCGACCTCACCGGCTACACCCCGGATGAAGTGCTGGGCACCCCCTACCGGTTCATGAATTACAGCGACGTGTCCCCCGGCGAAGAATACACCGCGATGTGGCAGCGCGTGGTCCTGGAAGGCGAGTGGCGCAGCGAGTTTCGCAACGTCCGGAAGAACGGCGAGCATTACTGGGAGTCGATCCTGATCGTGCCCCTCAGAGACGATGATGATCGCTCGACGCGATACCTGGTCGTGCGCCAGGACATCACCGCCCACAAGGCGGCCCAGGACGCCGGGCAGCAGCAGCGCGTGCTGGCCGAGGCGCTGCGCGATACGGCGGCGGCCATCAACAGCACGCTGGAACTCGACGAAGTGCTGGAGCGCATCCTGATCAATCTCGACCAGTTGATCCCGCACAGCGGCGCGACGGTGGCGCTGGTCGAAGACGGGACGCTGCGCGTGGTGCGCTGCTGTGTGCATGTCAGCCCGCAGATGTGCGCCCGGTTGTTGCAGTCCCATTTTGTACTGGATGACCTGCCGCTGCTGCGCCGGATGGTCGAAAGCGGTCAGCCCCAGTTGATCGACAACATGGACGAGGTGCCCGACGACTTGCGCGCGAACCTGTTGGGCGATATCCAGTCCTACGTCGGCGCGCCGATCCGGCATGGCGACGAGGTGATCGGCATCCTGGGCCTGTATGCCAGCGTGCCCCACTATTTTGATGCGGTCCAGGCCGATCTGCTGCAGAGCTTCGCCGACCAGGCCGCCATTGCGATCCGCAACGCGCGCCTGTTCAACGCCGAGCGCGAGCAGCGCGCCCTGGCCGAGACGCTGCGCGACACCGCCGCTGTCGTGAACAGTTCGCTGCAACTGGAGGATGTGCTCCACCATATCCTGGCCAGCGTGGAGCAGATCGTGCCCCACGACGCGGCCAACATCATGCTGATTGAGGACGACACCGCGCGCCTGGTCGGCAGCCGGGGCTACGCGGAATATGGGTCGCGAGCAAACCTGAACGATATTGAGTTTCCGATCAGCTCCACCCTCGGTGTGTCGCAGATGATACGGACCCAGCAGCCGGTCATTGTCGGCGATACCCGGCAGTCGTCCGCGTGGGTCGATGTGCCGGAGACGCGCTGGGTGCGCGCCTACCTGGGCACGCCGATCATCAGCCCGCTGGGCAAGGTGATCGGCATCATGAGCCTGGACGCGGCCACGCCGCACGCCTTCACCGCGGCGCACGCCGACCTGCTGCAAACCTTCGCCCACCAGGCCGCCATCGCGCTGCAAAACGCGCAGCGTTACGACGCGATTCACGGCTATGCGGCCCAACTCGCCGAGCGCGTCACCGACCGCACCGAACAACTGGAGCGCCAGCAGGCCCAACTGCAGGTCATCCTCGATTCGCTGGGCGAGGGGGTGGCCTTCATCCAGGGCGCGGAAATCCGCTACGTGAACCGCGCCCTGGTGACCATGCTCGGCCTGTCGCAGGCGGACATTCTGGGCGACCTGCGCACGTTCGTGCGCAGCTACCTGAACGCGCCCGGCGACTCTGACGCGCGCAACGCGGAGGTGCAGGCGGCCTTGCAGCACGGCGAGGTGTGGCACAGCGAGGGCCAGGCCCGGCACGCCGGCGGCAGCACCTTCGATGTGGCGCTGACGGTGGCGGGGGTGTACGGCGAGGCCGGGGAGCGCGTCGGCAGCGTGCTCGTGGTGCGCGACATCAGCCAGGAAAAACAGTTCCAGGAGCAGCGCGACCACTTCCTGACCTACGCCGCCCACGATTTCCGCACGCCGGTGTCCAACATCAAGACGCGCCTGTATTTGCTGCGCCAGCAGCCCCAGCGCCTGGAGTACCATCTCGACGTGATGGACCAGGTGTCCGGGCATCTCGTCAACCTGATCGAAGACCTGCTGGACGTGGTGCGCTTTGGGCGAAAGGTCGTCAAGTTGGAGCGCGAGCATATCCCGCTGCAAGATGTGATCCAGAATTCGATCGCGCTGGAATCGTCCAACGCGGAGCGGAAGAATGTGAGGTTGGTGTACGAACTGCCGGACGAGCCGGTGATCGTGGACGCCGACCGCTACCGCATCGGGCAGGTGATCGCCAAGCTGATCAACAACGCCGTCTTCCACTCGCCAGCCGGCAGCTACGTCACGCTGCGCCTGACGACGGAGGACGATGTCGCCCAGATTGAAGTCCAGGATTCGGGGCCGGGCATCGACCCGGAACACCAGCCGCGCATCTTCGAGCCGTTCTTCCAGCTTCCGCAGGGCAGCTCGCAAGGGCTGGGCCTGGGGCTGGCGGTCTCCCGCGAGATCATCGGGCAGCACGGCGGCGATATCGCCTTCGACAGCGAGCCGGGGGCGGGGGCGGTGTTTACCATCCGGCTGGCGTTGGTCAACGAGCCGCAAGGGGTGAGCATTACCGTCATCAAGAATGACCACACGGGCCGCGAGGTCTGGCGCTATGCAGGGCGGGTGCTGGCGCGCGGGGCGACGTGGGTCACGCTGGAGGCGCACTTCAACCGGTCCGACGTCGAGACCGGCTACCACACCTTTCGCCAGGGGGATCGCTTCGTGGAGTGGTTCTACAGCGACCGCTGGTACAACGTGTTTGCGATGCACGACGTGGACGACGACCGGCTCAAAGGCTGGTACTGCAACATCACGCGCCCGGCGGAGCTGCTGCCGGACGTGATCCGCGCCGACGACCTGGCGCTGGACGTGTTCGTGTCGCCGCAGGGCGACGTCACCGTGCTGGACCGGGACGAATTCGCTGCGCTGCCGCTGGATGACGCCACTCGCGCCGGGGCCGAGCGCGGCCTCGCGGCGCTCCAGGCGCGCATCGCTGCCCACCAGCCGCCCTTCGACGCGCTGGACCGCCGCTGATCACTCGAACAGGTCGAAGCCGTCCCACGTGCCGGTGAAGCTGTAGCGCGCCGCATCGATGACCCCGATCACGGTGATGGCGAACGTCAGCCCGGCCAGCGCGGGCAGCGCCAGGTCGCGCCACGTGACCAGCGTGTTCTCGCGGCGGGTGACGGTCAGGAACAGCACCGTGCCGATGATGCCGAACATCATCACCACCCCCGCGCTGGTCAACAGCCCCACCACATACCGCACCGCCGCCAAGTCGAGCAGCACCAGCCCAATCCCGGCAGCCGCCGTGCCGAACAGCACACCCAGGTCGCGCCAGCGCTGGACCGGCGCGTGGCGCGGCGGATCATACCACACCGTCGCGTTGAAGACCGGCAGAATGATGGTGAACAGCGCCAGCCCGGCAGCCGTGCCGGTGATCAGGCGCAGCGTGTTGTGCGGCGGGTACAGCGGGGTGTAGGCCTCGAACAGGCTGAAATAGCTGTTGAACCCGTCAAGCGCGATCGTCGCGGCGGCCAGCAGCATCACCGCCGCGAAGCGCACCTGTGGCCAGCGTGCCGCGCGCAGCCGTCCTCGTGCGGCGTAGTTCCCCAGCGCGGTCAGCACGCCCAGGTAGATGCCCGTACAGCGCGCGCACAGCGGCAGCGGGCGGTCGTGGATGTGGAAGGTCCGCGCCGGGATGCGGTGACACACCGCGTAGCCGACCGCGTCCGCCTTGCCCAGCAGGCCGGCGGGTGTCAGCAGCAGCCACGCCCCGATGATCGCCGCGGCCAGTGCGATCACCAGGCCGGCGACGATGGGCGAAAAGGCCGGGGCGGCCTGCGGCGCGTAGGTGGCGGTGGTGTGTGGTGTGTCGACCATGTGGGTGTCCCTTTGCTGCTGATTGCGCTGCGTTAACCTGCCCGGATTATAGAATGCGCTATAATGCGTTACAAGCTCCCTTGTATGCTGAGGTGGCAAGGTGAAAAAATGCGCCCCCTGACTCCCCCTCGCCCACTTGGTGGGCGAGGGGGCCGGGGAGTGAGAGGCAGTTACCGGCTGACCATCCGGGGGCGCTTGCCAGCGTTCAGCCCTGGATCAACCTGGCTAAAGCCTATTTAGGGAGGGGGCAAAACCTGGTGTACACCGCCCCCATGTGACGGAAGCGAGGACGTATGCATATTCTGGTGACGGGTGGCGCGGGATTTTTGGGCAGCGCATTGGTGCGGCGGCTGGTCGCGTTGGGGCACGATGTGCGCGTGTTGGACGACCTGAGCGCAGGCGATCCGGTCCGCCTGCCGGACGAGGTCAGCTTCGCGCGCGGGGATGTCAACGATCTGCCGCGCCTGTGGACGCTGCTGCACGGCGTCGAGTGCGTGTATCACCTGGCGGCGCGGGTCAGCGTGCCGGAGAGCGTGCGCTACCCGCGCGAGTACAACGCGACCAACGTCGGCGGCACGGTCAGCATTCTGGAGGCGATGCGCGATGTCGGGGTCAAGCGGCTGGTGTTCACCTCGTCCGGCGCGATCTACGGCAGCCAGCAGCAGCAGCCGGTGCACGAAGCGCTGCCGCCCGATCCGGGTTCGCCGTATGCCGTCAGCAAGCTCTCGGCGGAGCACTACATCCGCACGGTGGGCCGCCTGTGGGATGTGGAGACGGTCAGCCTGCGCGTGTTCAACGCCTTTGGCCCTGGGCAGCAGCTTCCGGCGGTGCATTCGCCGGTGGTGACGCAGTTCTTGCGCCAGACGCTCGCGCACGGCTCGCTGGTGGTGCACGGCACGGGCCAGCAAACGCGCGACTTCGTGTACATCGACGACGTGGTCGCGGCGCTGGTGCGTGCCGCCACCGCGCCCGATGTCGACCAGCGCGTGATCAACGTCGGCAGCGGCGTCGAGACCAGCATCAACGACCTGGTCCGGCTGGTCGGCATGGTCACCGGTGAGGA
>DAOTUD010000104.1:0-18816 GCA_034437275.1 Anaerolineae bacterium
TGGCCGCGACCTGGTCGTAGATCGCCTGCACATCCTCCAGCCCGACCAGCGACTCCTCGGCCTGCCCCGACGTGCCGCTCATGCCTGCCGTCTGGATCGCCAGCTTGCCAATGCCCAGGATGCGGTCGAACGGGTCGCGCGTGACCTTGAGGTTGGTCACGGTGCGGTAGGGGACGTGCTTCACCGACTTGGTGACGATGCCCGCGTACACCACGACCTCGTCCTCGAATATCTCGTAGCGCAGGCTGCGGTAGTAGTACGGCACGAACGGCAGCGACAGGACCAGCGCAATCGCATTCGCCAGCACCGCGAACACCACCGCCACCACCACGCCGCCCAACTCATAGCCCGCCACCGCCGACAGCGGCGTCGCCCACGACGCCCACGCGATCAGCCACAACAGCAGAATCGCCCAGTTCAGCTTGGTCTTGTATTTTTCGTTCGGATAAATCGTAATCGGGTCCATTGGCTCTCCTCACTTGTAGATAGTCCATCGCTCTATAACGTATTACGCATAACATGCCCGCGCGATACGCCCGACCGCCGACATCCGGCTGACGGCAAGCTGACGGGACGTGCACATATGTGAAAATTACGGATCAGTGGGTATCGAAGGGAAACTGCCGGGCGTGCCACGCCGCCAGGATCGTATCGACGGTGCGCTGCGCGCGCTGCGCCACGTCCGGGGGATAGGCGAACTGCACGCGGTGCGCCGCGAATTCGTCCTCGTCCAGGATCGCGTGCTGTCCGTCCGGCCAGATGCGCACGTCCAGGTCGAGATCGACAAAGCGCAGGGTCCGCTGCGCCGCGTCAACGGTGGGCGGCAGCCCCACATTGCAATAATAATGATCGAAGACTGCCGAATCAGTACGGGAATAGTTGAGGTAGACGTTATACCAGCACGCTCGCCAGAAGACCATCGTGGAGCGCCGGTTAATCGGGAGGGACATGCCGCGTGTGACATGGTGGATCACGGCATCCGGCTGGACACGGAACACCACCTGCTGACCATCGTCGCGGATCAACTCAGCAGGCAGCGCAGAGTGCAACCGCCGGTCGTACTTGTGAGCCGCGATGCGCCACCAGGCGGACATGCCGCTAGTCGCTGGGGGGCTTACGGCTGCCCTTTTTGTAGCGGTAGGTGATGCGCCCGCGCGTCAGGTCATACGGGGATAGCTCCACCCGCACGCGGTCCCCCAACAGGATGCGGATGTAATACTTGCGCATCTTGCCCGACAAATAGGCCAGCACTTCGTGCCCGTTGTCCAGTTCGACCGTGAATTGTGTATTGGGAAGGGCTTCGACAACCGTCCCTTCCATTTCTATCTTTTCTTCGCTTTTTGCCATATTGTACTTTCTTCTCTAAAGACATACAGCCGGATGGCGTTGGGCGCACCCAGGGGCACCCCCAACGCCAAAGAGCTTGGATCACTGTTGCACGCTGCGATCAGCGATTGCGTTTGCGCTGCTTCCGCCGCGCGCGGCGGATGGCCTTCTTCTTCTGGATGCGCCGCAGTTCGCTCTTGGACACGTACCAACGTTTACGCCGCACCGTGCTCAAGATGCCATCCTTGGCGACCTGCTTCCGGAACCGTTTGAGCAGTTGCTCTTGCGATTCGCCAGATTGCAGTTCGACATGCGCCATACAGTTTTCACCACCCTTCTTCTGTCTTGGTTAAGGTTACCGGTAGAAAGTGAGCTGCCCAATGCTTCAGCATTGGGGTTCTAGGTTTCAACGCCTGTGCCACACTCGGACTGTGGTCTTATGTCGGCTGCACCTTTGTACTCCTGCGCTCCACAGGAGAACCAGAAAGCGTGTCTGGTTGGCACAATACATAAACAAGGCAGGCTACCTGGAACCTGCCTCATTAATCATCGCTGGGTTGAAACATTAATCAGCAATAGGCTCTTCCTCGGTAACCGATTCGTCTGCTTCTGATTCTACCGTGTCCGAGGCATTTCCGCCAGCCTCAATTTCCGCGTCGGCGGCCTCATCGGTTTCTGCGCCCAGCAGGGGATCGGCCACGTCGAGGATGCTCAGGCCCAGGCGTTGGCGGTGCGACTCAATGCTGATGATGCGCGCCTGAATGTCCTGGTTCTCGCTGAGCACCGTATTTGGGTCGTCGGGCGAGGGTTCGGAGATCTGGCTGACGTGCAGCAGCGCCTCGATGCCCGGTTCCAGGCTCACGAACGCGCCGAACTGCGTCACCCGGCTGATCGTCCCCTCGACGATCTGGCCCACATGGTACATATCATCAACCTGGTTCCAGGGGTTCGGCTGCAACCGCTTGAGCGACAGCCCGATGCGGCGGCCCTCATGATCCAGGCGCAGGATGTACACCTCGATCTTGTCGCCGACGCTTAGCATGTCGCGCGGGTGCTTGACGCGGTGCCAGGCCAGCTCGCTGATGTGGATCAGGCCGTCGGCCCCGCCGAGGTCGACGAACGCGCCGAAATCACGCAGCCCGCTGACGATGCCCGCGCGGACTTCGCCTTCTTCCAGCTCGTCCAGCAGGTCGTCTTTGCGTGCGTCGCGGATTTCGCGCTGGGCTTCGCGCTGGCTGAGCACCAACCGGCGGCGGCGGCGGTTGACTTCGATCACTTTGACGGTCAACTCCTTGCCGATCATGTTGGTCAGGGCCTGTTTGCGCTCTTCCTCGCTGAGGCCGCGCGGCAGATCGACGACGTGGCTGGCGGGGACGAACCCGCGCAGGTTGCCGTAGGGCATGATCAGCCCGCCCCGGTTCGAGTCCAGGATGGTGCCCGTCCACAGGTCGTCCTTCTGCATCATCTCTTCGGCGCGCAGCCAGTCTTCGTTCTGCTTGGCCTGCGCCACCGAGACGATCAGGTTCCCGTCTTTGTCTTCCGGGCGCACGACCATCACCGGGACCTCGTCGCCGACATTGAAGTCTACGTCGTCACCAAGTTTGTCCAGATCATGCCGCGACACGACGCCGTCGCGCTTCATGCCAAGATCCACCAGCAGGCCCATACTGTCGACGGTCAGCACCGTGCCCGTCACAATATCGCCGCGTGTGGGTTGCTCTACAAAGGACTCCTCAAGCAGGGTGAGGAAATCCATCTCGTCAGTCGTTTCCGTCTTTACGTTCGTTTCGTCTATCATAACCTCTCGTTTTTATATCCCCCCTGGGATGATTTTGGCCCCGGAACAGAACACAAAAAAACCGACCCTACCTCCCCTTCGGGAAGTAGCTATCGGTTAGTTGTCGCCAATTAGCGGGAACGCGCCAGGCTTACGCTCGTATTAGACTGTGCTTGCCGATGAATGGATAATATCGTCTGTCTTGAGTCAAACCGTCCAAATACCAAGCGATTAGTAACGCAGCGCGCCCTCCTTTCCAAGGTGCTCCGCATTATAGCGGGGCACAGGAGGTTTGTCAAACCGTTTGGAAACACAACGGCCCAGCGCTCACACTGGACCGCCGGTAACACCTCAACCCTGGCTGCACAACGTGCGTGCCAGGGGAAAGGGCGTTATCCAGTTGCGTTGCGCCAGCAGCGCCAGACATCAGTCGTCGTCCGGCTCCACCTGTTCCTCGGGTTCGTCCTCGGTGTCGTTGGCGTCGTCCTCGGCGTCGTCCTCGGGTTCGTGCTCGGTGTCGTCGGTGTCGTCGGCGTCGTCCTCAGCGTCGTCCTCAGCGTCGTCCTCGGCGTCGTCCTCAGCGTCGTCCTCGGCGTCGTCGTCGGGTTCGTCGTCCTCGTCCGGCTCCGCCTGTTCCTCGGCGTCGGTGTCTTCTGTGTCCTCGGCGTCGGCGTCCTCGGCATCGTCGGATTCTTCGGCGTCCGCGGTATCCTCGGATTCCGCGGCGGCAGCAGCAGCGTCAACGTCTTCTGCGCCAGACTCTTCCTCAGCAGATTCCTCGGCTTCTAGCTCTGCCGCGCTTTCAGCCAGGGCGTCGGTTTCCTCGTCGACGATGTCCTGGTCGACACCCCATCGCTGGGTAAAGCCGACCCGGCGCTGGTCCGGTTCCAGGCGGCTGATGCGCAGTTGCAGCCGGTCGCCCTTCTTGACGTAGCTGTACGGTTCCTTGAGCGACCCATCGCCCATCTCGCTGATGTGCAGCAGCCCTTCCAACCCGTCATCCAGCGCGATGAACGCGCCGAAGTCGACGACGTTGGTCACCGTGCCTTCGACCAGCATCCCCTCGTGATAACGCTCCAGGGCGTCATCCCAGGGATCGGGCAGCAGCCGCTTACGGCTGAGCGCGATGCGGTTGGTTTCGCGGTCCAGGCTCAACACGTAGACATCGATCTCCTGGCCGATGTTCAACACATCGCGGGGATGGTCGACGCGGTGCCAGGCCAGCTCGCTGACGTGGATCAGCCCGTCGGCCCCGCCGAGGTTGACGAACGCGCCGAAGTCGCGCAGCCCGGTGACCGTGCCGCGTACCACGTCGCCCTCGTTGAGTTCGGCCAGCAGGCGCGCTTTTTGCTGGGCACGCCATTCGCGCTGGGCTTCGCGCTCGGAGAAGATCAAGCGGCGGCGATCCTGGTCAACCTCGATCACCTTGACGCCGATCTGGTCGCCCTTGATCTTTTCCATCGCTTCGCGCCGGTCGTTGCCTTGCAGCCCGGCGCTGACGGTGATCATGTGCGAGGAGGGAACAAAGCCTTCCAGCATGTTCCACCTCACCAGCACCCCGCCCCGGTTGTAGCCGGTGACGATCACTTCGACCACCTCGTCGTCCTGCATCAGCTTACGCGCGGCATCCCAGTCGTACTGCTGCAAGCCCATATTGATCGACACGATCAGATTGCCATCGCTGTCGCGCGGGTTCAGCACGTACACCGGCACGACCTGCCCCACCTGGAGCGATTCGCGAAAATCGTCGTTCAGGCGTTCCAGGTCCTGCGACGTCACAATCCCATCTTGCTTGGCACCCATGTCGACGATGATCTCATTCGGTTCCACTTGAAGTATCGTCGCATCACGGATTTCGCCCCGCCGGGGCGGCTCGTAGTCGAACGAGGCTTCCAGCATTTCCATGAAGTCCCCGTCATCTTCCGAGTCACCTTGCACGTCGCCGTTTGGCTGTTGTTGCTTTTTGTCCTCAAAATCCATGCTCTACCTACCACCTTATGTTGGGAAGTCGGCTCTACTTGCGGGCTGGGTTGGCATCCAACACACCATTATAACTAAAGATAAGTACAATAAACGCATTTAGGTCAGGTGATTGTCGCTGCGTTCTAGCCCAACTGCGAAGACCATAAAGTAAGTATAGCCTGAGGATACCATCTAAACAAGCCTGCATTGCCCCCAATTTGTCGCACCGTCCCCACGCGGCGGAACTTTGCCCGCACCGTGCGATGTCGATGACCTGCCGGTTTGTGGATTCGCTGCACGATCCACCCCTCACCCTCTACAGATCGCCGCAAATGCGCTAAAATTTGTGCGCTTTACACAGAATCAGGTGACAGGGCAGCACCATCTTCTCGTATAACATACCAGGCTAGCTATCGAGCATTTTGATCAAACTGCCCCGGAAGGTTTGGGTTTATGGCAAATCGTCGCAACAACATTCGCTGGACTCAGCGGGTCATGGATGGATTCCGCGAGCTGCGCCGCACGCCGGTGCGCTTCGCGTTCCACCTGGCCGTGGCCCGCCTGATCACGCAGTGGCGTTCACTGCTGACCATCATCGCCGGGACAATTCTCGCCGCGTCGATTGGCGCGCTGGTCCCGCTGTATACCACCGCCATCGCACAGGTCGGGATGCTGCAGCGTCTCGACGAGCAAGCCCCGCGCGAGGCCCATGTGTCGTCACAGATCATGCTGCGCGCGAGCGAGTGGGAAGCTGCCGGCGGGCTGGAGCAGATCGCGGCCCAGTCGACCAACCTGGTGTTCGACCACGTCGCGGACGACCTGGGCGTGATCCAGAACTGGGTCGACAAGGTCGTGACCTACGGCGAAACCGGCGAGATGGGCATCGGGCTGCCGATCGACGGCAGCGACGCACCGCAGCCCTTGATCGGCATCCGGGCGCGGGTGGGCTACTACGAAGGCTGGCAGGACCAGGTGCGCGTCGTCGAGGGACGGCTGCCGCGCCCCGGCGACGCCGGCGGCGTCGACATGGAGATCGCCATTGGCCTCAACGTCGTGAACGAGGTCGGCTCGCTGAGCGTGGACAAGGTGTTGATCCTCGACCAGCGCATCAAAGGCGACGGGTCGATCCGCGAGCCGTCGATCCAAGGGTTGGGCTACGAGGACAACCAGCCGCTGACGGTGCGCATTGTGGGCATTGTCGCCCCGTCGGACGAGGACGACCCGTACTGGATGGCCCCCTCACCGCTGCGCCTCACCGACCGGGTGAGCAGCTCGTGGGATTACGAGTTCATCGCGCTGACCACGCGCGACAACCTCTACCGCACCGCGACCGAATTTTTGCCCGGCCCGCACACCCGGATCGGCTGGCGCATGCTGTTCGCGCACGACAACCTGCCCTTCGCCCGCATCGACGAGGCCACCCGCGCGCTGGACACCTTCAAGCGCGACATGGTCGAAACGTTCGACCGGGCGATCCAGGAAGCAACCGGGGCCGGCTCCGACAGCAGCACCCAACGCGATCTGCAATTCCAATACTTCACCCAACTGACGCCCCACCAGGCGCGCGATATCGGCATCCTGGCGGAATACGCCGACGAGGTCGAACTGCTGGGCGCACCGTTCGGGCTGCTGCTGCTGCAGGTCGGGGCGCTGGTGCTGTTCTTCCTGATGGTGACGGCGGCGCTGGTGCGGCGCGGCGAACGGCGCGAGATCGCCATGCTGCAAAGCCGCGGCGCGTGGGACAGCCAGATCGTGCTGCTGCGCGGCATCGAGGCGCTGTTGATCTGCGCGCTGGCGGTGATTATTGCGCCGTTCCTGTCGCAGGCCTTGCTCTCTGCGCTGGGGCCGACCATCGCCGAGACGGACGACTTCCCGCTGCCCCTGACGGGCGACGTGTTCGCGTTTGCCGGGCTGGCGGCGGCGGTGACGTTCCTGGCGCTGATGTTCACACTGCGCCCGGTGCTCCGGCTGCCGCTGGTGCTGGCCGGGGGATCGGCCTCGCGTGCCGAGCAGCAGCACTGGTGGCAAAAATTCTACCTGGATGCGCTGCTGGCAGTGGTGGGCATCGGCGCGCTGGCGCTGCTGGTGCGCAACGGCTCGCCGCTGTCCGACGTGAACCTGGGCGGCCAAAAAGCCGACCCGTTGATGCTGCTGGCCCCGGCGCTGTTGTTCCTGGCGCTGGGCAGCCTGGCGCTGCGCTTCTTCCCGCTCATTGCCCAGGCGCTGGCGCACGTGACCGCTACCGGGCGCGGCTTGCTCTCGTCGCTGGCGAGCTGGCAGCTCAGCCGCGAGCCGGTGCACTACGGGCGCATCACGTTCCTGCTGGCGCTGGCGATTGGCATCGGCTGGTTCGCGACCAGCTTCCGCGCCACGCTCTCCAACAGCCACGAGGACCAGGCCCGTTACAAGGCCGGCACCGACCTGCGCTTCGTCGAGCGCGACACCGTGCTGAATGCCAACCGCGCGCGGAGCGCCGACTACTACAGCGGGCGGGACGAGGTCGCGGCGGCCAGCATCGGCTTCCGCATCCCGAACGCGACGCTGGGCAACCGCGCCGACAGCCTGCGCGGCAACATCCTGGCCATCGACCCCGACACGTACGGCGACACGCTGTACTGGCGGTCCGACCTGGGCGACATCTATACACCGAGCCGCCCTGGCCAGGACCCGAACCTGCCCACACGCGGCGAAGCACTGCCCATCACGCCGGACCGGATCGGGTTCTGGGCACGCTTCGACATTGTGTGGCTCATCGAATCCGACGACGGCACGACCACGCTGGTCCGGCCCCAGGTAGGCCGCCTGCTGAACCGCACCGATATCAACCTGCGCCTGCTGGATGCGGACGGGGTATGGGTGGTGGTGCCCGCCGAAGCGGTCGAGATCGAATACGAACGGCGCGGCAGCGATGCGCCGGGGGCCGGCGCCGGAGCGTTCGTCTACAGCGGCTGGGTGTACTACGAGGCCGACCTCGACGCGCTGGCCTACGACGCGCAGGGACCGCTGCGGCTGGTGTCCTTCTTCTGGGAATATCGCAGCCCCAGCAGTCGCGGCGAACGCGGGATGCGCCTCACCCTGGCCGACATGACGCTGATCGACGCCGGCGGCACCGCCCAGCCGTACCCGGTGTTCGCCGACAACAACTGGGAATTTGAGTACGACCGCATCGCCCGCGCCACCGGCAAAACCACGCCCGGCGCGCAGTTGGCCGGGGAGCGTTCCGACGCGCTCTATATCCGCTGGGACCAGGAAGAAGGCTCGCGGACGGTGGTCGGCGCGCTGCTGAACTACCCGGACCTGGGGCCAATCGACGCCATCGTCAGCACGCGCGTGCAGCAGGAAAACGCGCTGTCCGTCGGGCCGGATGCTACGCCGATCCGCCTGATCAACATTGCGGGCAGCGTCGAGATGCGCTTCCGCGCGGTGCAGGTGGCGGACTATTACCCGTCGCTGTACGACGTCGCCCCGACCGACACCGCGCCCGGCGACTCGTTTATGGTGGTCGATGTGCGCCAACTGCTCTACCGCCTCAACCGGCGGCCCAGCGCCACCTACTACCCCAGCGAGGTCTGGCTGCGCTTCGAGGACGGCTTCGACGCCCAGGACAAAGGCGCGGTCGCGGGGTTCCTCGAAAAGCTGGAACGCGCCAGCGACGGGCAAACGCTGGTGCTCAGCAACGTGTCGCTGGCCGAGGAACTCGACAAACTGCAAACCGATCCGTTGGGGCTGGGCCTGCTGGGCCTGATGTACCTGGCGTTCATCATGGCGCTGACGCTGAGCGTGGTCGGCCTGCTGACCTACGCCGGGCTGACGGCCCAGGCGCGCCGCACCGAGTTCGGTGTGCTGCGCGCGCTGGGGCTGTCGTCGCTGCGCGTGGTGGGCGGGCTGGCGCTGGAGCAGACGTTCGTGATGGTGATCGGCGTGACGTTGGGCGCGGTGCTGGGCGCGGTGCTGGCCGATCAGGTCGTGCCGACGCTGGCGCTGGGCGCGGCGGGCGAAGGCGTGGTGCCGCCCTTCGTGATCCGCGTCGAGGTGCGCCGCCTGCTCGAATACGGCGTGCTGATGCTGTCCGTGCTGCTGCTGGTGCTCAGTTCGAGCCTGCTGCTGGTGCGGCAGTTGTCGCTGTCGCGCACGCTGCGCCTGGGCGAGGAGTAGGGGGTTTACCCCTCCCCGCACGCGGAGCTAATCATTACCCATACGTGGGGAGCAGGCCCTCACCCTTCCGACTGGGGGGTTATGCTAGATATCCTGGCGCGTGTGTCGATGGTTTACCCCTCCCTATATCCCTCCCCGTGAACGGAGAGGGACTTTGGGTCCCGGTTTGTTTCCCCCTCTCCGCGCGCGGGGAGGGGGCCAGGGGGAGGGGTAAAACTAGCATAACGCCCGACTGGCGTCGGGTCCCTCTCTCTCAGGGAGAGGGATTATCGGGCCGCTGACTCCCCCTCGCCCCACTGGGGGGGAGCGGTAAAAAGAAGAAGAGAAGCACATTATTCGCTCTGTGTAAATCAGGAAGGCCAACATGTCTGCGGTAAGACGCCGCCAACCTAATCGATTTCAACGGCTGCGCGAAGGGTTCAACGAACTGCGCCGAACACCGGTGCGCTTCGCCGTGCGGCTGGCCGTTTCACGACTTATCACACATTGGCGCTCGCTGCTGACCATCGTCGCCGGGGCGATCCTGGCGGCGTCAATCGGGGCGCTGGTGCCTCTCTACACCACGGCGATTGCCCAGGTCGGGATGCTCCAGCGGCTCGACGAAAACGCGCCGCGCGACACCAACATCACGGCCCAGATCATGCTGCGCGCCAACGAATGGGCAGACACCGGCGGCCTGGACCAGATCGCCGGAGAAGCCGACCAGCTCGTCCGCCAGCACGTCGCAGCTGACCTGGGCGTGATCGACGACTGGGTCGCCTCGGTCGTCAGCTCCGGCGAAACCGGCGAGATGGGCATCCTGCGCACCGGCGACGAGCCGCTGCTCGGCATCCGCGCGCGGGTCGGCCATTACGACGGCTGGCAGGACCAGGTGCGCGTGGTGTCCGGACGGCTGCCCCAACCGGGCGAGGCCGGGGACACCGCGATGGAGGTCGTCGTCAGCCTGGAGGCAGCCAACGAGATCGACACCCTGTCGCCCGACACCACGCTGATCTTCGACCAGCGCGTGCGCGGCGATGGCGCGATCAAAGAGACGTCCATCCCCGGCTACGAGAACAACCGCCCGCTGACGGTGCAGATCGTGGGCGTGGTCGCCCCGCTGGACCCACAGGCCGACTACTGGCTGGAGCCGTCGCCGCTGGCGCTCAACGACCGGCTGGGCAGTTCGTGGGATTACGAGTTCGTCGCACTCACCACGCGCGACAACTTCTACCGCGCCGCGACCGACTTTTTGCCCGGCCCGCACACCCGGATCGGCTGGCGCGTGCTGTTGGCACACGACAACCTGCCCTTCGCCCGGCTGGAAACCGCCCGCGACGCGCTGCGCACCTTCGAGAACAACCTGCACGCGACTTTCGAAGAGGCGGTCAATCCTGGCAACGTCGATGTCGGCATCCAGGGCGGCGGCGATCCGCGCAATCTCCAGTTTCAATACTACACGCAGCTCACCCCCCACCAACAGCGCGATACCGGCATCCTGAAGGAATACGCCGGCGAGGTCGACCTGCTGGGCGCACCGTTCGGGCTGCTGCTGCTGCAAGTCGGGGCGCTGGTGCTGTTCTTCCTGATGGTGACGGCGGCCCTCGTGCGGCGCGGCGAACGGCGCGAGATCGCCATCCTGCAAAGCCGCGGCGCGTGGGACAGCCAGATCGTGCTGCTGCGCGGTATCGAGGCGCTGTTGATCTGCGCGCTGGCGGTGGTCGTCGCCCCGTTCCTATCGCAGGCGCTGCTCTCCGCGCTGGGGCCGACCATCACCCAGACCGAGCGCTTCCCCCTGCCCCTGATGGACGACGCCTTCATCTTTGCCGGGCTGGCGGCGGCGGTGACGTTCCTGGCGCTGATGTTCACGCTGCGCCCGGTGCTGCGAATGCCGTTGATCGCGGCGGGGGGCGCGGCGACCCGCAGCGGCGGACAGCATTGGTGGCAGAAATATTATATCGACGTGGTGCTGGCCGGGGTCGGGCTGCTGGCGCTGGGCGTGCTGGTGCGCAACGGCTCGCCGCTGGCGGACGTCAACCTCGGCGGCGACCAGGCCGACCCGCTGCTGCTGCTGGCTCCGGCGCTGTTGTTCCTGGCGCTGGGCAGCCTGGCGCTGCGCTTCTTCCCGATCATCGCGCAGGTCGCGTCACGCATAGCGGCAACCGGGCGCGGCGCGCTCGGATCGCTGGCGAGCTGGCAGCTCAGCCGCGAGCCGGTGCACTACGGGCGCATCACGTTCCTGCTGGCGCTGGCGATTGGCATCGGCTGGTTCGCGACCAGCTTCCGCGCGACGGTGTGGAACAGCCACACCGACCAGGCGAAATACAGCGTGGGCACCGACACCCGCCTGACCGAACGCGACGTGGCGCTGGATGCCAACCGCGCGCGCCCCGCCGCCGACTATGCCGCCCAGGATGGCATCCAGGCCGCGAGCGTGGCCTACCGCCTGCCGGGCATCAACCTCAGCCTGGACCTGACCGACGAGATCTCCGGCGACATCCTGGCCATCGACCCGGCCACCTTCCCCTACGTGCCCTACTGGCGCGACGACCTGGGGCCGCTGTATTTGCCGCGCGCCGCCAATGCCGCCGACACCCTGCCCCCGCGCGGGGCCGAACTGCCGTTCGTCCCGGACCGAATCGGGCTGTGGGTGCGGCTGGAGCAGCTCACCCAGCAGCGCAACTATGCCCCCCAGGTCAATCACCTGATGGAGCATATCGACCTGCGGCTGCGGCTGCTGAACGCGGACGGGATGTGGCATCTCGTCCCGGTCGAGAAGCGCGAGATCGAGACGGAATACGATCCGGATGCCCTGTTCGACGAGTACCCGCCGACCGGCTGGGTCTACTGCGAGGCCGACCTGGGCGCGCTGGACGCTGCCGGATCGCTGCGGCTGGTGTCGATCTTCTGGGACTATCGCTATCCCTTCCGGGGCGACAGCAGCAGCCGCCTCACGCTGGCCGACATGACCCTGATCGACGCCGGCGGCAGCCCGACCACTTACCCGCTGTTCGCCGACGACACCCTCACGTGGGATTTCGCCTACGACCGGGGCGCAACCGCTGAGGGCCGCGTCGCGCTCGACGTGCCCTACGATCCGCGTGCGCGCGAGGAAAGCGTGTACATTTCGTGGTCGCAGCAGGGCCAGCGCACCCGCGTCGGCACGCTGATCAACTACCCCGACCTGGGCGCGCTGCACGCCATCGTCAGCCGCCGCATGCAGCAGGCCAACACACTGCGCATCGGGGCCGATGCGCCCGCGATCCGCTTGCTGAACGTGCAGGGTCGCCCACTGTACATCCGGCCCCTGGCCGCGACCGAGTACTACCCGTCGCTGTACAACCGGGACGAAAGCAGCGCCTTCCCGAAAGGGGATGCCTTCGTGGTGGTCAGCGTGCACGACCTGCTGTACCACCTCAACCGGCAGCCCAGCGCGGCCCATTACGCCGACGAGGTCTGGCTGCGCTTCGACGACGGCGTCGACACGCGCGACAAGGCCGCAGTCGGGGCGCTGATCGAGCGCCTGACGCCGGACGGGCGAGCCGTGATCCTGCACGAGGTGACGCTGGCCGAAGAACTCGACCGGCTGCGCACCGATCCGTTAGGATTGGGCCTGCTAGGCCTGATGTACCTGGCGTTTTTGATGGCGCTCACGCTCAGCGTGGTCGGCCTGCTGACCTACGCCGGGCTGACGGCACAGGCGCGCCGCACCGAGTTCGGCGTGCTGCGCGCGCTGGGGCTGTCGTCGCTGCGCGTGGTGGCGGTGCTGGCGCTGGAACAAGTTTTCGTGATGGTCGTCGGCATTGCGCTGGGTGCGACGCTGGGCGCGGTACTGGCCGATCAGGTCGTGCCGACGCTGGCGATGGGCGCGGCGGGGGAAAACATAACGCCCCCGTTTGTGATGCGGGTGGGCAGCCAGCAGATCGTGGAATACATGCTGTTAATGGCGACCGTGCTGCTGCTGGTCTTAGGGTCCAGCGTGGTGCTGGTCCGGCAGCTTTCGCTGGCGCGAACGCTGCGGCTTGGCGAGGAATAGGAAAGATATCGTATGACCATTGGATTGATCGTGAAACGTATGCGGCGCGAGTGGCGGTCGCTGACCATTCTGCTGATTGCGGTCTGCCTGCTCACCGGGTTTTTCGCGCTGGGGCCGTTCTACATCCGGGTGGTAACCGATGTGGGCCTCCAGTATGAACTGGATAACGCCGACCCGGAAAGCCTGAAAATCAACCTGATCGTGGATAACGCCCCGCTCACCCCGGAATCGTTCCAGGTGGTGCGCGAGGAGTTAGGTAACCTGGCGGTCGACTACACCCACTACATCCGGGCCGACTTCACCGCGCCGACCACTGCCGTCGGGCAAAATGACGGCGGCCTGGCGACAGGGGGCTATATGTATCGCTACGGCGAGCCGATCACGGCTTTTTCGCCCCCCACCGACAACCTGTACCAGCCGTTCGCCTTTGACGACATGCCCGAACTGCTGGACCTGGTCGAGGGGCGCTGGCCGGTGCGCCTACCCCCGCCCAAAGAGGTCGCGCCGACCGGCATCGACGCCGAAGACGAACGGCGGCAGGTCGGCATCTACACGCGCGGCCAGGTCGAGGTGGTCATCACCCAGGCCGTCGCCGAGCGTACCGGGCTAGAACTGGGCAACCGCATCGTGCTCGCCCGCCCGGAAAACGACACCTACCGCACCGCGACGGTGGTCATCGTGGGTATTGTCACCCCCAAAGACCCCAACGCCCCGCTGTGGGAAGGGAACCGCACCTTCCTGGACGGCGTCGATATCGAGATCGGGCTGGGCACGTTCCGCTACGATTTCGGCATGGCGACCGTGCCTGCCGCCTACACCGACTGGCTGGCCGACGTGGTCCCCGGCAGCAGCTACATCTACAAGGTCGACACCGACACCGACGTGATCACCGCCGACAACATCAACGACGTCAACGGGCGGCTGCAAACGCTCCAGAACCGGCTGGACGCCTACCATCCGGGCTTTTCCGTGCTGACCGGGATCACCTCGATCCTGGAGCGCTTCACCCGCAGCGTCGAGGACACCGAAGGCCCGATCATCCTGCTTTCCGGCGCGATCCTGATCATGATGCTCTACCACCTGATCAACACGGTGGCGCTGGTGCTGGAACAGCAAGGCGCGGAATGGAGCGGCATCGTCAGCCGGGGCGGCAGCGTGCCCCAGTTGCTCGTGATGCAGGTGCTCACGGTGGGGGTGCTGGCGCTGCTCGGCATGGTCGCCGGGCCGCTGATCAGCATCGGGTTTATGTACATTATGGAGAACGCCGGCCCGCTGTCGCAGGCGCTGGGCGATAACTCGCTGGCGCTGGGCGTGACCAACATCCCGACCGTCTCGCTCTACCTGAGCGTCGGGGCGGCGGTGGCGACGCTGCTGGTGCTGACGCTGCCCGCCGTGCCCGCCGCGCGCAAGAGTCTGCTGCGGCTCAAGCAGCAGGTCTCGCGCCCGCCCACCACGCCCGCCTGGGCACGTTACGGGCTGGACGTGGTGCTGGCCGTGATCGGGATCGGCTTCATGCTGCGGCTGTACTACCTGGTTGGCGGCGACTTCGGCGATCTACTCAACAACGTGATCGCCGCGCCGGGCGACGTGATCGAACTGATCGCCGATAACCTGAACCAGACCGGCGGCCTGAACGACCCGTTCAACCTGGCCGGGCCGGCGTTGATCCTGACCGGAGCCGCGCTGCTGTGGCTGCGCCTGTTCCCGGCGCTGATGGAGAACGTGTCGCGCCTGTTCGATAGCAGCCGCCGCCTGACGACTCCGCTGGCCGTGTGGAACGTGGCCCGCGACCCGAGCCATTACGCGCAGCTCGTGCTGCTGTTGATCGGCACGCTGGCGCTGGGCACGGCCTCGCTGGGCCTGACCGAAACCCGCGACCGCGGCGCGTGGAAGACTGCCCGCGAAGAAACCGGCGGCAGCGCGCGCGTCACGGTCGACCCGACGCGCATCCCAGAGGACGAATCGCTCCAGGATGTCGCCTGGGACCGGCTGCCGGGCGTGTCGGCGGCGACGCACTTCATGCACGTCACCGGCGATCCCGGCTCGGTGTCCGTCCTGGACCTGAACATCATCGGGCTGGACCCGGACGCGGTGCCGGGCGACTTCGACGAAATGGCCGAGATCGCGGCCCTGCTGCGCGATGTCGACCTGCCGCCGCAGGGCGGGCTGGCGCTGCCCAAAGACGCCCGCTACCTGGAGCTGCAGGTCTACTCGATGCCGCCGGAGAACCCCGACGACCCCGATGTCACGGTGCAGTTCGTGGCCTACCTGCGCGACGCACGCGGCATCGTGTACGATGTGCCGGTCGTGATGGCGGGCGGGGTGGCGGTCGGCGACCTGCGCAGCAGCGACGACCAGGACGTCACCATCCCCGCCACGCCGCCCGAACAGTGGCGCACCTTCGCAGGCGTGCTGCCCCAGACCGGCACCCCGCCCTATCGCCTGATGCGCCTCGGCGTGCGGAGCAGAAAATTCCTGGCCGGCGGCGATTCGGCCATCGACTTCGGCGCGCTGCAACACACCGTCTATATCGACCAGCTCACCACGCGCGACCTGTTGGGTGCAGCGGAGGTGCTGGACAGCTTCGAGAGCGACGCAAACCGCTGGGCGGCGGCCTCGTTCGCCAATCCCTACGCCCCCCCCTGGACCTCGAACGAAGAGAACGTGCTGAGCGTGCAGGGCATGGACTTCAGCGTGGTGCAGGACGCAGTGTCCCCCAGCGATGGGCCTGGCACGCTGCGGCTGGCGTACACCATCACCAACACGCAGAAGGAGCCGAGCATCGCCGTCAACGAGCCGGACCCGGCCCCGGTGCCGGTCGTGGTCTCGCCCGGGTTCGCCGAGACGTTCGCCGGGCGCTCGACCTACCGCACCGCCGCCGACGAGCCGCTGCAACCCGGCGACTCCAAGCAGCTGCCGGATATCGAACTGGCGACCGGCTCGACGCGCTTCGACTACACCGTGCTGGGCGTCGTGGAGGACATCCCGTCCTTCAAGGACGGCGACCTGGTGATGGTCACCCATATCGATCTGGTGCAGCCGATCCTCAACGGGCACGCCGGCAGCCCCAACGACTATTTCGCCGCCAACGAGGCCTGGCTGGAACTGCCGGAGCGCAAGCCCGGCGACACCCTCAAGGCCGAGGTGAACGAGGTCCCCGGCGTGACGGACGTGGTGTGGGCCTGGACGCGCTACGGCGAAATCCAGCGCGAGCCACTGCCCAGCGCCGTCGCGGGGATGCTGTTCGCCGGGTTCTGGATCAGCCTGGTGCTCAGCCTGCTGGACTTCGCGTTCTACCTGGTGGTCACCGCCCGCCAGCGCCTGTTCACCTTCGCGGTGCTGCGCTCGCTGGGCTGGAACGCCAGCCACATCTGGCGGCTGCTGTTCGTCGAGCAGATCGTGTTGATCACGCCGGCCCTGATCATCGGCTCGTTGATCGGCGCGGGGCTGGCCTACCTGCTGCTGCCGTTCCTGGCGCTGGTCGGTGGGGAGACGCTCACGCTGCCGCTGGGCGAGGTGATCAGCTTGTTGCTATCGCTGATTGTCTCGTTTACAGTCTTGATGGGTATCGCCGCGATCTTTTTGCGCCGCATGAGCGTCAACCAGGTTTTGCGGCTGGGCGAAGAATGATAGTTCCGTCGGTTTGTCGGGGCGCGGCGCGTGATGTGCACCGTGCGCCCCGACCACGCACGACGGTGTACATGTGATAGAGAGGTCGAGAAGAATGATGAGTCAAAACCCAAACGCCATGCCCCAGACCGCACAAGACCCGGCCAGCGATAGCCCGGTCTTCATCGAGTGCGACAATCTGGTAAAAATCTACAAAGTCGCCGACCTGGAAGTTGTCGCGCTGCAGGGGCTGGACCTGCTGGTCCGCGAGGGGGAGACGATGGCCCTGGTCGGCCCGTCCGGGTCGGGCAAGTCCACGTTGATGAACATCCTCGGCGGGCTGGACTTCCCCACCGCCGGGCGCGTGCGCGTCGGCACACACAACCTGCTGGAAATGACGCGCCGCGACCAGGTGCGCTACCGCCGCCACATGGTCGGCTTCGTGTGGCAGCAAACCGCGCGGAACCTGCTGCCCTATTTGACGGCGCAGGAAAACGTCGAGCTGCCGATGTCGCTGGCCGGCTTCTCCGCCAAGGAGCGCCACCAGCGATCCGCCGAACTGCTGGACCTGGTGGGCCTGGGCGACCGCAAAGGCCACCGCCCGGACCGGCTGTCCGGCGGCGAGCAGCAGCGCGTCGCGATTGCGGTGGCGATGGCCAACCGCCCGGCGATGCTGCTGGCCGACGAGCCGACCGGCGAGGTCGACAGCGCGTCCGCCGAAGCGATCTTCCAGGCGCTGCGCGCGCTCAACGAGGAGTTCGGCGTGACGATCATCGTCGTCACCCACGACATGACGGTCGCCACGCGGGTGGACCGCGTGATCGGGATGCGCGACGGGCGCACCAGCACCGAGATTCTGCGCCGCCGCGAAGGCGATGTGGCGATCCACGAGGAAGAATACGCGATTCTGGACCGCGCCGGGCGCTTGCAGTTGCCCGAAGCGTACATCGACACGCTGGACATGGAAGACCGGGTCCGGCTGCGGTTGGAAGAAGATCACATTGGCGTGTGGCCGGAAAACACCGACCACGACGCACCAAGCAGCAATGGGCAGGAGCAATAACCGATGAGCAACGGAAACTACACAAGCAGCCTGGAACCCGTCATCAGCATGGCAAACCTGGACCGGATTTATCACCTGGCCGGGGAAGACATCCACGCCGTGAACGACGTCACGCTGGACATCTGGCCGGGGCAAATGACGGCCATCGTCGGGCGCTCCGGCTCCGGCAAAACCACCCTGTTGAACCTGATCGCCGGGCTGGACGAACCCACCGCCGGCGAGGTGTGGGTGTTGGGGCGCAAGCTGAACACCATGCGCGAGAAAGAACGGCTGGAGCTGCGGCTGCACCAGTTGGGCTTCATCTTCCAGAGCTTCGGGCTGATGCCGCTGCTGACCGCGCGCGAGAACGTCAGCGTGCCGCTGCGGATGCGCACCATGCCCATCGACGAGCGCGAACACCGCATCGACGAGGCGCTGGAGTGGGTCGGCCTCAGCGAGCGCGCCTATCACCGCCCCTACGAACTCTCTGGCGGCGAGCAGCAGCGCGTCGCGATTGCGCGCGCCCTGGCCGAAGGCCCGGCGCTGGTGCTGGCCGACGAGCCGACCGGCCAGCTCGACACGCGCACCGGGCGGCGCATCCTGGACTTGCTGCGGCGGCTGGTGGAGGAGCGCGGCGTCACGCTGTTGATCGTCACCCACGATCCGCAGGTGATGGCCGAAGCGGACATCGTCCACGAGCTGCAAGACGGGCAGTTGGTCGAATCGCGCGTGAAGGAAGGCGTCGCCGTCCCCGGGCGGTAGCGGACGCGACACGTGCCGATCATTGGGTCGTCCGGTATTAGAGCGTGTTATGAACTTACGCAGGCTGTTTACAGAGGATTGTTCCCGTAAGTTTTACCCCTCCCTAAATCCCTCCCCGTAAACGGAGAGGGACTTGCGCCTCCCCCCTTTCTCCGCGTGCGGGGAAAG
>DAOTUD010000105.1:0-25694 GCA_034437275.1 Anaerolineae bacterium
AAATTTTACGTGGCGACCTGCTCGCCACAACCGGCTATTTGAAGTTGTTAAGATGCCGCATTGTGCTAACGCTGAGGCTATTCTCCTTCTGACGTTTAGCGCACAATCGTATTTAGTGAGTTGTACCATGTAAGGCGCTTGTGCGCCGCGCCTTATATCCCCATAACTAAAGACAGGGGCTTTACGGCGCATTTTGGCAAACTATTTGGCGCGTTTTTTTGAGCACAATCCGAATTGCAAAAAATGTGATAAAAATTACCGAGGACAAGACCCGTTCACTCCATCTACAGCGACAGAAATGGCAGCATACCCGTTTAGATAACGAGGTTGAGAAAGGATAGCTCCGATGAATCGCCGGGAACTTATTTCACTGGTTGCAGGGTTAGTCATTGGCCTGCTGCTCGGCATTGCCGTGTTAGGCAGCAGTGAGGATTTGCGCGATGAACTGTTCGGCACGGCTGGCGACGACGATCAGAACGCGGCCAATGCGGGCAGGGGGGATGACGAGTTGGTGTACTATCATGTCAAGCTGTCGGAAGCCAAAGACTGGCTGACGGACAAATATGACGCGGATATCTTCGACAGCGACGAACTCGACACCGAACTGTCCTCGATTGCCAAGCTGGCGACCTATGATGAGGTCCAAAAATACGTCGAGGAAAACGACAGCACCGTCGAGTCGGTTGTGCTGCAGCAGATGTATGCCGCCCTCACCAACGCCGAAGACCCCACCGCGGTCAAAATAGAACCCGACAGCCCAGTTTCGATCTGCCTGGTGTTCGATGACGATCCCTATAACCCGACGTCCAATCTGTTCATCACCGTCCCGGCCAAGCTGGCCAAAGACAGCGACGTCCCCGAGGAGTGGGAACCACTCAGCAAGCGCCCGATGCTCCTCGCGCCCGACAGCGACCTGATCTGCTTCCCGGGTGAGGACGACAAAGGCGCGGCCCCCAGCGACGATGTGAGCGACAACACAGGCGACGAGTAGTCACCGCGCGCCGGACATGCCAAACACTGCTGGCTGCGGCCCACCCCGCACCGGACCGGGACGTTCACCGGCTGGTGCCGGGGTGGTGCTGCGCCCTGGCTCTACCGCCTCCCTGCCCTGGGGGGCGGTCCTTTGCTTTATGGGATTATTGATTTTGCGAAAATTGCTTTATACTAGGTTGAGGGAAGCGAGGAAACACGACCAATGACCAACCAAATCCAGCACTTATTTCGACTCCGCCCAGGCGAAGGCAAAACTGTATTCCTGCTGGGCTTTTTGTTGTTGAGCAACTCGATGGCGCTTGCGATTGCCAATATCGTATCCGTCAGCGGGTTCCTGAGCGAAGTGGGCGTCAACGAACTGCTGCTGGTGTGGATCGCCGACATGGTGCTGATCTTCCTGGCGACCGGGGCGCAATCGCTGATCGTGGACCGGTTCGAGCGCATCACTCTGCTGCGGTGGATGACCTTCATCTTCGCCGTGATCTATGTGATGCTGCGCCTGTTGTTCGTGTTCGGCGTGCCGGGCTGGTTCAACTATACGCTGCTGTTTTTGCTGGTGGACCAGCAGTATATCTTCTTTCCGCTGATCTTCTGGATTTTCGCCAACGATGCGCTTGATATCGCGCAAACCAAGCGGCTGTTCCCGGTGATCGCGAGCTTCAGCTTTGTGGGGCGTATCCTGGGCTTTGGCCTGTCGGCGATTGCGCCCAACCTCCTGGACCGGCTGAGCATTAGCTCGACCGAACTGCTGTCGCTCAACGTGCTGATCTATCTCATCACTTACCTGGTGATCGCCGAGGGGCTGGGCAGCATCAAGGTGCGCGAGACGGTGGCCAAACAGGAGACCGTGCGCGAGGCGCTGATGGAAGGCTGGGGCTTTATCCGCGACGTGTTGTCGTTCCGCTTCTTGACGCTGGCGATGTTGATGTTGAGCCTCGGCTTTACCATCGTCGAGTTTCACTTCTTCGTCATTTCCGACAAAGAGATCACGGACCTTGCCAGCTTCCAGACGTTCTATAGTGTCTTCAACCTGGTGGCGACGGTTGCCGCGATCACGCTCCAGGGGTTGCTAACCAGCCGCCTGATCAATGCGCTGAACCTGAGGAATACGTTTTTCATTTTCCCGCTGTTTTTGTTGATCGGGATCGTGATCATCCTGCTGTTCCCGAACAACATTTTCGTGGTGGTGTTGGGGCTGGCGCTGCCCAAGCTGATCAAGGAAACCGTCGACCAGTCGGCGCGGTCGTCCTTCCAGGCGTTGGTGCCGGAAGAACGCCGGGGGCGCGTCAGCATGTTTATGGACAGCTACCTGTTTGCGACCGGCGCGATCCTGGGCAGCCTGGTGGCCGGGGCCGCGGTGCTGCTCGGCGACCAGATCAGCGATCAGGCGCGCGAGTATATCTACCTGACGGTGGTCTTGATCAGCACGCTGTTGGCGCTGTGGTTCACGCGCCGCATGACCCAGGAGTACGACTCCAGCCTGCTCAACTGGCGGCTGAAGCGCCGCACGCGCGGCTCCGATGTGTTGAACAAGCTGGAATTCTGACGGCGAGCCAGATGCAAGCAAGATAAGGAGTGGGGTGTGCAAAATTCGTCCGCCATCGACCGGGTGCAGCAAAAGGAAGCGCACTGTGGCCCGGCGACTGTATCGATGCTCGGTATGACCTATGATTTATCACTTTCGCAAGACGATATCGCGGCCGCCGCTGGCATGTCCGACATCATCATCGATGCCGAAGGGATGCGCCTGGACGAGCTGCGCGACGGCATCCGGGCGTTGTTCCCGGACGGCGCGTACCGGCTGCTCGCCAAATATCAATCGACTATCGACGACCTGGACCATCTGACCGGGACGCTGGGGCTGCCCGCCGGGGTGGAGTGGCAGGGCCGCTTCGCCAACCCGGACGGCACCCGCACCGACCAGGGCCACTACAGCGTGATCACCGGCGTGGATCGCCAGCAGGGCGTGCTCTCAGTGGTAGACCCCGAAGATCAGAACATCCTGACCCAGCAGGGCCAGTTGCCCATCGCCACCTTCGAGCCGCGTTGGTGGGAAGTCGATATCGTGCCGCTGCCACACGACCCGGGCCGCAGCAAGGTGATCGAGATGGAGCGCCTGATCTTCGTGCTGGCGGCGGCGGATCAGGCCCCAGCGCTGCGCGAACTCGGCTTCCGCCCGGCGACGCTGGACGTGATGTGGCAGCACGCCACCCTGCTGGAGTAGCGGATGATTCGTCTCGCCTGATGGGCCGCATTTTCGCACGTTTTATCGACAGTATCTACGGTGGAAAAAACAGCTATGATCTCAATTGAAACTCCGCACCCCGGTTTGACGATTCGCGAAGTGCTGGGCGGCAGCCCGCGCGACCTGGACGATATGATCACCGTGCACCTGGAGCTGTTCCCCCAATTCGAATCCTACGTGCCGTACATGCACGAACGGGCCAAACAGCCCCCCGATGCCGAACCTGGCTTTGTCGAACACTGGTGGCTGGCGCGCATCGACGATGAGCCTGCCGGCGTGCGCTATTTCAAGTACGTGCCCCGGCGCAACTGTGGCCTTAGCCTGGGCATCGCCATCCGTAAAAAGTTCCGTCGCCTGACCTTCGGCGAGCATTATGGGCGCTTTTCCAAACTGCTGACGCTGGCCAGCCTGGAGCAGCTCCGGGCCGATGCGCTGGCGGCGGGGGACCCGATCCCGATCGGCATTGTGGCCGAGATGGAGGGCTACCTACACAAACGCTATGCAGAATATGACTTCATCGAATTTTCCATCGACTACAACGAGCCATCTTCCACGCCCGACGCCAGCGAAGCACGCGGCGAAACGCCAGATTATGACAACTTGAGCTTCCGCTGGATACAATTAGGGCTGTTTAAACTGGCGGACACCTCTTTTGATCCGTACAATCTAGAAATGCTTGACAACATGGTGCTGGCATTTTTGGTTGATCATTATGGGCTGCCGGAAGATCACTGGGCCGTTCAGCGTGCACTGGATTCGATCCGTGAAATGCCTGAAGTAAGGGAAAGCTAATATGCAAGAAAAAACGCTCCCGTCGAAATCTGAAGTCAAGTCCCAGGCGACCCCCGTTTATATCAGCCTGCGGGTCAAGCTGTTGGTATTTTTCATCCTGCTCTATGCACTGGTGTTTGGCGGCGTGTCGTACTGGTTCTACAACTTCGCCACCGACCGCGTCCGGGACCGGCTCGAGGAGGACCTGGACACGGTCTTGATGGGCATGGCGGAGGAGATCGACGGCGACCAATTCGCGGCGCTGGTCGAGGCCGGACGTGCAGAAAACCCGACCGCGGGCTATTACCCGCCGCAGCCCGAGGACGACGACGCCACCGCCATCAGCGCGCTGTATTGGGGCCATGCCGCGTTTTTGTACCAACAGCGGCAGATCATCGGCGATGAACGCGTGCGCTTTTTTACATATGTTCTTAGCGATACGCCGGGCGAGGTGATCTTCATCGGCAGCAGCAGCGCCCTGGCCGACCCACCCGGTGGTGCGCAGTTCTTTGCTAGGTGGTCTCCTGATACCGCTGATGATTTCGAAATCTTACGCCAGGGTACACAGAAAAAGACGTTCTTTTTCGAGATCTATGAGGACGACTTTGGCGAGTGGATCTCCGGCTATGCTCCGATCACCGACTCCGACGGCAACACGGTCGGCGCGGTTGGGGTGGATTTCCTGGCGAGCTACGTGCGCGAAGTGCAGAACGACGTGCAGGACGGTATCACCCTGGCGACCGGCATCACCTCGATTGCCGTGATCGTGATGGTAACCCTGATCGCGGGCCTGCTCACGCGCCCGGTGGTCGCGCTGACCCGCAGCGCAGAACGCATCGGTGAGGGCGACTACGACCAGGACCTCTCCGCGCTGACGCCGGGCCGTACCACCGACGAGATCGGCAAGCTGGCGCAGGTCTTCGAGATCATGGTTGGCAAAGTTCGCCAGCGCGAGGAAAAGCTCAAGAAGCAGGTCTCTGATCTGCAGATCATGATCGACGAGAGCAAACGCCAGGAACAGGTCGACGAAATCGTCGACAGCGATTTCTTCCGCGATCTGCAAACCAAAGCTAAGGAGATGCGGGCGGGGTTCGGCAAGAAACCCCCGGTGGGGTCCGGCACACCAGCAGCGGACGAGTCCGCAGACGAGCAGCAGGACGAGTCGCCGCCCGAATCCGAATGATGGGACCTGGCTGATCCTGGCCCCGCGTAAGTGGATCGTCCCCCGGCTGCCTGGCCGGGGGTTTTTGGCCCAGGTGACGCTTGACCGGCCTATGGCCATGCGTTATACTTTCCGTTCGGTATGCTAGCGGATTTTCCATACCGAATCGTTTCATGTCGCAACATCCAAACGCGCTCAGTGCGCGTTTTTTGAAAGAGGAAAGGAACACTAATGCCAAAACGCACTTATCAACCCAAGAAACGTCGTCGTGCCCGCGTTCATGGATTCCGCAGGCGGATGAAAACCAAAAACGGACGCCGGATCATCAAGCACCGGCGCGCCAAGAAGCGTAAGGACCTGGGCAAGAAGATGAATAATCACGTCAAGAAGACCAACTGGAAGAGCTGAGCTGGCGCTGGCCATGCAACGCCACCTGCGACTGCGCCGCCGGGAAGATTTCGTGCGTTTGCGCGCGCACGGGCAAGTGCAGCGCCATCCGCTGTTGATCATGAGCGTTGCCCCCAACAGCTTACCGCACAATCGGTATGGGTTCATCACCAGCAAGCAGTTAGGGAATGCGGTGAAACGAAATCGTGTGCGGCGCTTGCTGCGCGAGGCGGTTCGACACGCACATCCCGTCCTCAAGCCCGGCCACGACATCGTCATCATCCCACGCCGGCGGATCATGGGGCAGCCGTACACGGCGGTGCAGCAGGCGGTTACCCGTTGTTTGCAGCAAGCCGGGTTGTGGGAGCACACAGCATGAAGTACATCGGATTGGGCCTGATACGGCTGTATCAATTGACATTCTCGCGCCTGTTGCCGGCGAGTTGTCGCTTCGAGCCAAGCTGTTCGCACTATACGTACCAGGCGATTCAAACGCACGGGTTGCTGAAGGGCAGCTGGCTGGGGATGCGCCGTATCGCGCGCTGCCATCCGCTTAGCCCGGGTGGCTACGATCCAGTTCCCGAAAAGAAATAACCGAAACCAGGAGTACCCTTGAACACATCTCGCGCATTCAGATTTTCGCCCCGTCCGGCTGTGATTATGCTGCTGGCGGTGTTGCTCGCCGGCTGTATTGGCGAAGAAGGCGATAGTTGGGCCGGCCTTGCGCAAGACCCCGACCCCGACAGTGATATCATCTATGTCGCCAATGAGGGACGGGTGGTCGCGGTAGACCCCCACAATTTGAACGATGACAACAAAGCCCAAATTTTGTGGGAATATGACGAGGGGGACAAATTCTTTGCCGTGCCGACCGTCTATGAAGGCCGCATCTACATCGGCGACTACAAAGGCCGGCTGCACGCCATCGACCGGCAAACCGGCGAAGGCCTCATCCTGTACCAGCCCGGCGAAGAGATCATCTTTGGCCCGATCTCTGAAACGCCCGAAGACCGCATCATCGGCGGCGTGGAGATCAACCCGGACGAAGGGATCGCCTACTTCGGCCTGGGCAGCCGGGACGTGGTCGCGGTGGACATCGACACCGGCGAAAAACTGTGGACGTTCGCGACCAATCACGGTGTATGGGCCAGCCCGCTGTATGTCCCGGCTTCCCCGCCCGCTGACGATGCACCGGATGTGGTGGGCGATAGTGACGCTGCTGGTGATGCTGCCCCCGCCCCCGCGCAGATTGCGCCGCGTGAGCGTGCGGTGTTGTACGTCGTGTCGCTGGACAAGCACCTGTACGCGGTTGATCCGCAAAGCGGGGACCAGCTTTGGCGCAAGTACCTGGGCGGCGCAGCAGCCAACCAGCCGGAATTTGACCCGGTCCGCCACCGGCTGTATGTGGGGACGTTCAACTCCGAAGTCCTGGCGATTGACCTGGGGCCGGACACCACCAACGGCGACCGCATTGTAGACCGCTATTCCACCAAGGATTGGGTCTGGAGCAGCCCGGTGCTGGCTGATGATGTAATATATGTTGGCGATCTGGCTGGCAACGTCTACGCGGTGGGCGTCAGCGATGACGGCTTCGCGGAGCAGTGGACTGCCGAACCTGCCGGTGATGCGGTGCGTGGTTCGCCGTTGGTCCTGGAGCAGCAGGTGATTGTTGGCTCCAAGGACAAACGTGTCTATGGGTTGGAGAAAGACACCGGGAACGAGATCTGGGAGATGTCGGCAGGTGGGAAAGTCCTGACCGAGCTGCTCGACCTGGGCACGGTTCCCGACTCTGATGAGCGCCTGGTAGTGGTAGGCACCGACAAGAACAGCGAATTGTTGACGGCCTACCGCGTGGAAGCCGATCTGGCAGGCCGGGCGTGGACATATGACAAAGACACTGATCCGCCAGAAGAGCAATAAAGGGACCAACGCATGTTAGATTTCATCATTGACCCATTCATCACGATTCTGCTGTTCCTCTACAAGATTTTGGGCGGCAACGTGGTGTTGGCGATTGTCGTGTTTACGATCTTGGTCCGGCTGGCGACCTATCCGCTGACGCTCAAGCAGCAGCGGTCCACCAAAGCCATGCAGGAATTGCAGCCCGAACTGAAGAAGCTGCAAGAGAAGTACAAAAACGACCGCGAGCAGCTCGCGCAGGCGCAGTGGGAACTCTACCGGGAGTATGGCGTCAATCCGCTGGCCGGGTGTTTGCCGATTCTGGTGCAGCTTCCGATCATGCTGGGGTTGTACCGGGCGATTGTGGCGTCGATGGCGTCCACGCCGCTGGAGCTGCTGCGCATGGCGGAGCGCATCTGGGTGCAGGAGTTGTCCGACCAGGTGCCGTTGCAGAACGAGTTTTTGTGGCTCAACCTGGGCGTGCCTGACCCGCTGTACGTTCTGCCGATCCTGGTGGTGGCGACGACCTTTTTGCAGCAGCGTTTGCTGATGCCGTCGACCGCAGCCCCGAAGGGTGGCAGCGGCGACAAGGCGTCGGATCAGGCGGCGGCCATGAGCCGGCAGATGATGTTGATTCTGCCGATCATGTTCGGCATTTTCTCGCTGTCGTTCGCCTCGGGCCTGTCGATTTACTTTATCGCGTCCAACATTATCGGGATCGGGCAGTACGCCGCGATGGGTCGCATCGACATCAAGCGGCTGTTTGGCAAAGGGTCGGAAGACGCGGAAGACGAAAAAGCCGCCCAAAAGAAGAAAAAGAAGCAAGCCGAAGCACCACAAGCCAGCGAAAAAGCTGCCGCTGCCGCCCCGAAAATTAAGCGCAGCGACCCGTCGACGCTGGTCATCAAGCCCAAGCGTTCCGGGATTCGTGACAGCCGCGCCGAACGTATTACCGCAAAGAAAGCCAAAGGATAATTTCTCCCACGCCCGCTGTGCGAGGGCTTAAAAAGTGAGGTTTTGATGAGCGAAACACGGTCTGTCGAGACCACTGGCGCAGATATCGAGGCCGCGATTGAAGCAGGACTGGAAGAACTCGGTGTCTCGCGTGAAAGTGTGATTGTCGAAGTTTTGGAAGAACCGAGTCGGGGGCTGTTGGGGATCGGCGCGCGCCAGGCCCGTGTCCGGCTGACAACTGCCGCGCCGCCGCGTCATGCCCCACCGCCCGAAGCAGCAGCCTCGGAGCCGGAAGCTGCCGCTGCACCTGCCGCCGAAGCAGAGGCGGTCCCCCCCGCTGAGCCGGAAGCGCGCGATGTGTTCGAAGCGGACGAGGAAGAACCATTCGAACCCGAAGCCGCCGCCGTCAGCGAAGACGAGATGGACGAGGACGCGCAGGTCGGGCTGGCGACGCTGCAAGAGCTGCTGGAGAAAATGCAGATCGACGCCAGCGTGACGGTCTACCGGGCCAGCGCCGAGGAGGGCGAAGAGCCGCCCTGGGTGCTGCAGGTCCGGGGGCGCGACCTGGGCATTTTGATCGGGCGGCGCGGCGAGACGCTGAACGCGCTGCAATACGTCACGCGCCTGATCGCCAGCCGCGAACTCCAGCGCCGGTCCAACATCGTGCTGGATGTCGAAGGCTATAAATCGCGCCGCGAGCAAATGCTGCGCCGGTTGGCGAAGCGCATGGCCGACCAGGCGATCCAGATGGACCGCACCGTTGCGTTGGAGCCGATGTCGCCCTACGAACGGCGGATCGTGCATCTCGAACTGCGCGAACACGATGAGGTCGTCACGGAGAGCGTGGGCGAAGGGGATCGGCGCAAGGTGACGATCATCCCCACTCACAGCTAACCGCCCGGCCACAGTTCAGGCACACGATGCCGTGACCCGTGCGGGTTGCGGCATTTTACTATCGGGACATAGGATATGGTCGAACCGACGAACATCACACCCGACTACCTGCTGATCGGGCACATCGCGCACGACGTCACCCCGCACGGCCCGCAGCTGGGCGGTACGGTGTCCTATGCGGCGCACACGGCGGTCGCGTTTGGGCTGCGCGTGGCGGTGCTGACCAGCACGTGCGGCGACGAACCGCTGCTGCACGACCTGCCGCCCGCCGCGCTGGTGATCAGCGTGCCCGCCGAGCACACCACCACCTTCGAGAACCGCTACACGGGTGAGACCCGCACCCAGTACATGTACCACCGCGCCGCGCCGCTGGGCCTGGACGACGTGCCGCCCACCTGGCTGCGTGCGCCGCTGGTGCACCTGGCCCCGATTGCCTACGAAGTCGATCCGGCGCTGGCCGGTGCGTTCGACCACAGCCGGCTGTGCGTCACGCCGCAGGGCTGGATGCGCCACCGCGCGCCGGATGGCCTCGTCCGTTCCGTGACGTGGCCGGCGGCGGAGCGCGTGCTGCCGCGCGCGACGGTAACCGTCATCAGCCGCGAGGACATCCGCCACGATCCCGGCCTGGAGACGGTCTTCGCGGGATTGTCGCCGGTGCTGGTCGTCACCGACGGGATGCACGGCGGCACGGTGTACCGCGACGGGCAGGCCCGCCGCTTCCCCGCCGACCTGATCCGCGAGAACGACCCGACCGGCGCGGGCGACATCTTCGCCACCACGCTGCACATCGCGTGGCAGCAGACCGGCGACCTGGACCGGGCGCTGTGCGTCGCGGCGCGGATCGCCGGGCAGTCGGTCAGCCGGGCCGGGTTCGCCAGCGCCCCCACCCGCGACGAGATCACCCGCGCGCGGGCGGCCTGCGCGGAGTGATCCGGCGTAGAAAGGGCTGACCTGGGCAATTTTGGCGAGTCGCGCTAGCCGCGACAGGAGGAAACTACACATGATCGACCGTATACTGCTCAACGGGCGGGTCTACACGCTGGACCGCGCTCAGCCGCAGGTCAGCGCGCTGGCGCTGCACCGCAATCGGATCGTCGCGCGCGGCGACGACGCCATGCTCCGCGCGCTGGCCGACCCGGACACCCCGGTCGATGACCTGGGCGGGCGGGCTGTGATCCCCGGCCTGACGGACGCGCACATTCACTGGGAGGGCGTGGCGCGCAGCCTGAACGCCGTCGACGTGTTCGAGGTGCCGTCGAAGGACGAGGCGCTGCGCCGCGTGGCGGCCAAAGCCGCCGAGACGCCGCCCGGCGCGTGGATTTATGGGCGCGGCTGGTCGCAGACCTACTGGCCGGACAAGTCGTTCCCGACCGCCGCCGACCTGGACGCCGTCGCGCCGCAGCACCCGGTCTACCTGGGGGCCAAAAGCGGGCACGCGGCGTGGGCCAATTCCGCCGCACTGCGCGCCGCCGGGATCACGGCGGACACGCCCGATCCGCCCGGCGGCAGCATCCACCATGACGCCGCCGGCCAGCCGGACGGGCTGCTGCTCGAAGCGCCCGCGATGCGGCTGGTGGCGGACCACATCCCGGAGCCGTCGCCGGAGCAGGTCGCGGACTGGATGGCCGAGGCGCAGCGCCTCGCGTGGCAAGCCGGGCTGACCGGCCTGCACGATTACGACGACCCAAGCTGCATGATCGCGCTGCAAATTCTGCGCGAGCGCGGCGAGCTGGGGCTGCGCGTGGTCAAGAACATCAACGACCCGTACATCCCGCACGCGCACGCGCTCGGCCTGCGCTGGGGCTTCGGCGACGAGTGGCTGCGCATCGGCGGGCTGAAGATTTTTGCGGACGGGGCGCTCGGCCCGCGCACGGCGATCATGATCGCGCCTTACGAGGGCGAGCCGGACAACCTCGGGATCGTGGTCACGGACAAGGAAGACATGGCCGACCTGGTCAGCCGGGCCAGCGCGCAGGGGCTGCCGTCCACGATCCACGCCATCGGGGATCGCGCGGTGCATGACGTGCTGGACGTGTTCGAGGCCGTGCGCCAGGAGGAGGCGGCACGCGGGGTCCCGCGCAGCGCGCGGCGGCACCGCATCGAGCATGTGCAGTTGATCCACCCCGACGACGCGCACCGCCTGGGCGAGTTGGACGTCATCGCGTCGATGCAGCCCATCCACGCCACGTCGGATTGGGAGATGGCCGAGCAGTACTGGGGCGCGCGCGCGCAGTGGAGCTACAACTGGCGCGCCCAGCTCGAGGCCGGGGCGCGGCTGGCGTTCGGCTCCGACGCGCCGGTCGAGCCGTTCGAGCCGCTCAAGGGCATCTACGCGGCGATCACGCGCCGCCGCCCGGACGGGTCGCCGGGGCCGGAGGGCTGGTATCCGGAAGGCCGCCTGGACATGGACACCACGCTGCGCGCCTTCACGCAGGGGCCGGCCTACGCCGCCGGGCTGGAGCACGACGTGGGCACGCTTGCGCCGGGCTTCCTGGCCGACCTGGTGGTGCTGGACCGCGACCTGTACGCGATTGAGCTGGACGAAATTCTCGCCACGACGGTGCTCGGCACCATGATCGGCGGCGTCTGGAAATACCGCGCGTTCGACTAGCGCGGGGCGCGCCGGCTAGCGGAGCGTGATGTCGAGCCAGTTGGTCTGCCCGGACTCGACCGTGACCTCGCGCTCGAAGCGCCGCACGCCCCGCACGCGCACGAAGACCGTGTACTCCCCGGCGGGCAGGTCGCCGCGCGTGTAGTGCTCGCCGTAGTACGGGTCGGGGTTGACCGAGTCGTCGGCGTAGCTGAAGGCGTAGCGGTCTGGCCCGCTGCCGTCCTGCGGGTGGATGGTGATCTCGGCGTCGTACACGCGGTCACCGTCGCCGTCGGTCACCCGTCCGGCCAGCGTGCCATAGCGCGGCCAGGGGCGCAGCCACAGGTCCGGGTTATAGGTCTGCCCGTAGTCGTATGGGTCGCCGATGCGCACCTCCAGATGCAGGTGCGAGCCGAGCGCGACGCCGGTCGCGCCGACCTGCCCGATGCGCGCCTGGACATCGACGCGCTGCCCTTCCTCCACATCCACGCGCGACATGTGCCCGTAGAGCGTGTACAGCGGTTCGCCGTTCGGCGCGGCGATGTCGTGCTCGATGACCACCAGGTTGCCGTAGAAATCGTTTTTGGGACCGAACATGATCTCGGAATCGTCCCCGGCATAGAACACGGTCCCGCTGGACACGGCCAGGATCGACGTCCCCAGCGGATTCGAGATATCCACGCCGTGATGCACCTGGAACTGCCCGTACCCGGTCGCGCCGTAGGGGTAGCTGCGCGAGGCGTAGTCGGTCAGGCCGCTGCCGGGATCGCGGCGGAAGGGGCGCGCAAACCAGTAGTGATCGTTGAGCATGTCCGAGCCGTCGAAGGCAAACTTCAGCGTGGGCGTGACCGGGTTCAGCATGACCTGGGTCGCGCGCGGCGTGTTGGTCGCGTAGATCACCTGCGTGGCGGTGTGGGTCGGCGTGGGGGCTGGCGTGTTCGTCACGCTGGGCGTCGGTGTGGGGGATGGGGTCAGCGACGGCGACGGCGTCAGCGTCGGCGTGTAGGTCGCGGTGGCGGTGGCGGTCGGCGTGAGGGGCGTCGCGGTCGGCACCGGCGTCGTGCGCTGGCTTTGCGCCACCAGCGTCGCGATTGCGTCCTCGGTGGCGGTCGGGGTTCGCGTGGACCAGTCTACCGACTCCGACTCCTCACACCCACTGATCGCCAGGGCGGCGATCAGCACCACCCCCCAGCGCCGTAATCGTTTCCCCTGCCCACCACTCGCTATTTGCATCGCATCACCCGCTATAAGTGGTTGCACGCGCTCGCGCGGCCATGCAACCACACGTGTTGAATTTTAGACGGCCTGACGAATCAGGCCAGCCCGGCGCGTTCTTCTGCCGCCGCGATGATATTATCGCGCATGGCGCGCGCGCGATCAACGATGGATCCGATATCGTTACGATAGCGGTCGGCCAGGTCGGCGTCGGCCAGGCTTGCGGCGTTGATGCGCACATTCAGCGCTGCCCCTTCGACTGCCGCCAGCCCGACCAGCGCCGCCGACGCGGCGTCGGTCACGGCGTTTTTGTTGCCCTGCCGCGCAACTTGCGCGGCCAACTGCATCGCATCCAGCGCCATCCGCGCCACGTTCAGCGGCACGTCGGCGGCACGCACCATGCTGGCCTGGATCGCTTCGGCGCGCCCAGCGTCGTCTTTCGGCAGCCGGTAGGCGTCCATGACGGCATCGAACGCGGCGACGTCTTCCTCGATGGCGTCCAACAACTGCTCCCGCAGGTCGGAGGCCGCCGCAATGATGGCGTTCATCGTCTCTTCGACATCAGCATAGCGTTTTTTGCCGGTGGTCAACTGCGCGACCATCTCGGCCAGCGCCGCGCCCAGCGCCCCCGCCAGGGCCGCGACTGCGCCGCCGCCGGGCGTCGGTTCGCCGCTGGCAACCGCTGCCACGAAATCCGCTGGCGTCGCCGGGCCGGTTTCGACCACTTTCACCATTTGCGCCCCTTCTTCAGGGACGGGCGGCTCTTCCTCGGCCAGCGGCGTCGTTTCGGCTTCGGCCTGCTGGATGCGGTATTCGAGAATCTGGCCGGGTTCGAACAGGTCAAGCTGCAAGTACCAGCGCGCGGTATCGATGAAGAACTCCTGCGGTGCCAGCCCGATCAGCTCGCTGTGCGTCACCATGACGCCGTAGCGGGCCGCCTCGCGTCGGACCAGTTCCATCACGCGGTAGACCGGCGTGCGGGTGTAGTTGGTCAGGTTCATCGACACCTGCGCCTGCCCCTCGACCAGGAAGCCCGCCGATTTCACGAAGCGCAGCCCCCCGCCGGAGTGGCGGATCGCGCGCGCGATCCGGGACGCGACGTCGACGTTATCGGTGCCCAGATAGATGTTGTAGGCCACCAGCGGCGGACGGGCACCGATCACGGTCGCGCCGGTCGTGCCGACCTCCGCCGGGCCATAGTCGGGCATCCGCGCCGGGTCGGAGCCGATGGCGTCGCGCAGTTGCTCGAACTGGAACTTGCGGCCCCGCAGCTTGGCGAGGTTCTTCCGGTCGGGGTGGGTGGCGGCGGCTTCGTACAGGTAGACCGGGATGTTAAGTTCCTCCCCGACACGCTGCCCGAGCCGCTGTGCCATCGCGACACAGTCTTCCATCGCGATGTCACGGATCGGCACGAAGGGCACTACGTCGGTCGCGCCCAGGCGTGGATGTTCGCCGCTGTGCTGCGTCATGTCGATGTGCTCGGCGGCGGTCTTGATCCCGGCGAACATCGCGGCCTCGACGGCATCCGGCGCGCCCACAAAGGTTACGACCGTGCGGTTATGGTCCGGGTCGCTGCTGGTATCCAGCACCTGGATCGGGGCGGCCTGGCGCATGGCCTGCACGATGGCGTCGACGACGTCCTGGCGTTGTCCTTCGCTAAAATTCGGAATGCATTCAACCAGTGGTCGGGTCATATTTTGCCTTTCCCAAATTATTTTTTCCGATAGTTTTAAGCGTAGTATTGCTACCGCACCGTTGGGGCTTTGTCAAATATGGCCGGGCATTTTGCCCGCTTTTGTTTGCACAAACGTTCCCATTTTCTTATAATTTTTAACTACTTCGGTGGTGGAGCGTGGGGCCCCCAAAGCATGTCAGTTGTTGATGAAGTAAAAGCACGCCTGGATATTGTCGATATTGTATCCGGCTATACCAACCTACAGAAGGCTGGGCGCAACTTTAAGGCGCTGTGCCCCTTCCATAACGAGCGTACCCCGTCCTTTGTCGTCTTCCCGGAAACGCAGACATGGCGCTGTTTTGGCGCGTGTGCCGAAGGCGGCGACGTGTTCAGCTTCGTGATGAAGGCCGAGGGGTGGGACTTCGGCGACGCGCTGCGCGAACTGGCCAAGCGCGCCGGGGTCGAACTCCAGCCCCAGTCGCCGCAGCAGGCCGAGCGCCAGGAGCAGCTCGACCGCCTGTACGGGCTGCTGGACGAAACGGCCCGCTTCTTCCACGAGCAACTGCACGAGACGACGCCCGACGCAAAGATCGCCCAGGAGTACGTCAACGGGCGCGGGCTGGACCGCGAGACGGTCGAGGCGTTTACGCTGGGTTATGCGCCGCAGAACTGGCGCGACGCCCTGCATCACCTGCAAATGCTGGGCTATACGCAGGACGAGATCGTCGAGGCCGGGGTCGCCATTCGCAACGACAAGGGCAATGTCTACGACCGCTTCCGCCACCGGGTGATCATCCCCATCCGCGACAGCCGGGGCCGCACGGTGGGCTTTGGGGCGCGCGCGCTGGACCCCGACGAACGCGCCAAATACCTGAACTCGCCGCAAGGCCCGCTGTTCGACAAATCCCATCTGTTGTTTGGGCTGGATATGGCGCGGCGCGCGATCCGTGAGACGGAAACCGCGATCATTGTCGAGGGCTACATGGACGTGATGCAGGCGCACCAGGCCGGGTTCCAGAACGTCGTGGCGCAGATGGGCACCGCGCTCACCGAGACGCAGCTCCGGCAGTTGGCGCGCTACGCCGGGCAGTTGATCCTGGCGCTCGACGCCGACGCCGCCGGGATGAACGCCACCATGCGCGGCCTGGACGTCGCCCAGGAGACGCTCGAAGACGAGCAGAGCGTCACCATCGACCCGCGCGGGATCATTCGCTACACCGGGCTGCTGGACATCGATATCCGCGTGGTGACGCTGCCGGATGGCCAGGACCCGGACGACCTGATCCGCGCCGCCCCGGACGCCTGGAGCGCCCTGGTCGAGCGCGCGACCCCCGTCGCCACTTACGTGATCCAGCAGGGCACGGCTCACCTATCGCGGGAATCGTCGGCCCACGAGCGCGAAGTTGCCGCCCGCCGGCTGCTGCCGATCCTGACCGCGACCGAGAGCGATATCGAGCGCAGCAGCAACCTCCAGGCGCTGGCCCGGCGTGTGCGCATCGACGAACGCACGCTGATCCAGTGGACGCAGCACCACCGGACCGGCAAACACCGGGCGCTGCCCACGCTGCGCGAGCAGCGTCGCCTGGCCGGACGCCCCCAGGGGGACCGCCGCGCCGCACGCGCCAGCGGCCCGCCCGGCCAGCCCGAACGGCGCGAGGGCTTTTGCCTGGGGATGCTGCTCCAACAGCCGGAGCGCCTGTTTGCCGCCAACCGCAAGCTGCGCGAATTGCAGCAGGCCAGCGGCATCACGGGCGACGTGCTGGGGCCGCTTGACACGCGGGACCTCAGCCGCCCCGATCACCAGACGATCTTTCGCGTGCTGGCCGCCGCGCTGTACCAGGACGATCTGTCGCCGCTGGCGTACCTGGCGGCGCACCTGCCGCCGGAAGTGATGGCGGTGGTGGATGAATTGCAGGTTGCCCCGCTGGATTCGTTCCGGCAGCACCTGACCGGCGCGCTGGAAACGGAACTGCAATCGATTTTGCGCGAGCAGGCGCGCCTCAACGCCGTACCAGAACCTGACACCGACCTGTTCATCCGGGAGGCGCTCGAACTGCGGCTCAATCGCCTGGAACGCGAAATGCACGAGACGTTCTTCTTGCAAGAAGACGCCGACAATTTGACAGATCAAGATTATCAGGCCACAGTTAGGGTGAATACGCGCGCACGCCAATCCATTACCAAAGCCTTACAGCAAATTAAAAGTATCGTCCGAGACAGGTAAGGCCCATGCCAAACAACGACAAAAACCAGGCGCAGGCCATCCAGGAGTTGCTCGCCAAAGGTCGCCGAGAAAAAGAGATCGCAGAAAGCGACGTGTTGGCGTTGTTCGAGGATCCGGACAGCGACGAGGCGCAGGCGCTATTCGACCGGTTAGAGGAGTTGGGAGTAGAGATTATCTCTGATACAGACTACACCGACGCACAGGAAAATAATCTAGACAACGACTTGGAAGAAGGACATGACACTGGAACGGACATGCCGCGTATAGATACGTCGGCGCTAGCGGATGACCCGGTGCGGATGTACCTCAAGGAGATCGGGCAGGTGCAGTTGCTCGATCCTGACCGCGAGACGTGGCTGTCGTCACAGATCGCCGCCGATAACCTGCTGGCCGTCACCAACGAACACCTGCAAGAGACCATGCGCCAGCTCCCTGAGCCGCGCGCGGTGCTGCAGGCGTTGTACGATCATCTGCTGGACTACTGGCACGACGTGATGCAGCACATCGAGGGGGTGGACGTCGATCCGCCCTTGATTGATCTGATGATCGGCGAGGCGCAAAATCTGCGCCGTACCTGGAACGGCCAGGAGCCGTCCTACACGCGCATGTATCTCGACCAGGGCGACTGGGGCCGCGACGACAACTGGAACCGCGTCGCGTCCAGCCTGTTCGAGGTCTTCCAGGCGCTCTACCTGATCCCGGCCCCGCTGCAAGACCGGATCAACGCTTTTTACGCCGGCGAAGGCACCTGGCCGGATGCCGACACGTTCTGGGCCTGGCTGTGCGAGGACCCCGAGGACGCCAACGCGCTGATCGAAGATGAATTCATGGACGCCCAACAGCGCAGCCCCCAGGCCGCCGAAGCGCTCACCCGCGCTAACCTGCGGCTGGTGGTCAGCGTCGCCAAACGCTACATGGGGCGCGGTATCAACTTCCTGGACCTGATCCAGGAAGGGAACATCGGGCTGCTGCGCGCGGTCGAGAAGTTCGACCACACCAAGGGCTTCAAGTTCAGCACCTACGCGACGTGGTGGATTCGCCAGGCGATCAGCCGTGCGATTGCCGACCAGGCGCGCACGATCCGCATCCCGGTGCACATGGTCGAGACCATCAACCGCCTGATGCGCGTGCAGCGCGACCTGATCCAGAACCTGGGGGCGGAGCCGACCGCCGAGCAGATCGCGCTGGAGATGGAGTTCCTCTCCGAGGAGGAAACCGAAGCCGTCCGCGAGGCGTGGGAAGCAGAGGAAAAGCTGGAATCGACGCTGGCGCGCAAGCTGCGCCGTGCGGCCAACAAAGTGCGGCGGATCTTGCGCATCGCCCAGGAGCCGATGTCGCTCGAAATGCCGGTCGGGCAGGAGGACTCCAGCCTGCTGGGAGACTTCATCGAGGACGACAAAATCCCCGGCCCGGTCGATGCCGCCGCCCGCCAACTGCTCAAGGAGCAGATTCGCGGCGCGCTGGCGGTGCTCAACGCCCGCGAGCGCGAGGTGTTGGAGATGCGCTTTGGCCTCAGCGACGGGCAGGAGCACACGCTCGAGGAGGTGGGGCGGTATTTCGGCGTCACGCGCGAGCGCATCCGCCAGATCGAAGCGAAAGCCCTGCGCAAGCTGCGGCACCCGAACCGCAGCCACCCGCTGCGCGACTATCTCGAATTGTGATGTAACATGGCCGTGCCCACCCGCCCGACGTTCTGCCCGGTTTGTGGCAAAAAGCTGGTGCATCGCACGGTTGGCGGGCGCGAGCGGCTGTCGTGCCCGGCCTGTAACTACGTCCACTACCAGAACCCGGTGCCGGGCGTCGGCGTCGTGATCGAAATGGACGACGGCATCGTGCTGATCAAGCGCGGCGGGCAGGTCAAGCCGGACCGCTGGGCGCTGCCGTCCGGGTACATCGAGGCCGACGAAAGCGTCGAAGAGGCTGCCATCCGCGAAAGCTGCGAAGAAACCGGGCTGCACATCGAACTGATCGACCTGCTTGGGGTCTATTCGTTCCCCGAAGGCCCCCCCGCCAGCGGGATCATCGTCTTTTACCGGGCGCAACCTGTCCGTGGCACGCTGTGCGCGGGCGACGATGCGCAGGATGTGCGGGTCTTCCCGGCGGGCGATCTGCCGCCGCTGCCGTTCCGCACCCATCGCCAGGCGCTGCGGCGCTGGCTGGCGCTGCGCAACCAGGTTCCCCCCGATAACTTCGAAGACTTTACCATCCGCGAGGCCGAACCTGCCGACAAAAACTCCATCATGGACTTGCTGCGGCTGGTGGATGCCAACAAGCACCTCACGCCCGCGGAATGGCAGGCCGCCGGGCAGCGCTTCGCCGAACGCCAGACGATCATCGTGTTCGTGGCCGAAACGACGGACCGGCAGGTGATCGGGTTTGTGGCGCTGTCGCTGGTGCAGACGCTGACCGGCGGGCGCGGCTGGGTCGATGACATGGCGGTCGCCATCGACTATCGCGGCGAGGGGGTCGGGGTGGCGCTGCTGGAGGCGGCGCTGCGCTATGCGAACCGGCTGAATCTCAGCCACCTGTACATCAACATCGAGCGCGGCAGCCCGGCAGCGCGCGCATTTTCGCAGGCCGCCGGGTTCCTGGAAAGCTCCATCTCGTACCTGCGCATCCGCTGATCACCCCCGCCGGCAGCATTCGTATAACCTCATACAGCATCATAGCGCACGGGAGAGAATGTCGATGATGTGGTTACGCCGGAGTATTGTATTTTCGCTGCTGATTCTGGCCCTGGTCGCCTGTGAGAAGGCCGAACCGGACCCAACCAAAACCCCGGACCTGGCCAGCCGCCAGACCGCCCAGGCCATGTTTGCGCCCACCGACACCCCGGTGCGGCTGACCCCAACCACCGTCTCTAGCGAGGTCGAGATCGCGCTGAACGACACCATCACCTGGATGCGCCAGGCCGTGCTCAACGGCAATTATGAGGGGTACATGCAGTACGTCTGGCCGGGCGATCCGCTGTTTGCCGCCGAGCAGGCGCAGTGGGCGGACGACTGGCTGGCCAACCCCCTCAGCCGGTTCGACGCCACCCTCAGCCGCATTCAGATGCTGGACGACGACACCGCCGAGGCCCGGCTGGCGATCCAGTGGACGCAGCGCGAGCAGAACCTGTCCGGCGGGGCGATTGTCTCGGTCACGTTCCACCAGGAGGGCGATGAATGGCTGCTCGGCGGCGAAAGCTGGGAAGTGATCGAAACGCCCGGCATCCACTTCTACTACTTCGACAACGAAATTTCTGACAACCAACGCCAGGCCAAAGCTGTCGAAGAATACCTACCGGCGGTCTACGCGCGCCTGACCAGCGAGTTCGACTTCACGCCGGACGCCACCGCGCACTTCAAGATGTACGAGAAAGCCTCGACGCTGCAAACCTGGACGCGCATGTCGATCGCGGTGCTCACCGTGTGGAACGAGCCGGGCGAGGCGATCAAGATCACGCTTGGGCCGCAGAACACCCCCCCGCGTGACGAACTCATCGCGCGCGAATATGCCCGCTTTTTGCTCTACGAGATGGCCGGGGGCACCGCGGGTGATTTCCCCTGGTGGTTTGAGGCCGGCGTGGCCGAATATGGCGGCTTTTTCTTCCGCCGCTCGACCGAACGCGACCCGGCCCTGATGGGGATCGCGCGCCTGCTGATGGCGCCCGACGATGCCGAGGCGCAGGTGATCCCCTGGGAGGAGATGCAAATCGAACCCGACTGGCCGGGCGACAAGCTCGACCGGGCGGCGACCCAGGCGTATACGCTGGTCGCGTACATTCACCAGACCTATCCCGACCGGCTCAATCCCTGGATCAAAGCCATCGCGGGCGGCCAGAGCGTGGACGAGGCCACCCAGACCTATCTGGGCCTCAGCTTCATCGAACTGGACGCCGCGTGGCGCGCCTGGCTGGCCGAACAGCTTGCCTAGCCGGGGGAATCGTTCCCGCCTCTCGATGATAAAATCCCCGGACAGCGCCCGGGGATTGATCGTTTTGCAGCGCGGATGCAGCGCTTATGTCTCGCTCTCGGCGCGGGGAACTTCCAGGTTGTGCACCGAGCGCCGGTTCATCCAGTCGTCGAACGCGACACACAGTTCCGCCCCGAAAATGATGATGATCCCGGTCAGGAAGGCCCAGAACATCAACACGATCACCGTCGCCACCGAGCCGTAAATCCAGTTGTAGGACGCCACGTTGTCCAGGTACCACGCGAAGGCGCGCTTGGCGATCTCCCAGGCGATCCCACCCAGGAAGGCCGATACCCAGATCGCGTCCCAGCGCACCGTGCGGCTGGGGATGAAGCGGTACAGGAACGCGAACAGCGACACGCTCAGGCTCAGCGGGATCAGCAAGGCCCCGGTCGTCAGCAGCGACGACGAGCGCGAGAACATCACCAGGTCGATGATGCCGAAGATCGCGGTCGTCAGCAGCGACGCCAGCAGCAGCACCGCCAGCGCCAGCATCAGCCCGATGCCGAACAGCCGTTTCTGGATGGTGCCGCGCGGCTCGGTGCCGAACGAGCGATTGAGGGCCGCCGTCAGGTTGGTAAAGACCCCGATCGCTGACCAGGACAGCGTGAGGCCGGCCACGATCCCGAACGAGCTGCGCTGCTCCAGCGCCTCGGCAATCGAATCCTGCAGGAAGTTCGCCGTCGAAGCGGGCAGGAAGATGCGCAGCACGCCGTCGATCTGGTCGTGGGCCGCCGCCGGCCCCAGGATCGTGCCGATGATGACGATCAACAGCAGCAGCAGCGGGAACAGTGAGAACACCGCATAATAGGCCAGGGCTGCCGATTCGTGGAAGCCGTGTTTGGTGAAGCGATCCCCGGCCCGGTAGATATCGTTGAGCAGACCATCGGTCATGGCGTTGGCCAGAATCCACCAGCGCCGGTAGAACGGCAAGGTATGTTTTTTATCTCCGGTACTTTTTTTCCCTGTCGACATACCCACGTTACAATAACCTCACATAATCTGTCGATTTTATACAATCTAACACAAAAATGGCGATGGTTAAAGCAGTGATTCTCGACTTTGATGGGGTTCTAATACGTGCCGAAAGCCACAACGCGCATCATGCCTGGGATGAACGCCTCGGTTTGCCGACCGGCAGCGTCGAACGCGCGATACATCACAGCGACCTGTGGATACAGGCGCAGTTGGGGCGCATCTCGTACCAGGCCTACTGGAAGGGGGTGGCCGAACTGCTCTACACCTCGCCAGACGTGATCCCCGAACTGCGGCGCGATTTCTTCAGCGGGGACCGGCTGAATTACAAGCTGGTGGATTATATCCGCGAACTGCGGAAGCATGACATCCAGATTGCGCTGCTGTGCAACGCGACCGCGCATCTCAAGAAGCGCCTGGAGGAGTTCGGCGTGCAGGATATCTTCGACCATGTGCTGATCTCGGCGGAGATCGGCGTGATGAAGCCCGACCCGACCGCGTTCCGGGTGGCGCTGCAAGCCCTGGGGACCGCCCCGCAGGAAACCATCTATGTCGACGACTCGTACATCAACGTTCGGGCGGCGCAATCGGTGAACCTGGACACGATTCTGTTTCGCCCGGATACCGACCTGCGCAGCGTATTGTCCGACCACCTGGGCACCGACGGTGCCTGACAACCTGGAAGGGGGGACATTGTGCCACAAGGCCAACGGCTGATGTTCGACGGCGGGCACCCGGTCCACCGCGAGCATCCCCAGGTGTTCCGGCAAGCGCTGCGGCGTCACTGGGGGGAGGCCGCGCCGTGACGACACCGCCCGCCGTAAAGGACGCCTTCACCAGCGGCGATCTGTCGCCCCGCTGGCGGCCCTGGACGATTGGCGTCGGCCAGTTGGTGCACGTCGAGGACACGCTGCGCTGCGTGGTGGGCGGGGCCAGCGCGGACCAGTACAGCGACGCGCAGATCACGGATTACCAGGGCCTTCCCCGCCGCGAGTTCCCCTGGCAGCCGCCGCTGCGCATGGAGGTGCGCGCCTGGGCGTCGCACGGCGTGGAGCACCTGCGCGGCACCGCCGGGTTCGGCTTCTGGAATGAGCCGTTCGTGCCGGTCGGGCACAAGCTGCCGCGTTTGCCGCGGGTGGTGTGGTTCTTCTTCGGATCGCCGCCGAATGACATGGCGCTGGCCAAAGGTGTGCCCGGCTGGGGGTGGAAAGCGGCCACCCTGGACGCGGCCCGGCTCCCGTTTCTACTACTGGCCCCCTTTGCACCGGTCGGGTTCCTGTTGATGCGCGTGCCGGCGCTCTACCGGCGACTGTGGCCGCTGAGCCAGCGCGCGATCGGGGCGTCGGAGGCGCGGCTGCCGGTCGACCTGGACGTGCCGCACACCTACACGCTGGAGTGGCTGCCGGATGCGGTCGTGTTTCACGTCGACGGCGCGCCGGTGCACACCGCCCCCGCGTCACCGCGCGGGCCGCTGGGGTTCATCGCCTGGATGGACAACCAGTACGCGGTCGTGACGCCGCAGGGCCGCTTCCGGTTCGGACGAGTCGAGACCCCGGCGCAGCAGTGGCTGGCGCTGGACCGGGTCACCATACAGCAGCTTGATTGAGCAGCCTGAGGAGTAAAAAATAATGCGTTTTGAGGGGAAAGTGGCGTTAGTGACCGGCAGCGGGCGCGGCATCGGCAAGGTGATCGTGCGGCGCTTTGCCAGCGAAGGCGCGAACGTCGTGATCAATTACTTCCGCAACCGCGAGGCCGCCGAAGCAACTGCCGAGGAAATTACGGCGCTGGGCCGCGCGGTGCACCTCGTGCGCGCCGACCTGGGCAAGCCGGAGGACGTCGAGCGCGTAGTCGGCTCGACGGTCGAGGCGTTGGGCGGCCTGGATATCCTGGTGCACAACGCGGCGTCCGGCTACAACCGCCCGGTGATGGAGCAGCGCGTCAAGGGCTGGGACTGGACGCTGAACATCAACGCGCGCGCGGCTTTGTTCCTGGCGCAGCGTGCCGCCCCGGTGATGGAGGCGCGCGGCGGCGGGGCGATGGTCAACATCTCCAGCCTGGGCGCGCAGCGCGTGCTGCCGGAATACGTGGTCGTCGGGGCGTCGAAGGCGGCCCTGGAGGCAGTGACGCGCTACCTGGCGGTCGAACTGGCCCCCAAGAACATCGTGGTCAACGCGGTATCTGCCGGGATCGTGCGCACCGACGCCTTGCAGCATTTCCCCTCGATGCGCGAGCAGTTTGAGGAGCACTTCGACTATGCGCGCCAGCGTACCCCGGCGGGCCGGATTCTGACGCCGGAGGATGTGGCGGGGGTGGTTGCGTTTTTGTGTTCGCCGGAGGCGGCGATGATCCGGGGGCAGACGATCATCATCGATGGGGGCGCGACGCTCGGCTTTTAGCGGCAGTGGGCGGGATCAGGCATCTGGCTCACCGGCCAGCGGCAGCCGGATCACGACTTCGGTGTCTGCGTGGGGCGTGCTGTACAGGAACACGTCGCCCGCGTGCGCGTTGATCAGCCCTTTGACAATCGGCAGCCCCATCCCGATCCCCTGCTGTTCGGTGTGGCGGCGGTTCGATTGGATCATCACGTCCCAGATCGTGTCCTGGTCTTCCGGGCGAATCCCCTCACCCTGGTCGATGACCGTAAACACGCCACGGTCGTCTTCCTGGGATACGAGCACGTCGACGGTGGAATTTTCGGGCGTGTGCTGGACCGCGTTCCGCACGACTTCGGTAAAGGCGATCACCAGCCGGTCCATCAGCCCATGAATGCGGAGTGGGGCGTCAGGGATGCTGTGGGCGAGCGTGATCCCTTTTTCGGCGGCGAGGTGTTCGACATTGGTGATCGCGTCCCACGCGATATGCCCGATGTCGAGCGTTTCGCCGCTGAGCGCGATCTGCTGGGTGACAAAGCCACTCATGATCTCGGAATAGAGGACCATTTGCTGCGCCAGCCGGTTCAGCCGTTGGGTCCCGTTCTGGATCAGGTCCAGGCTGGTGCGGACATCTTCGCTGGTCGACGGGCCTTCAATCGACTCCAGTTCTTCGGCCAGCAGCGCAAACCCGCCGGTGACGTAGGTTAAGGGCGTGCGTAGTTCGTGCGAGAGCAGTTGCACCAGAATCTGGCGCGCATCATTGAGGCTCTGGGCGACCTGGTCGCGCACATCGGCGATCCGCTGGAGCTTGTTCTGCACCGCGATCAGGAATTCCTCCGGGTCGAACGGTTTGACCAGGTAATCGTCGGCCCCCAGCATGCGCCCGGTCGAGATGTCCTGCCGCGAGCCGCGCGCGGTGAGGAAGATGAACGGCACGGCCTTGAGGTGGGCTTTTTGGCGCACCGCCTCAAAAAATTCGTAGCCGTCCATGCGCGGCATCATGATATCACTGACGATCAGGCTGGGTACCAGCCCATTTTCGAGGAACTCCAACGCTTCGCGCCCGTCGCTGGCGACCTGCACTTTGTACCCTTCCAGGCCCAATACCAGCGCGGCGTTTTCACGCAGGTCTTCATTATCTTCCACAAAAAGAATGGTGGCATCCATAACCATTTTTGCCTTTGCAGCCATGTGTTGCAACGGCTGGCAAAACATCCCCGGCCCCTTTGGCCTATTATACCCTAAATTATACAACTTTAGTTTCCGCTAAAATTGACTGAACAAGAACAGATGTTCGCGCACGAAACAGGAGAATTTGCTCATTTGATAGCCAAAATAAGGCCCAGATTAGTATTTTTTGCCTGTTCGACAGTATTTTCAT
>DAOTUD010000106.1:0-22201 GCA_034437275.1 Anaerolineae bacterium
TCTCATCTTGTGCGGTTCAAATTTTACGTGGCGACCTGCTCGCCACAACCGGCTATTTGAAGTTGTTAAGATGCCGCATTGTGCTAACGCTGAGGCTATTCTCCTTCTGACGTTTAGCGCACAATCGTATCTAGTGAATTGTACCATATAAGGCGCTTGTGCGCAGCGCCTTATATCCCCATATCTAAAGACAGGGGCTTTACGGCGCATTTTGGTAAGAGTGTGGGAGAGGGCAGGGGAAAACGAAAACTCCCCGCGCGTCAGGGATGGCGCGCAGGGAGTTTTGGCCGGTTGGTTATCGCCGCGTCAATCATCCGATGGCACTAACTCCGGGCGGAACTTCGGCCCGTAGACGATGATCCCGCGTTCCCCGTCGGTGCGCAGCTTGCGGACCGTCATCTCGACGCGCATCCCGATTGCGATCGGGCCGTCGATGTCCGTCAGTTGGGCGGTGACCATCGGCCCCTCGTCAAGCTGGACCAGCGCCACATGATACGGCGCGTAGGGTTCGAAATCCTCCGGCGGGGTGGACACGGTCGTGTAGCTGTAGACCGTCCCTTTGCCGGACAGCGGGAACAGCTCGACCTGGCTCTCGTCGGTGACGGGCTGCGCCTGGCGAAACTGGTCCCAATAGGCCAGTTGGTGCTGGATGCGCTGCTGGTAGCTGGTTTTTTCCTGTGTGCCCATACGTGTTACCCTTACCGGGCGGCCCGGGTGTAGTCGACCTCGACCTCGGCGGTTTGCTCGTTGGTCTGCTTGAACGTGTAAACGCCGTTACGGGACCTGGCGACCGTCTGCTGGGGCAGCATGACTGCGCCGGTCTCCGGGCAGCGGGTGGCTAACAGCTGGCTGCGGCTGGTCTTCAACCGCCAGTTACGTGTGATATCCATGAGCTACTCCTTTTGCGTCCAAAAAAGTCACGCGGTTTTGCGTGCGTGGTGTATCACACTATACACAAAAGCATCTCTCAAAACCTCTCAGGACGGGGTTTTGATAGCTTTTGAGAGCTTTTTTTATCCCGCTCTGATCTGCCGGGTGACAGAGTCGGCGGGGGGTTTGGGTTGGGCGAAAGACGGGAGCTTATGGCAGAATATATGCGGAACAACGCAGTCAATTGAAGCGAGGAGATGCTATGCAACGCTGGAAAACGTGGATGGTGATAATCGTGCTGCTGGCCGTGATCCCGGCGGGGGCGGCGCTGGCACAGAGCGGGAACCCCGGTGTGCACGTCGATCCGCCGGAGGGGCCGTACACGGTGTACCTGACGTTCGACGACGGCCCGTCGAGCACGGTCACGCCGCAGGTGCTCGACATCCTGGCCGAGTATGACGTCACGGCCACGTTTTTCCTGCACGGGCACCGCATCGAGGGCAACGAAGCACTGGTGCGGCGCATGGTGCGCGAGGGGCACGCGCTCGGCAACCACCTGTGGCAGCAGGACGGGCTGACGTCCGGCGACGCCACCGACCGGCAGTTCACAGCCTCCTGGCAAAAGACTGAGGACGCGATCGTGCGCGCGCTGGGGCCGGAACTGGCGGCAGACTACGCCGCGCAGCCGGTGTACCTCGTCCGGCAGCCGGGCGGATCGGCGCGCCCGTTCCCCGTGCCGGAGGGCGTCGCGGCGATCACGTACAACTGGCACGTCAGTTCCGGCGACTCCGCGCCCTGGAATCCCGGCCCGGACGGCCCCGCCACGCGCCCCTGGAACTACGTGGTGGGCAACGTGATCTTAAGCTGGTACGAGCCGCACCGCTATTACAGCGTGTACGAATACGGCGACGGCGCGATTGTGCTGATGCACGACGTGGCCCCGGTGTTGGTCGCCGCGCTGCCGCCCATCATCGAGGACCTGCAGGACAACGGCGCGTCGTTCGCCGCGCTGCCCCGCCCGGATGACGAGCCGGCCACCCTGCCGGTGTTGATCGGCGTGCCGCCCAGTTGGTACGAGTACCACGCGCAGCAGGCGGGGGATGATGCTCAGTGAGCGTCAGAGATGGCCTGAAAAGCCCCTCGCCCCACTTGTATGGGCCGGGGAAAAAGGCAGTTCGCCAACAAGATCGCACGCGGAGCGGGGACTTGTTACGCTGCCATGTCGCGCGGTTACTGGTTCGGCGTGTTGAACTCGGTGCCGATGAAGATCGGTTCCTCGGTTTGGGCGCGCTCCTGGATCAGGGCTTCCTGCTCGGCCTGTGACAGCGGCGTGAAGTTCTCGGCGGCCTTGAGGAAGAGCGGCATCAGGTCGATGTTGCCGACGCTGGGCGCGCCGGTCACGCCCGGCTGCGAGAGCGCGAAGTTTACGCCCTGCGCGACCATCTCGTAATCCTCGTACGGCTCGTACCAGGGGTCGGGACGGCGCGGTGTCGCCGTCTGCCAGGGGCCTTTGGCCGCGGCCTTGATGACCTGCACGCCCAGGTCGCGCTCCTGCGCGATGGCCAGCAGCTTTTCGGCGTCGCGGCGATAGTCCGGGTCGGCGTACAGGCGCGGGTTGAGCGGGAACATCACCGCGTCCAGGTCGAAGCGCTCCAGCGCGGCGATCTCGACGGCGGGGGCCTGCATCCCGTGCGAGGTGATGCCCAGGTAGCGCACCACCCCCTGGTCTTTGGCTTGCTGGAAGGCTTCCATCGCGCCGCCCGGTGCCGATATCTGGTCGAGTATGTCCATCGTGGCGACAGCGTGGAACTGGTGCAGGTCGATCACGTCGGTGCGCAGCACCTTGAGCGAGTTCTCCAGGTCGGCCCACGCTGCGTCGCGCGTGCGCTCCAGCGTCTTGCAGTTGAGGAAGAACTCGTTGCGGCGCGGCTCCAGCCAGTTCCCGACGAGGCGCTGCGCGTTGCCGTACTGCGGGGCCACGTCGATGTGATTCACGCCGTGCTCATACGCCAGGTTCAGCGAGTCGTTGGCGGCGTCCTGCGCCTGGTGCCAGAACGACACCGACCCAAAGATCATCACCGTGCTCATATGGCCTGTGCGGCCAAAACGTCTTTTTTCCATTGTCTCTTTTGTTCTCCTTCATGCGTTGTATTCTATCTTGATTGTAGCAAACTACGTGCTGGTGTCGTCGCTGACCCCCAGCTTGTGGAGCGCGGTCTGGGCGGCCTGCTGAACGCGGGGGGCGGGATCGTGGCGCGTGGCCTGCAGCGGCTCGATGGCGCGCGGATCGCCGAGCGTGCCCAGCACGCGCGCCACGTTGGCGCGCGTGTGCGGATCGTTATTGTACAGCGCTGTGATCAGCGCGTCGATGGCCGGCGGGCCGATGCGCACCAGCGCGCCGCCCGCCCACGACTGCACGTTGGCGGCGGGGTCGCGCAGTGCGGCGATCAGCACCGGGACGGCGCGCGGATCGCCGATCAGGCCCAGCGCGACCGCTGTCCCGGCGCGCACCGGGGCCGAGATATCCTTCATGGCCTCGATCAATGCGCGCACCGCGTGCGGGTCGCCGATCAGACCCAGGGCACGCGCCGCGCTGGCCCGCACCGCCGGGGTGGCGTTGCGCAGCGCCGTGATCAGCGGCTCGACGGCGCGCGGGTTTTTGATCTGCCCGAGCGCGAGGGCCGCCTGGGTCCGCACCTGGGTGTCGGGATCGTGCAGCAGGCTAATCAGCGGGTAGATGGCGCGTTTGTCGCCGATCAGGCCCAGGGCGCGCGCCCCCCCGGCGCGGTGCTCCCATTCGGCATGACGCAGCACCGCCACCAGCGGGCGGATGGCCGGCTTGCCGATGCGGCCCAGCGCGGCGATGGCCTGCACGCGCACTTCGGAATCCGCGTCGCCGAACATCTCGATCAGGGGGGTGATCGCGCGCCGGTCGTTCAGGAGGCTGAGCGCCGCCGCCGCGTTGAGGCGCACCAGCGGAGCGGGGTCCTGCAGCGCGGTAATCAACGGCTCGACGGCGCGCAGGTCGCCAAGCTGCTCGAGGGCATTGGCCGCCCCCGCGCGCGTGCGGGCCTGGGGCGCGTCGGCCAGCGCAGCGATCAGGGCCGGCAGGGCCGGCGGGCCAAGCGCGGCCAACGCCTGGATGGCGGCCATCCGTTGGGCCGGGTCGTCGTCTCCCAGCAGGTCGACCAGCACGGGGACAGTCTCGGTTGCGTGTTCTGCCAGCGTCGCGATCACACGCCTGCGTTCGTCCGGATTGGTGGCCAGTGTGTGCACCAGCGCGTGAACGGTCGCGGCGTCGATTGCGTCGTCAGTCATCAAGTTCCCTCAATTGCTCCTGCAAGCCGGCAGGCGGGCGAATGACGGTCGGTGATGCTTCGGGCGCGTCTTCCTCACGGGCGTCGTCGTCCCGATCACCGTCACCGCCGGGCGCGCTTTTGCCGCCCAGGCTGACCGTGCCCTCGAAGGGCGAGATACGCTTGGTTTCGGTCGGCGGTGTCAGCGGCAGCGCGATGTAGAAGGTGCTGCCCGGCATCGCGTCGGGGTCGTAGCCGTCGCTTTCCACCCAGATGCGCCCGCCGTGCCCGTCGAACACGCCTTTGGCAATCGTCAGGCCCAGCCCCGGCCCGGCCCCCATGAACTTGGTCGCGCCGGTCGAGTGCAGGCTGGGGTCGTGGGCGCGGTAGAATTTCTCGAAGATCAACTCCTGGCTGTCCGCGTCGATGCCGATCCCGCTGTCCTGGATCACGATCAGAATTTCGTCGTCTTGCAGCCGCCCGGTGATGTCGATGCGCCCGCCGTCCGGCGTGAATTTGATCGCGTTGAGCACCACATTTCGGAAGGCTTGCACCAGTCGCTGCATGTCGGCCTGGATGGGCGGCAGGTCGCGCAGCCCGCGCGCCGAGAGCATCAGCTTGCGGTTGCGCACGGATTCGGTCAGCGGCTCGATGGCCATGCGCATCACGTTCTCGATGGAAGTCTGCGTGAAGCGCAGGTCCATCGCGTCCACGTCGAGCTGGCTCACGTCGAGCATCGCGCCGATCAGGTTTTCCAGCCGGTCGGCGGCTTTGCGCAGGTTGGCGGTCATGCCGCGCAGTTGGTCCTGGTCGAGCATGCCCTGATCGTTCATGGCTTCCATGATGTCGGTGTAGCCGCGAATCTGGGCCAGGGGGGTACGCAGTTCGTGGCTGGCGATGGTGATGAAGTCGGTCTTCACCTCGTCGAGGTGCTCAAGCTGCACCTTGGTCGCGGAGAGCACCTGGTTCAGCTCGGCCTGCTCCTGCTCGCGGCGGCGCAGGTCGGCCACCAGGCGCGCGTTGCGCAGCGCGACCCCGGCCTGGTTGGCGATGGTCATCAGCAGTTCGAGGTCGGAGTCGGTGAACGGGTCGTCGGATCGCTTGGAGCCGCTGCACAGGATGCCGATCAAATTGCCCTGCACCACCACCGGCGCGTAGGCGCTCATGCGCATGGCCTTGAAGAAGCCGCGCTCGTCCTGGACGGCGTCATTGTAGGCGCGCCCGAAGTCCAGGTCGTACTGCAGGACCGGTGCGCGCTCTTTGGCGAGCTGCTTGTGGATCGGGCCGCCGGCCACGATGCGCCCTTTAATGTCCGGAATCTCGCCCAGGCCGTGCGGCACCGGCTCGATGTGCAGGTTGTCGGGCGTCTCCTGCGTGACCAGGATCAGGCCGCCGCGCCGCACGCGCAGCACCTTCTTGAGCGTGCGCATCGTCACCTCGACCAGCGCGTCGAGTTCGACCACGCCGGTGATGTCCTCGCTGAACTGGCGCAGCTGCTGCGACGTCTCTTCGGCGGGCGCACCAAATACGCGGTTGACGAACGCCTGGGCCAGTGTGCGCAGCGGGATGTAGGCCAGCGCCAGCCCAATCGCCAGCAGCGCCAGCACCACGTAAGCCGTCGCGCTGTCGATGTCCAGGGCTTGCGCGCCGACCAGCGCCGCGAACAGCATCAGCGCGGTGATCACGGTCAGCACGCCGGTGGCGGTCGCGTGGCGCAGCGTGCGCCGGATGTCGAACACGCGGTAGACCGACACGCTGTAGGCCGCGCCGGCCAGCCCGACGAACTGCATCCCCCAGCCGACCTCGGCCAGGACATCCGCGCCGCTGGTGCCCAGGATCGCGCCCAGGAAGACCAACGGAATGAGCATCGCGCCAAAGAGCGCGCGGTTGGCGATCTCCGGCAGCAGCGCGCGGTAGAAGGCGTAGAACGCCAACAGCAGCAGCACACCGCCCATCACCGCCCACCCGGCGACCGCGATCACGCCGGGGAGCACCACCGGGTCGTAGATTTTGCCGAGCCAGCCGATCGCACCGAGGGCCTGGTCGCTGGTGGTGACGGTGGTCACGGCCTGCGCCGCCCACCACACCAGCCCCACGCCCACCCACAGCGCCGCCCCACGATATCGCAGGTAGCGCAGCATGTGCGCCCCGAACAGCACCAGCACCAGGTTTACCAGGATGATCCCCAGCGCGGGCTGCGTCAGGTGTTCGGGGAACAACGACTCGTATTGGGACATGGTGTGCGCGTCGTCCGGCACGCCGTACGCGGCAGCCCCCACCAACGCCGCGCCCAGGGTGAGCATTAACCAGCGCCGGGTCCCATGTCCGGCGGATTCCCGGTCGCTGCGGCTTACGATCAGCAGCACCAGCGCGTATGCAACCGCCAGCCCGGCGGGCAAGAGTGTATTTATGCTTGGCACAGAGGCACCCCCGCATCAGTGTTTTGGTTGTTCGTTTTACGATCTATCATTGATTGTGTCATGAGTCTATATTAACGCAAGTTGTCCACTCTCGGCGATAGCCCAGAGCGTGTTATGAACTTACGCAAGTGGATTTTTCCCGTAAGTTTTACCCCTTTCTAAATCCCTCCCCGTAAACGGAGAGGGACTTGCGCTCCCCCCTTTCTCCGCGTGCGGGGAAAGGGGTCGGGGGATAGGTGTAAAACGTGCATAACAGCCTCCAGCGTGGCCCGGCTGCATCCCCAATGTATCACAAATCGGACGGCGGCTGGCCATGTGGAGCGCGAGGTTGGTATAGTTGGCAGTATGAGACGATACGCTGCCATCATCACAGTATTGGGACTGGGCCTCTGGCTGCTGGCCGGGGTGTGGACGGGGGAGGCCGGGGGCGGGACCCGCCGCCGCATCCGCGTGCCGGTGCTGATGTACCACTACGTCAGCCAGCCGCCGCCCGATGCCGACAAATACCGGCTCGACCTCTCGGTGACGCCGGCGCAGTTCGCCACCCAATTGCAATGGCTGCGCGACAACGGCTACACCGCGATCACACTGGACGCGCTGTACCGGGCGCTGGTCTACGGGCAGCCGCTGCCGCCGCGCCCGGTGGTGCTGACCTTCGACGACGGCTACGCCGACGCCTACACCCGTGCGTTTCCGCTGTTGCAGCAGTTCGGCATGGTCGGGACCTTCTTCGTGGTCACCGACTGGCTGGACGCGGCGCGGCCCGGTTACCTGACCTGGGACCAGGTGCGCGACATGGCGGCGGCGGACATGTCGATCCAGAGCCACAGCCGCAGCCACCCCGATCTGACGCAGGGCTGCGACTATGGCTGCCTGGTGTACCAACTGCTGGGCAGCATCGAGTCCATCGAGGCCCACACCGGGGAGCGCCCGCGCTACTTCTGCTACCCTGGCGGACGCTACGACAAGGCCGTGCTGGCGCTGCTGCCGCAGGTCGGCGTGCGGGCGGCGGTCACCACGCAGGGCGGCACACTGCACACCAACGACCGCCTGCTGGAGCTGCCGCGCGTGCGGGTGCGCGGTACCACCGATCTCGACGACTTCGCGTGGCTGCTCAGCACGTGGCGGGAGTAGGGGGTCCCCCAAAAAGGCGGCAGCGGAACTCCGCGCCAGAAGAGTTCCGCCACCTGGATAAAATGGGAGGGAGAGGCCAAGATAAAACGGCCTGTTGCTTGCGTGTGTTATTTCATGCGGAAGTAAATCCGCATTTGCAGTTGCGCCAGGCGCAGTTCGTCGCCATCGTGCAGCACGCGAACTTCGTGCGCATGGAGCCGCTGCCCGTTGATATAGGTATGATTCATACTGCCCAGGTCAATGATCACCAGCGTGTTGTCCTGGCGGCGTAACCCGGCGTGCAGCCGCGAGACGCCGGCCTCTTTGGCGCTATATTCGCTGAGGTCGATGTCCGGGATCATGGCACTGTCGGGGCTGGTGCGCCCGAGGATCATCTCGTTTTGGTGCGGGCGCACGCGGATCATGTGCTTGGCCCCGCGCACGTGCAGGTACAGCAGCATATTGTCGTCGAAATAGGCGTCGGATGCTTCGTTGGCATCCACTAACTCGTTCTGGGCGATGCGTTTGGTGCTGCCCGCCGATTGCAGCATCTCGCCGCAGCCGTAGCAGTGCACATCGCCCGGGGCATTCATCCGCCCACAGGCCGGGCATTCGACGCCCGCCTGGCGGAGGGCTTGCTCGTCGGGCGGTTTGATCCGCCGGATAACATTCTTTTTGTGTGGCGCTTGGTTTCCCATTTGTTCCTTCAGCCCTTCAGGCGGTTTGTTTTGGGTTGCGTACGGATCGTTCTGGCGCTTCGGATTGTACTTTTTACCCTCACGCGCTTCCCAGGCGCGTAACAGCCCCATCAGGCGACTCAGGCTTTGCGACGGTAGATCGCTGGTGCGTTCTTCGATTTGCAACCAGGCTTCGTCGCGGTCGTTCCCGGTCTGGCGCAGCCGGGTAAACTCCGTGAACAATTCCATCACAGTGTCAATTGTGTTCACACTAAACCCTCCCACAGCTATCTCTATTTAACCCAACCGAGATCAATCTCCCCTATAAAACTGGTTAAGATTCAGTAAAGATTTGCCGCATGGGCCGCCGAGCACGACCCGCAGGCTATGCTAGCTTCTGGCTTTTATGTCGACGGTTTTACCCCTCCCCGTATTTTGTCTCTGGCCGATTTCCCCCGCTAGCGGCGGCGCGCGTAGGCCAGCGCCGCGTCGACAGTCTTGAACACGGGGACGTGCTGGCTGCCATAGTAAGTGTGCGCATACGACCGGGCGGCCAGCTCCAACAGCGACCCTTCGCCCACGAGAATCAAGTGTATATCGGGGTTGCGCATCGACACCGGCCTCCGCATGACGGTATAGTTGATGCTGTCGACCAAATCTTGCACGGTCGGGGTCACGCGGGACAGATCGCCGACCACGTACAGCGCACCGTCGCCTTCCGCGTGGATCGCCTCCAGTTCCGCCTGCACCTGGGATACATCGACGTTGGCGTCGAACGGCGGCTCATACGTGACAACAACAATATTTTCGTCGGGTAGTTTCTCGACACTCACCACACTCATACAACGCAGTCCTTATACACCGGGATCGTTGGGGGCTGCAACGTTTGCCGCCCCACCATCATCTAAACAACAGGACAAAATTGTGAAAAAGGAGACAAAATGACCAGCATCATCGTAATCGGGGGCGGACCGGGCGGCATCGCGGCGGCGCGCGAAGCCGGACGCCTGGGCGCGGTGGTCACCCTGGTAGAACGCGAGCACGTCGGCGGGCGCGCCACCTGGCACAGCCTGCTGCCGAGCAAAGTCTGGCTGACGGCGGCAGACCGCCTGGGCGCACGCGCCCGCGACGCACGGCTGGGGTTGGCCCCCGCCGCCGACACCGTCGATTTCGAGACGCTGACCGAACACATCGCCACCCTGAGCGCGACCCGCGGCGAGCAGTACAGCCGGGCGCTGGCCGCGGCCAACGTGCAGACCGTGCAAGGGGCCGCTGCGTTTGTGGACGCCCACCGGGTGCGCGTCAGCGGGCCGGACGGCGACACCACGCTCGACGCCGACGCCGTGATCATCGCCACCGGGTCGGGACCGCGCTTTCTGCCACAGGTCAAACCGGACGGCAAGCGCATCATCGCCCCGCGCCTGATGGGCCACCTGACCGCGCTGCCGCGTTCGCTGGTGATGCTGGGCGCGGGCGTCACCGGGGCGGAGTTCGCCTACCTGTTCAACCGCCTGGGGGTGGACGTGACGTGGGTCACCGATCTGCCAGAAATCCTGCCCCTCAGCGACGCGGACATCAAGGGCCACCTGCAAGACACGCTGGCCGCGCGCGGCGTCGAGGTGCTCACCTCCAGCCCGGTCACGGCGGCGGTCGCGGACGACGACGGCGTGACGGTCACGCTGGCCGGGGGCCGCGAACTGGCCGCCGAGATGGCCTTCATCGCCATCGGGCGCATGCCGCACGTCGACGGGCTGACCCTGGACGCTGCCGGGCTGCCCGCCGCGCTGACGGTCGACGCCTTCGGCCAAACCCAGGTGGCGAGTATTTACGCGGTCGGCGACGTGGCCGGCGCGCCGATGACGGCCAACAAGGCGATGGCGCAGGGCTACATCGCGGCGCGTCACGCGCTCGGCCAGCCGGTCGATCCCTACCGCCCGGAGACGGTGGTCGAAGCGGTGTACACCGCGCCGCAGGTCGCGCAGGTCGGGCTGACGGAAAAAGCCGCCGCCGACCGCGGCCAGCCGGTGACCGTCATTCGCCATGACTATGCCAGCAACCTCAAAGCGCAACTGGACGATTCCTCCTCTGGGCTGGTCAAACTGCTGATCGCGCCGGAAGATGACCGGCTGTTGGGGGGCGCGGCGGTCGGCGATCATGCGGCGGATGTGCTGGCCCCGGTGGCGGTGGCGCTCAAGCATTACGCCACGCTGAGCGATCTGCCGCCGGTCTTCGCCGGGCACCCTACCCTCAGCGAACTGGTGTTCGATGCTGTGCGCAGCCGGTGAATACATGCCGATAGCACAGCATATGTTGATATAAATACACATATGGGAGGCCAACCATTCGGCCTCCCAATAGGGCGTTATGCTAGTTTTACCCCTCCCCCTCCCCGCGCGCGGAGAGGGGGAAACAAACCGGACCCAAAGTCCCTCTCCGTTCACGGGGAGGGATTTAGGGAGGGGTAAACCATCGACACACGCGCCAGGATATCTAGCATAACCCCCCAATAGTTGATCGCCAGCGTGGTGGCTGACCATTATATTCACATTCCTGTAAGGTTTCAATATCAAACCTTGCCAACCGGTAAGCTTACCAAAACATAGAATTCAATCTCTATCACTCAACTTATCAATACACTTAACGCTGCATGAAAGCGCTCCAGCGCCCCCTGTGTGACCGCCGGCGGCAGCGCGTAGGAGAAGCGCACCCAGTCGTCGCCCGCCGGCGAGAACGTGTCGCCCGGCACGATGGCGATGCCGTGCTCGCCGGTCAGGTATTCGCCCAGCGCGAAGCTGTCGGCGAAACCGCCCGCTGCTTTCCATCGCGCGATGTTGATGAAGGCGTAATAGCCCCCGTCGCCCATGATGAAGCGGTAGCCGTGCGCGGTCAGGAAGCGGCGAACGATCTTCCGGCTGGCGTTGGTCGGCGCGATGATGGTACGCGCCGTCGCGTGGAAGCCCATCTCGAAGGCGGCGATGGCAACCGCCTGCCCGTGAAAGTGCGGGATCACGCTGTAGGCTGCGCGCTTGGCGATGAAGGTGATCACCTCCGCGTCGGCCAGCAGGTGGGCGTTGCGCACGTTGGACGCGCCCAGCGACTTGGTCAGCCCGTCCAGGAACATCAGGCGGCGGCGTTCCGCCGGGCTGAAGGCGGCCAGCACCGCGTTGAGGTCCATCGGCGCGCGCTCGGTGATGTGGTGATACATCCAGTCGTACAGCACGAAGGGGATGCCCTGCGCCAGCGCGAACTTGCCCAGCGCGATCTGGCGGTCGACGGGCAGCACGTGGCCGGTCGGATTGTCCGGGGACGTGATCACCATGCCGGCGATCTGCCGCCCGCCCTGCCGCCGGCAGAACTCGACCGAGGCGCGGATGCCGTCCTCGCTGTACTGCCACGCGGTCGCCTCGTCGCCCGGCGCGAGCAGCACATTCGCCCCCACCCCGTACGGCCCCCAGTTGTAGCTGACCCAGGGCACGCGCGTCACCAGCAGCACGTCGCCGATGCGCCCGGTGCCGAGGTGGATCATCGCGTCGTAGGCCTTGACCAGCGCATCACGCCCGCCCACACCGACCACCACGTTCTCCGGCCCCCAGCCGAGCGCCGGGTCGAGCTGCCAGTACTGCTCGACGGCGGTCTCGCGGAACATATCGCAGCCGTAGGTGTCGTCGTAACCGGTGCCGTGCGCCTTGACGATGGCGTGCGCGCGGTCCAGCACCTCCGGCGGCACGCCCGGCAGCGACGCGCCGCCGTCGCCCTGTGAGGCGTCGAAGATCACCGCGTCCGGCCCCATCTTCTGCTGGTAGCGCACCAGCGAGCGCCGGATCAGGAACATGCGCGAGGGCGGAATGGTGTACAGGTGGCCCGGGTAGTCATTGACCGGGATCAGGTTGTCGTCGGGAACCACAAAACGCGGCGTGTCGTAGCTGGTCATCACAACTCCTTTGCACGGTGCAAGCCACTGTGTATATCTGTGCATAACGCCTGCATCAATTGTTACCCAGACGCCCCGCAACTGCCCACTTTTTCGGGCGCGTTTCCGCCCCGCACCAAAAAAGCGGGCTGCCCCGCCCAGGGACAACCCGCTCACACGTCGACATGCGCGCGTCTATTCGGGCTTCCACACTTTCCACACTTTGCCCACCAGGTCCGGCCCGGGCGTGAGCGTCGGCTTGCCGGGCTGCCAGCCCGCCGGGGTCACCTCGCCGGTGTCCCGCACATGCTGGAACGCCTTGACCTGCCGGATCAGCTCGTTGATGTTGCGCCCGACCGGGGGCGTCATGACCTCCATCGCCTGGATCACGCCGTCCGGGTCGATCAGGAACCGGCCCCGGATGTCGACCCCGCCGTCGGCGTCGTACACCCCGTAGATTTGCCCGATGCGGCCCCCGGCGTCGGAGAGCATCGGCCAGGGCACACCACCGTCGACCATCTTGGAGAGTTCTTCAGCTTGCCAGATTTTATGGGTAAAATGGCTGTCGGTGCTCACGGAGAAAACCTGCACGTCGAGCGCCTGCAGTTCGTCATACTTGGCGGCAACTGCCGCTAACTCGGTCGGTCAAACGAAGGTGAAATCGCCGGGATAGAAGCACAGCAGCACCCAGTGTCCCTGGTGATCGGAGAGCTTGATGCGCTTAAAGCCGTCTTCATGATAGGCCATCGCCTCGAAATCCGGGGCGGGCTTGCCAACACGGGCTGTCATAATCTGTTCCTCCTCAGGTACCACGGTAGAATCAGGTTGGTCGGGCGCGGGCACACCAATCGGCCCGCGTGCCGAGTCCGTACACGAGACAAATTCTTCGGTCATGGACAGGTCCTTTCTGTTTGTGATCGGATGAACAAGTGTGGTTAGCCTGAGTATAAAGCAATTGGGGGCAATTTGGCATTGAAAAATGCCACCCACTCCGCGTATCATTAGTGGGGCGTTATGCTAGTTTTACCCCTCCCCCTGGCCCCCTCCCCGCGCGCGGAGAGGGGGAAACAAACCGGGACCCAAAGTCCTGCTCCGTTCACGGGGAGGGATTTAGGGAGGGGTAAACCATCGACACACGTGCCAGGATATCTAGCATAACCCCCTAGTGATATTCTGTGAAAGCCAATCTGGAGACACAAGCATCTATGCATTCCGAACAAGAAATTGACGCCGCCATCGGGCGGATTTCCGGCGGGCGCGTGCTAGACATCGCCACCGGCAGCGGCGGGATGATCATCTGGCTGACCGAAAGCCTGGGCGACTACGACGAGATCGTCGGCATCGACACCATCGACCTCACCAGCCGCATCCCCAAAGACGAAGAAAGCATTTTCGACCAGCCCAACATCCATTTTTACCAGATGGATGCCCATCACCTGGACTTCCCCGACGCCAGCTTCGACACCGTGACCATGTCCAACTCGCTGCACCACATGGCCGATCCACAGCAGGTGCTGGCCGAGGTCGGGCGCGTGCTGCGGCCCGGTGGACACGTCCTGATCAGCGAAATGTACAGCGACAACCAGACCGAGGAGCAGATGACCCACATACACCTGCACCACTGGTGGTCGGCGGTCGATACGTCGCTGGGCATCTCGCACAACGAAACCGGCACGCGCCAGGAGATGATCGAGCTGATCGACACGATTGGCCTGCGCGAGGTGGCGCTGTACGATTACGCCGACCTGGAGTCCGACCCGTTCGACGAGGTGATGCTGGCGCGCATGTACAACCACATCGACCGCTACCTGGAACGGGCCAGCGCGCTGCCCAACTACCCGGTGATCGAAGCACGCAGCGAGGAACTGCGCCAACGGCTGGCGGAGATCGGGCTGCGCTGGGCGACGTCGCTGGTGGTCATCGGGCAGAAGTGAGGCCGGGCGGCCTCCCTCACAGCGGGCGCACGTAGAGCTGCTGCGTGTAGTCGTCCGGCTGGGTGTCCACCTCCAGCATCGGGATCACGTAATCCCACACGAACACGACCAGCGACTCGTAATTGTGGCGGGCGGTCCAATCGCACAGCACCAGGATCAGCAGCGGGTTGGCCGGGCGCTTGGCCCACACGTACGCCTGGACGCGCTCCGGCGCGTGGCGGTCCTGCTGCATCAGCACGCAGGCTTCCTGCCCGGTGACGGTCAGGTGCAGCCGGTACGTCTCCGGCTCGACGATCTGCGGGACGCTGTTCCAAAAGCCGGGCAGCATGCGGTCCCATTCCGCGCGCGCGTTCTGGTAGCGGCCCAGCGGCATGTGCCAGCCTTCGATCTGGCGCGGCGAAAAACCGGCCAGGTCGCCCGCCTTGTAAAAGACGCGCCCCTCCTGGGCCGGGATCACCAACCGCTGGCCCAGGTGCGCGCGCGTGTAACGGTGATGCTCGAACAGCGCGGCGTCCTCCCCGGCGTCGGCGACCGTCACCCGCCGGCAGTGGATCGCCTCGCCGATCTGCCGGATGTAGGTCAACAGCGCGCTGCCCAGGCTGACCGCGTCGTAATCGGGATGCACGACCAGGGTCGAGATGTTGATATGATGGCCGAACGGCTCCGGCTCGCGCCCGATGAACACCTCCGCCTCGGCCCCCACCATCCCGTCCACCTCGGCCACCAGCGGAATCCCGTCGCCGCCGCGCAGCAGGTTCGCCAGGTGCACCGCGCACATCTCGACGCTGGACCAGGGGCCGGCGTTCAGCCAGCGCTCGTACAGCGTCAGGTCGTCGTACGGCGTGGCGATCTGTTCTCCGTCAATGTCGCGGCGGGTCCAGGTGTCGACGCGGGCCGTGTGGATGGCGGTAATGCTGGCTGCATCGGCCAACGTGGCCTGCCGCACTGTAATTTGTGGCATAGTTGTTGTCTCGCTCCTTTGGCTGGATGGGCGGGTAGGGTTTTCATGGATTCAGGTTTTTGTCTCGATTTTGATCCCGGCGATCTGCCCCTCACATCAAATCCGCCAGCCCGATCTTCGGATCGCGCCGGGGGAACAGCACCCGCAGCAGATCGGCGAAGCGCTCGTGATAGCCGAGACCCACATGCTCGATCCCGTACCAGCCCGTGATCAGGCGCACCAGCGCCGTGGTCGGAATCTCCAACGCGACGACGTCCGCCTCGCCCATCCCCAGCTCCAGCTCGGCCTGGTCGTGCTCGGTCGTCACGATCAGGCGGTAGGCGCGCGTGGCGTAACGGCTGTTGAGCCGCCGGGCTTCGAGCGTATCGTGCAGCAGTTCCAACGCCCGCCCCAGGTCGTGCAGCCGCAAGAACCCCGCCCCGGTGAACTGCCGCCGCGCGGCCCCATGCGCCAGGGCGTGCTGCATAAAGCGACCTTCCGGGTGCACAAACAGGCCGACGCGGTCCACGCCAAACGCCTGGGCGGTGTGCGCGATCTGGCCGAGCAGCGCCTCGGTGGCGTCGGGATGGTCCCCCGCCGCCTCGATCACGCTGAAGCGCGCACCATCCTCGCCCTGGAACCAGTTGGGCGACTCCTGCGACATCACGCGCGCATAGGCCAGAATCTCGTTACCGGCTTCGGCCACCAGGAAATCGTCGGGGGCATTGCGTCCGATGCGGGTCAGGTAATCAAGCTGCCAGCGCCAGGTCGCCTCGTCGCGCGCCAGCATGTAGTGGCCGCGCTCGGCGGCGCGCCGGTAGAGCGCCTGGACCGCCGGCAAATCGTTGAGATAGAAGCGACGCACGCTGATCGCCTGGTTGTGTGCGCCCAGCCGGTCGGCGGTACGGCGTTCGTAACTGTGATTGATGTCCCAGGCACCGGCCTTCAGCGCCAGATCGACCGGGATGTCGGATTCGTAGCTGGTCAGGTAGAGGCCGACCGCATATTCGTACTGCCAGCGCTCGTACAGCTCCGGGTCGCCAAAGCTCAGCCCCAGCACGTCGCCGCGCTCGGTCATGGCCTGGTGCACATGCTCCATCAACGCGCGGGTATAGCCCTGCGCGCGGTACGGCTCCAACACGCCCAACATGGCGATCTCGGCGACCGGCAGCACGCTCACGCCGATCTGTATCTGGCGGGGGACGAGCATCACATGCCCCGCGATCTCGCCCTCGTGGTCCCCATCGATCACGAAGCAGTCGCGCGGATCAAAATACGGAAATCCATCGTACCACAGCGCGATAATAGCGGTGTCGTCCGGCCCATGCAGCTGGTGGATATGCTCCAGCAGCATCTCGCGCTCGTCAGGCCACTGGATGGTGCGAATAGTCATGGCAGCTCCCCTTGTATGCTTTCACCTGCCATTATAGCGTTCTCACGCCAGCCCGCTATGTTAGAGCCGCAGCCCGCGCCCGCGCCCCGTAACAGGCGGGGTCACGGTTGACGGAATGCCTCGGCTATGCTACACTGCGTAACCATAGTCAGCGAGATTTCAGGTTGGAAATTTGAGCGAAAGGACAGGGCCATAAGTACTGGAGATTATCGGGTTAACAATCGGATACGCGCCCGTGAAGTGCGTTTGATTACCGACGAAAACGAGAACGTTGGAGTTGTGCCGGTTCGAGAGGCGCTGGACATGGCAGCCGAGCGCGACCTTGATCTGGTCGAGGTTGCCCCGAATGCAAACCCACCGGTGTGCCGGATTATGGATTTCGGCAAATTCCAGTACGAACGTGCCAAGAAGGAACGCGAAGCGCGCAAGCAGCAAAAGCAGATCGAAGTCAAAGAGATTCGGCTGCGCCCCAAAACCGACGACCATCACCGCGCCTTCAAGGTACGCGACGCGCGACGGTGGCTGGAAGACGGCATGAAGGTCAAGGTGCGGATTCGCTTCCGAGGCCGCGAGATTACCTACCCGGAAATCGCGCGCGACATGCTGCGCGAAGTCGCCGAGGAATTAAACGACGTTGGTGTCATCGAACAAGCCCCCAATATGGAGGGGCGTACCATGTTGATGGTGTTGGCACCGGCCACAGAGAAGAAGAAATAAGTACCCTGTTCGGCAAGGTCAAATGGAGTTCCTGCGCCGCACATGTGTGCGGTGCTGGTCTGTTAGGGAGTTATCCGTCGTGGGTAAGAAAAAAAAGAAGAAAAAATACAAACTGAAGACCTATAAGGCAGCAGCCAAGCGCTTCAAGGTCACCGGCTCGGGTAAAGTGCTGCGCACCAAAGGCGGCAAAAGCCACCTGCGCCGTCGCAAGTCCAAGCGGTCCAAGCGCCAGTTCTTGAAAGGCATCGAAGTCAAGAACGCCAAAGAAGCCAAGCGTGTTCGCCGGTTGGCCCCCTATCTTGGCAAGTATAAGCAAAATCCGCCCGGCTAACCCGCCGGAGTTGACGTCGAAGGAGTTTGGAGCATGGCTCGAGTAAAGGGCGGCAACGTGACCCGCCGCCGCCACAAGAAGATCATCAAGATGACCAAAGGCCAGTGGGGCACCAAGCACCGGCTGTTCAAACGCGCCAACGAGGCGATGATGAAAAGCCACTGGTACGCCTACCGCGACCGCCGCACCCGCCGCCGCGATTTGCGCCGGCTGTGGATCACTCGCATCAACGCGGCCTCGCGCCAGAACGGCCTGCCCTACAGCCGCTTTATTCACGGCCTCAAGCAAGCCAACATCGAGTTAGACCGGAAGATTCTGGCCGATCTCGCCGTGCGCGACAGCGACACCTTCGCGGCGCTGGTCGACCTGGCGCAGAACGCCTGACGGCGTTCGCCGCCACAGCCCAACGACAAACCGGCCTGCGCCGGTTTGTCGTGTTTTGGGTGAGCATTCACAGGGGGATTGTGCCGATGCCGCGCATCAACGTGCAGCGCAAACTGGACCGGGTGACCTACAGCTACCGGCTGCCAGACCGGCGCGCGATGCTGGTGGCCTGGGGCTGGTGTGTGGGCGGTGGGGCCGCCATCGGCGTGGCGCTGGCGGTGGGGCTGGCCGTCGCCGGGCTGACGGTCGCGCCGGACGAAAGCGGCCTGACCTTTCGCGCGGCGCTGCTGATCGGCACCGTCGCCGGCACGCTGCTGATGCTGGCGCTGCTCTACGTGCCCGGGGCGCGGCGCGTGCTGCGCGTCACGTTCAATTACGTCGGGGATATCGTCGAGGTACGCTTCCCCTATGCCCGCATCCAGCGCTTCAACCGCCGCGACGTGATCGCCTTCCGGCTGGCGCACGACGAACACGGCGCACGGCTGCTGGTGATGGAAACCGGCAGCACCGGCCCGGTGATCCTGGCCCAGGCCCGCCGCGAAGGTGCGCTGCCCCAGCTTGTCGGACAACTCAACGAACAGGTGCACCATGATCACCAGCGCCCAGAACCGCCGCGTTAAGCTGGTCCGCCAGCTCCAGCGGCACACCAAAGCCCGCCGCCGCCAGCGCCAACTGGTGCTGGAAGGCCCGCGCCTGATCGAGGACGCCGTCAGCGCCGGGGTTCAGCCCGATTTCGTGCTCTACACCGACCCCGCGCCGGACCTGATCGCCGCCCTGGACCACGCCGGGATCCCCTGTCTGGCCGTGTCCGAGACCCTGATGCAGGCCATGACCGACACCGAGACGCCGCAGGGCATCCTGGCGGTCGTCCCCTGGCCGGAGCTGCCCGCCCCGCCCCGCCCCCGGCTGGTGCTGGTCGTGGATGGCTGGCGCGACCCCGGCAACCTGGGCACCGTGATCCGCACCGCCGCCGCTGCCGGCGTGGACCTGATCGCGCTGACGCCGGGCACCGTCGATCCCTTCAATCCGAAAGTGCTCCGCGCCGGGATGGGTGGCCATTTCCGCGTGCCGCTCCAGGAGTGGGACCTCGCCGGCCCGCCGTCCGCCGCCGCCGCGCTGGCGTGGTACCTGGCCGACGCCGACGGCGACGTGCCCTACGACGCGGCGGACTGGTCCGCCCCGGCGGCGATTGTCGTCGGCGCGGAGGCGCACGGCCTGCACACCCCGGCCCGCGCGCTGCCGCATACCACGCTCCAGATTCCGATGGTTCCCGGGGCCGAATCGCTGAACGCGGCGGTCGCAGCCAGCCTGCTGCTGTATACTGCCGCTCGCAGCATAAAGATTGTGTAAACATCCCCCCACCTGATTTTTATTCTTTACGATCTTGAGTCATAATAGATGGTATAGTTCATTCTCATTTCTTTTTTCTTGGCACTTCTTAGTAACTTCACCGACACTACAGCGATCATGCCGGGGAAAACAGCATGAACAAAAACAAATGGCTCCGCGCAGGCCGTCACCTCGGGCGTCGTATCTGGCGCTGGCTGACGCTGCCTGCCGGGTGGCAGATCGCACCAGGGCGGCTGCGGCAGGCGCAGTTGCTGCTCGCCCTGCTGACGACGCTGGTCCCACTGGCAATTGGGACCACCCTGTTTGTCGTCATTGTGTACCCCGACAATCCCGACTACATGGGGTGGGACCTGGTACTCATGGTGCTCGTGACGCTGGCGCTGGTGGCCGCCTATGCCCTCAACCGCGCCAACCACTACACGCCGGCGGCGCTGATCACGGTCGGCAGCCTGTCGCTGGCCGTGTTTGCGATGGTCCTGCCGGTCGAACAAACCAGCGATGTCAACCTGTTCATTTACCTGATCATCCCCATCCTGCTGAGCAGCGTGCTGCTGACCGAGCACACCACGCTGCTGTTGGGCACGCTGTTTATCAGCGGGATGCTGCTGACCCAGGCGCTCTACCCCCAGGTCACGCTGCACGACAACTGGGTGCTCTATGTCTTCACGATATTGATCCTGGTGGTGCTCACCAGCCGCCATCTCAAGCAGGCCGAGCGCGACCGGCGAGAGGCCATCCACCAGAGCGAGGCCAAATATCGCCAGTTGGTCGAACACGCCTCGGTGTTGATCGCCGTCACCGCCAACGACCGCATCAGCTACATCAACCCGGCGGGCCTGCGCTTGCTGGGCGCGCCCGATCAGGACACGCTGAGCGGCCAACCCCTGACGCACCTCCTCGACACCGACACGCTCGCGTCCGCCCAGGCCATGATCGACGACGCGCGCCGGTCCAACCACAGCCCCCCACCCCTCGAAGTCACCTGCACCCGTCTCGACGGACAGGTGATCACGCTGGAAGCGACCGCCATCCCGACCACGTACCTCGGCCAGCCCGCCGTGCAGATCGTGGCACGCGACATCACCCCGCTGCGCCGCGCCGAAGCCCACAACCGCGCCCTGCTGGACGCGATCCCCGACCTGATATTCCAGCTCGATCGCAACGGCACTTTTTTGTCCTATAAAGACCCCGGCATGGGGTTGCACACCACCCCGGAGGCGTTCATGGGCCGCACCATCTACGCCGTGCTGCCCGGGCTGGCCGAGGAAGCCATGACCCACGCCCACGCCGCGCTGGACACCGGGGAGGTCCAGCAGTTCGAGTACCAACTGCCCCTGGGCGACACCCTGCACGACTACGAAGCGCGCATCGTGGCCAGCGGGCCGGACGACGTCGTGACCATCGTGCGCGATGTGACCGAGCAAAAACGCGCCGAAGAGGCGCTGCGCCAGTCGACGGAGAAGTTCTCCAAAATTTTCCACACCTCGCCCGACGCGATGGCCATCAACCGCCTGGACGATGGGATGTACCTGGAGATCAACCAGGGCTTTACCGACCTGACCGGCTACACGCCGGAGGACGTGCTCGGCAAAACCACGCTGGACCTCCGGCAGTGGGCCACGCCGGGCCAGCCCCGGCAGTTCGTGGCTGACCTGCGCGAACACCACGCCATGCAGGAACTTGAGGCGACGTTCCGCCTCAAGGATGGCAGCCTGGCGGTGGGGCAGATCTCCGCGCGGCTGCTGGAGATCGGCGGCGAGCCATGCGTGCTGTCCATCACGCGCGACATCACCAAACGCAAGCACGCCGAGCAAGCCCTGCTCGAAAGCCGGGCGCGCAACACCGCCATCCTGGACGCCATCCCAGACATGATCTTCCGCATCGACCGCAGCGGCATGTTCCTGGATGCGCTGCTGAAGGGCACCGAGGAACTGCTGGTCGGCCCGGGCGACACCCCGCGCGGCCAGACGGTCGAAGAGCGGGTGCCCTCCCCCCAGGCGCAGACCATCCTGTCGTCCATACGGCGCACGCTGGAGACCGGCCAGACGCAGGTCTTCGAGTACCAGCTCGACGTGCGCGCCGGGCCGCGCGACTTCGAGGCGCGGATGGTGGTCAGCGGGCCGGACGAAGTGCTGATGATCGTGCGCGACATCACCGAGCGCAAACGCGCCGAGCAAGTGCTCCACCGCCGCGACGTGATCCTGGCCGCCCTGGCCCGCATCAGCGAAGACCTGCTGCGCTCCAGCGACCTGGACGCCATTTTGCCAGGGGTGCTGGCCCGGTTGGGACAGGCCGCGCACGTCAGCCGGGCTTACATCTTCCGCCACCACGTCACGCCGGACGACGTCAAGCGCATCAGCCTGCGCTACGAGTGGCACACGCCGGATATCCCGGCCAAGCTGAACTACCCCACCGGGCAAAACTTCGCCTACGAAACGCCGGTCGCCGGACGGCTGATCGCACGGCTGCGCAACGGCGAACCACTGTATGGTTTGGCGGACGACTTCCCGGCGGACATTGGCGAATTTCTGATCGACCAGCACGTTAAAGCCGTGCTGGCCGTGCCGATCTTCAGCGGGGACGAATGGTGGGGTTTCCTGGGTTTCGACGACTGCGAAACCGAGCGCACCTGGCTGGCCGCCGAGATCGAAGCGCTGCGCAACGTGGCCGGGGCGTTGGGGGCCGCCATCGCCCGGCAGCACACCGCCACCGCCGAACGCGAACAGCGCCACATGGCCGAGGCGCTGCGCGATATCGCCACCACGCTGAACCGCACGCTCGACCCCGACGAGGTGCTGGAGCGCATCCTGGCCACCATCGGGCGCGTGGTACCGCACGACGCGGCCAACATCGTGCTGCTGGACGA
>DAOTUD010000107.1:0-4613 GCA_034437275.1 Anaerolineae bacterium
GTTAGCCTTTTGCTTTTGATATTTTGTCCAGCTAAGTCACTTTTTGGATGTCAAATGTGCTGCGATCATAAATTATCGGGCTTTTTATCGGCGACCCTCTGAATGTCGGTTAAAGCAAAAGTGCTGGCGTTTATCGAGTATTTCAATCGCACGATGGCAAAGCCTTTCCGTTGGACTTATCAAGGCAAGGCGCTTGCCGCTTAACCATTGGCTCATTTGAGCCTCACTGTACTAGGCCCCCGTGCTTAGCGCGCGTCGGGGTCGGACTCGGCGCGCAGATGGCCCGCGCTTGACCGTACTCAGGCTGACATTCAGAATTTCGGCTACTTCGGCCCGCGCGGGGCACAATTGACGGGCGCTCGGTGTGATGCTTTGCCATTGCGTCACGCCCCCGGCACGAACGACTGGTCCAGCCATTGCAGCGGGTCGACCTGCACCCCGCCCACCCACAGCTCCCAATGCAGATGTGGCCCGGTGGAGCGCCCGGTCGAGCCAACGGCCCCGATCGCCTGCCCGGCGGTGACCATGTCCCCGACCGCGACATAGTGCGTGCTCTGGTGCCAGTAGCCGCTGTACACGCCCCAGCCGTGATCGATGATCGTCGCGTTGCCGCGCACGGGCATGTCTTCGGCCAGCACGACCACCCCATCCGCCGGGGCCAGGATCGGCGATCCCATCGCCGCGCCAAAATCCACCCCACTGTGGAACGTATCCAGCACCCCGCCGTTATACAGGCGGCGCGTCCCAAAATAGGACGTGATCATGCCATCGGACGGGGCGATCATCACGTCGTCGATATAGCGTTTGGGCGTGAAGTCGCTCATCGTGTGCGCGACACGCTCCCATTCCGGTGTCGTCACCTCCGGCGCCAGCAGGTCCTGCATTTCCGTCACCAGCGAGATCGTCTCTGCCCCGTAGTTCCCGTCCTGCACCTGGACGCGCAGCACCAGCGTGGTCGCGGTGCCGTCGGGTTGGGTCGCCGTCAGCGCCAGCGGATAGACCCCGCCGGCGGCGAAGGTATGGATGCCAAACAGCGCGTGGTGCGCTTGCCCGTCCTGGGTGACGAACTGCACCGGATAGCCGAGAAACTGGCCGGTGATGGTGGCCGGGGTGGTGGTGCGCAGATGGATGCCGACCGTCTGCCCCTGCACCAGTGGGACCGGCGTCAGCTCACACGCGGCGAACGGGGCCGGCAGATCGGTCAGAGATTGGCCGCGCCCCGGCAGCCAGACCGTTTGGTCCAGCATCACCGGCGCAGCGAGCGTGACCGCGTTGGCGCGCAGCACGCGGTTGATCGGGACGTTGTGCTTCAGCGCGATGCGGAACAGGTTGTCGCCCGCCTGGGCACGGTACAGCCGCGCGATCGCTTCCTGGTCCGGGTCTGCCGCGTCCAGGTCAATCGTCAACGGCTGCCCGACCACCAGCCGCCCGGCGTGCACAATATGGTTGGCGGCGGCCAGCGTGCCCACCGGCACCCGGTAGGTGTGTGCCACCGTCGCCAGCGTTTCGCCAGGCTGGACGATGTGCGTCAGCGGGGCGTCAGCCTGACCCGTGCCGCGCGGGATCACGAGTTCCTGCCCGACCGTGATATAGCGCGCGTCGAGGATGTCGTTAGCGGCGACGATGGCCTCAACGGTCGTGCCGTAGTACATCGCGATCTGGAACAGGGTTTCGTCCGGCTGCACGATGTGGATCGTGGGGGACGGCGTATCGCCGCCATCCTGCGCGCCGACCGGACCGGCGACGACAGCCGTCGCCAACACGATCAGCGCCATCAAAGTTCCCGCCACAGCCCCCCGGCGATACATGGCGCTACCCTGTGCCGGGCGCGGGTGACGGCGTGCTGCCCCGGGCGGCTTGTAACTGCTGCTCGATGGCGGCCAGTTGGGGGTCGATCAGATCGTTCAGGCGGGTGAGCGCGCCCGCGACATCGCTGTCGACATCTCCGGCGCAGCGACCATCCCAACTGAGTTGGGCGATGCGCAGCGAATCCAGAATGATATTCAGCCGGTCCGCGATGGTCACCAGTTCGGGATATTGTTCGCGCTGTTCCGGCGTGAATTCCAGGTCCGCCGGGCGATAATAGTTCGCCTCACAGACGGGTTCGGCGCTCTCAAAATAGTATTCGATTTCCTGGCGTAAATTCTGCGCGTCGTGCTGCGCCTGGGTAAGTTCCCGGTCGATGGTGGCGATCAGCTTCTCGCGCGGCGAGAGGTCCGGGTCAATCGTGGCCGTGCTCGGCAGGGCAGCCTCGTCTTCGCCACTGCCGGCGCTGTCGTCGCCCCCGCTGTCCATCCCCATCACTGCGACATTCAGCAGCAGCGACACGAAAAAGACCACCGCCAGCCCGATCACGATCCGGCGCAGCCGGCGCTCGTTCACGCGGCTGCGTTTGCCGGTCTGCATGGCCTTGAACGCCGCCAGCCCGTCGTGCGCGATGTCGTGGACCTGCTCATCTTCGTCTTGCAGGTAGGCGTTGCGCAAGAAGGGCAAGACCTGGGGGTCTTTAGTGGCGACCAGCCGGCGGCAGGCTTTGCGCCGCACTTTCGGCTCGGGGTCTTGCAACTGCTCGGCCAGTTCGTCCAGCTTTGGCTCACTCATCGTCACCCTCGCTTTGCTGAGATCGCGCTACGCCTACCTATAATACGTTAAGTCGCTGTTCCCTGCATAATCCACAGCACGTCCGGCGCATCGCCGAGCGGATACAGGCTGACGCTCACCTGGCCCAGCGCCGGGTAGCTCGTGTCCAGCGTGAGCGGTTCGGTCATGTCCCCGGCCAGCGCCAGCGTCAGGCGGTTGTCCTGGGCCTGGGCGGCCAGTTCGGACGCGGTGAGCGCGGCAGCGTCGCCGGCGATGGCTTGCAGGTGGTGGTGGGCGGTGGCGTTGGCCTGGCGCAGATGACCATCTTTGCCAAAGAGGAACACGGCTGCCGGGGTATGGGTCATCAATGCGTCCAGAAATTGCTGTATGGTGTCCAGTTCGCTGCTCAGGCGAAACTGGCCAATCGCCGCGGCGACCTGGGGCGCGAGGAGTTCCAGGATCATCTGGTCGTGATTGTTGAACACGCGCTCTGGCGTCGATTCGTGCACGTTCAGCACGCCGACCAGTTCGTCCTGGTACACCAGCGGCACGCTCATGCTGGCGTAATACGGCAGCGTCTCGAAATCCGCCGCGCGGCCATCCCAGGTCTGGTAACTGCTGATGCGCATCGGCTGGCGCGTCTGCATCACACGCCCGGCCAGCCCATCGCCCGCCTGCATGTACCGCCCCAGGATCGCGCTGTGCTGGCCCGCCATCGCGGTGACTTGCAGCCGGTCGGCATCGACGGCGGTAAGGACGCTCACCGTGTCCGTCCCGATCAACAGCCGCGTGCGTTCGGCGATATGGCTGAGCACCTGCTCGACGGACTGCTGCCGGGTGATGGCTTGTGTCGCGTCGTGCAGCGTGCGCAGCCACGACGAGCGCGGCGTAAGCTGCGCCTGGCGGATCAGGTCGTAGCCTAGCATCCCGCTGAACACGCCCCCGACGATGGCCGCGAGCGACAACTCGCGCAGGGTACCGACCGTCATCGTGGCGAACTGGGCCACCGCCACCCCGATCACGGCCACGATCACGACCAGCGCATCGATCCGCCGCCGGTAGTGCCAGGTGGTCGCCACCGTCAGCACCAGATAGGCGGCCCCAACGATCACGAGCACTTGCCCGGTTGATGTGTAGGGACTGCCAAACAGGTGTTCGTCGAGGGGATCGGGCAGCCGGAGCAGGCCATGCTGCCACAAGACCGGCTGGAGCACGACCAATCCGGCCACCCCGGACCGGCAGATCACGATCCAGGCTTCCTGCATCCGGTGCGCCATGTGCAGCACCAGCGCCAGCGAGGTTAGCATCGTCAGGGCGAAGCCGATGATCGTCAGGTGGACCAGCCCTTCGACCAGAAAGTCTGGAAAGTCGGCCATCAGCCCGAAATGCGCGACAAATGTGCTGCCCTGCAACAGCGCCAGGCTGCCCAGGTATTGCGCCAGCGCCCACCCGCTGCTGGTATAGGTGTGCTGCCACAGCACCAGCAGCAGCACGCTGAGGGTAAACACCAGGGCCAGCACATCCAGCAGAATCGAAAGAACTAACGGCGCGGTCATGGTTCGGTCACGGTGAACGTACAATTGCCCTCGTTGCGCGTGATCGTCGTATCCGGGCCAAAATAGTTTCGCCCGTCAAAAATCCTTTCTGCCCAGGTCAGACGATAGGTTACGGTATGCTCCCCGGCGTCCAGCTTGCCGACCGGCACATACCAGTACACAAACCACAGATTTTTGTCTTCCTCCCACACTATTTCAGAGGCATATTGATCCCAGTCTTCCAGCGGTTCGCCGTCGAGCTGTACGTCGTACTCGGCGTGCTGCAAGTGCTCGCCCATGTACTCCGGGTCGGTCACGAACCAGCTCCACCAGATGTACACGTCTTGCCCGGTGGTTGGCGTGGGCGGGATGCGGTGTTGGGGCCGGTCGGTGGCCTGGCGACAGTTGGCCAGAATCTGCACCCCGTCGGGGTTGGGCGTGGGGCCGGGGGTGCGCGTGGGCCGCGCGGTGCCCGGCGTGCCCGGCGTGCCCGCTGGC
>DAOTUD010000108.1:0-29429 GCA_034437275.1 Anaerolineae bacterium
CTAGAGGCTGTTATGCACTTTTTACCCCTATCCCCCGACCCCGCACGCGGCGCAAGTCCCTCTCCGTTTACGGGAGGGATTTCGGGAGGGGTGAAACTTACGGGAAAAATCCACTGTAAACAGCCTGCATAAGTTCATAACACACTCTAGGACGAGTGCTTCTGCAGCCAGGACTGCCAGATGATCCACACAATACCGAAGACAAACAGCAGCGTCAGCACGCGCATCACCATCTGCGACACGCGCACGTCGGCGATCAGCACCGCCAGCAGCGCCAGCCCCAGCACCGCGATCAGGTAGACTTGCAGCCGGTCACGCTCGCCTTGCAGCAGGGCGATGCGCGTCTGTAGTCCTTGCAGGATCAACTCCGAACGGCGCAGCGTGGTATCAATGTAATTCACGTCCGACTCGATCTGCGCCTGGCGCGTGCCCAACGCTGCGACCTGGGCTTCCCACACACTGGGCGCGGCATCCCACAGCCCGCTTTGCATCAGCGTCAGGCGATACTCCGCCACCAGGCCGCGCATTTCCTGGGCGGCGGTTTGCGTGGCGGCCAGGTCGGACAGCACATCCTGGTAGGTGCCTTCGAGGGTCTCAAGCTGCGCTTGCAGCGGGGCCAGCGAGCGCAGCCGGTCCGGTCTGTGGGCGGCGGCCCACTGCTGCACGGACTGGGTCACCCTGTCCAGGGCGTGCTGCTGGTTGCGCGCGGCGCTGGAGGCGCGGTTTTCGTAAACCGAGAGCCGGTAGGATGCCTGCACAGTGTACCAGTCCAACCGGGCGGCCAGCGACCGCAAAAAGTGATTGGCGCGGTGCTCGGTGCGCGCGTCGGAGTAGACCAGCAGATTCGGCTCGTCGCCTTGCCCCAGGCACAACACGCCGAACGGTGTCTTGATCGGCATCAGGTGGCTGTGCTCCAGGTCTTCGGGCGGGCGCGGGGCCACGCCGCACCAATAATGCGCGGTGTCCAGCCAGGTCGGGCTGGTCGGCGGCTCGCCCAGCGATTCGTTGAGCATCGACCAGACCGTCTGGTCGTGCTCGCCGGAGCGCGCCACCATCACCCGCAGCAGCAGCATATTCCGCAGCACATACGCCGACAGCCACGCCGAGGCATTCACCCGCCCCTTGAGTTCCCCGGTCTGCATCAACGGCTGGGCGATCTCTGGGGAGGGATCGTCCCAGAAGGGGACCTTCGGCAGGTCGGCCTCTGGCATCGACAGCCAGCCGGCGATGGACTGCAGCTTGCGATGGGTGTCAGTGATGAACGCCTCGTGATGGGCGTGGCGGCGATCAACATTGTCGCCCGGCGCTTCGCGCAGATAGTAGTAGATGGCGTGGACAACTGGTTCGCGAATAATCATGGTTTGGTCTTCCCCCTCATGGCCCGTTACTCTGCCGGCTGGATGCGGTACAGACGCTTGTTATGGTCCGGGAATGCGGCAACCCGTTCCAGGCGCGGATGGGTCGCGTCGCCCTGGTCGATGGTCCGGATCGCATCGCGCGCCGTCGGGGCCAGGATGTGCGTCACCCCGTACCGGTCCGCTGCGTCGAGAATCACGTCCAACGGTTCGTTGGGCACCATCACCGCCCGGTAGCCGGTAACGTAGTTCAACGACCAGGGGTCGCGCGTCATCACGATGATCTCCTGATCTTGCTGCGCCTGGAGCCGGTCGAGCACCACGCCGACATCCTCGTAGATCGTCTGCTGTTCATTGTTATACTTGAAATCCTTGCGCGTCAACTCGACCGCGCTGGCCAGCAGCAGCGCCAGCGTGATCGCAATCACCACACTATACGCCCGGCGGGGCCGCACGTAGCGCGCGACGGTCTGCGCGCCGATGATCAGCAGGAACGGCACCGCCGCCAGATACGCCTTTTTGAAGCTGCCGCCCTGGCTGAGATACGGCATCAGGATGCCATAGCCGGCGTATGCCAAGATTATAAACCACAACGCCGGGAGATGGGGGCCAAGGTCGAGCGGGGCGCGGTCCCCGTCGCCGGCAGCCGCGATCCGGCGCAGCCCAACTTCCAGCAGCCCGCCGATGATCGCCACCGGAAACAGCAGCTCGACCATCGTGATCATGATCTTGACGCTGGCGGCCAGTTCGAACGCGATCTTGCCGAGAATGGCGCGCCAGCCCTGGTCCAGGAAGGCGTCCAGCGTGATGTCTCTGGCGTACACATACGTGTCCTCGTGGTCGGTGAGCAGCATCGTCTGGGCCGTGCTGCCTGGCCAGGGTTCGCCCAGCGCCGCCTGATTGCGCAGCACCCAGGGCAGCACCACCAGCCCGCACAGCACACCCGCCGCGATCACATGCCGCCACTGGACGCGATAGCCGCGCCGCCACGCCAGCCAGCCGCCGCCCAACACCCCGGCGGGCACCAGCAGCACCCCGTCGTTGCGGGTGAGCACCCCCAGCCCGGTCAGCAGCCCGGCCAGCCAGAACCAGCGCCCGTTTTCCTCGCGGACGCCCAGGTAAACCGCTGCCAGCGCGCCGAATGTCAGCACGCCGAACAGGGTCGTAGTATCCGTGTGCAGCGCAGAGAGGAACAGCCAGGGCGTGTACGCTGCGCCAAGCGCCGCAAACAGCGCGGTGTGCCGGTCCTGGCCGATCCGTTCCGCGAACAGGAACACCCCCACGCTCAACACGCCCGCCAGCAGCACGAACGGCAGCAGCGCCGCCGGCACCGACACACCGAACAGCGCAAACGACCCGGCAGCCACGATACCCGACAGCGGCAGCCAGTGATCCAGCGGGCGAGTGACGCTTTCCGGATCGCTGGCGAAGCTCCAGATGTAGTCGAGTTCGAAGCCGCGTCCCTCGTGCAAGTTGACCGCCAGGCTGTAATACTCCAGCGGGTCCCACATGCCGGGGTGATCGGCGATCACGACGAAGACCAGGCGCGGGATCACCGCCAACGCAAAAATGGCGACCAGCCACACCCATCGTTTGTCCTGCATGGTTGTCTCTCTTTTCTGGGCACGTTACAATCATCGCGGTGAATATTAACCTGCTGTGGGGTTGGTGACAATGTCTATTTTCGCTGCTGTGCGCCGGCATCCGGCGCTTTTGATTGCGCTTGTGGCGCTGGTGCTGCGGCTGCTGTTTGTGTTCGCCATTGACCCCTCCCCGGACTTCGGCGGCGGCGATACCAACTGGTACATGAAGAACGGGCGCGCCCTGGTCACCACCGGCACCACCGCCGGGCCGCTCCAGACCGCCCCGCTATACCTGGTCTTCCTGGGGAGCATCCAGGTCGTGATCCCCGGCCACGGGGGCGGAGCCACCGTCTACACGCAGGCCGAGATGCAGGTCGCGCGCACGCTGCAGGCTTTCATGGGCGCGGCGTTGACGGTGTTCGTCTTCCTGATCGCGCGGCGGCTGCTGACGCGGCGGGCGGCACTGCTGGCGGCCACCGTCACCGCGATCAGCCCGGCGCTGGTGATTGAATCCGGGCAGTTGCTCAGCGAAAACCTGTTCTTGTTCTTCATGTGGGGCGGGCTGGCGCTGTACGTCCGCCACCAGGACGATCCCACCCCGCGCCGGGCGCTGGTGTGGGGCGGGGTGATGGCGCTGGCCACATTGACGCGCGCGGTGTTCGTGCTGTTTCCGCTGGGGCTGGCCGTTCACATGCTGCTGCTGCATCGCCAGCGCGCGCTGCGGGCCGTTGGCGTGCTGTCGGTCAGCTACGGGCTGCTGCTGTCCACCTGGACGGTTTACAACATGCTCGAGTGGAACCGGTTTGTGATCGGCGGCGAGGGGATCATGAGCTTCCTGTACCAGGGCGTGGAAGGGCACGCCTCGCCGCGCGAAGTGGACGCCCAGTTGCAGATCAACCCCGACGAAGACGCCGAGGAACGCTATAACGCGCTCAAGACGCAGGTGAAAGAAAGCATTCTGGGCGATCCGGGCGGCTGGTTCGGGCATCGCCTGCGCGAACTGGCCAAAGCCGCACTCCAGCCGCACAACACCGTTTACCTGGGCGGGGAGAGCATCAAAGACGCCGCGCAGGAATGGCTGCAACACGACCGATCACCGGGCGGCCTGCGCGACGTGCTGCGCACCGATCAATTTTGGCCCAAGCTCGCCCTGTATGTATTCCACTTTGCGGGGCTGCTGTTTGGGTTGGCGGGGATGGCCGGCTTGCTGCGGCGCTGGCGGGCGCTGCTGCCACTGTACGGCGTGGTGGTGTACTTCACTGGCATCCACCTCGTGCTGCTGGCGCTGCCGCGCTATCTCTTCCCGATGTACATCGTGTGGTGGATGTTCGCGGCGGCCAGCCTGCTCTGGCTGTGGGACCGGCTCCGCCAGCCGCGCGGCGCGCCCGCTACGGCGCAACCTGGTACGCGGCCAGATGTGCAGTAAGCTGGATGGTTCCGCTGTTGAGCAGATCGGGCAGTTCCACGCCGTGATTGGTCAGGTCCAGCGGCGCGGTCGCGACCGCCCACATGTCGCCGCGCACCAACTGCGCCTGCACCGTCATCGTGTAGGCCGGGTTCACCGCGTGATGGACCTGTAGTTCGCCCTCCAGCTCGAAGCTGATCTCGTCCTCAGTGACCGGCACCAGCCCTTGCGACTGGGCCGCGTAATACGCGATCGGGTAATCGCCAGTCTTCATCGCGCCGCGCAGCACGGTCGTCACCAGTTCGGTCGCCTGAGCCTCGTCGACGTTGATCTCCAGGTAGACGTAGACGCGCAGCTCGCGGCCCACCGGCTCCAGCGTGATCTGCCCCTCGCGGATCGGGAAGACGCCCTCGAACTCCAGACCCTGCATCTTGACCAGAAAATCGACGCGCGACTCGTCCGGCGCGACGGCAAACTCGCGCAGCGGGACCATCGTGGCGGTCGGCGTGTGCTGGGGCTGTGTCGGTGGGCGCAGGGAGGGGGTGTGCTCCGGTGACGTCTGCGCGGTGGGGTCCAGGGCCGGCACATCGACCAGGATCGTCTCGTCGCCTTTGTCGCCGGGGTCCAGTTCGCCGATCAGCGCCCATATGCCAACCGCCGCCACGGCAACCCCCGCCACGACCACGCCCACGATAATGACCAGCCATCGTTTGTTGGTGCCCATTGATTTGCCTTCTGTTCGCTGCCAGATAATGCCAGTGTGCTGCCGTTAACGCAGACGATCCCGGGCCAGCGTGTAGATCAGGCGTCCGGCGAAATAGGTGCTGAAGCCGCCCGAGGCCAACAGCAGCGCGACCAACGCGGTATACGCGCGCCCCTTGTCATCCGGATCGAGCAGCAGATTCGCCCCGGTATCCGGCTGCACCGGCGGCGCAATCGTGATCGTCACCGGGTCGGAGACGCGCGGCGCACCGTCCGGGCCGCCGCTGCTGGCGCGCAGCGTGAACTGGCCGGTGTCGTCCAGCGTGATCGCCGCCTGCCACACGCCCTGCTCCGACGCCTGCGCCGTGCCCAGGGAAGCACCGGACGCGCTAAGCTGCACATCGACCGTCACGCCGGGCGCAGCCAGGCCGCGCACCGGGATCGACCCCGGCGAATATACCTCTCCCGGGGCGGGGGCGTCAATACGCGGGCGCGGGGCGACCAGCCGGGTGGTCGTGATGGCCGGAGGACCGGACGCGCCGCCGGGCGTGCCGGCGATGGCGGAGAGGGTCACCGGGCCGGTGCGGTCCGGCGTCCAGGTCATCCGCCACGCGCCGTCGTCGCCAGCCGTCACCTCGTCGACGGGCACACCGTCCGCCGCGACGCGGATCGTCTGGCCCGGCGCGGCGCTGCCCGCCAGTTCGACCGGCTCCAGCACCGAGACTTCCGGCGGCAGCGGATCGATCACCGGCGGGGCTGCGCTGGGCGTCAGCGTGACGGTCGCCGTCGGGGTCTCAGTCAGCGTAGCTGTCGGGGCGGGCGTCGTGGGGCGCGCAGTGCTGGTCGGCGCGAGCGCCACCCGCGTCGGCGTAGCCGGAGTCGGCGAGGGGGTCGGGGATGTCGTCGGCGTGGCAGTCGGCGGAAGGGGCGTGCGCGTGGGCGATGGTGTGGCGCTGGGGCGCGGCGTCGCGGTTGCGGTGGGTGCACCCTGCACCTGGAAGCCCGCCGGCACGCGCGGGCTGACGCTGCCGCCGGGGCCGGTCGCAACAATGCCCAGGTTGTGCTCCCCGGCGGACAGCCCCTCCGGCAGTTCGATCGTCCACGCGCCGGAATCGCCGGCGGTGGTCGTCGCCAGCAGCGTGTCGCCATCGTACAGCGCGATCTCGTCGCCGGGCTGGGCGGTCCCGGAAACGACGAACGGCTGCCCGGCGTACGTCTCGGCCAGGGACAGCGGCGCGACGAAAGGGGCCGGCCAGGGCGTGCTGGTGGGGGCCGGGGCCGCCGCCGTCAGGCGCTGCGCGGCCAGCACATCTGCCGTCGCGCCGAGGTCCGGCGTGGCAGATGGTTCCCGCGTCATGGTCGGGGCACGGGGACTCGGCGTCGCGGTCCAGCCGCGTGCCGTCGCCGTTAGCCGCTGCGCGGCCAGCGCCTCGACCGTGCCTTCGATGTCCGGTGTAGCCGAGGGGCGGCGCGTCGCGGTGGGCGCACGCGGACTCGGCGTCGCGGTCCAGCCGCGCACCGTTGCCGTCAGCCGTTCCGCGGCCAGCACATCTGCCGTCGCGTCGAGGTCCGGCGTCGCGGATGGTTCGCGGGTGATGCCGGGCGTCAGGGTGGCCGGTTCGCGGGTCGCGGTGATCCCCGGCGTGGGTGTCCAGCCGCGCGCCGTTGCCGTCAGGCGCTGCACGGCCAGCACATCTGCCGTCGCGCCGAGGTCCGGCGTGGCAGATGGTTCCCGCGTCATGGTCGGGGCGCGCGGACTCGGCGTCGCGGTCCAGCCGCGTGCCGTTGCCGTTAGCCGCTGCGCGGCCAGCGCATCCGCCGTCGCGCCGAGGTCCGGCGTGGCGGACGGCTCCCGTGTGGCGGTCGCGGTGACGATTGTCGTCGCGGTCGGGGTAGCCGTCGGCGTCGCGGTCGTCGTCAGCGTCGGCAGGCGCGTGGCGGTGTAGGTGGCGGTGTGCGTGGGCGTGGCGCTTGGCACGGCGGCGACCTCTTCCGCCTCCTCGCCCTCGTAAAACTCGGTGGCGAACAGGATCGCCGCCAGACCAGAGGTCGTCAGCAGCCCGATGAAAAACAGGATATCCAGGCGGCGAACCAGCTTGCGCCGGAAATCAGCATTCACGATTGGCCCTCGACTTTCTCACGGTGCGAGGCGAGATGTCTGGCCTGTTCGATCCAGCTTTCGGCGTCGATGGCGCGCCACTTCGGGGCACCGATCAAAGTGTCCAGTTCTTCTGGCGTCATGGCGGCCAACTGCTGGAAGGTGTAGATACCCGCTTCGTAGAGCTTGCCGCCGTAGATCGGCCCGACGCCTTTGATGTCGGTCAGGCGATCCTGGCTGGGGCGCGGCGGTTGGGTGGCCTTCTGCTTGAGCAGCGCCAGCACGTCGCCGATCTGTGTGCCGATGCGCTCCAGGAGGCCGGCCTGCTCGCGCCGTTCTTTGGCGGCGGTGACCAGCATGGTCGTGTGCTCGCCGACCTTGTCGTCGAGCTTCTGCGACAGTTCCGCCTGGGCGGCCAGTTCGCGGTCCAGCCCGGCCAGGATGCGCGCGTGCTCGGCCAGCTTGCGGTCGCGTTGGGTGCTGGCGTCGGCCCACTCGTCCAGCCGGGCGCTGATACGCTGCAACCGGTCGGCCTGCTGCTGGATCAGGTCCGCCAGCGGCCCCGCGCTCGCCAGATCGCCCAGCCGGGTGCTGACCTGCGCCATCTGCCCCTCCAGCCGGGAGAGACTCTCGTCCGGGGCGGCGGTGTCCAGCTTTTCAGCCAGGTGGAAGATTTTGTTGTCCTGGCCTTCGACTTTGGCCACCAGATCGGGCAGCATGGTGCCGCCCAGCGTCGCGACCTGTTCCGCCGTCCGGTTGAGCGTAGCCTCCTGGCGGCTGAGTCGTTCGCCCAGATCGCTCAGGCGGGTGGACTGCGCGTTGATCAGGCCGGTCAGCGAGTGGACCGTCTCGGACTGTGCCTGGAGCATCTCGCGCAGCGACCCGACCGCCTCCGCCCCGGGGCCAGCTGGCCCGGCTGCCGCTTCGAGCTGGCGGGTGTGGTGGGCCAGCGCCGTGTTAAGCTGCTCAACGACGGTCCGCTGCTCGCTGAGTTCGTCCCGCAGCGTGTCATCCAACAGCCCCACCGCCTCCATCGGCACCGGCTCCAACAGGCGCGGGCGCACGGTCAGCAAGTAGACGAGCGCCGTCACCAGGATGGTCACGAATGCGCCAAGCGAAAGAATAGCCAGAGCTTGCACTGAATCCATACACGCTGCTCCTTGCTGTTGGGGAACCTCAGCGTTCATTATAATGCAGGTATGGCCCCAGAGAAACTATCTGGTTGTTGGTTTGGCCCGTGCTTTGTATCATTATGAGCACTTTGTGCCTGCTCACACTCGGGAATGGTCTGCATGACGCTCACATACGACACACCAACCACGCCGCGCGTTAACCCCCAGAAGCGCAACATCATGATCCGGCGGCTGACGCGCGCGCCCTGGTGGCTGCTGGCGATGGCGTTGATGATCATCCTGTTCGCGCTCAGTGTGTACGACGAACATCCCTATCCGGTGATCTGGAAAGCCGTCAAGCAGGGCATCTGGACCACGATCTGGGTGTCGGTCATCGCGTACTTTATCGCGCTGGTGCTGGGGCTGATCGTGGCGCTGCTGCGGCGTTCGCCCAACATGATCGTCTACCAGGCGGTGACGTTCTACGTCGAGTTGGTGCGCGGCATCCCGACGCTGGTGCTGGTGTACTACATGGCGCTGGCGCTGATCCCACAGTTGATCACCATCGCCAACGATGCCGGGGCCTCGCTGCAAAACCTGACGATCATCGTCAACGTGACCGGCGGCTTCTCGTTCGACATTTCGCTGGAGGGCATTGGCTCGCGGCTGGCGAACTTCAAAACACGCGAATTCCCCAACTCCTACCGCGCCATCATCGGGCTGGCGATCTCCTACAGCGCGTTTCTGTCCGAAGTGTTCCGCGCCGGGATCGACAGCATCGGCGTCGGCCAGCGCGAAGCCGCGCGCAGCCTGGGCATGACCCGCTGGCAGACGATGCGCCTGATCATCCTGCCGCAAGCCTTCCGCGTGATCCTGCCGCCGTTGGGCAACGATTTTATTGCCATGTTGAAGGAAAGTTCGCTAGTGTCTGTACTGGGCGTGACCGACATCACGCGGCGCGGCCAGACCTACGCGACCAGCACGTTTACATTCTTCCAGGTCTATAACGTCGTCGCCCTGACCTACCTGGTCCTCACCATTTCGCTTTCGATGGGCGTCAAGCTCATCGAAATGTTCCTGGACCGGGGCAAGGAACGGTCGAGCGAGTAGCACAAGGAGGCACACATTATGTTTGACTTTTCCAACCGGGTCGCCATCGTCACCGGGGCCGGGGGCAATCTGGGCAGTGCCGTCGCCCAGCGCTTCCGCGACGCGGGCGCAAAGCTGGCGCTGGTGGATCGCGATCCCGGCCAGCTCAACCAGGCATTTCCCAAACTGGACACCTCCCCCGATCACATCCAGGCCATCGCCGCCGACCTGACCGATCCCGCCTCGGTCAAAAACATGGTGAAGGGCGTCCTCGATCACTTTGGCCGGATCGATTTCCTGGCCAACACTGTTGGCGGGTACCGGGCCGGCACCCCGGTGCACGAAACCGACCTGGAGACGTGGGAATTTATGCTGATGCTCAACGCCCGTACTGCGTTTTTGCTGGGGCAGGCGGTCGTCCCCGCCATGTTGCAGCGCAAGCAGGGCCGCATCGTGAACGTCGCGGCGCGCGCCGGGCTGAGTGGCAGCGCCAACAAGGCCGCCTACATCGTCTCGAAAAGCGGCGTCATCCGGCTGACCGAAAGCATGGCGGCGGAACTCAAGCACGACGGCATCAACGTGAACTGTGTGCTGCCGGGCACCATCGACACGCCGCAAAACCGCGACGCCATGCCCAACGCCGACCACAGCCGGTGGGTGCCGCCGGAAGCCATCGCCGACGTGATGCTGTTCCTGTGCTCGGACGCGGCGCGGGCCGTATCGGGCGCAGCGGTGCCGGTCTACGGGCGCAGCTAACGCGGAAGTTACGGCATTCTACGAGAGGGCTATGCTAGATATCCTGGCGCGTGTGTCGATGGTTTACCCCTCCCTAAATCCCTCCCCGTGAACGGAGAGGGACTTTGGGTCCCGGTTTGTTTCCCCCTCTCCGCGTGCAGGGAGGGAGCCAGGGGGAGGGGTAAAACTAGCATAACGCCCTACGAAGAATCAAAACCGGGGATGCCACGATCCCCGGTATTTGTCACCCATCGCCCGCGCGCTATTCCCCAATGTCCTGGTAGAATTTCGCGGCGGTGCGCATCCCCCGGTCGAAGCACTCCAGCGAGAACTTCTCGTTCGGCCCGTGCAGCCCATCATCCGGCAGCCCGAAGCCCATCATCACCACCGGTGCATCAAGCTGGCGCTGGAACGACCCCACGATCGGGATCGAGCCGCCCTCGCGCGTGAAGACCGGGCGCGTCCCAAAGCCGAACTCGTAGGCGCGGGCCGCGGCCTGGATAAACGGCGACTCGCGGTCCATCACGGCCCACATGCCGGTATGCTTTGGGATCAACTTGCTCGTCACGGTATCCGGCGTGAGCGCCTGGACGTAATCGGCGACCAGCGCGGTGATCTCGTGCGGGTCCTGGTCCGGCACCAGGCGGCAGCTAATTTTAGCCAGCGCCTTGCCGGGGATGATCGTCTTGCCACCCTCGCCGGTCCACCCGCCGACCAGCCCGTTGATCTCCAGCGTGGGCCGCACGCCCAGCCGTTCGTGCAGCGCGTAGTCCGGCTCGCCCCAGGGCTTGCTGACGCCGGCCTCGGTTTCGAGCCGTTCCAGCGGGAAGGGCGTCTTGGCGAGTTCGGCGCGCTCGTCCTCGTCCAGCGGGCGGACCTTGTCGTAAAAGCCCGGCACGGTCACCCGCCCCTGGCGATCGTGCAGCGCGGCCAGGATTTCGGCCAATGCCTGGGCCGGGTTGTGCACCACGCCGCCGTAGATGCCGGAGTGAATATCGTTGGATGGCCCACGCACCTCGATCTCGAACGTCGCCAGGCCGCGCAGCCCGTACACCATCGACGGGCAGTCCAGCCCCAGGATGCCGGTGTCCGACACGACGATCACATCTGCCTGGAGCTTGTCGATGTTCTTGTCCAGGAAGTCGTAGATGTTGACCGAGCCGGACTCTTCCTCGCCCTCGATGATGAACTTCACATTGACCGGCAGTGCGTCGTTGGCCAGCAGGCTTTGCACTGCTTTGATCTGGGTGAAGACCTGCCCTTTGTCGTCGGTGGCCCCGCGCGCGTACAGGTTGCCGTCGCGGACCTCCGGCGCGAAGGGGTCGTCTTGCTGCCAGCGGTCGTCGTCATCATCGGCGGGCTGCACGTCATAATGCCCGTAGATCAGGACGGTGGGCGCGTCCCCGGCCTTGAGCCACTCAGCGTACACCAGCGGGTGCCCAGGCGTCTCGATGATCTCGACGCGCTCCATGCCGATCGCGTCCAGGTGATCGCGCAGCCACTCCGCCGCGCGGCGTACATCCCCGGCATGTTCCGACATGGTGCTCACGCTGGGGATGCGCAGCAGGTCCTTGAGTTCCTCCAAAAATGATTCACGATTGGCATCAATAAACTCGTACGGGTTCATCAAAAAAGCTCCTGTCAGGATGTCGTTAGCCTGAAGCAATGGCGCTCATTATACCGGGCGCGATATGCAAAGTGCCACCCAGGATGCTATAATGCGATACGTTCTAATCAGGATCAGGAAAAAAAGACATGAGCGATTCACAATCGACCGGCCCGGCCCCAAAACGCGAACACTTGGCCACGCTGTACGAGATCACGCGCACGCTGAACTCCAGCCTGGACCTCGACGAAGTGCTGGAAAACGTGATGGACCGCGTGATCGAAGTCACCGGGGCAGAGCGCGGCTTTTTGATGCTGCACGAGCCGGGCCAGGACGAACTGGTGTTCCAGGTGGCGCGCGGCATCGACCGCAGCGATCTTGAATCGCCGGAGTTCCAGGTCAGCACCACCATCGTCGAGGAGGTGCGCTCCAGCCGCCAGCCCCTGCTGACCGACAACGCGCAGTACGACGAACGGCTGTCGCGCGGGCAGAGCATCATGGTGCTGGGGCTGCGCTCGATCCTGTGCGTGCCGATCATCGTGCGCGAACGCCTGATTGGGCTGGTGTATGTCGACAACCGGCTGCAAAGCGGGCTGTTCAACGAGGAGCACCGCGACCTGCTCGCGGCGCTGGCGTCCCAGGCCGGGGTCGCCATCGAAAACGCGCGGCTGTACCAGGTGGCGGTCGAAAAGGGGCGCATGGAAAAAGAGCTGCAGATGGCGCACGATATCCAGCGCGGCTTGCTGCCCCGCGAACTGCCGGCCCTGGGCGGGTACGAGATCGCCGCCGACTGGCGCTCGGCGCGCGAAGTCGCGGGCGATTTCTACGACTGCTTCGAACTGCCGGACGAGGGGCTGGGCGTGATCATCGCCGACGTGTCGGACAAGGGCGCACCGGCGGCGCTGTTCATGGCCGTGGCCAGCAGCCTGCTGCGCGGCATCATGATCGCCGCCCAGTCGCCGGAGGAGGCGCTGCGCCAGGCCAACCGCGCCATCCTCAAGGAAACCGAGTCCGGGATGTTCGTCACGGTGTATTATTCGCTGCTGCACCCCGGCGGCACGATCACCGGCGTCAACGCCGGGCACAACCTGCCGCTGCTGTACCACGCCAGCCGGCAAGAACACGAATTCCTACCGCGCGGCGGGCGTCCGCTGGGCTGGTTCGACGATCTGCCGGTCGAGGCAGTAAAATACCAACTGCACCCCGGCGACGTGCTGGTCTACTACACCGACGGGCTGACCGAGGCCGAAAATGCCCAGGGCGAACCTTACGGCGAAGATCGGCTGGTCGACGCCCTGCGCGCCGTCGCCGGCCAACCCGCCGCCGCAATCACGCAGCATATTACCGACTCGCTGGCCGCGTTCATGGGCGCGGCCCCCCCTTTCGACGATACCACGCTGGTCGTAGTGAAGTACACAGGATAGCATGGCTGAACGATTGCAAAAATTAATCTCACGGGCCGGGATCGCGTCGCGGCGCGCCGCCGAAGACATGATCCGGCAAGGACAGGTTACGCTCAATGGCCGCGTGGCCCAACTGGGCGACAAGGCCGATCTGTCGCAGGATGTCGTCACGGTCAACGGACGGACGCTTGAGGCGGACCCGGACCTGACGTACATCCTGCTCTACAAACCGCCCGGCGTCATCTGCTCCAACAAGCGGCAGGACAAACGGCGCATCGTGCGCGACCTGGTGCCGCACAAAGGCCACCTGTTCACCGTCGGGCGGCTGGACGCCGACAGCGAAGGCGTGATCCTGCTCACCAACGACGGCGAGCTGGCCAACAAACTGATGCACCCGCGTTACGAACACACCAAGACCTACCGCGTCAAGGTGACGGGCCGCCCCACGCGGCAAACGCTGGAGCAGTGGCGGCAGGGCGTGCTGCTGGACGGTAAGCGCACCGCCCCGGCCAAAGTGCGCGTGTTGGACGACAGCCGCCAGGGCCACACCTGGCTGCAGCTCGTGATGCGCGAAGGCCGCAAGCGCCAGATTCGGCGCGTGGCCCGGCTGCTCGGCCACCACGTCGAGGCCATCATCCGCGTCAAGATCGACATGCTGGCGATCGGGCACATGCAGCCCGGCGAGTGGCGACACCTCACCCCGAAAGAGGTCCGCACGCTCAAGCACGGCAAGTGAGGGGGAGAGCATACACACGCATGAGCACATCGACTGCTTCGGGCCACATGCGCGGGCATGACGTCGTCTACCACCAGGCGCGCTACACCTGGCGACGGCGGCTGATCCATCGCTTCATCCTGCGCGGGATCGGCTTTACGCTGCTGGTCAAGCCGGAGGTCGAAGGGCGCGAGCATATCCCCGACTCCGGCCCGACGCTGCTGATCATGAACCACATCGCGGCCATCGACCCGTTCGTCGTGGTCGGCGTGGTGCGGTCGCGCTTCGTGGTGCCGATGTCCAAGATCGAGAATTTCCAGAATCCGGTCGTGGGGCTGATGGCCCGCGCCTGGGGCATCTACCCGGTGCGGCGCGAGGAAGTCGACCGTAAGGCGCTGGTCAGCACGCTGGAGCTGCTGCGCCAGGAGCGCCCGGTGTTGATCGCGCCCGAGGGCACGCGCCAGCCTGCGCTGGCCGCGGCCAAGCACGGCATGACCTACATCGCCACCAAAGCCGATGCCGCCGTCGTCCCGATTGGGCTGGAGGGCACCGATGTGTTTCCGGGCACGCTCAAGCGGCTGCGCCGGGCGCGCGTCACGGTGCGCATCGGGCGCGCTTTCCGCTTCCAGACCGGGGGCCGCCAACGTGTACCGCGCGACGAACTGCACCGCATGACGCAAGAAGCGATGTGCCAGTTGGCTGGGCTGCTGCCGGAACATCGCCGGGGCGTCTATCATGACCTGGCGCAGGCGACCAGCGACACGCTGGAGTTCCTGACCTGATGCGCCCGGCAGAAATGTGTATCCGATTATTGTTTAGTCATAGGAGCAAGAAATGCCCAAAGGACCATCTTACGCTTATTTTGCAGGCCAGATCGTTCCCATCGAGCAGGCTAAGGTCAGCGTCATGACCCATGCGCTGAACTACGGCACCGGTGCATTTGGCGGCGTACGCGCCTACTGGAACGACGAGGACGACCAGCTCTATATTTTCCGGCCCCTGGACCACTTCCGGCGCGTGTTGAGTTCGGGCAAGATTCTGATGATGGACCTGCCCTATACCCCGGCGTCGATGCTGGAGATTTTGCTCAAACTGCTGCGCAAAGAGAACTATCGCGGTGAGGATGTCTACGTCCGGCCCTTGATCTACAAATCGTCGGAAGGGATCGGCGTCCGGCTGCACGACCTGGACGCGGAGTTCACCATGTTTGCGCTGCCGTTTGGCAGCTACATCCAGAACGAGGAAGGCTCGCGCGTGACGTTTTCCGCGTGGCGGCGCATCGACGACAACGCGATCCCGGCGCGCGGCAAGATCACCGGGGCCTATGCCAACTCGGCCCTGATCAAAACCGACGCCGCGCTGGCCGGGTTCGACGAAGCCCTGGTGCTGGACCAGTACGGCCACATCTCCGAGGGCAGCGCCGAAAACTTCTTCATCATCCGCGACGGCGTGGCGATCACCCCGCCGCTGCACGCCAACATTCTCGAGGGCATCACGCGCCGCACGATCATGCACCTGCTGCAAGAGGAACTGAACGTCGAGGTCCAGGTCCGCGAGATCGACCGTACCGAGGTGTTCGTAGCCGACGAAGCGTTCTTCTGCGGGACCGGCGTGCAGGTCGTGGCGATCACCGAAGTCGATCACCGCGCGGTTGGCAACGGCCAGATGGGCCCCATCGTGCGCGACCTACGCGACCTCTACTTCCGCGTCGTGCGCGGCCAGGTCGCCCGCTACCAGGACTGGAACGTCCCGGTGTACACGTCCTAACCGCAGCGCGAGGCGCGCCAGCACCAACACCATGCCCGTCGTCTGGGGCAGCCATTCACGATACAGGAACGCGATTTCGGATACATCGACATCCTGTTGATCGAAATACCACCGCGCGAACATATAAACTGCCCCAGACACCCCGGCCAGAATCCCCAGCGCGCGCACGCCGCCGCTTTCGGTGGACCCGGCCATGATCAGCGGTGCGGTAAACATCGCCGCCCGGAGCATGTAAGTGCCGATGAATATCTTGGCGTGGTAATCCTCGGGCGTGTACTTGCCCGGGTCCATGACATAGCCAAAGGCGTAGGTCTTGTCCATCAGGACCGAAATGATCACCACAATGCTCAATGCCGTGCCAAACGCCGAGCCTTCCGGCTGGGCCACCAACAGCGCGACGTTGAGCAGGAAAATCCAGTACAGGCTGAGGTCCCATATCAAATCGTCGGTCAGCCATAACGCATCTACCATCTGCTTGAGATCATCACCGGACATAATTGGCTCCTCACACTATAAAACCAGCATAAATATACCGTATGCAAACCATTGTACTCAATATTGGTTGCGCTTAAAAGCGTGGGGCGGGCCGAATCAAAACAGGCCGGAGATTTCCCGGCCTGGGGTGCGATAGCAGCTAAGGGTTGGCTCAATATGGGGACAATCAGATCAAATAGTCGCGCAGGTTATGCGCCAGGCGCGGATGGCGCAGCCGGCGCAGCGCCTCTTTTTCGAGCTGCCGGATGCGCTCGCGGCTCAGCCCAAATTTGTTGGCGATCTCCTCGAGCGTATGCGGTTCGCCGCCGCCCAGCCCAAACCGCAGCCGCAAAATATGGCTCTGGCGCGGCGTGAGTTCGCTGAGCACTTCTTCTATCGTTTCCTGGAGCAAATGCTGGGTGGCCGCCTCGACCGGGCTGGGCGATTCCTGGTCTTCGATGAAGTCGCCGAACTCGCTGTCCCCGTCGTCACCCACCGGGCGCTCTAGCGCGATGGCGTGCTGGCTGGCGTCCATCATGCCGCGCACGCTTTCGGGCGGCAGTTCCATCTCTTTGGCGATCTCTTCGGGGGTGGGGCGGTGGCCGAGGGTTTGCTCCAGCACCTGCGCGGTGCGGTACATCTGGCGGATGCGTTCGGTCATGTGCAGCGGAATGCGGATCGTGCGCGTCTTTTGCGCCAGCGCCCGCGTGATCGCCTGCCGGATCCACCACGTCGCATACGTACTAAAGCGGTTGCCTCGCTTGTAATCATACTTGTCAACCGCCCGCATCAAACCGACATTGCCTTCCTGTATCAGGTCCGGGAAGGGAAGCCCCTGGCCCATGTACCGTTTGGCAATGCTGACGACCAGGCGCGTATTGGCCCGCCCGAGGTGTTCGCGGGCGGCCTGCCCATCTTTGATCAGGCTTTGCAGCCATTCGCATTCGCTGGAATAGGAGGGCACTTCGCGCAGTCGTTCGCTGGCTTCGCGGCCCAACTCGATCCGTTTGGCCAGCTCGATCTCTTCCTGGGCGGTCAGCAGCGGTTCTTGCGCCATCTGGCGAAAGTACAACCCGACCGGGTCATCCGCCGAGACCGCGTTAATGTCACCCACGCCCGGATCATGCGACTCTTCTTCGGACTCGAACTCGCGATTCTGGCGGTCGATATCTTCGTCCTGGTCCGACTCGTTCTGGCGCAGCTCAATGCCCAGTTCGTCGAGTTCGTCCAAAACGGATTCAATGGCGTTCACATCGTCGCTGTCATCATCTAAAAGTTCTAGCACATCCTCAAACGTGACATAGCCACGTTGATCGGCGCGATTCATCAGTTCCTGTATCACTTTGCGTCCCGTTGCCTCCTGAGGTATTGCTGACCGGAACCTTGTCGTATACCAATACGGTCAATTGCCTGCCTAAGTACCGCATCAGCTTATTGATGTTAGGAGAACACTCAGATTATAGCATGTTTTGAATCGGTGGGGAAGCCCGGAATAGAACCACTGATTATACCCTCATGTTGCTGAAAAATGCTAAAAATGGACATGTTTAGTTTAGGAAAATTATTTTTTAATGTCCAGTTAATTTTACTAATTTCACGAAACCTTATTACTCATGACGATCCGACAGGCTAACGAGTGGCACGCGCCGGTAAAACGCGCGGGCCGGGGCACGGTTGAGGTACCAGATCACGTACAGCGGCACCAGCAGACTGCCCGGCAGCCAGCAGCGCAGCAGATAGTCGCGCTGGACGTCCTGCGCCTGCCCGCCGAAAATCTGGTTCACGTCGGTGGTCCACGCCTCGACAACTCGCAGCAGCGTGATGCCCGTCGCCAGCAGGATCGCGCCCATCAACACAAAGCGGATCCAGGGCGGTCGGCCCCACCACGCCAGCCCACAGATCACCAGCATCACCCCGCCATAGATGGCCTGGACCCACTTCCAGGTGCCGATATCGACTTCCCCCTGGATGAAGGCTTCGCTAGTGGTCATGTCCAGGCGGTGCATAAAATACGTTTCCAGGATCGGCAGCACGCCGTACAGCAGCGCGGTAGCGACAATCGCCAGCGTGATGCCCAGTGGCCGGTGGATGCGTTCGGCCCGCGATGGACGGGAGCTAGCCATGCGGGCGATCCTCCGGCGGTTGGGGGGCGGGCGGGGTGTCGTCGAGTTGGGTGTGCGTCTCGGACGCCACCGGCACACCGGGCGGGGTCTGGGTCGCCCCCACGACGGGCGCATCCGGATCGGGCAGCAGCACCGAGAGCACCACGAAGCCGAAGCCGAACACGACCACAATCGCGGCGTTGACGAGCACCGGCCAGGTAAACTCGCCCACGATCAGGCGCATCATGCCATTGGCCAGCACTTCGGCGACGATATCACCGCCGACGGCGAACCCCTCCTCGACCTCGCCGCGCGACTCCATGCGGATGTCGGACGTCAGCAGCGGGAGCAGCAGCAGCGGCACCAGCGTGAACAGGCTGCCGATGATCAGCGGCCAGCCCATCCAGCGGAAGAACATCTTGGACGACCGCACCGAGACGATCACGACCAGCGCCAGCAGTGAGGCCGGGATCAAAAACACCAGGATCAGCAGCCGCTGCCACAGCCGGACCGAGGCGCGGAAGCGGTCGAGTTCGGCATCGGTGAACGTTTCGTCGTGATCCTCGGCTTGCAGGCGGGCTTCCTCCAGCAGGTCGAGGTTGCCCTTAGCCTCCAGTTCAACCGCCACCCGCATCCGTGCGCGGTCCAGCGCATCTTTCAGCCACACATCGCACGGCTGCGCCGGGCTGGGATTCATCTGCACCGCACAGCGCGCGTCTTGTGGTGGGCGGCAGTAGGGAAACTCGCTCTTGCGCCGTTCGGCAAAGGCGACGAACTGGTCGAGTTGGTCCGGCTGGCAGGCGGGCAGCCGGTCGAACATCTGCTGGATGGCCTGTTCCCCCTGGGGACCGGCGAGCCGCTGTTGAATCTCGCGCGTGTGGAAGACCAGCTTCAAATCCGGGGCATCGCCATCCAGCCAGCGGAAGAAGTTATCCAGGTTCGCCTCTACTTCGCTGCGCACCCAGCTGCCGGGGACGACCTGGGGCGCGATATCTTCCCAGTCCGCATGGTCCAGCGCCTCGATGGTGCTCACCAGCGACAGTTCGCCCGGCTCCAGGTTGTCCTCCCCAACCAGCCCGTCGATCAGCGAGGGCAGCACGACCGGGATCAACTCGCGGTAAAAGCCCTCGTCGGCGAACAGATTTTTGTAGGTCTCTTCGCTGAGCGCGATTCGTTGGGTATGAAAGGTCCACATCGAACAGGGGAACAGCACCAGGAAGATAAAGACCAGCCCCAGCCCCATCGTTCGTCCCAGGCAACGCATAACAAACTCCTAAATGTTTTCGGCTTCGCGCCAGGCGGTGATATCGTCGGCGTGTTCTTCTTCGTGCCAGACAGCCGTTTCCATGATCAGGTAGCTCAACGGCTCGCCCTCCATCCAGGGAAAGCGGCGGTTATCGTCGAGCGTCTTGTCGGCGAGGTCTTGCACGACCTTGATCAAGTGCTTGTGCACGCCCTGGAAATCGGCCCACACCGCTTCGAGCGAGCGTGAAGCATTGGTGTGATATTGCTCTTCGTTCCATCCCTCGATATCATCTATTTCTACAATACGTGGGGGACGGCTTTTATGTTGCTCGAGTTTGGATAATGTGGTGACCAGTTCGGCCTCCCAGGCGACGAGATGCGCCATCACGTCCTTCACCGACCAGTACCCAACGGCCCCGGGCCGGAGCAGTTGCTCGTCGGTGAGGCCGTCGATCGCCTCCAGAAACGTCGCGCGGGCGGCCCGTAGGTCTGAGATAATCGCTGCTGTTGGCATAGCCCCTGTCGCTTTATGCTGTGTATGCTATTATCGAATCCATGTGGGCATTATAGCATTACGCCGCGCACAAACTCAACCGGCCCGCCCCCTAAACTTTAGGGGGAAGCCCCCCATATGCGGAGCTTTGCAGTAAAATTTGCTATGATTTACGGCAATGGGGGAAAGGAACCTACCAATTATGAGCGAACGAGAACAAGACAAACAAGAAAAGTGGTACGTCATGTCCGGCGATGAGGTGCTGGACAAGCTAGACACCGATCTACAGAGTGGGTTGAGCGAACAGGACGCCCGCCAGCGGTTGGACACGCACGGCAAAAACGAACTCCCGCGCGAGGGCGGCACCTCGCTGTGGGAACTGCTGATCAGCCAGTTCACCAGCGTGATGGTGCTGGTGCTGCTGGCGGCGGCGGTGGTGTCGATCTTCATCGGCGACACCAAAGACGCCGTGGTGATCATGGCGATTGTGGTGCTGAACGCGGCGCTGGGCTTCTTCCAGGAATACCAGGCCGAGCAAGCCCTGGCCGCGTTGGGCGCGATGCAAACGCCGCAGGTGCAGGTCCGCCGGAATGGGCAGGTCCAATCGGTGAGCGCGACCGACCTGGTGCCGGGCGATATTGTGCTGCTCGACGCCGGGGACCGCGTGCCCGCCGATGGCCGCCTGATCGAAGCCGTCAACCTGCAAGTTGACGAATCCGCGCTGACCGGCGAGTCGCTGGCCGTTCAAAAATGGGCCGAACCGCTGGAGGACACCGCTCCACCGCTGGCGCTGGCCGACCAGCATAATCTGGCATTTATGGGCACCGCAGTCACCTATGGTCGCGGCGTGCTGGCTGTCACCGGAACCGGACTCAAGACGCAGCTTGGCAACATCGCGGCGCTGCTGCAAGGCGTCGAAAAAGGCCGCACCCCGCTGCAGGAGCGGCTGGAGCGTGTGGGCTTCATCCTGGCCGGGGCGGCGCTGGCCGTGTGCGCCCTGGTGTTCATCGCGGGCGTGGCGCGCGGCGAGGATGTCGAGCAAATGCTGCTGACCGCGATCAGCCTGGCCGTGGCCGCGATCCCGGAGGGGCTGCCCGCCGTGATCACGATTGCGCTGGCATTGGGCGCGCGCCGCATGATCCAGCGGCAAGCGTTGATCCGCAAACTCCCCGCTGTCGAGACGCTGGGCGCGGTGTCGGTCATCTGCTCGGACAAAACCGGCACGCTGACCCGCAATGAAATGACCGTCACCACGCTGGCCCTGCCCGGACATAACGACGTGGCGGTGAGCGGCGTCGGCTACCAGCCGGTCGGTAGCTTCTACGATGGGGTCGATAGAATGGTCAAGCTGAACCCCGTCAACGACGATGTGCTGGCCCGCATCCTGAAGGCGGCAGCACTCAACACCGACGCCTACCTGGAGCAGAACGTCGAAACCGAGCGCTGGGAAGTGGTGGGCGACACCACCGAGGGCGCGCTGCTGGTGCTGGCCGGGAAAGCCGGGTGGAGCCGGTCCACGCTGGAGGACGATCTGCCGCGTGTCGCCGAGCTGCCGTTTTCCTCGGAGCGCAAGGCGATGACCACCATCCACCAGCCGAAGGGACGCTTCGCGGCGCAGTTGTTCGAGGAGGCCGGGTATGTGTCCTTCACCAAAGGCGCACCCGACCGCCTGTTGGAATGGGCCGCCCAGGAAACCACGCCCGATGGCCCGTCGCCGCTGACCCCGGAACGCATCGACGCGTGGCAGCGCCAGATCGACAAGATGGCCAGCGAAGGGCTGCGCGTGATCGGCGTCGGCTATCGTCCGCTGTCGGAAGTCCCGGACGAGTTGGAACCCGAAGTCCTGGAACGCGACCTGACCCTGCTCGGCCTGATCGGCATCGTGGACCCGCCGCGCCGCGAGGCCAGAGACGCCGTGCAGGTCGCAGCGGACGCCGGGATCCGCTCTATCATGATCACCGGTGACCACAAGCTCACTGCGGTGGCGATTGCCAAAGACCTGGGCATCATGCATCCCGCTGACCGGGCGCTGACCGGCGTCGACCTGGACCACATGTCGCCGGACGAGCTGCGCGCGGCGGTGCTGGACACGTCCGTCTACGCCCGCGTGTCGCCGGAGCACAAGCTGCGCGTGGTGGAGGCGCTGCAATCGCACGGCAAGATCGTCGCCATGACCGGCGACGGTGTCAACGATGCCCCGGCCCTCAAGCAGGCCAGCATCGGCGTGGCGATGGGCATCACCGGCACGGATGTTTCGCAGGGGGCCGCCGATATGGTACTGACCGACGACAACTTCGCCAGCATCGTCGCGGCGGTCGAGGAAGGCCGCACCATCTACGACAACATCCGCAAGTTCATTCGCTACCTGCTGAGCACCAACACCGGCGAGATCGTGTCGATGTTCGCCGCGCTGGTGATCGGGCTGCGCGTGCCCTTGCTGGCGATCCAGATTCTGTGGATCAACCTGGTGACGGATGGCCTCCCGGCGATTGCGCTGGGCTTCGAGCCGAGCGAGCCGGACGTGATGAAGCGCAAACCCCGCCCGCGCAAGGAAAGTATCTTCGCGCACGGGGTCGGGCTGCACGTGATATGGGTCGGCCTGTGGATCGGCATCTGCACCCTGATCGGCTACGTGTGGATGCTGGACCGCTACGGCGGCGAGCTGTTCGACCCGAGCAGCGAGGCGCTGACGATGGCGCGCACGATGGCCTTCACGGTCCTGGCGCTGTCGCAGGTCTTCGAGGTGACGGCCATTCACGGCGGCGATGCCTCGTTCCTGCGCACTCCGCTGCACCGCAACATCCTGTTATGGCTGGCGGTCGTGGCGACCGGGCTGCTGCAGATGGTGGCGGTCTATGCGCCCTTCGCCCAGACGATCCTGGACACCGAAGCGCTGGACGCAACTGAACTGATCGTCGCGTGGCTGCTGGCCGCGTCGATCTTCCCCGCCGTCGAGGTGGAGAAATACCTGCGGCGGCGGCGCAAGCGGGCCGCCCAGGCGGCAGCCTCGCACCCGGCAGAAGCGGCGGCCTAGCCCCGTACCCCAGAATAAGCGGGGCAAAACTTTCGCTAATGTGAAGCGCGAGGTCTGCGCGACCTCGCGTTTTACCATTTGCAGCGATCACTCTCTGGTGGTTTGCCCTATGTTTGCCTCTTGATCTGCTCTCTTTTAAAATACAGACCCTGTATATGCGAGCAGACCGATGAAGAAGAAACTACGCGGCATCAAACGGCAAGCCATCCGGCTGGACTTCAACCTGTACCGCGTGCGTGTCCCGATCCCCGGGCAGCCTGAGCACGCGCTGAGCGTGATCGACATGTGGCCCGAGGAAGTGGAAGACACCATCGTCTTCGTGCACGGCTATGCGGGCTGTGCCGAAACCTGGGAATACCAGATCAACCACTTTGCGCGCGAGTTCCGCGTGGTAGTGCCGGACCTGCGCGGGCACGGCCAGAGCGACGCCCCCTACACCCGCTACACGATGGACGAACTGGTCGCCGACCTGCACGCCATCGCCAACACGCTCCACCTGCCAGACAAATTCATCCTGGCCGGGCATTCGTTCGGCGGCTCGGTCTGCATCGAGTATGCCAACACACACCCGGAACGGCTGGAGAAGCTGATCCTGGTCGCCACCGCCGCCGAGTACCCCATGCCGCGCGGGGCCCGGCTGGTCTACCGCATCCCGTCGTGGTTTTACCGCCTGTGGTGGGACTATCGCCCGCGCTGGAACGCCGCGATCCACGTCCTGAAGCGCATGATGTTCAATAACATGCGCGTGTGGAGTGGCTGGCCGCTGCTGCGCAACATCACCACGCCGACGCTGGTCATCACCGGCGAGCGCGACACCTACTTCCCGCGCGAAGTGTTCGAGGAGGTCGCGCAGATGATCCCCGGCGCAGAGGTCTACGACGTGGGGTCGGCCAAGCACAGCGTCCAACTGGAACGGCACCGCGCCGTCAACCGCGCCATCTCACGCTTTGTGAAGGGCAACCGCAGCTCCTGGCGCGACCAGAGCACGCGCGAGGCGTTGATCCAGCGGCGGCCCTGGCTGCTCAACTACCACGAGGACACGCCCTACACCATCCCCATCCCGCGCCAACCGCTGCACAAGTTCCTGGAAAGCGCCGCCGATTGGGTGCCCAAACGCACCGCGCTCATTTTCTACGGCGCGCGGCTGAGCTACCGCGAACTGAACGCGCAGGTCAACCAGTTGGCGCATGCCCTGCGGCGGCTGGGCCTGGCGCGCGGCGACCGGGTGATGCTCGTGCTGCCCAACGTGCCGCAGTTGGTGATCGCCTATTACGCGGTGTTGAAGGCGGGCGGGGTGGTGGTGCTGGCCAACCCCGACGCCGACAACCACGCCATCGCGGCCCAAATGCAGGCGACCGGCGCGACGATGCTGGTCACGCTCTCCGCCTTCAACGAACTGGTGCAGACCGTCACCGCGCAGGTGTCGCTGGACGCGATCGTGCTGGCCGACATGCGGCACTATATTTCGTCCGGAGTCTACAAAAAACTGCTGGCGCGCTGGGCCAGCACCGGCAGGGGCCAGCAGGACGACCCGCGCACGCTGCAAGCCGGGCACATCATCCACCACCTGGTGCGCAGCGAACCCGTCGACGAACCGGAGATCGAGGTGGCCGGGCACGATCTGGCGATCATCACCTACACCAGCGGCACGGCGGAGGAGCCGAAAGGCGTCGCGCTGTCGCATAGCAACGTGGTCGCCAACACGCTGCAAACGCGCCATTGGCTGCCCGACCTGGAATACGGGCGCGAAAAGTTCCTGTCCGTCACCCCTCTGCTGCACAGCTACGGCATGACCAGCGCGATGAACGTGCCGGTCGCGCTGGGGTCGACCATGATCCTGCTGCCGGTGTTCGATCTGGAACTGGCGCTCAACCACATCCGCACCTACGAGCCGACGATCTTCCCCGGCGTGCCGTCGATGTACACCGCCATCAACCACGCGCCGAACGTGCGTTCGTACGGGCTGGCGTCGATCAAGGCGTGCATCAGCGGGGGCGCGCCGCTGCCCATCGAGGTGCAGGAGGAGTTCGAGAAGATGACGCGCGGGCGGCTGGTGGAGGGCTACGGGCTGACCGAAGCCGCCCCGGTGACGCACGCCAACCCACTGTACGGCGTGCGCAAGGTCGGCTCGATTGGCGTGCCGCTGCCCAACACCGACGCCAAGATCATCGACCTGGCAACCGGGAACGACCTGCCGCCGGGCGAGATCGGCGAGCTGGTGGTCAAGGGGCCGCAGGTCATGCAGGGCTACTGGGTGCAGGCGGGCGCAGCGCCGGACGCGCATGTGATCGACGCGGCGTCCGCGATCAAAGACGGCTGGCTGTACACCGGCGACGTGGCGCTGATGGACGCCGACGGCTACTTCCAGATCATCGGGCGCAGGCGCGAAGCGATCCGGGTCGGCGAACACAGCGTCTACCCGCGCGACGTGGAAGAAGTGCTGTACGAAAACCCCAAAGTGCTGGAGGCGGCGGTAGTCGGGGACACCAGCCCCACCGGCGCGCCACAGGTCAAGGCGTTTGTCGTCCCGCGCCCGGGGACCCGCCTCTCCGCGCGCGAACTGCTCGAGCTGTGCCGGCGGCGGTTGGACGCGCACGCCGTGCCCCAGGCGATCACGTTCTGCGCGGAACTGCCCAAGTCGTTCGTGGGCAAGGTTATCCGGCGTATGCTGGTGGATGATACGCAGGAGGAGACATGACGCGCCCGAAAATTGGACTGGTACTCGGCGGCGGCGGCAGCCGGGGCATGGCGCATATCGGCGTGCTCAAGGTGCTGGTGCGCGCCGGGATCCCCATCGACCTGATCGTCGGGACCAGCATGGGCGGGATCGTGGGAACGCTGTTCGCCAGCGGCCAGTCGCCGGAGAAGATGATCGCGGGCCTGGGCGCGTTCCAGGGCGGGTTGTTCTCGTCCAACCTGTTCAGCGCGCGCGCCCGCCAGCGCAAGCTGCGCGACCAACTGGCGGCGGCATTGGCTCACGCCGGCACCTTCGCCGACTTGAACATTCCGGTGGTGTTGATGGCGGTCGACATGGTGCAGGGCCGGGAGGTGCCCCTGGACAGCGGGCCGTTGGTGCAGGCGCTGCTGGCCACGACGGCGCTGCCGGTGATCTTCCCGCCGGTCGCACAGGACGGGATGCAGCTCGCCGATGGCGGCGTGATCGACAGCCTGGCGACGCATGTCGCCTACGGGCGTGGAGCCGAGCGCGTGATCGGCGTGGATATTTACCCGCCGCTGGAGCAGGACAAACCCTGGACCGGGCCGTTGAACGCGGTGATGGGGCTGCGGCTGCCGTTCTTCCGCAAGCAGGCGCAGGACACCGGCAAGCCGCCGGGGATGCTGGCCTCGATCTGGCGGTCGCGGCGCGTGCTGGCGTGGTATCTGCACCAGTCGCGCCTGGAAGCGCACCGGCCCGATGTGCTGCTGCGCCCGAATGTGGCGGATTACGGCTCGATGGACTTCACAGACCTGGAAGGTCCGCTGCACGCCGGCGAGGCCGAAGCCGAGCGCCACCTGGCGCAGATCGCGGCGCTGGTCGAGCCGTAGCACACGCATTTATGATGTGCTATACTGCACTTAACACACTTTCTTTGCTCATTAAATCTAGTATTGGAAAAAAGGAGAAAAAAACAAATGGCACTCGGCGGTTATGCTCACAATGTTGGGCGTATCAATCTCTCTACAGGTTCCGTGACCTACGAAGACATCCCCGAAGAATGGGCACGCAAGTATATCGGCGCGCGCGGACTCGGCGTGCGTTATTGTTTGGAGGCTGGACCACAAGTTGACCCGCTGGGGCCAGATAACCTGCTGTGCTTTATGAACGGTCCGCTGACTGGCACGCGCATCAACATGAGCGGGCGCATGGCCGTGGTGACCAAAAGCCCGCTGACCGGCACCATCACCGACAGCCATCACGGCGGGTGGTCGGCGGCGCGGCTGCGCTGGGCCGGGTTCGACGGTCTGCTGATCGAGGGCGCTGCCGACAAGCCGGTCTACGTCTACATCGAGGGCGGCAAGGCCGAGATTCACGACGCCAGCGCGGTCTGGGGCAAGGGCGTTCACGACACCATCAAACACTTCCAGCAGAAGTACGACGAGGAGAAAGACCTGACCGTGATCGCCATCGGCCAGGCCGGTGAGAACCAGGTCAAGTATGCGTCGTGGATCAACGAAGACGACCGGGCCTCCGGGCGCGGCGGAACCGGCGCGGTCGGCGGCAGCAAGAACCTCAAGGCCATCGTGATCAAGGCCGCCCCGGCCATGCCCAAACCAGGTAACCAGGACGCCTTCAAGGTGGCACATTCCGATGCGCTGGGCAAGCTCATTGCCGAGGGCGCGTTCACGCAGCCCAAGAAAGGCGGCCTGAGCGTGTACGGCACCAACGTGCTGACCAACATCACCAGCGGCATCGGGGCCTATCCGACTCGCAACGGCCAGGAGTCGACCTTCGGCGACCACGCCGAAGCGCTGAGCGCGGAACACGTCAACGAGACGATCCTCGTCAACAACCCGACCTGCCACGCCTGCCCGGTGGCCTGCAAGAAGGAAGTCGAGGTCGAATACCAGGGCCAGAAGCTCCACATGGAGAGCGTGGAGTACGAGTCGGTGTGGGCCTTTGGCGGCTTCTCCGGCAACGACAATATCGCGTCGGTGGCCTGGATGATCGACCGCTGCAACGACTACGGCATGGACACCATCGAAGCCGGGGCGGTGCTGGCGACGTATATGGAAGTCTGCCAGCACGGTTGGAGCGACCAGGATACGCTGGATTGGAGCGACCACCAGAAAATGGTGGACATGCTCGATAAGATCGCCATGCGCGAAGGCGTCGGCGATGTGCTGGCCGAAGGGGCAGCCGGTGTCGCGCAGTACTACGAGCACCCCGAGATCGGGATGCAGGTCCGCGGCCAGGCCATCCCGGCCTACGATCCGCGCGGCCTGAAGGGCATGGGCCTGGGCTACGCCACCAGCAATCGCGGGGCCTGCCACCTGCGCGCCTACACCCCCGCCAGCGAGCTGGGCGTGATCTCGATCAAGACCGACCCGCTGGACTGGGAAAGCAAGCCAGAACTCGTCAAGCTGATGCAGGACCTGTTCGCCTTCAGCGACTCGCTGGACCTGTGCAAGTTTAGCTCGTTCGTGGAAGACGCCGACAACTACGCGGCGCAATACGCGGCCATCGTCGGCATCGAGAACTTCACCGCCGACGACGTGCTGAAGACCGGCGAGCGCATCTATAACTTGGAGCGTCACTACAACCAACTGGCGGGCGAAAAACCCGGCAGCGACACCCTGCCCTCACGCTTCACCGAGGAACCCAGCACCGCGCCGGGGTCCGAGGGGCACGTCTGCGAACTGGAGCAGATGCTCGCGAAATACTACGAGCTGCGCGGCTGGGAAAACACCGGCGTCGCACCACAGGCCAAGATCGAGGAATTGGGAATCGTATAAGCGCGCATCAACCGATCGCGCAAATCATCGGCGGGCGGGCTGCTGGCAGGCAGTTCGCCCGCTGTGCGTGCGGGATGCTCACCCGCCGCCGCGCATGCGCCGCACCGTGTGATACATGAAGGCGTGCACCCGCTGGACGGCAGCCGGGTCGCCCTCGATCACCAGCCGGTCGCGCGGCACATCCACAATCCCGACGCGATCCGGTTCCAGCGCCTCCACATAGGCCGACCAGCCCGGCCCCACCACCGACAAAATATCGGTCGCTTCGCCGCCGGCCTGGACCAGGTAGTCCATCACGCGGAAGCGCGGCAAATAGCGCAGTTCGATCTCGGCACGCACGACATTAGCCTCCGGCAGTGGGGGGCACCAGCAGCACGTCGTCGTCCGCGTGGATGACCGTGTCCAGGCCCGCCATCCATTCCACGTTGCGCCCGCGCACGTAGATATGCACGATGGCGGACAACTGCCCGTGCTCGTCGAGGAGTTTGTCGCCGATGGCCGGGTTGACCTGCTGGATAGCGTGCACCAGATCGCGCACGGTGTCGCCGTCCTGGAAAGGGACGGTCAGCGTCTTGGCGCCGGCCATCTCGCGGATGGTGGCAAACAGTTTGATCGTCTTCATGGTCGTCTGCATCGTCTACCCTGTCCTTCGATTATACAAAAAACACCGCCGAGGGAACACCCGGCGGTGTGAAAGATCGTTACGTGCGGCCCGGATTACTCGGCGGGCACGTAGTCAATGAACCACTTGTAGTACAGGTAGTCCAGGTAGCCGTCTTCCTTCAGGCTGGCGATCCCGGCGTCGATCGGATCGACCAGTTCGCTGCCCTTGGGGAAGATGAAGCCCATCTCGTCCTTCTGGATCGGCTCGCCGACCAGCTTCACCGCGTCCGCCGTCGTGCTCTTGAACCCGGCAGCAGCGGAAGCATCCGCCGGCATGGCGTCGATATCGCCCACCATCAGCGCCTGCACCAGCGCGCCGAACTCGTTCATCACCACGCGGCGCTCATCCGGCACCACGCCTTCGGTCGCCCAGAAGCCCGCCGTGCCCTGCTGC
>DAOTUD010000109.1:0-11894 GCA_034437275.1 Anaerolineae bacterium
TTCACACTCACCGAGCTTGACCCCGATCTGGTAGCGCAGACCTTCCGGCTGGACAATGTGCCGGACCTGTCGCCCCGCTATAACATCGCGCCTACGCAGCCCGTCGCCACCGTCATCCAGGACGCCGAGAGCAGCCAGCGCCGGCTGGTGATGATGCGCTGGGGCCTGATCCCGCATTGGGCCGACGACCCCGGCATCGGCAACCGCATGATCAACGCGCGCGGCGAAACCGTCCACGAGAAGCCCAGCTTCCGCGCGGCGCTCAAACGGCGGCGCTGCCTGGTGGTGGCCGATGGCTTCTACGAGTGGCAGGCCCAGGACGACGGGCCGAAAGTCCCGATGTACATCACCTTCAAGGACCGGCGACCGTTCGGCTTGGCGGGGCTGTACGAGCACTGGACCGAACCCGACAGCGGCGAGACGATCACGTCCTGTACGATCATCACCACGCGGCCTAACGCGCTGGTCGCGCCGCTGCACAACCGGATGCCGGTCATCCTGCCCGCGGCGGATTACGCCACCTGGCTCGACCCGGCGCGCACCGACAACGCCGACGTTATGCCCCTGCTGCGGCCCTATCCGGCGGTCGACGAGCTGGACGCCTACCCCGTCTCGCGGCAGGTGAACAATCCGCGCCACGATGGGCCGGAACTGATCGAACGCGCGGGGTAAGCGAGGAAATCACGGCACCGGCGCGCGCTGCAAGGCGTCCTCGAACCAGGCCGCCAGCGCCGCGCGTTCGTCACGCGGCAGGAAGGCCGACCGCGCCGCGTTGAGGATGTTGCGCTTGATCAGGTCCAGCGACACCCCCAGCCCGACATGCGCCAGCATCAGCTCGTCGGTGAGCGTGATGTTGCTCAGCGACGGATCGTCGGTGTTGATCGTGGTCGGCAGCTCCAGGAACATCAGGTCCGGCAGCGGATGGTGCTGCAAGCGCGAGACGACGCCGCTCTGCAAATTGCTGGTGGGGCACACCTCCAGCGTGATGCCGTGCTCGCGGACCAGCTTCACGACCGCCGAATCCTCGACGGTGCGCACGCCGTGCCCGATGCGCTGCGGCTGGGCGTGCTCGATGGCGTCCTGCACGCTCTCCGGCCCGGCCCACTCCCCGGCATGGATCGTGACGAACAGCCCCTTGGCGCGGGCGCGCTCGAACATCGCGCGGAAGGGGGCCGCCGGGTGCTCGTCCTCCAGCCCGGCCATGTCAATCGCCACGATGCTGCTGTTCTTCAACGCCAGCACCGCGTCGAGCACTTGCTCGGCGACGTCGACCGGCTCGTGCCGGTTGAACGACACGATCAACTTGACCTGAATGTCGAAATCGACCTGGGCGCGGGCCGACGCTTCGGCCACCGTGCGGATGACCTCCTCGTAGCTGCACTCGTTCTGCCGCGCCAGGGCATGCGGCGTAAAGCGCAGCTCCATGTACTTGATGTTGTCCGCCGCCGCGTCTTCGATGGCCTCGCGCGTGATGCGCCGGATGACCTGCGGCGAGCGGTAGAACTGGCGCAGCACGTTGAACTTGCTCAGGAACACCGCGAAGTTCGCCTCGTCGTCGTCGGTCATCTGCACGTAGGGGCGCAGATGCTCCAGGTCGTAGGCGGGCAGCGGGATGTCAAATTCGCGCGCAACCTCGATCAGCGTGGTCAGGCGCGTGGAGCCTTCCAGGTGACGATGGAGTTCGATCTTGGGCCAGGACCACAGGCTCTTCCACAGAGCGTGCTCACGGTTGATCACGGTATGCGCGTTAAAGGCCACCGGTGTTTACCTTTCTGCCAGGGGGAGCACAAACGTGAAGGTGCTGCCCTTGCCTTCTTCACTTTCCACCCAGATGCTGCCGCCGTGCGCCTCGACGATGCGCTGGACAATCGACAGGCCCAGCCCAGAGCCGCCAAAGCGATGCCGGATCGACCGGTCGCCCTGGTAGAAGCGCTCGAAAATGTGCGGCAGGCGTTCGGTCGGGATGCCGATCCCCCGGTCGGTCACGGCGACCTGGGCCGCGTCGCCCTGGTGGCACAACTGGACCGACACCACCCCGCCCTCCGGCGAGAACTTGGCCGCGTTGCCCAGCAGGTTGTCGAACACCTGGTTGAGCCGGTCGTAGTCGCCGTGCAGCGTGTAATCGCCCGGGTCGGCCTCCAGCTCGAAGGTGATGCCCCGCTCGTGGTAGACCAGCCCGGCCCCGTCGGAGGCCTGCTCGGCCAGTTTGCGCAGGTCGACCGGTTCGCAGTCCAGCGTATCGGGGCGGATGCCTTCCAGCGCCAGCACATCCTGCACCAGCCGCGTGATCGACGAGGCTTTCTGGTCGATCACGGCCAGCGCTTCGGCCTGCTTGTCGCTCACCGCGCCCAGTTCGCCATCGTGCAGCAGCCCGGCATAGCCCTGCACCAGCGCCAGCGGGCTGCGCAGTTCGTGCGCCAGGTTTTGCACCAGTTCGTTGCGCAGTTCGTGCAGCGCCTCGAGTTCCTGGTTGGCGGCGGCCAGCTCGCCCGCGCGCTCCTGGGCTTCTTCCAGCAGGCGCACCGTCTCGATGGTGGCCGCGATCTGCCCCCCGGCGATGGTCAGCACCCGTTCGTGATCGGGCGTGAAGGCGTGCGGCACGGCGCTGTCGATGCCGATGGTGCCGATCGTGCGGTTGTGGATCGTCAGCGGCACGCACATCATCGAGCGCAAGTCCGGGTCGATAAAGCGGAAGTTCGGGTCCTGGGATGTATCCGGCACATAGATCGCCTGCCCGGTGGCGACCACCTCGCCAGCCACGTACTCGCCGACCCGGAAGTGCGCCTGCTCGAAATACTGCAGCTCCAGCCCCACCGCCGCGCGCAGCACCACCTCATCGGCCTCGGGTTCCAGCAGCCCGACCGACGCCGACTTGCAGTCGTAAATGTCGCGGATGGTTTCGACCACGATCTGCAGCATGGCGTCCAACGACCGGCTGGCGCTCACGCGGCGGGCCATCTCTTGCAGGGTGCTGGTTTCGTCCAGCCGGCGGTGCAGCGTGGTGTAGTAACGCGCGTTCTCCAGCGCGGTCGTGGCCTGGATGCACAGCAGTTCCAGCGCGCGCAGCGTGTCCTTGCGGAAGAAATACGGCTCGCCCTGCAGCAGCGCCAGCACACCGAGCTGCCGGTCGCCGTGCCGCAGCGGGTAGGCCGCCACCGCGTGCACCAGCCAGGACGTGTCAAACTCGATCTGGCGTTCCTTCTGCCCGCTCAGGTCGTGGATGATGACCGGGTTGTTGGTACGCAGCACCTGCTGGATCAGGCTGTCGATGGCGGTCGGCTCCAGTGCGCGGATGCGCTGGCCGCCGGAGTTGCCGGTCGCGTGGCCCTCCCACAGCCGGGCCGGCCACGTCGACTCCTCGCGTAGATACAGCCGGACCTGGGTCGGCTCGAACAACTCCAGCACCGCCGCGATGGTCAGCTCGGCGACGGTCTGCGGCTGGTTGGCGGCCAGCTTGAGGCCCATCGTATGCAGCGTTTCGAGCAGCGCGACCTGCTTGGTGGTTTCGTCATAAAGCTGCGCGTTGCGGATCGCGGTCGCCACCGCCCCGGCGATGGTCTCCAACATGCGGATATCTTCCGGCGTGTAGGCGTTGGGCTGGTAGCTCTGCACCGATATCACGCCGACCACCTCGTCCCGCGTGAGCAGCGGCATCAGCAGCACGCTGCGCGGCACGTCGTCCTGGATGATCGTCGATTCGGGCAGCGTCTGCGCCTCAGTGTCGTGGATGATCACGCTCTCGCAGGTTCGCAGCACCATGCCGCTTAGCCCGGCGTCGTCAGGCTGCGTTTCGTCGGGGCGCGGCTGGCCATGATCGTAGGACCCCACCACATGCAGCTGGCCCGTTTCGCGGTCGTGCAGGCCGATGAAGAAGGTGCTGGTGTCCATCAACTGGCTGACCATCTGGTAGACGACCTCCAGCACGCTGGCCAGGTCGAGCTGGCTGATGGCCTGCGACACCTCGCTGAGCGCCTGGAAGCGCTTGGCGCGGCGGCGTTCTGCTTCGTACAGGCGGGTTTTGTGCAGGATGGCCGCAACCTGGCTGGCGAGCGCCTGGGCCAGTTCGGCATCGTCCGGGGTGAAGTTGTGCGGGTGGACGCTGTCGAGCGTCAACTCGCCCAGAAATTCCCCCTCGTGGATCAGGGGCGCACCCAGCCAGCTGCGGATCGGGCGGTGATCGGGCAGCGTCGTCCAGCGCGGATCGTTTTCGCAGTCGTTGATCAACACCGGGCCGCCGCGTTCACGCATCAGGCGCGTCGTCTCGAACTCCGGCAGGTGCTCGCGGATGTCGCTGCGGGATTCCTCGATGTGGTCGTCGTCGTGGCGCATCACGCGCACCGTCCCGCCTGGCTCCAGCATGAAGGTCGTCGCCACGTCGCACGGGATCAGGCGTTTGATCTCGCGCAGCACAATCGTGAAGACCTCGTCGGAGTCGAGCGACTGGGCCGCCGCCGACAGCACCGCGTAGAGCGTCTCCAGCCGGTCGCGGATGTGGTCCAGCACGTGCAGCACCACCAAAAACTGGTCCGCCTCGTCAAGCTGCCAGATCGTGGTGCGCACGCGCATCCGGTGCCCGCGCGCCGAGAGCAGCGTACACGTCAGCGCGTCGGACTGTACGCCGGGCGTGATGGTGATGCCTTCCCAATGCGCGCGCACCGCGTCGGCTTCCTCCGGCGAGACGAAGCGCAGGATGGTGCGCCCCAGAATGTCGTCTAATTCGTATTCGAAATAGCGGGCGACGGCGGGCGTCGCAAAGCGGATGACGCCGTTGCCGTTGATGATCAGCACCGCTTCGGGGGTATCGGGCACGGCAGAGAGCAAAACCGGGTAGTGCGCATCGTTCGTCATTTTTCCGCTGTCGGGGTATTGTTCGATACGGGGCGAGACGCCTGGGTATCGCCCTCGCGGGTGTAGACCAGCCAGCCCCAGTAACGCCACGCCAACACACTCGCCAGCGTAAACCCCAGAGCTTGCGGCAAATTGTGCAGCAGCGTCCACAGCGTGTCGCCGCCCAGTTCGTTCCCATCGTCAGTGCCCAGCCCCGTCGCCAACAGCCGGACGGCCAGCGGGCCTAGCATCATCACCATCGCTACGTAAAAGCCCCGGTAGTAGGGCGGACGATGCGTCACCTCGCCAAACCGGCGGCTGATCTGCGCCATCACCCACAGGCTGAACATCAGAGCCAGGGGAGCCATCACGCTTAACAGAGTGAAAATCGAATCGATCATAGCCACCACTTCATTTCGTCTTCCGGCCCAAAGCCACCCGCTGTCAGCGCCCGCTGGTCATCAGCCGGTACATGTGCGCGCTGAGGATGATCAGGCTGACCCCGCCGGCCAACAGCAGCCCGTCCCCCAACGGGTCATGCGTCAACCGGTCCAGCCCGGCCAGCCGCACGCTGGCCCCTGCAAACGCGATCACTGGCACGGCAAAAAAACGATAGTACGTGCGCGCGTTGGACAGGCGCTCGTAAAAGCGCGCAATGAGCGCCAGCAGAAAAATCACAATGCTCACACTGAACCAGGAATAGATGCTCAGGAATTGGTGCGAGCTGATCGTGTTCATCCCGCCCCCTTGTCCAGGAACGCCGCCACGAAGGCTTCGGTGTGGGTCATGGTCGGGGTGCCGCTCATGATGCCGCGCGTGCCTTCGAAGCGCGAGCGCACCTCGAGCCCGCTGCCGGTGATGGCGTACTGGCGAATGTCTTTGTCGTGGTTGCTGCCGCGCAGCTTGAGCACCAGCAGCGCCTTGTGCACCGCGCCTTGAATCTCGACATAGCGCAGCAGCGTGTAGGAATCCACGACGAAGGCCAGGTCTTCCTCGGCGTCGGTTGTCTCGCCCAGCAAGGCGGCGTTCTCGCGGGTGAGGATCGTCGTCAGCCCCAGGCGCTTGAGGCCGTTGATGAACTCGTAGATCAACTGGCGCATCTCGACCGGGTCCGCCGTCAGCCGTTCGAAGTGGCTGAGGCTGTCGATCAACGCGCGGCGCGCCCCGATCGCGTTGACGAGCAGCTCCAGCCGCCCGTTGATCTGGCGCAGGTCGGCGCGGCTGACTTCCGGGCTGGACATGACCACGCGCAGCTTATCGTCTGCCTCGTAGGCCGGGAAATCCCATCCAAAATTGCGCGCATCGCGGTAGTAATGCTGCGGCAGTTCCTCGAAGGTGAGGATGATGCCCGGTTCGTCGTGGGCGGTAATGCCATGCTGGATGAACTGCATCCCCAACGTGCTTTTGCCGGTACCGGGGGCACCCTCAACCAGGTTGGCGGTGCGGGGCAGCAGCCCGCCATGCAGCATTTCGTCCAACGCTGCAATGCCGGTTGGGACTCGTTCGCTCGGCATATCCCATCCCTTTCCTTAGCGCAAACTGCGGATGACGTGATAGATCGCTTTGACGCGGAACTGGCGGTCGTCACACGCGGCGATGAACTGCGTGATCAGGTCGCGCGTGTCAGAATCCCCGGCCAGGGTAAAGACGCGCAGGCCCGACAGGTCTTCCATGTCGAGCAGGCCATCACGGGCCAGTTGGATCAACTCTGGCTCGACGGTGCGGACATCGCGCCCGGTGTAGCGCGCGATGCTATCGGCAGTGTCGGTGGTGTGGGGGTTGTCGTGGAAAAAGCGCACGAGGTCCCACTTGATGAACGAGTTGATCCGGGTCTGGATGAATTCAAGCAAACGCGGATCCATATCATCCATCAGGTTGCTGGTCAGGTCATCTGAGTCAGGCATGACGTCTTCCCTCAAAAGCACACATACTGTTAGCGTCGTCGTCGCGAGACACGGCGCTTGACGGCGTCCTGCGCAACCGTGCTGCGCTGTTTTTGCAGTTCACGGTAATGGCAGTGCTTGAACTTCTTGCCGCTGCCGCACGGGCAGGGATCGTTGCGGCCTACATTGTCGAACATGCCGACATTGCGCGCCGGCTCCGGGGCTTGCTGCTCGGTGCCGCCGGTCGGCATCGCGCCACGCCCGGCCTGGATGTCGGTCAGCTTGAGCTGCGTGGGCAGCCGCTGCTGGCGCTGTTCGGCGGGGGCCACGCGGAAGATATCCTGCACCACTTTGGCCTTGATCTCCTCTTGCAAGCCGGTCCACATCTGGTAGCTCTGGCGCTGGTATTCGACCAGCGGGTCGCGCCCGCCATAGCCCACCAGGCCGATCCCCTCGCGCAGAATGTCGAGATCGGTCAGGTTGCGCTGCCAGAGCTGGTCCACCGCGTTGAGCATGACGTGCTTTTCCGCCCGGCCCATCCACTCCGCGCCGTACTGCGCGATGCGCTCGTCGTACACTTCGAGCGCGCCGCGCACCAGCAGCATCTCGACGTCGTCCGGGTCGTTGTGCTCGGCGATGGTTTCCGGCGTGATGTGGCTCGGCACGGGGTAGACCGTCAGCGCGGCGCGGTGCAGTTCTTCGACCTGCCAGTCGACCGGGTCCAGGCCGAGGTACTGCGCCGCGAGGCTCTGGATGTTCGCGACGACCATCTCCTGGATCTGCTCGCGCAGGTCGCCCAGCTCGGCGTTGAGAATCTTACGGCGCTGGGCGTAGATCGTCTCGCGCTGCTTGTTGACCACGTCGTCGTATTCCAGCACGCGCTTACGGATGTCGAAGTTGTGCCCCTCGACGCGCACCTGCGCCTGCTGGATCGTCTTGGAGATCATGCCGTGCTCGATGGGCATCTCTTCGGGCATGTCGGCCCACTTCATGAAGTTTTTGACACGCTCGCCGCCGAAGCGCCGCATCAGTTCGTCCTCCAGCGACAGGTAGAAGCGGCTCGCGCCGGGGTCGCCCTGGCGACCGGCGCGCCCGCGCAGCTGGTTGTCGATGCGCCGCGCTTCGTGGCGCTCGGTGCCCAGTACGTACAGCCCGCCTTCCTGGAGGACTTTCTGGCGGTGCTCGGCACATTCGTGCCTGGCCTCGCTCAGCACCGCCTGCCACTGCTCGGCGGTGGCTTCGGTCACGTCCACGCTGTAGCGCTTGCGCAGCTTTTCGCGCGCCAGCCCTTCGGGATTGCCGCCCAGCAGAATGTCCACGCCGCGCCCGGCCATGTTGGTGGCGATGGTCACCGCGCCGGGCCGCCCGGCCTGCGCGATGATCACGGCCTCGCGTTCGTGCTGCTTGGCGTTGAGCACCTCGTGGTCCACTTTGGCGCGCTCCAGGTATTGGGCCAGGCGCTCGCTGGTCTCAATCGCCGCCGTCCCGACCAGGATCGGCTGGCCCCGGCCCTGGCGCTCTTTAATGTCCTTGACGACGGCTTGCCACTTGGCCTTCTCGTTCATGAAGACGAGGTCCTGGTAATCCTCGCGGATGATCGGCAGGTTGGTGGGGATGATCGTCACTTCCAGCTCGTAGATTTCCTCGAACTCGCTGGCCTCGGTGGCGGCGGTCCCCGTCATCCCGGCCAGTTTGTCGTACATGCGGAAGTAGTTCTGGAACGTGATCGTGGCCAGCGTCAGGTTCTCGCGCCGCACCTCGACGCCCTCTTTGGCCTCGATGGCCTGGTGCAGCCCTTCGGAGAAGCGCCGCCCGTGCATCATGCGCCCGGTGAACTCGTCGACGATGATCACCTGGCCCTCGGCGACGACGTAGTCTTTGTCGCGGTGGTAGACCACGTGGGCGCGCAGCGCGTTGTCCAGGTAGGGCAGCATGTCGGCGTTTTCCGGGCTGTAGAGGTTGTCGCCCTGCAGCCGGTCTTCGCGTTCGAGCAGGCGCTCGATCTGCTCGACGCCGCGCTCGGTCAGGTAGACGCTGCGCGTCTTGAGTTCCTCGACGTAGTCGCCATCCGGCGCTTCGAGATCGATGCTCTCCTCGCTGCTGGGCTTCAGGTTCTTCACCAGCCCGGCGAACAGGCTGTACAACTCCGACGGCTGGTCGGCCTTGCCGCTGATGATCAGCGGGGTGCGCGCCTCGTCGATCAGGATGTTGTCCACCTCGTCGACGATGGCGTAGTTGTGCCCGCGCTGCACGATCTGGTCCAGGCTGCGGGCCATGTTGTCGCGCAGGTAGTCGAAGCCGAACTCGTTGTTGGTGCCGTAGGTGATGTCGGCCTGGCAGGCGTCCCGGCGCTCGATGGGGCGCAGGTATTGGAAGCGCGCGTCGTCGCTGAGGTAGGTCGTGTCGAAGCGGAACGAGTGCAGGTTGTCGTTGCCGCCCCGGTTCTGGATCACAGCGGCGGTCAGGCCCAGGAAGTCGTAGACCGGCCCCATCTGCTGCAGGCCGAACTTGGACAGGTAGTCGTTGGGCGTGACCAGGTGCGCGCCCTTGCCGGTCAGCGCGTTGAGGTACAGCGGCAGCGTGGCGGCCAGGGTCTTGCCTTCGCCGGTCTTCATCTCGGCGATCTTGCCCTGGTGCAGCACGATCCCGCCGATCAACTGCACGTCGAAATGGCGCTGCCCAATAGTGCGAACCGCAGCCTCGCGCACCACCGCGAAGGCTTCCGGCAGGATATCGTCCAGGGTTTCGCCCTGGTCCAGGCGCGCCCGAAATTCGTCGGTCTTGGCGCGCAGGTCGTCGTCACTCAGCGCTTGCACCTGTGGTTCGAACGCGTTGATCTGCGCGAGCACTTCGCGGTGACGGCTCAATTCGCGTTCGTTGGGGTCTCCGAACACGGCTCTAGCAATTGTTCGTAACATGGTTCCTCACAACGTCCGTTGGTGTTTTTCTTGTTACAGCGTATCTCGGAAATTCTGTTCGGGATTATAACATATCCTCTGGTGTGCCGGATAGCGCACCAGGGACACGGGGGGAGCAGCGGCTAATCCCTAACGGACTTCTAACGCTAGCCCAGCAGCACCAGGGCCGCGATGCACGTCAGCGCCACCGCCAGGATGGCCGCCATGCCCAGAAAGACCAGCATCGCCACGCCCCAAAACGGCAGGTCGGCCAGCAGGCCGCTGTGGCCGCGTTTGGGCTTGTCGGGGGCATCGCTGCCGCCGGTCACGCGGTCGGCCAGCCGCCCAACGACGCCCTGCTGACTGCGCCGGAAGCTGGGGCTTTGCGAATAGGCGTGCGTGCGGTCGTAGCGGCGGCGGATGCGTTCCGCGCGCGGCAGGTCGCGGTGCGCCCGGCGGCGCAAGGGGGGCCGGGGCAGCGCTCCCCGTTCGCGCTCGTCGTCGTCATCATCTTCATAGCCGCGCGCGTAGCGTTCGCGGTCCTCATAGGTCGCGCCGGCAGCCATCGCGCCGGGGTCGATGCCCTCGTCGAAGGATGCTTCGTCGAAGGCGGCTCCCCAGGCGTCGTCATACTCCGGGTTTTCGCGGCGGCGTTTGCGCCGGCGTCGCGGGGAGGATTCTTCATACATATCATCGCCAGGATCATAATACGTCATCGGCCTTTGTCCCTCGCTCTAACTCCTACATCTCACCCTTTAGTGTACCGCAACCGGAAAGCCGGGTCGACTGGGTCGCTGGTGGGGAGGGATTTAGGGGTTGTCTGGTATTAGAGGCCCTTTCTTGTGCTGATTCCGTCGCTACGTTATACGAGGCCAGCCGTCCAGGCTGACGAGGGTGGGGGCCGGCCCGCATATCCCCCAAAAGAACTATTCCCCCCCAGGCCAAGCTGCATTAAAGTTAATATTTGCCAGGGTGCTACTGGTGGGAATTAGCGCGCTGGCAATTCCGACCATTAATTTTGGGGAGTTTGAGACTGCTATGAATACCAAACTTATCCGTTTAATCGTGATCCTGCTCTTGCTCAGCGTGCCGGGCAGCGCCCTGGCACAAGATGGGGACGGCGACGACGACCAGCCGCTGCAGCCGGTCTTCGGCGCGGTGAACATCATCGTGCCCAACCTGTACATGCAAGCGCCGGATGCCGACGAGGCCGAGATGGTGAGCCGCCCGACGATCTTCGATGCAGGCGAGACGCTCACCACCGACGAAACCGGCGTGGGGCTGATCACCTTCTTCTACGACGGGACCGAAACCGTGCTGGGGCAAAACAGCAGCCTGACGCTCAACGCCTTCAGCGACGACTCGCAGAGCGATTTCGTGATCGACATGACCCTCAACGAGGGGCACGTCGTCAGCGGGTTGGGCGCGGTGGCCAACATGGCCAGCGGCGACTGGACGCTCGAAACCCCGGCCTTCACCATCAACCTGCTGCGCGGCCAGTTTGAAGTCACGGTCGGGGCCGACGGCGCGACCCGGTTGATCGTGCTCCAGGGGCGCGTGGAAGTCAGCGTCGATGGCGGCGAGGCGTTCGCGGTTGACGAAGGCCAGTATTTGACCGGCGGCATGGCCGAACCGGCCAGCTTCAGCGAGGACGGCATCACCGTCGATCTGGACGGCATCTGCACCGCCACCGCCAACACCAACCTCAACGTGCGCCTGGCCCCCACCGAGGACAGCCGCAAGCTGGGCCGTGCGGAGGAGGGGCAGGTGATGTGGGTGCGTTCCGGCACTGAGGGCCTGCTGTGGCACCAGGTGTACTTCGAAACCGCGCCCGACGACGAAGAAGGCCAGAACTTCGGCTGGGTCTATGGCCCGGCGACGACGCTGGCCGAAGACGGCTGCGACGCCGTGCTGCGCGCGCCGCTGGATGCGCAGATCTTCGGCGGCCTGGGCATCGATGAATCGCCCGGTGAGGCTGGCAAGAGCGACCCACTCGCCGACGAGTAGTCGCCAGTAGGACGTTATGCTAGTTTTACCCCTCCCCCTGGCCCCCTCCCCGCGCGCGGAGAGGGGGAAACAAACCGGGACCCAAAGTCCCTCTCCGTTCACGGGGAGGAATTTAGGGAGGGGTAAACCATCGACACACGCGCCAGGATATCTAGCATAACCCCCCAGTAGCCACCCGCCGCAGCATACTCTGCGACACACGAGGGGCGCACCGGACGCGCCCCTCACTTTTTCTGCACACTTAGTAACGGATTTTTTAAGAGATTTTAGTGTGAAATTT
>DAOTUD010000110.1:0-21819 GCA_034437275.1 Anaerolineae bacterium
AGCACGGCTTTTTCTTCGATGTGGCGATGGTGCACACCTATTTCGGTACGCTCAACGTGTGGAACGTGATCCGCGAGACGCGCGATATCGTGTGGTCCTACGGGCTGCGCGACAAGGCGTTCTGGGTCGGCGAAACCAACGCCCAGCCCTCGCGCGATCCCCACGCCGACCTGCCCGACGCAGCCTACAACGTCACGCTCCACCAGCAGGCGGATTATATCGTCCACTCGGCGGCGATGAGCATGGCGGCGGGCGCGCACCGGTTCGCGGTGTACCGGCTGTACGACAACCACTACACGCCCGGCGTGACCGAACCCTGGGGGCTGGTGCGCGGCGATGGATCGCGCCGCCCGGCTTACCAGAGCTACCGCACTGCGATCCGCTACTTCAGCGGGACGACTCGCGCGCGCCGCTATTGGAGCGACCGGTCGTCGATGGTGATGCTGGAGCAGCCCGACCGCACGCTGTACGTGATGTGGGCGCGTGGGCCGGACCCGGTGCGCTTCCACGTGCTGGCCTCGGGCGCGGACGACACCGCGACCGCGATCAGCGTCTACGGCGCGACGCACACCGTCACGGCGGAGTACGTGCCGGGCGTGGAGGAGTGGACGCGCTGGTTCGTGCTGGAAACCCCCGGCGCGCAGCCCGTCGATGATGGCGGGTTGGTGATGGTCGAGGGCACCCCCGTGATCCTGGCGGTCGAGGGGCCGCCGCGCGCGGTGTGGGTGCAGGTCGAGGGGGCGCAGTGGCGGCTGCGGTGAGGCTGTGCCTGCGTGGGCTGGTGCTGCTGGCCCTGGCGCTGAGCGCGCTGCCAGGCGGGCGCACGACCGCCGCCCAGCCGGACGACATCCCCGCGCTGTTTTTCGGCGTGATCGGGGCCTACGCTGCGCCGTATGACGCCCGGTTGCTGGGCGCAACGTGGGAGCAGGTGACGTTTCCCTGGGCGCATCTCCAGCCGGATGGCCCCGGCGATCTCGACCCGGCGGCGGTGCCTGCCGCGTGGCTGGAAGACGCCGCCAGCGCCGGGCGCGAGGTCACCGGCTTGATCACCACGACGCCGGCCTGGGCGTCGGCAGGGGGGAGTCCGGCGGCGGTGCCGGATGGCCTCGCCCTGCCGCTGGATGATCCCGGTAACGTGTGGGCGGCCTTTGTGCGCCAGCTGGTCGCCGAATATGCGCCGCAGGGCGTTCACCACTGGACGATCTACGACCAGCCGAACGTGCGGCCCGGCGAAGGCCCGGTGCAGTTCGCGGGCGATGTGACCGCCTACGCGCAGATGGTGCGGGTGGCGGCGCTGGCCGCGCGCGGCGTCGATCCCAACGCGGTGATCCACGTCGCCGCCGTCGACTGGTGGGCCGACGTGGCCGCCGGGCGCGATCCGTACCTGGCGCGGCTGCTTCGTGCGCTGGCCGCCGATCCCGACGCGCCCGCGCAGGGCTATTACTTCGGTGTGGTCGATGTGCGTGCCCTGGACGTGACGCAGGCGGTATGGGACATCGTGACCGCGCACCGCGCCATCCTGACGGAAGCCGGGCTGGGCGACAAGGCGCTGTGGCTGGAGGCCAACGCTCGCCCGTCGCGCGATCCTGCCGGGCCGGGCCAGGCTGTGCTGTTTGGCATCACGCCGGAGCAGCAGGCGGATTTCATCGTGCAGGCCGCCGCGCTGGGCATGGCCGCCGGGGTGGAGCGCTTCACGGTGTCGCGGCTGGTCGATGCGCCGGGCGACGGTCTGCCGGAGGGCTTGCTGCGCCTGGATGGGTCGCGCCGCCCGGCTTTCGCCGCCTACCAGACCGTGATCGACCTGTTCGCGCCGGGGATGGCCGCCGCCCGTTATGAGAACGAGGCCAGCGAAGTGATCGTGCTCAGCGTGGCGCGGCGCGAGGTGTTCGTGATGTGGGCGCGCGCTGCCGGGCCGGTGCAGGTCACGATCACCGCGCCGCAGGTCGGCGAACGCGCGACGCTGACCATGCCGCCCGGCTGGTTCCGGGGCGTGCAGGCGGTGCCGTTCGACTGGCCCGCCGCGTATACGCTCGAGCTGGCGGCGGCCCGGCGCGACACGAACGGCTTTTTGTCCGTGGCCGGATCGCCGCGCATCCTCGACCTGCCGCCCTCCGGCGATTTTTTCCGCGTGGTGTACGTGCAGGCGGACGGTGGGCGCATCCGGGTGAAATGATGCGTGTCTTCCTGTTTTTCGCGTGTCTGTACGTGCTGTCGCAGGGGGCGGGATTTTACAGCAGCGACGGCGAGGTGATGTTCCAGACCACGCGCGTGCTGGCCGAGCGTGGCACGGTCGAGCTTGCGCCCGACCCCGGCCTGCCGCAGATCGTGCCGGGGCAGGGGGGCGCGTACTACGGCAAGTACGATCCCGGCCTGCCACTGCTGGGCGTCCCGTTTTATGTTACAGGAGATTGGATCGCGCGCGTCAACCACGCCCACCGCTACCGGCTGGCGGCGACGTTCACGCTGCTGCTGCCAGCGCTGGCCGGGGCGGGAACGGTGGCCGCGCTGTATGACCTGGCGCGGCGGATGTTCGGCACGCGGCGCGCGCTGGGCGTGGCGCTGGCCGCCGGATTCACCGGGCTGCTGTGGCCTTATGCGCGCGTGCTGTTCGCCGAGCCACTGCTGGCCCTGGCGCTGACCGGGGCGGTGACGCTGCTCGCGGCCCATCCAGCCCATGCGGCGGGGCCGGGGCGCGTGCTCCTGGCGGGGATGCTGTTCGGCGTGGGCGTGCTGGCGCGGGCGGCCCTGGTGATCTACACGCTGCCGCTGCTGGTGCTGGTCGTGTGGGGTGCGGAAAACTGGCGCGCGGCTGCCGGGCGCGTGATGGCGTTCGGCGTGGGGCTGGTCCCGTGCGTGCTGGGGCTGCTGGCGTATAACGGGCTGCGCTTCGGCGATCCGCTGCAATTCGGCTACGGTGGCGAGGGCTTCACCACGCCGCCGGGGGAAGGTGTGGTCGGGCTGCTGTTCAGTCCCGGCAAGAGCGTCTTCCTCTACGTGCCGCCGCTGGTACTGAGCGTCCTGTTGTGGCCGCGTTTCCGCCGGGCGTATCCGGCGCTGGGTGTGTTCCTGAGCTTGTCGTGGGGCGTGGCGCTGGTATGCTATGGCATGTGGTGGGCATGGCATGGTGGCTGGAGTTGGGGGCCGCGCCTGCTGGTGCCGCTGCTGCCGCTGAGCTATCTGCCGCTGGGCGTGCTGCCGGCGGACCGCCGCTGGCGATGGGCGGCGGGCGGACTCGTCGCCGCCGGGATCGCGGTCAATCTGCTGGGCGTGGTGAGCGACGTGAACGCGCATTACGATGCGGTGTTCGCGGCGTGTGCTCCCAGGGATGCGGCGGCGTGCTATGCGCGCGTCCACACCACGCCGCACGATGCGCCGCTGGCCGGGGCAGTTGAGCAAGTGGCGCGCGGTGATACCGAGCCGCTGGCGCTGTTCCAGTTGGCGGAGACCGGCCTGCCGCCCCCCTGGAGCATTGGCGCACCGCTGCTGCTGCTCGCCGGGTTGGGGGCCGGTGCATGGCGCATGGGGCAGGATTGGCATCGTTCTAGGGAGAGGAACAGACGATGAGTCGTGATTTTGACGAACTGGTCAACGCGACGTTGGCGCAGGAGTTCACAGGGTGGGATTTTTCCTATCTGCGTGGGCGCTGGCGCATGGAGAAGCTGCCCTGGCATTACCGCGCGCTGGTCGAGGTGCGGCTGCAAGACGCGGAACGCCTGCTCGACATGGGCACCGGTGGCGGCGAATTCCTGGCGTCATTGGTTCCGCTGCCCCCGCGCACATACGCCAGCGAGGGTTACGCGCCGAATGTGCCCATCGCGTGCCAGCAATTGGAGCCGTTGGGCGTGGCCGTGATCGAGGTGCACGATCCGGCGGCGCTGGGCCTGCAAAGCGAATACTTCGACCTGGTCATCAACCGCCACGAGTCGTTTATCGCCAGCGAGGTGTACCGTGTGCTGCGCCCCGGCGGCGTGTTCATCACGCAGCAGATCGGCGGGCGCAACAACATCGAGCTTAACGAGTGGCTGCAAGACGAGATCGATTTCCCGTATGCAAAGTGGTCGCTGGCCCGGGCCATGCAGCAGCTTGAGGCGGCGGGGTTCATCATCGAGGAGCAGCAGGAAGTGTTCCCGGTCGCGCATTTCGACGATATTGGCGCGGTGGTCTTCTACCTGAAGGCGATCTCGTGGCAGATTCCGGATTTCTCGGTCGAGCGCTGCCGCGACAAGCTGCGCGCGCTCCACGAACGTATCGAGCGCAGCGGGCCGCTGGCCGTGCGCAGCCATCGCTTTCTGGTCATCGCCCGGCGTCTGTAACGAGGCCGGGCCTAGTACCGCCCGGCCACCTCCCACGTGTTCGGGCCGTTGTTGATCGAATACAGACGCAGCACCACGCCCCACTTGCCGTGATCCAGGTACCAGTAGCGGTTGGTGGCGGTCCACGTGCTGGGATCGACCGCCGGCTCCTGAGTGCGCCCGGTGAAGTCCTGCTGCGGCTCGTAGGCCCAGCCGAGGCGCTGCTGCACGGACGGGAACTCGCGCCACACTTTGCCGATGCTGTGGGCCGGCTGGAAGCGGTCGACGGGCGGGGTGATGCTGGGGTCGTAGGTCAGGTCGCCGGTTTGCCAGGTGTCGGGGTAGCTTTCCCAGGTGCCGTCGTTGTAGATCACATAGATCGTGGCGCGCAGGTCCGAGGAGCCGGGCAGCGGGTTATAGCGCAGCACGCGCCCGCCCTCGAAATCCTGCCCGACCGCCGCGACTGTGATCACCGGGCCGGGGCACGCGCCGAGCGGGTCTTGCCTGCCGTCGTCGAAGGTGAAGAACCACTGGTACGCGCAGTTCGGCTCTGGGACGGGTGTGGGGGCCACGATCGGGCTGTTGGGCACGTACAGCGTTTGCCCGGCGATGATCGTGTCCACGTCTGACAGGCAGTTGGCCTGTTTCAACTCCGCGACAGTCGAGCCGACCTGCAGCGCGATGCCGAACAGCGTATCGCCCGGCTGCACGGTGATCGTCGGCCACCACGAGTATGGCGTACAGCCGGGGATGGTGCCGACCGGGGCGGCAGTGGGCTGGGCGGTGGGGATCGGGGTCGCGGTGGCGAAGCCGATCTGGCTTTGGGCGGTCGCGGTCTGGACGATGCTGGTCGCGGTGAGCATGGTGTCCGACGGCGGGCGGTAGATGGTCGGGACCGGGGTCGGGGAGGCGTCCTCGCCCTCGTCCGATTCGGTCAACGCGCAGGCGAGCGTACCCGCCAACAGCGCGATAGTCACAAGTCCTAGTCGTAAGCGCATGGTTTCTCCTTCCGCTTATGGTTTGATCTTAACATGATCCTGTGTCCGGAAAAATGCCGCAAAGGAAAACCTGCAATGCCAATCCGTGAATTCGAACTGCCCGCCGATCTGCCAGTGTTGATCGACGTGATTCCCCCGTCTTTCCAGTACCCCGAAAACGAAGCATGGAGCATCCAGGCCGATGAGGTCGAGAGCATGGTCGATTCGCTGGCGGGCGTGCAGCGCATGTGGCCCGTGATGCGCGTGGTCCGGTGGCTCGTGCCGCCCATGCGTGATATCCTGCGCGGCTACGTGTGGGAGGAGGACGGGCAGCCGGTCGGGCTGGTGAACGTCGTGCGGCGGGGCAGCACCGACCGCTGGCTGATCGGCAATGTGTCGGTGCTGCCAGAATACCGGCGGCGTGGGATCGCGCGCCAACTGGTCGCGGCGTCGATGCAGTACGCCCACGAGCGCGGCGCACAGGCGATCACGCTCGACGTGCTGGCGGGCAACGACCCGGCCTACCGGCTGTACGAAGTGCTGGGGTTCGAGCACTACGATACCCGCGCCAGCCTGACCTGCGAGCCGGATGGCCCGGTGGACCAGCCCGCAACCCCGGCGGGTTACACGGTCGTGCCGTCCTCGATGTTTGACTGGCGTCCGCGCTATGAACTGGCGCAGCGCATCACGCCGCAGGCGGTGCGCCGCTTCGTCCCGGTCGAGGAAGGGCGCTACAAGCAGCCCGCCATCCTGCGCCCCCTCTTCCCGCTGGTCAGGCGCGCGATGGGGATCGAGCCGTACATCGCGTACGTGTATGACGACAGCGCGCAGCTCGTGGGCGCGCTGGGGGCCACCATGCGGCGGCACGCGGGCGGCGTCAACGAGGCGATGCTCGCCCTCGACCCGGCGCATTCACAACTGGCGGCATATCTGGTAAGCTCGGTGCTGCATGTGATCCAGCAAGAAAGCCCCGGACGCCGCATCGAGCTGGCGGTGGAGGAGTGGCAGCCGTCGCTTATCGAGGCGGCGCTGGCGGCGGGGTTTGCGCAGCGTTCCACGTATCACACGATGGGCAAACTGCTTGAATGACATCTGAGCTGTTTATACGGGATCGTTTCACATGGCTGGCATACGGGATGCTGGCTTATTTTGCGTATCTGCAAGCCGTGCTCGGCCCGGTGATGCCCTTCCTGCGCGACGAGATGGACCTGAGCTACACCGTCGGCGGGCTGCACTTCAGCGCGCTGGCGCTGGGGATGGTGCTGGCCGGGCTGACCGGCGATTACCTGCTGCAGCGCTGGGGGCGGCAGGTGATCTTTTGGGCGGGCGGCGGCGGGATGGCGCTCGGCGCGATTGTCGTGGCGCTGGGGCGGCATCCGGCGCTGACGATCCTCGGCGCGGGCGTGATGGGCTTCCTCGGCACACTGCTGATGACGACAATCCAGTCCGCGCTCGCCGACCGGCACGGCCCCAACCGCGCGATTGCCCTCACCGAGTCTAACGTGGCGGCCAGTCTGGCGGCGGGACTCTTGCCGCTGCTGGTCGGCGGCTTTGAGCGAATCGGGCTGGGCTGGCGCGCCGGGCTGTACGTGGCGGCGCTGGTGTGGGCGCTGGCGCTGTTCGGGCTGCGTCATGAGCCGGTCCCTGCTGCGCCGCCGCCGGAAGACCCCATCGCGACCGAATCCCCCGGGCGCAAACGGCACACGCTGCCCGGCCTGTTCTGGGCCTATTGGGTGGTGCTGGTGCTGGGCGTCGCGGTTGAGTGGTCGGTCGTGTCGTGGGGCGCGGACTTTCTGGTCAACGTGCGCGCCATGCGCAAGGCCGACGCCTCGCTGATCATGACGCTGTTTTTCCTGGCGATGGTCACCGGGCGGGCGTCGGGCAGCCGCCTGACGCGCCTGATGGACACCTCGCGGCTGATGCTGGCGGTGCTGGGCGTGAGTACGGTGGGGCTGCTGCTGTTTGTGCTGCCGCCGCTGCCGGCCCTCAGCGTGATCGGGCTGTTCGTGGCCGGGCTGGGCATCTCCAACCTGTTTCCCTTCATGCTGTCGATTGCGGTCAGCACCGCCGCCGCCCACTCCGACCGGGCCAGCGCGCGGGTCGCGTTGGGCGCGGGGCTGGCGATCCTGCTCGCGCCGCAAACGCTGGGCTGGACCGCCGACCAGACCGATATCCAGGCGGCTTACGGGCTGGTGTTTGGGCTGCTGGGGCTGGCTGCCGCTGTGACTGTGTTTGCAAACCGGAAAAGGTAAGGTGTATGAGCGCGTTTGCCCGCGATCGATTTACGTGGTTGACCTACCTGCTGCTGGCGTATTACGCTTATCTCGAGTCGGTGCTCGCGCCGCTGATGCCGCATTTGCGCGACGAGATGGACCTGAGCTACACCGTCGGCGGGCTGCACTTCAGCGCGTATGCGTTTGGCTCGCTGATCGGCGGGCTGATCCTGGACCGGCTGATCCGGCGCTTTGGGCGGCGCGTCATCTTCTGGGGCGGCGGCGGGGGCATGGCGCTCAGCGGGCTGGTGATCACGGTCGGGCTGCACCCGGCCATCACGATCCCCGGCGCGTTGTTCATGGGCTTTCTGGGCAGCTTCCTGGTGACGACGATCCAGTCGGGCCTCTCCGACCGGCATGGCGAGCTGCGCACCGTCGTGCTGACGGAAGCCAACATCGCGGCCAGCCTGGCGGCGAGCCTGTCGCCGCTGGTGGTCGGTGCGGCGATCTGGATCAGCGTCGGCTGGCGTGGGGCGCTGTACTTCAGTGCGGCGACGTGGGTGCTTGCGGCGCTGTTTTTCTACCGCGAGCCGATCCCCAACGCGCCCCAACCGGACCCCGACGGCGACGATCCCCTCGTGCAGCCCTTGCCGCCCGTGTTTTGGGGCTACCTGGGCGTGCTGATGTTGGGCGTGGCGGCGGAGTGGGGCATCGCGTTGTGGGCGGCGGATTTCCTGGAAGACGTGGTCGCATTCAGCAAAGTGACCGCGTCCAGCCTGGTGTGGGTCTTCTTCTCGGCGATGATGCTCGGGCGCTGGGCGGGCAGCCGGTTGGCGCGCACCCGGCGCAGCGAGCGCCTGTTGATCGCGGCGCTGGTGGTGGCGCTGGCGGGCTTCCCGCTGTTCTGGCTGGCCCCGTTCGCGCCGCTGAATGTGGTCGGGCTGTTCATCGCCGGGCTGGGCGTGGCGAACCTGTACCCGCTCACGATGGCGATTGCGGTTGGCGTTGCGCCGGAACGCGCCGACGCGGCCAGCGCGCGCGTGACGCTCGGCGCATCGATTGCGGCGCTGGTGATCCCGCAGTTTTTGGGCTGGGTCGCCGACCTGACCGCCCTCAAAACCGCGTACAGCGTGATCGTGGTGATCCTGGTGCTGGCGATCCTGCTGGCCGGACTTGCCAACCGGCGCGCCGCGCGGCACAATCTTATTTAGTGGGCTTATGTTCGTTCTTGTGTGGACGGTTTACCCTTCCCTCTGGCCCCCTCCCCGCGCGCGGAGAGGGGGAAATAGTCCGAGGTCGGAAGTCCCTATCCGTTTACGGGGAGGGATTTAGGGAGGGGTAAAATCAGCATACGCCTCTAGCGATAACGGGCGAATGGAGTGTAGAGCGATGGGTGTAGTGTGGCAGTGGATGAAACGTGCGGCGTTGGCGCTGTTTTTTGCGGCGGAAGATGCCGCCGAGGACCAACCGTTGAATTTTTCGTACGGCGGGCAGGCCGTGATCGAGGGCGTGATGATGCGCGGGCAGTACGTGGCAGCGGTCGCGGTGCGCCGCCCGAAGTACGAGTTGGTAGCGTCGCTCGCCGCTGAGGGGGGGGCGTATGCGGCCACCGTCCCCGGTCGCCGCAAAAAGGGCCGGTCCGTGGTGGTGGACGGGGTGCGGATCCTGGATCGGTTCAAACCGGAACTGGACAAGGCGTCGCTGATGGGCGACATCGCGATCAAAGAGGTGCCGCTCAACAAGGCGCTGTACCGGGGCCGGATCGCCAAACTGCCGTTTGTGCGCGGGTTGGTGTTGCTGTGGGATGCGCTGGGGCTGGGCACGCAGGCGTTGATGTGGTCCGCCGATGTGGCGCTCGAAGAGGAGGACGAGGACTTCGATTTCTCGTTCGAGAGCGCCGCCGGGATCGGGCTGGTGGCGTTTTCGCTGGCGATGGGCATCGGGCTGTTTTTCGTGCTGCCGGCGGCGGCGTCGGCCTTCATCCGCTGGGTGATCGGCATGGACAGCAAGCTGATCGCCGATATCATCGAAGGCGTGATCAAGCTGGCGCTGTTGATCGGCTATATCTGGGCGATTGGCTTCATGGAAGATGTCAAGCGGCTGTTTGGCTATCACGGCGCGGAGCACAAGACGATCAACACCTACGAAGCCGGGGCTGAATTGACGCCCGACGACGTGGCGCAGCACTCGATCCAGCACCCGCGCTGCGGCACGGCCTTTTTGCTGACGCTGGTCGTGCTCTCGGTGCTGATCCACATCATCACTGGGCGACCGGACAACGTGATCCTGCTGCTGCTCTCGCGCGTGGGGCTGATCTTCCCCATCGCGGGTATCGCCTACGAGATCATTCGCTTCACGGCCAAGCACGAGGATAATCCCATCATCCGCGTGATGATCAAGCCCAACCTGGCGCTGCAAAACCTGACGACGCGCCCGCCGGATCGCGGGATGCTGGAGGTCGGCATCGCGGCGCTGGAGCGTGTGCTGGCGGCGGAACGTGCGGCGCAGCCGGTCAGCGAGGACGTGGTCCCGGCGGCGGTTTCCGGCGATTAACATTTGTACGATCACAGGACGGGATAAAATCAGCAGGGCAGGTTACACCACCTGTCCTGTTATGTTTATGCTGTATCTGGGCCGTTTTTCTCCGCGATGAACAGCAGCACGGTGCTGCGTTTGAGCGTCTCGGTGATGACGCGCGGCGCGAACCCGGCATCGACCAACCGCTGCTCGACATTGACCGGCCAGGGGCCGCGCTGCCCGGTGACACGGTAGGCGAACTCCAGCAGCTCTTCGAGCGCGTTACGGGCGTCCTCGCTGCGCCCCAGCACGCCGTTGAAGACGACCACCAGCCGCCCGCCCGGCGCGAGTACGCGGTGAATCTCGGCCAGGGTGCGCGGGTCGATGATGAACTCGGTCGGGAAGGTGCTCACCACGCTGGGGAAGCTGGCGGCGGGGAAGGGCAGCGCCTGCGCCTGCCCGCGCACCAGCGGCGGGCGCGCGATCCCGTTACGGCGCAGTTTGCGGGACGCGATGCGGCCCATCGCCCGGCTGATGTCCAGCGCGGCGGTGCGATACCCGGCGGCGTGCAGGTCCAGCTCGAAGTTGCCGGTGCCGTGCGCCAGTTCCAGCACGCGCGCACCGGGCGGCGTGTTGAGGTGGTCCAGCGCGACGCGCTGCCAGGCGCGCCACTGCCCCAGGCTGACGACCCAGCTTACCAGGTCATACGTGAAAGCCATCTCGTTGTACAGCAGGCGAAAGCCAAAGCGGATCAGCCGCCACCACGCTTTACCGAGTGGTCCCCGGCTTTCCGGGGCAAGTGATCCCATGTCGTCACATCCTCTCTGACCATCCAGGTCAAACAGGCTATGACTGTAACAGCCGTCGCCCGATGGTGACAACAATTTGGGCCGGGACGATGATCACCATGCCGCCCAGCACGCCAATTTCGTGCCAGATTGAACTGTGCGGCACGCGCACCCCGCGCAGCCGGTGCCACAGCGCATCGAAGGTATTGCCCAGCATGATCATGCGGATGTGCGCCACGATCTCGCGGGCGGCCTGCGATCCATAGGTCGCGTCCAACCGGGTGCGCGCGGAGGGGTCGGGCTGGCCCCGCGATTCGGCATAGTGTTGGGCGAACAGCAGCGCGGTGATCTGGGCCGGGGGCAGGGCGTCGAAATCCCCGGCAGCCAGCGCGCGGAGTTCGTCCTCTGTCACCCCGGCGCGCAGCGCCAGCCGCGCATGGCCGTAATGGCAGAAGCGGCAGCCGTTCACTTCCGTCACGGCCAGCATGATGCGCTCAGCGAAGGCGCGGTCGATGGACCGGTGGCGCACTGCTGCCCAGCTATCGCCGCTGTGGCGCAGCAGGTCATCGACGGCGGCTGCAAAATCCGGAATGGTGTAGGTGCGTTTAATGAATGTCATGTAGGGTTCCATTACTGTGTGTGGGCGTGGGCCTGCACAAAGATGCCGTAGTAGTTAAAGTCGCTGGCCCAGGCGTCTAGAAAATCTTCGACTGCGTACGCGACCGCCGGCCCCCGGTAGCTGTCGTTGGCGATGATGGTCGTCACACGGCCCGCTGCGTCCAGCCGCAGGCCGGTGATCCACAGCGTGTGCCACTGGATCGCCGAGCCGTGATAGTACGGCAGAATTTGCGCGTCCACGTTGACGATCACGTAGCGCCCGGCGGAAAGCTCGCGCATCAGCCGGTACAGGGCGCGGTCGTGCGTCAGCGAGTCGTCCAGCGGGCTGCCGAAGCTCCGGTACGGGATCGCGCGGGCGCGGAAGGGCTGCCCCAGGCCGATTGCGCCGCGTCGCGGATCGTACCAGCCGTCACGCTGGCCGAGCGCGCGCATCGCGTCCAGTTCGGCCTGGAAGTCGTAGCCCTGCGCATGCATGACCGACGCCTGGGCGTACAGCGCACAGGCGTACGCATCTCCCGGCACCCAGCGTTGATCGTGCCAGTAGCGGGCGAGTGCCTGCGGCGTGCCGATCAGCGGGGGGTGGTCGGGTTCGGCAGGCCCAGCGCGGGCGGCGGGCGGGCACAGCGCGATGACCCCGGCCAGTACCAGCAGCGCCCAGCGGGCAGGCTGTCCCTTAGCTATCCCAGACCACATGCAGAATCGTGGCCGGGCCGCCCTGCTCGCGGCGCGGAGCATCGTCATCATATGTGACCCTGACCATCTTGCCGGCTGGCATGAAGCGCCGCGCAAAGCCGTACAGCAGCCCGTACATGATATCGTCCGGGTAGGGCGTTTCCAGCCGCATCACGATATGGTTGTCTGCGACCTTCTCGGCCTGGACACGGCCCGGATCGCCGTCGCGGTGGCGCTGCTGGTAGATCGTCGGGTAGGCGAGCAGAAACTGCTCCAGCGCCATGGCTTTCGCCTGCGGCGTCAGCGGGCTGAGGTCGGCGGCGGCCATGCCGATAGCCACGAAATTGAACATCGCGTCGCCCTGTTCGGACAGGTCGCTGAGGATATCGAGCACAGCTTGCAGCGGATACCATTTGTTCGCGTCGGCGTCGAGCAGGTTGTGTTGCTCGAGATACGGGCGCACCGAGTTTTGCTGGGTATTCTCGAACAGCGCGCGCACGGTTTGCCCGGTCAATTTGACGTTTGGGTCGCAAGTGTAGCGTGGCATCAGGTTTCCTCCCGACTCAGCCTCACGTTTACAGGGATACTATACCAACATGCATTGAATTATCATAAATTTTGTGTTGTGTATTTGTGCAAACCAGGCTGGACATATTTCCACCAGTGTGTAAAATCACAGCTTAGCAATTTTTCGGACTGTTCACGCGTCCACGTTGGCGCGTGGATTTACTCGGATGATGATTCTTGGAGGAGATTCACACATGCCATATTCCTGGCGTTCGTTCCGGCCAGTTTTGCTGGTCACACTATTAATCCTACTGAGTTTGCCGCTGCCCGCCACTTATGCGCAGGATGGCGATGGTGACGATCCCACCCCGATTGTGATCGCTGGCACGCGCGAGCGTGACATCGACGTGCTGATGGAAGAACTGCGCGATGCTTCCCCGCTGGACGAGGACGCGATCACGCTCGATTTGCTGGGGCCGGATACGGGCTTCCGCGCTATGTGCGAAGGCACCGCCGATCTGGTGGTGTCCACCGAGCCGATCAGCGACTCCGCGATCCGCGTGTGCAGCAACCAGGATCGCAGCTTCATCGAAACCCTGATCGCCTACGAGGCGCTGGTCCTGCTGGCGCCGCCGGACACCCCGGTAACCTGCCTGAGCGACAACCAGGTATACGACGTCTGGTCCAGCGACGCGCCCGAGGAGGTCGTCTGGACTGATCTGCTGCCGGCTGCGGCGCAGGGCGCGACCACCGACGGCGAGCCGCTGACATTCTGGGGGCCGCTGGATTTCATGCGCGCGTACGATCTGTTCGAGGCGCTGGTCCCGTCCGGGCAACTGCGCGCGGCGCGCTATGAAGGCACCGAAGATATGGCCGCGCTCGTGGAGCAGCTCACCGAAGCCACCGACGCGACCGGTTTCATGTCGCTGGCCAGCTATGCGGCGTTGGCCCCGGACGGGCTGACCGTGATCGAGGTGGGCTACGTGGATGATGCCGGCATGACAAATTGCGTCGCCCCGGGCCTGAACACGGTCGGCAACGGGAGCTACCCGCTGGCGCAGCCCGTGTACCTGTACGTGAGTTCCGACAGCGCCCAGCGTGAGGATGTGCAGGCCTTCATGCGCGCCGTGCTGGTGGACGAGGACGGTGGGCGCGCAGTGGTCGAAAACCGGGACTACACCGTGCCGCCGCCCGAACTGTACGAATACGGCTGGAACAACATCACCCAGGGCAATCTCGGGCGCACGTTGACTCGCCCCGCGACGCCGGTCGAGATCTCGACCGTGCAGGAAGGCAGCGTCACGATGGCCGGGACGCCGGTGCTGGACGACCTGACCGCGCCCGTCATCGACGAGTTCAAGACGCGCTATACCAATGCGCAGTTTGCGGGCGAGTGGTATGGTAATGCTGCCGGGTGGGAAGCCTTCTGCGCCGGTGAGGTTGACGTGCTGCAGACGACCAGCGTGCCGGACGAGGTCTGCGACGACGTCGATCCGTATGGCATCGATTTTGGCTACGAGGCGATCCTGTTCGCGGTCCCGGCGGGCAACGACTGGATCGCGGACGACTGCCTGACGCAAGACCAGGCCAGCGCGCTGTTTGCCGCCGCCAACGACAAGGGCGACGGCGCGGCGAGTTGGGATGCGGTCGACGCGGACTGGCCGGAGACGTCGCTGTTGTTCGTCGTGCCGCCGCTGTCCACCGGCGACACCGATCTGGTGTTGATCAAGCTGCTGCAAAACCCGAACTTCAACATCCGGATCGACTGGGTGGAAGACGACGACCCGCTCTATCGCTTGCAGGGCGTGGCCAACACCGCCCAGGACCCGAACAACCCCAACAACGGCATCACCTTCCTGCGCTGGAGCGAATACGTCGATTTCCAGGGCGACCCAGACAGCGTCAAGCTGCTGGCGGTCGAAAATCCCGACAGCGGCAAATGTGTCGCGCCGGAACTCGACACCTTCGCGGACGGCTCGTACGCGCTGTCCTACCCGGTGCGGGTTTACTTCAACCAGGATAAGTTCGACGACAACCCGCTGCTGCGCGCGTTCCTGTGGCAGTTCTACACGGATGCCACGTTCGAGGTGCTGCGCGAGCAGTTCAGCTTCGCCGGGCTGGACGTGGACGCCCTGGAGGAACAGGCCGACACGGTCTACGACCTGCTGGCAGCGTACGAAGCACCTGATGCCGCTGATGACGATGCGGCTGACGACGCTGGCGCAGATGATGCGGCTGACGACGCTGCCGATGATGCGGCTGACGACGCTGCCGATGATGCAGCTGCTGATGATGACGCCGCTGATGACGATGCGGGCGACGATGCGGCTGATGACGACGCTGCCGATGATGCGGCTGCTGATGATGCCGGGGATGACGACGCGGGCGACAACAGCGACAGCTAAGCTGCGCACGCCGCGACATCCGGATAACCCGATAACCAATAACGCCCCCGGCCTGGGGGCGTTATTTTGGGTGAAGTGATGCGGTGTTTGGGGCGATTATTGTTTATTCTCGTCCTCTTGAATTGCTGTGATCACAATGTCTGGCGTAACAATTGTCAGGCCCGAGCGTTGGGCCACTTCCGGTGGTTCTAACAAGTGTTTGCGGTCATAAGTGACCAGATAGTCTGGTTGGGCGGCAATCGCGGCGGCGACGATTGGGGCGTCTTTGGCTGCTACGTATTCCGCTGTGGCTTGGACCGCTGCTGTCGTTGGATCGTTTACCATTTCCGGCTCGATCAACTGCATTAGCTGGTGGAGAGTGTCGATTTTTTCTGGTACTTTTTTGGTCAGGTTGCGTTCTACTTCATCCATTACATCCTGGCTGATAAGGACCTGGACTTGGTCTGCGACGGCGAGCAAAACCAGATCATGTGCTGAGCCGGTGGTTGAGTAAACCGCTGCAAATAGAACACTGGCATCAAGAAATACCCTATTCGTCATCGATTTCCTGGCCGTACTTCTCGTCGTAGATTTCCTGGCGGATCGCTTGGCCAGACTCAATCAAGTCGTCCAGACTGATGCCTTTTTCTTGCAAGGCATCGCCAATCTCATCCATCAGCTTGGCTGCTAACAGAACCTTGGGGCTAATCAACAGGCCGTCTTCTGTTTCTTCAAAAACCACCACATCCCCTTTTTGGAGGCCATAGCGTTTTCGGAATTCCGCTGGTAAGGTTACCTGCCCATTTTCCTGAATGGTATACACTTTTTTTGCCATTGACTCCTGCTCCTCAACTCATAGATTATGAAAATATGAGATTATGAGTTAGTTGGATTATAGCAGGTGACTGATAGCAAGGGAAGCCTCAGGATTGTTTGCACACCTGCGGATCGCCTCAGTTGCGCGCCAGACGGATATCGGCGATCAGCGTGCCGCTGAGCTGGCGCTGCATCGTGCCCGGCTGCGCGGTCAGTTCGCGCTCGAGATGCTGCGTGTAGCCGCTGTCGATGGGGAATGTCCATTCCAGCCAGTTCGCCGCATCCAGCGCCGGCCACAGGATCGCGGCCTGGTAGTCACGCACATCCTGGTACTCGACACACGTCAGCCGGTAGTGCTCCAACTGGCGGGGATAGTCCGGGACAATCGTCACCCGTGCCCACACCGCGCCATCCTGTACGAACGTGTCGCCGTCGATGGTGTATTGCAGCGGGGTGGTGTGCAGGATGTCGGGGTTGCAGTACGGCTGGCTGACGCGCGGATTGAAGACCAGGCGCGACGCGTCCAGCCCACTTTCGCCGGCGGCGGTGGGGCTGTCCGGCAGCCCGGTCTGCGCGGTGATGGTGCCGTCCATGTTCACCTGCAGCTTGATCGACGTGGTGTACGTGATCGTCTGGATCGTCGCGCCGGGTTCGATCGCTAACTCTTGCAGTTCGATATCGAAATATAACGCCCATGACCCCACCAGCGGCTCCAACACGGCGGCATAGGTCAGGGTCGGGGTGGGCTGCGGGGTGCGGGTTGGCTCGGCAGTGACGATCCGAGTCGGGGGGATGCGCGGCTGGGTGGGGGCCTGGGTGGCGAGCGTCGTAGGCGGGATCGGCGTGGCGTCGTCTGCGTCGCTCTCGCCGCAGGCCGCCAGCCCGACGATCACCACCATGATCAGCAGTATCTTGATATAGCGCATGGCTAGTCTACCTCGTCGGATTCCTGCGACTGGCGCAGCCGGGACAGGCGCGCCCGTGCTCCGGTGCGGTCTTCCAGGTCTTCTACGCGGTCGATCAAAAAGCGCCACATATCGATCGGGACCTGGACCGCGATGATCTCTTCGTCCTCGTTGCGGACATGTGTAACCGAGTTCCAGACGTCCTTGAGTTCCATCCTGCTTTCATCCTTGCCGATTATGTCTTGACGATGGTTGGCCGGTAACCCTATTATACCCTCGGTTGCGATAATAGTGGTGGATCGCAGCCGGCGCAAATGTGATACAATACCCCTCGTTCGGCGTTACTCAAAATCTAGAATGGAGTGAATTATGCGCGACGTGATCGTCGCCCTGGACCTGGAAACCACAGGCCTGAACAAATACGAAGACGAAATTATCGAGATCGGTGCAGCGCGCTTCCAGGATGGGGAAGTGCTGGATACGTTCAGTACGCTGGTGAACCCGGGCCGCACGGTGCCGGAGCGGATCACCGCGATCACCGGCATCCGCACCGAAGACCTGATCGGCGCGCCGCGTATTAACGAGGTGTTGGGCGACCTGCGGCGCTTTATCGGCAGCGCGCCCGTGTTGGGCCATCGCATCATGTTCGACCTGGGCATGTTGGAGCGTTTCGGCGTGGGGACCACCAACCTGCCGCTGGACACCTACGACCTGGCGTCGGTCATGCTGCCGCGCATTGCCCGCTACAACCTGACGCACCTCACCGCGTCGCTGGGCCTGGAACTCGAACACGCCCACCGCGCGCTGGACGATGCCATTGCGACCGGCAAGCTGTACTATGCGTTGTGGCAGCGTATCCTGGACCTGCCGCTGGCGCTGCTCCAGGAGATCGTCGAGGCGGCGCGTGGGCTGGACTGGAACGCCGAGCCGGTCTTCATGGCCGCGCTCCAGGAGCGCAGCAAGACCGCCCTCACCGACAAACAGCGCGACGAAATCTCGCTGGATGATGTCTTCCAGCCGCCTGCGCACGGGTGGCACCCGCTGCGCCCCGACACCGAGCGCCACCCGCTGGACGTGGACGCGCTGGCCGCGACGATTGAGGCGGAGGGCGAACTGGCCCAGACCTTCCCCGGCTACGAGCACCGCGCTCAGCAGGTCGAGATGCTGCGCCGGGTGAGCGACGCCTTCAACCAGGGCGAGCACCTGATGATCGAAGCGCCGACCGGCGTTGGCAAGGGCCTGGCCTACCTTATCCCTGCCATCTACTGGGCCACGCAGAACAACGAGCGCGTCGTGATCAGCACGGCGACGATTAACTTGCAGGACCAGCTCATCAACAAGGACCTGCCGATGCTGGCGGCGGCGTTGGGTGTGCCGTTCCGGGCGGCGGTCGTCAAGGGGCGCAACAACTACCTGTGCCCGCGCCGCCTGCAAACGCTGCGCCGCCGCACGCCGACCTCGGTCGGCGAAATCCGCGTGCTGGCCAAAATCCTGGTGTGGCTGCTGGAGTCCGACAGCGGCGACCGGGGCGAGATTTCGCTGCGCGGCTTCGAGGAAAATGTGGTCTGGTCGCGGCTGAGCGCGGCGGACGAAGGCTGCACGCTGGCCCGCTGCGACGAGCACATGCACGGTGTGTGCCCGTTCTACAAGGCGCGCCGCGAGGCCGAAGCGGCGCACATCCTGGTGGTGAACCACGCGCTGCTGCTGTCCGATGTGCAGATTGGTAACCGCGTGCTGCCGGATTACCGCTACCTGGTGATCGACGAGGCGCACCATCTCGAAGACGCCACCACCAACGGCCTGTCGTACCAGATCAACCAGGTCACGCTCCAGCGCCAGATCAAGGACCTGGGCGGCCCGCGTGCCGGGCTGCTGGGCGACGTGCTGCGCAGCACGCGCGGCAGCGTGCCGGATAGCTACTTCAGCCAGATCGAGGAGTACGTGAACAACGTCGCCGCCACCGTCGAGGCGATGGGCTACCATGTGCGCCAGTATTTCAGCACGCTGTACGGTTTTCTGGAGAGCACCGGGGCCTTGCGGCGCAATGATTTCATGACCCAGATTCGCATCACGCCCCAGGTCCGGCAGCAGGAACACTGGGCGCGGGTGGTGGCGGCCTGGAAGGTGCTCAGCCAGTTCACGCAGGGGCTTTCCAGCGCGATGAACCGGCTGGCGAAAGGGCTGGCCGGGCTGGACCAGTTCGACGTGATCGAATTCGACGACCTGCTCTCCAGTGTGCAGGCGGCGGCGCGCCACCTGGAAACCGCCCACATCCAGCTTGGCGCGTTCTCCAACGAGCCGCAGGACAACATGATCTACTGGGCGCAGGTGGGGCAGGACCGCGAGCGCGTGTCGATCCATGCTGCGCCGCTGAACGTCGGGCCGCTGCTCGACGAACACCTGTGGCAGACCAAAGACTCGGTCGTGCTGACCAGCGCCACGCTGCGCACCGGCGGCACCTTCGACTACATGCGCGACCGGCTGAGCACGTACGACATCACCGCGACGGTGGTCGGCTCGCCGTTTGATTACGAGCAGAACACGCTGGTCTACGTGCCGACCGACATCCCGGCCCCCAACCGCCGCGACGAGTACCAGCGCCATGTCGAGCGCGGGCTGATCGAACTGGCCGCCGCCACCGGCGGGCGCTTGCTGGGCCTGTTCACCAGCTACTCCCAGCTGCGGCAGACGGCGCACGCCATCGCGCCGCGCCTGGCGTTGGGCGATATCACCGTCTTCGACCAGAGCGACGGCACCAGCCGCCAGAGCTTGCTGGACGGCTTCAAGGAGACGGAAAAGGCCGTGCTGCTGGGCACGCGCTCGTTTTGGGAAGGCGTGGATGTGCCGGGCGACGATCTCAGCGTGCTGGTGATCGTGCGGCTGCCGTTCGCGGTGCCGTCCGACCCGATCTTCGCGGCGCGCTCCGAACTCTACGACAACAGCTTCATGCAGTACGCCGTGCCGGACGCGATCCTGCGCTTCCGCCAGGGCTTCGGGCGCTTGATCCGCACCACGACCGACCGGGGCGTGGTGGTGCTGCTCGATAACCGCGTGGTGACCAAGCGCTATGGGCAGTCGTTCCTGGACAGCCTACCGGCGTGCCGGGTGCAGCGTGGGTCGCTGGCCGATCTGCCGCGCGTGGCGACGGCGTGGCTCGACCAGGGCTAACTGCCCGTTGAAGCGCGCCGGATTTCCTGGTATAGTGACAGTCCCACCCGGGATATGTTAACTGCAGCGCCAGGACATCGCCGCTATCACTGCCGGCGCTGACAGGTTTTGGTAAGGTTAAACGAGGGACGAATACAAACCGATGATTGACGTGAATCAGCTTCGCAATGGGACCAACTTCACCCTGGACGGTGAAATCTACAAAGTGTTGAACTACCATCACAACAAGACCGGGCGTGGCGGTGCAACGATCCGCGTGCAGGTGCGCAATCTGCGGTCCGGGACGACGCGCGAGATGACCTTCAACTCCGGCGAACGGGTCGAGGACATTTTCATCGAGACCAAGCCGGTCGAATACCTGTTCGGCGATGATCGCTTCTTGACCTTCATGGACATCGAGACCTACGAGCAGCCACAGCTCAGCCGCGACAAGTTCGGCGACGATGTGCTGTACATGCGCGAGAACATGGAACTCAAGCTGCAATACTACGGCACCGAAGTGATCGACTACGAACTGCCGCCCAACGTAGAGCACAAAGTCGTCGAGTCGGAGATGGCCGTGGCCGGCGATACCGCGACCGGCGCGACCAAGAAGGTGAGAATCGAGACCGGGCTGGAAGTGACGGTGCCGCTGTTTGTCGAAGAGGGCGACGTGATCCGCGTCGATACGCGCGACGGCTCGTATGTCACACGGGTGTAATGTCCCGTGAGATGGGGCCTCGCTACGCCGGACAATCGTTCCGGCTTTTTTTGTGTCATCAGGTATAATACAGAAAGGTGCCGGTAAATCTAGCCTAGGCGAGCATCATGAAGCTGTGGAACCGGATCATTGTGTGGGCGGTAATAAGCGGCCTGGTGGCCGCGCTGTTTGATGCCGTCCTGGACTATGGCTTTTTCTACAGCGAACGCTCCCTCTCGCAGTTGTTCAGTTTGAATATACCCGTGCGCGAGGTGTATACCCGATTCGTCATCATCGGCTCTTTTACGCTGTTTGGCATTGTGCTGTCGTGGATGCTAGGCCGCCACGAGCAGGTCGAGCAATCGCTGCGCGAAAGCCAGCACCGCTTCCGGGTGCTCTACGAACGGATGCCGCTGGGCTACCAATCGCTCAATATTGAGGGCCGCTATATCGAGGTCAACCAGGCCTGGCAAGGGCTGCTGGGCTACAGCCGCGAGGAAGTGATCGGGCGCTGGTTTGGCGATTTCGTCGTCCCGGAGCAGCGCGGGCGCTTGCGGCAGAACTTCGAGCGGTTCATAGCTGCGGGCGAGGCTCGCGGTGTCGAATACGATATGCTCCACAAGGATGGCTCGCGGCTGACGGTGGCCATCGATGGGCGGATTGGGTATGACGAGCACGGCCAGTTTAAGCAGACGCATTGTGTGCTCTACGACCGCACCGAGGAGCAGCGCGCCTGGGATGTGCTGGAGCGCGACGCCGAGATCAACGCCATGCTGGCCGAGTTATCACAGTTGCTGCTCGAAACCAGGCCCATCGAGGCCATTTCCGCAGGCGTGCTCAACACCGCCCAGCAGATCACCGGTAGCACCATCGGCTATGTCGGCTACATCGACCCGGACACCGGTTACCTGGTGTGCCCAACGATGGTCGGCGAGGTGTGGGATAAGTGTGATGTCAGTGGCAAGGACATCGTGTTCGAGGAATTTGGCGGGCTGTGGGGTTGGGTGCTGGACCACCACGCGCCGCTGCTGAGCAACGACATCACCGCTGACCCGCGCTCAGCCGGGACGCCGCAAGGCCACGTGCCGGTCGAGCGCTTTTTGTCCGTACCGGCCATGATCGGGGACCAGTTGGTGGGCCAGATTGCGCTGGCGAACTCCCCGCGCGATTACACGCCCCAGGACCTGTCGCTGGCCAAGCGGCTGGCGGTGCTGTACGCGCTGGCGATCCAGCGTGCCCGCATCGACGAGGCGCTGCGCCAGTCCGAGCATGAAAAGTCGCTG
>DAOTUD010000111.1:0-14962 GCA_034437275.1 Anaerolineae bacterium
CGCTTGTCAGTTCCCGCTATCTCACGCTTGTTCAGTCCACCTGCGCGGTCTGGGCTGCTTCGGCGTGTCTATTGTTAAAGAACATCGGGTTCGTTCTTTCGCTTTTCCGTGTTTTTGGCGAAACTACAGTATCAACCTCAACAGCCAGACGGCGGACCTGATGCGCAAAAGCGATGCGCGTCTGCTGGCCGCGGCGCGTAAGGGATTTTTGTCCGGCGCGCGGGATATCGTCTTTCATCCCGGGTCCTATCACGAGCAGCCTCCTGAACAAGTTTACGAACGAATGAAGCAGAAGTTGCTGGACATTCGGGGCATTCTTGATGAGGAAGGGGTGGAGGTCACGCTGCGCCCGGAGACGATGGGCAAGGGCGCGGTCTTTGGCTCGCTGGACGAAGTGCTGCAACTCAGCCGGGAAGTGCCGGGGGTGCTGCCGTGCATCGACTTTGCCCATCTGCACGCACGCACCGGGCGGATGAACAGCTACGCGGAGTTCGTGGACATCTTCAAGGCGGTGGAGGCTGCGTTGGGCCGTGACGGTTTGGAGAACCTGCACGCGCACATGTCCGGGATTGCCTACGGTCCGCGTGGTGAGCGCCATCATCTGCCGCTGAACGAGGCCGATCTACGTTACCGGGATTTGCTGCAGGCGCTGCATGATCATGATGTGCGCGGCAGCGTCGCCGTCGAAGCGCCGGAGCCGTTTCATGTGGCGGATGCACTGACCCTGCAAGCGACGTATCACCGCCTGGGGGAACTGGCCGCAACCGATGAGGAAGCGTAGGGTGGGCGTTTGGTCTTCACACGTGAGGACGGTATCATTGTGTGTGGTTCGAGGTCGGCAAGCAAGACCAGGAGTTGGTATTAATGAACAGTGACTATGGCAGCCTGCGCCGCCGCACCCGCGAGGGAAGTTGGCAATGGCTCATGATTGGTATGGTATTGGGATTAGGGATGGCGATGGTGGCCTGTGTGGCAGGCTATGCGTTTGGGGCCTTGACCTTCCCCGCGCTTGAGAACGATACGCCAACGCCGGGCGCGGTGTCGGATGTGGGGGCCGGTCAGGCGCAGATTGAGCCGAACCAGACCGCCGTCGCGGCCACATGGCAGGCCGCCACTGCACAAAGCGCCCTCCAGACTGCGAACGCACAGCAGACAGCGCCCGCTATGGATGCGGGCGCAGATGGTGATGCGGCGGGCAGTCCCGCACCAGCCCAGTCTCCAACACCAGGGGACCTCGTCACGCCGGCAGCGGCAGCCAACATTACCACGACGCCGGAACAGACAGCGCTGCCTGCGGCGGATACCCCTGGGGCGACTACTGCCCCGGCTCCGGATGTGGCCGCCGCCGGTGGTGACCAGGGCGGGGATGCGCCACCTGTTGGGACGCAGCCGGCCAGCGCGCCGACGCCGACCGTATTTTTCCCGGATGAAGGCTCGGATGTGCCCGCCGAATTACAGGCCATCCAGACGGAGTTGGTGCCTGTCACCGGCGGGATGTTCCAGATGGGCACGCTGCCGGAGGAGGGTAAAGACGCGGTTGACGAATGCGCGATCTACGACTCGAGCTGCGAACTGGCGTGGGTGCAGGATGCGATCCCTGCGCACCAGGTGACGGTCGATAGTTTTCAGATGGAAACTTACGAGGTCTTGTTGGCCCAGTATGTCGTTTTCTTGAACTGGAAAGGCCCGGAGAGCCACAAGACCGGCTGCCAGGGGAAACCCTGTGCCGAAACCGTGCTGGAAAGACCGAACCTGAGTTATATCGACTATGATGGCACGACCTATTCGGTCCGCAACGCTTCCATTTACAGCACGCACCCGGTGACGCTGGTAACGTGGTGGGGCGCGGACGAGTACTGCCGGACGATCGGACGGCGGCTGCCGACCGAAGCCGAATGGGAGCGCGCGGCACGTGGATCGCAAAACAGCATCTACCCCTGGGGCAACGATTTCGACCCCGCCCGGGCCAATTCGTCTCGCTCGGGCGCGGACGGTACCGAGCCGGTCGAGACCTATCCCAACGGCGCGAGCGAGTACGGGGTGTACAACTTGGCCGGGAATGTGGCCGAGTGGGTGTCTGATTGGTACCAGCAAGACTACTATCAGTTGCCTATCGCCACCGAACCGAACCCAATGGGGCCGCCCACCAGCCCGATCGGTGAAAAGGTGATTCGCGGCGGCAGTTGGGACACGGTGCCCCTGTTCTTGCGGTCAGTGCACCGGATGAGTGCCGATCCCGGCCTGCCCAGCACCTCGGTCGGGTTCCGGTGCGTGGCGGATACGTCTGCGCCGGTCGCCCCGGTGGTGCCGGCGGATGCTACCCCAGCGGGCGATGGTGCCGTGGACAGTGCGCCGACCCTGGGGCCGCCGCCCACCTCACAACCCGTGCCGACGGCTGGTCCGTCCCCCACGCTTAATCCGGGCTAATGGCCTTCGTGTGGCAAGCCAGGTCAGGCGCTGCATTGTGCAGCGCCTAGCTTTTCTTTATAATCCCCCCAGGTTCATTCTACAATAATTAAAGGCAGGTTGATTATGCAAATTGCAATTGGCGCGGATCATGCAGGATTTTCTCTCAAATCTGCATTGGTCGATTATCTTCGTTCGCAGGGACATGATGTGCTTGACGTCGGGACGGGCAATGCCGGCCAGTCGGTCGATTACCCGGATTTCGCCCGGGCGGTTGGCCAGCAAGTGCTGGATGGCGCGGCGGAACGGGGCATTGTGGTCTGCGGCAGCGGGGTCGGGGCCAGCATCACCGCCAACAAAATGCCCGGCATTTACGCGGCGCTGTGTCATGACACCTATTCGGCGCATCAGGGGGTGGAGCATGACAACATGAACGTCTTGTGTGTGGGCAGCCGTATTATCGGGGTGGCCCTGGCCCAAGAGCTGGCCGATGCATTCGTCAAGGCACGTTTTGAGTCCGACCAGGAACGCCACGTACGGCGTCATAACAAAGTACGCGCCATCGAGCAGGCTGGCATCGGCGCGGAAGAATAGATTAGGAGGCTTTTGGGGATGGCAACAAACCCACTGATCGATGTTCAAGCATTTGGTCAAAGTATCTGGATGGATTACATCCGGCGTAGTCTGATCACGTCCGGCGAGATGAAAGAACTGGTCGAGAGCGGCATCGTCGGGATGACATCCAACCCGACGATTTTTGCCAAGGCCATCGGCGATACCGCGGAGTATGACGAGGCCATTGCCGGTCTGCTGGATTTGGACGCGATGGAAACCTACGAAGCGTTGGCGGTGGCAGACATTCAGGCGGCAGCCGACGTGCTCCAACCGGTGTACGAGGAGTCCGGTGGTGAAGATGGGTATGTCAGTCTGGAGGTGTCGCCGCTGCTCGCGTACGAAACCGACGAGACCCTGTCCGAAGCCAAACGGCTGTTCGAGCTGGTCAACCGTCCCAACGTGATGATCAAAATTCCGGGCACGCAGCAAGGGCTGCCCGCGATTGAAGATGCCATCGCTGCCGGCGTCAACGTGAATGTGACGCTGTTGTTCTCGGTCGAGAACTACGTACAGGTCGCCGAACGGTACATCCGCGGGCTGGAGCGCCGGTTGGACGCCGGGCAGGATATTTCGCACGTGGCGTCGGTGGCCAGCTTCTTCCTCAGCCGGATCGATACGGTGGTCGATAACATTCTGGAAAGCAACATTCGCGCCGGGCGGCTGCGCGGCGGGTTCGAGCACGCCCAGGTTAACCGCGAACTGCTCGGGCAGGCTGCCATCGCCAGCGCCAAGCTGGCTTACGCGCGCTTTAAGGAGCTTTTCGAGAGCGAACGGTTTGAACGGCTGCGCGCGGCAGGGGCGCGCGTGCAGCGTCCGCTGTGGGCCAGCACCAGCACCAAAAACCCGAACTATCCGGATACCTATTACGTGGATTCCCTGATCGGCCCGCACACGGTCAACACGCTGCCGCCGCGCACTATCGAGGCCTTCAAAGATCACGGCAAGGTCGCCGCTACCCTGGAACAGGGTAGCGAGCAGGCCGGCGAAATCATGGATAAACTGGCCGAAGTCGGCGTGCAGATGGACAAGGTCGTGCAGCAGTTGCAGAGCGACGGCGTGGAGGCGTTCGCCAACGATTTTAACCGTCTGCTCGAAGCGGTGGAGGGCAAGCGTCAGGTGCTCCTCACCGGGGTGCTGGCGCGCCAGGATGTCGCAATGGCGGCCTACGAACACGACATCGAAGACGCTCTGCAGCAGTTAGAGGACGTGCGCCGGGTGTGGGACAAAGACCCGACGGTCTGGAAAGAGGAAGCCGCCCACCAGCAGATCATCCGCGACCGGCTCGGCTGGCTGGATATTGTGCATCAGGACGAGGCGTTTTATGCCCCGCTGTATGCGCTGCGCGAGGAGGTACAGGCGCGCGGCTATACCCATGCGCTGCTGCTGGGCATGGGGGGCAGCAGTCTGGCGGCGGAAGTGATGCGGCAGACCTTCGGCAAAATCGAGGGCTTCCCGGAACTGACGGTGCTGGACACCACCGATCCGCAGGCGATCTGGTTGGCGACCGAAGCCGCCGATCTCGATCACACGTTGTTTATCGTGTCGACGAAATCCGGCACGACGGTCGAGACGCTGTCGCTGTATAAGTATTATTCCGGCTTGGTGGAAGAGCGAAAAGGCGATAAGGCGGGCGAGCAGTTCTGCGCAGTAACCGACGAAGGATCGCCGCTGCACGAGATCGCGCGCGAGAAGAACTTCGGGTATGTATTCTTGAACCCCGAGGATATCGGCGGGCGCTACAGCGTGTTGAGCTACTTTGGCCTGGTGCCGGCAGTGGTGATGGGCCTGGACCTGGAAAAACTGCTGGCCAGCGCGCGCAACATGGCGTCTGCCTGCGAGCGCCGGGTGTCAGCCACGAATAACCCGGCGGCCTGGTTGGGGACGATCATGGGGTACCTGGCCGGACGTGGGCACGACAAGCTGTGCGTCGTCGCCACGCCCCAGATCGACAGCTTTGGACTGTGGGCGGAACAGTTGATCGCCGAGAGCACCGGCAAAGAAGGCCGGGGCATCGTACCGGTGGCCGGGATCTATCCCGACGATCCGCGCAATTTTGACGACGACCGGCTGTTTGTCTATCTGCGCGTGGGCGATGCGGATGAAAATCTCGACCTGGACGTGGACGTCGAGAACCTGAAGCTGGCCGGGCATCCGGTGCTGACGCTGCGCCTGGACGATCCGTACGCGCTGGGCGGCGAGTTTTTCCGTTGGGAACTGGCGACCGCTATCGCCGGGCATTTCCTGCACATCAACCCCTTCGATCAACCGAACGTGCGCGAGAGCAAGGAAAACACCAGCCACTTGCTAGACTATGTCGAGGCGCACGGGGACTTGCCCGCCGATGAGCCGGTGCTCGAAGAAGACGGCCTCAAGCTCTACGCCGACAGCACGACGGTCGACACGCTGCACCGGATTGGCAACCAGCGCAGCTTTGAGCACGGCGAGTTGATCAACCTGCTGCTGTCGCATATGAGCCTGGCGCGGTCCGGCGATTACATCGCCCTGATGGCGTACCTGGCCCCCACCGAACGGCATACCAGGCTGCTGGAGGCCATCCGCGAGGAACTGCGGCACGCCACTACCCGCGCGGTGACGTTGGGCTATGGGCCGCGTTTCCTGCACTCGACCGGCCAACTGCACAAAGGCGGCAAAAATAACGGCGTCTTCATCCAGATCACGGTCGACAACTACGAGGAAATCCCGATCCCGGGTGCGCCGTATGACTTCATGCTGCTCAAACGCGCGCAGGCCCAGGGCGATCTGGAAGCGCTGCAGGCCAAGAAGCGGCGCGTGGTGCGCTTTCATCTGCCGCGCGGCAGCGTGTCCGCCGGACTGGAGCGCGTACTGGATGCGATCAAGATTGCGGCAGAAAACAAGCGCGGCTGGTAAATCTCCCAGACGGGACACAACACTCTTGCACCGGGGCCTTCATGCCCCGGTGTTTTTGATGGGAGGGCTTCGCGCTGCATCAATAGGGCGACGTGACCGACGCGCCATCACCGGGCGTCGGTGTTGGGGTGGGGCTGGCGACCGGCTCGGCATAGGCCGGCGTTGGGCCGCTCGTTGGTTCGGCAGGGCGCGCGGTGTTGGTGGGCGGGATGGTGGGGCGCGCGGCTTTCGTCTGGGTGAGTTTCACGATGGCCGTTTGGCTGAAGGGATCATTGGGGACTGGCCCCTCGCCATCGGAGTTGTCCGTGGCCATCAGATAGTACGCGCCCAGCAAGCCCACTGCCAGCAGCAGCCCGCTGATGAGCAGCACGACTGTGCCCCAGGTCAGCCAGGGGCGGCGGTGGCGTGGTGGGTGATAGGCGCGCGAGCGCGAGGATCGATAGGCGGGCATCAGCTGGAGATGCGGCGATGGCAGGCTTTCATCGCGTTGGTGGCGCGGCAAAGGTGCCGGCTGCGACAGCGCGGGGCCGCCTTCCTGATTGCGGCGCGCTTCCCCGGCCTGGAGCGCCTGGTTCAATGACGGCTCGGTTTCGGGCATCTCGTCGGGGGTTTCCAACGCTGTTTTGAGCGTCGTTGCCAGATCGTGCGCGGTCTGGTAGCGGTCATCGGGCTTTTTGGCCAGCGCTTTGGCCAGGACGCGGTCCACTGCCTGGGGGAGGTGGGGATTGAATCCACTCGCGGCTGGGGCAGCTTCGGTGACGTGCTTAACGGCGACGCTGTAGGGGGTGTCCCCTTCGAAGGGCCGGTAGCCGGTGAGCATTTCGAACAGCACGACTCCCAGCGAATACAGGTCGCTGCGCCCGTCGAGATCGTGGCCCTGGGCCTGTTCCGGCGACATGTACGACGGCGTGCCCACCACGCCGCTGGTGGTCAGCGGTTTGGTGTTGCTGCCCAGGATGCGCGCGATGCCAAAATCGGTGATGTACGCATCGCCGTTTGTGTCCAGCAAGATATTACTCGGCTTCAGATCGCGGTGCAGCACGCCCTGGCGATGGGCGTAGTCCAACGCTGGCGCGATCTGCTCCAGGATGGCCAGAGTGCGCGCCGATGCAAGGGGGCCATCGGCCAGCAGGCTGTCGACCGATCCCGCGTCCAGATAGCGCATGACGATGTAGGGCATGCCCTGGTATTCGCCGTAATCATGGACCGGCACAATGGCGCGGTGTTCAAGGCGGGCGACAATGCTGGCTTCTTGTTTGAAGCGCTCCAAAGAAACGGGCTGGTTGAGCAGTTGCGGCGGCAGCATCTTCAGGGCGACGTCACGGTCCATAGACAGTTGGTGGGCCAGATAGACGGTCGCCATGCCACCGCGCCCGATCTCCTCGCGGATTTGGTAGCCGCCGATGGTGGTGCCTGCTGGAAATTCGTTCATATCGCCTTTCTGCGCTACGGTCGTGCTGTCGGAGAGTGTACCCCAGAATCCGCTGGCGAAAAACTGTCCGGGCGGCGGTGCTGGTTGCTTAACCGTGTCGGGCAGTGTACACTGGGGACATTGTTGAATAATTAGGGTAGCTTTAAGGCTCAAGTATGAATAAACTCGGCGCTTTACCGCCCCTTTTTGATCTTCTGCTGCTGTCGATTTTGTCCTTGAGCTATATTTTGTTTGAGCCGCTAGAGGATTGTTCTCTCAACGAATTACGTTTCCTGGTGATCGCATTGGTAGGGGCGGGCTGGATTTACGCCTGGCTGGGTACGCCGGTTTCGTCGACCGGCATTTCGCCGGGCAGCACAACACTGCTCGGCATTGTTGTCACGCTGCTCGTTATTCTGCCGACTGTACTGGCGATCGCCGTTCGCAGCCAGTCCGAACCGCACCACTGTGTACATGATGGCCTGATCCAGAGCGAAGAAGCGGCACGTTTCACATGGCACGCCCAGAATCCTTACACCGCCGACTACACCAGTACGTCAATGAGCGACTGGGATTTCCAGGTGGGCGATCTGACCGAAAATCCTGCCTTATATCACTATCCTTACATGCCGCTGACGTTCTTGCTGCCGCTGCCGGTTCACTGGCTGGGAGAGCAGGTGCTGGATTGGTTCGATCATCGCGTGATTTATTTGCTGCTGTATGCAGGGCTAATCGCGATCGGCGGGCGGCTGGCCGCGCCACCTTACGACCGGCAGATGCTGCGCATTGTCCTGGCGCTCAACCCGCTGCTGACTGTTTACCTGGTTGAGGGGCGCAATGATATCCTTGTGCTATTTTGGATCGTCGTGACCCTGGCGTTGCTCCAACAAGGACGTAACTGTTGGTCGGCAGTTACATTCGCGCTCGCCTGTGCTACCAAACAACTGGCCTGGTTCTTTGTGCCATTCTACATGCTTTATGTCGCCGGACAGGGTTCGCCCGCCGAGCGGGTTAGGCGCGTTAGAAAACCGCTCCTGGTCTTAGCTGGGGGTTTGGCGGTGAGCGTTCTCCCCTGGCTGCTGTGGGGCCCGCGTGCGTTCATTGAGGACACGCTCATGTTTCAGTCTGGAACGCTGGCGGATAGTTATCCCATCAACGGATACGGTATCAGTATGCTAATGTTGGCCTGGGGGATAGTCGATTCGCATACGGCCAGTTTTCCGTTTGGTGTGCTACAAGTTTTGGTTGGCATTCCGCTGCTCATCGTGTTTCTCCGTCGTCAGTGGCACAGCAATGATCTTCAAACCGCACTGGTCCACTTCTGGCTGTTGCTGGCTGCGGTTAGCTTTTTGGGCCGTGCATTCAATGAGAATTACCTGGGGTTTCTCCTATCACTCATGGCGATCAGCGTCTGGATCACCCGTCTTCGACCGCAGCCGGGAACTTGTGACAAAGGAGGGGGACTTTCTTCGGCTTCGATCAAAGGTTCCACACCAGATTTGCTATGAAACCTAACTATCGCGCGGCGTCGTATGGACTGGAAGCATTGCTGTTGATCGCGATCCTGGCGCTCGCGGCTTTTGTCCGGCTGGAGAATCTGACGGATAATCCGGGCTGGTATTCGGACGAGGGCACACACCTGGAGATCGCCAAGCATTATACCGAGGGGCGGACCCAGTACATGGCGTTTGATCAATCGGTGCTACTATGGGCCAAGATGCCCCTCTTTCCATGGCTAACCTCGCGGTGGTTACTGCTGACCAACACCACGCCGCCGGACAGTATCACGGTGGTGCGCACCTTCAGTGCGGTGCTGGCCACATTGTCGGTGGGATTGTTGTGGTGGGTGGTCCGGCGCACGCAGCGTGGCCAGGAGCGCGCTTTGCCGCTGATGGCGGCGGCGGTGTTGGCGATATATCCCACTGCCGTGATCTACAACCGAATTGGGTTCAGTTACAATCTAGCCGCGCCCCTGCTGCTGCTGCTCTTTTGGGCGTTGTGGGAATACCTCGAAGCGCCGCGTCGCTCCTGGTTGGCGTTCGCCGCGCTGCTGGTGGGAATCAGCGTGGTGGTGGACCTGTTCATGCTGGTGCTGTTTGTGCCGTTGGTGCTCGTGATCTCGGTCCGGCGTTGGCACGATGCGTTGTGGGCCGTGCCGCTGGGGTTGGTCCCGTTTGGAATCTATGCGGTGGCACATTTGCTTGCCCATGCGGATGTGTTTCTCTACGACCTGGAATTTACGTTTGGGCGCATAGGCGGGATGCCGTTGTACATGCAGATTCCGGCAGTGCTGCTCAATCATGTGGCGGTGATCCTGATCGATCCCTGGATTTTGCTGGCAACCATTGGTATGTTTTTTATCCCAGGAAGTCGCCAGCAGCGCTTGTTTATGCTGATGTTTTTAGCTCCGCTGCTATCCCTCGAACGCAGCACCGTGGTCGGCTTTTTAAGCCAGTACTATCTCATTCCGATCATGCCGTTGATTGCCTGGGGCGTGGCGGCTCTGGTCCGGTTCATGGTACCGGTGATGGTGGAGAAGATCTCGGATGCCTTCCGGACGCTGTTCGGTAACTGGACATGGTGGCCACGCAGGCCTCTCTGGGTGAATTTGCAGACGCGGCTGATCGCGGTGGGGACCATGCCGCTTGTTTTCCTGCTGGCGCTTGCGCCGCTTTTCTATTTCGCCGCACTCAATATCCGTTTGGTTGGCAATACCTTAAAAACTGACATTACTGCTGTAATGCTTGATCCCGATGATTCGCGCCGGGTGGCCACCTATCTGAATGCGCGTACCATGCCTGACGATGTGTTGATCACCTCCCCGGCGATTGCGTGGCTGTTCGAGGCGCAGGTTGCCGATTTTCAGATGGCGGTCACGGCAATGGGCAATAGCACGGAACATCTGCCGGGTGATATCCCTGCCGACCGGTTTCTTTTTGACGTGCGCTATACCCAGGCGGATTATGTGATCGTGGACAATCTGTGGCGCAACTGGGCGGCGGTGAATATGGAAGAGGTAGAAGACATGATGCGCGATGTGCAGGAGAACTGGGTCCCCGTCTATATCGCCGGCGAGATCAACGTCTACCGTAACCCCGACCGCCCGGTCACCGCGCGTGAGAACAGCCTGATATCGATCATGATGTCGTTTTCCAGCCGGCTCATTCCGTTTACATACTAACCGGATGTGCGGCTCGGAGCCGGGCTGGGGCACCTGTCTCCCGGCCCGTTAGAGTCTGGTTGGAAAGCCTTTGCCCGGCATGGTTTAGCGAAAAATCGTTGACACCCAGACATACTATGATATACTATTTATTCTTGTACCCCAGATGAGTCTGTGTCTAGACATTGAAATTTACCTCCAGGAAATCCACATCGGTCTGCACCTGTCTGATTAGTGATCGTCGACGAGTGACCTCGAGGAGTAGTGAATGCAGCGGCGGCTAGATGAGAAGAACTACGCACGCACGTATGATGTGCAGGCATTGCCTTCACTCATTGAAATTCAGTTGGATTCGTTTCGGCGCTTCAAAGACGAAGGGCTGAGAGAACTATTTGACGAAATTAGCCCGATCGAAAGCTTCAATGGCAATCTGCGGCTGTACTTCCCCGGCAGCAGTCCCGAGGCGGCTAAATTCGACCTAACGTATCACTTCGATGAACCGAAGTATTCTGAGGATATTTGCCTCGAACGTGATATTACGTTCGCGGCTCCGCTATATGTCAAAGTGGCGCTGGTGAATCGCGGGTCCGGTGACGAGATAATCGAATCGGAAATCTTCATGGGGGACTTCCCCCAGATGACCGAGAAGGGCACGTTCATTATCAACGGCACCGAGCGCGTGGTCGTCAGCCAGTTGATCCGGTCGCCCGGTGTCTATTTCGATGCCGAAGAAGACCGGACCACCGGACGGCGCTTGTCTACTGCGAAGATGATCCCCGATCGCGGCGCGTGGATGGAGTTCGAAACGCGCAAGAGCGACTACATTGCCATCAAGTTCAATCGCAAGCGCACCATCCCGGTTACGATTTTGCTGCGGGCGCTGGCTGCCGTCAGCGATGGCTTTGACGAGCATTCGCCGATCAAGGATGGCACCGACGAAGAACTGCTGGCGCTCTACAAAGAAGTTGATAACAACCCCGACCATCAGTATATGGAAGGGACCATTCGCATGGAACCCGAGTGGGAACTGCGCGACGACCTGACGGTCGCCGAGGCGGCCCTGCTGGAGTTCTACAAGCGGATGCGCCCCGGCGATCCGCCCACCCTGGACAACGCCCGCGAATACCTGGAAAGCCAGTTGTTCGACCAGCGACGCTACGACCTGGAGCGCGTTGGGCGCTACAAGCTCAACCAGCGGTTGCGCATTGATGACGTAGTGCCGCGCACGCACCGCACGATCACCAAGTTCGATCTGGTGAAGCTTGTCGAGCGCATGATCCTGATCGACAACGGGCTGGAAGAACCGGATGACATCGACCACCTCGGCAACCGCCGGGTGAAGACGGTCGGTGAGCTGATCCAGAACTCGCTGCGGATCGGGCTGCGCCGGATGGAGCGTGTCGTCCGCGAGCGTATGTCGATCCGCGAATCTGACAGCCTGACGCCGATGTCCTTGATCAACATCCGGCCTGTGGTGGCGGCGGTGCGCGAGTTTTTCGGCTCCAGCCAGTTGTCCCAGTTCATGGACCAGACCAACCCGCTGGCCGAACTCACGCACAAGCGCACCCTGTCGGCGTTGGGGCCGGGCGGGCTGCGGCGTGAGCGTGCCGGGTTCGATGTGCGCGATGTGCATCACAGTCACTATGGCCGCATCTGCCCGATTGAAACCCCCGAAGGCCCAAACATCGGCCTGATCGGTCGCCTGGCGAGCTACGGGCGCGTGAACGAGTACGGGTTCATCGAGACGCCGTACCGCCGCGTCTACCGGGAGCTGCAGTTGGACGACGAGCGTTTGTTGGGGCGTGCGCTGCGCGAGGATGTGGAGCATCCGGATAAGGATGACGAGGCCATCTCGGCAGACACGGTGGTTGATGAAGACGTGCTGCAACAACTGCAGGCGATGGGTGTCGAACTCGTGCCGATTGTGCCGTTTGTGAGCGATGAGATCGTTTACCTCTCGGCGGATGACGAAGACCATTACGTCATTGGGCAGGCTAACGCCCCCCTAGATCGTGAGCGTCAGTTCGTCAATGAGCGTGTGTCGGCACGCCATCACCAGCGTTTCCTGGTCGCGCGGGCCGAACGCATCGACTATATGGACGTTGCCCCCCGGCAGATCGTCGGGATTTCGGCAGCGCTGATCCCCTTCCTGGAACATGACGATGCGAACCGCGCGTTGATGGGGTCGAACATGCAGCGCCAGGCGGTGCCCTTGCTGCAGCCGGATGTGCCGATTGTGAGCACGGGGGTCGAACGGCAGGCTGCCTACGACTCCGGGCAGGTGTTGGTCGCCGATCAAGGGGGCGAAGTGCTCTCTGTGCAAGGCGACAAGATCGAAGTCCGGCAGGACGATAGCGACGAAGTCCGTACCTACCGCCTGCGCAAGTATAATCGCTCGAATCAATCGACCTGCATTGACCAGCGTCCGGTGGTGCAGAAAGGTCAGATGATCCAGGCCGGTGATGTCATCGCCGACAGTTCGTCGACGGTGTACGGCAATCTGGCGTTGGGTCATGACGTGTTGTGCGCGTTCCTGTCCTGGGAGGGCGGCAACTATGAGGACGCCTTGTTGATCAGCGAATCCCTGGTGCGGCAGGATCGCTTTACGTCGATCCACATTGAGAAACACGAGGTCGAAGCCCGCGATACCAAGCTGGGGCCGGAAGAAATCACCTACGACATCCCGAATGTCGGGGAAGATGCGCTCAAGGACCTGGACGAACACGGCATCATCCGCATCGGGGCCGAGGTCGGGCCAAACGATATCCTGGTGGGCAAGATCACGCCTAAGGGCGAGAAAGAACTCAGCCCCGAGGAAAAGCTGCTGCGCGCGATCTTTGGCGAAAAGGCGCGCGAGGTGAAGGACTCGTCCTTGCGACTGCCGCACGGTGAAAAAGGCAAGGTCGTAGACGTCAAAATTTTCACCCGCGAAGAACACCGCGATCTGCCCGCGGGCGTGGACCAGTTGGTGCGCGTCAGTGTGGCCCAGAAGCGCAAGCTCACCCAGGGCGACAAGATGGCCGGTCGGCACGGGAACAAGGGTGTGATTTCAAAAGTGGTGTCTGTCGAGGACATGCCGTTCCTGGAAGACGGAACACCGCTCGAAATTATCCTGAACCCGCTGGGTGTGCCGGGCCGTATGAATATCGGGCAGGTGCTGGAGACGCATCTCGGCTGGGCTGCCGATCGTATGGGCTTCCGTGCGATTTCGCCCGTGTTTGACGGGGCCGAAGAGGATGAGATCGAAGCGGAACTGGGCCGGGCCTGGATGATTGACTGGGCCTGGAAGATCGTCACTGAGCAGGCCTGGGAGTGGGTCGCAGAACAAGGCTACGACACCGAATACCTGGATGACGATGACGAAGTGCGCCGCTTGTATATCGACCAGTGGCTTGGCGAAATCGGCGGCTATTCGATGGAACGGCTGGCGCTGGAGCCGGTCTACGCCCGGCGGGCCGTGATGGCCGAATGGCTGCGCGAGCAGGGCTACAATCCCGACGATATCCTGTTGTTCGATTGGCACGGGATCACCGTGCGGGAACGTGATCGGCGTGATGCCAATGCACGCTATGCGGCGCTCACGCTCTGGATCGAGTACCTGAGCGGCGAAACGCTGCCTGACGACCTGAGCGAGGATGACCTGCGCGAAATGGCGCGCCGGGTGTCCATCAAGTACGACGTGCCGATCCCGATCTACGGGAAGCAGCGGTTGTATGATGGCAAAACCGGCGAAGCGTTCGACCAGCCGGTGACGGTCGGCATCATCCACATGCTGAAGCTGGCGCACCTGGTCGAAGACAAGGTGCACGCCCGTTCGACTGGCCCGTACAGCCTGGTCACGCAGCAGCCGCTGGGTGGTAAGGCACAGTTCGGCGGCCAGCGGTTCGGCGAGATGGAGGTCTGGGCGCTGGAGGCGTACGGTGCGGCGCACACACTCCAGGAGATGTTGACCGTGAAATCGGACGATGTCCAGGGGCGCGTCAAGACCTACGAAGCCATCGTCAAGGGCGAACCCATCGAGGAGCCGGGCGTGCCGGCGGGCTTCCGCGTGCTGGTCAAAGAGTTGCAAAGCCTGGGACTGGCGGTGGAAGCGATCACCGACACCGGCGAAGTCATCAAATTCGGCAAGGATGAGGAAAAATCGCGCCAGCCGAAGATGCCGATGGGCTTGTTAGGGCTGGCCAATAACCGCTAAAGCAGCCCGTTGTGCAAGGCTAAACAACTGAATGGTATGGAGAGTAAGTTGCTTGCTTGCTCTCCATATTTTTTGCAAGTTTTTTATAATTCGAGTTTCTTGGTAGTCTCCCGCTCAAGTGTTGTCAGGAACGGGAACATAGGATAAAAGCTCTTCAATCGACCAAATATGGTCAGCCAGACCAGCAACCATAGCTGGTGAGCGTTGAAGCCAGCGACGTGTACCATCATTGACTTCTAGCCGTAAGGTCTTGACATGACGTGCCAGGTTGTACACCACATCTTCC
>DAOTUD010000112.1:0-4224 GCA_034437275.1 Anaerolineae bacterium
GGGGTGAGGGGGGGATAGGGGATGAGGGCCAACCGGTGGGCATATATTTCCGCCAACGTGTACTAGTGTGACTCAGTCGCCCTCAGCGGGATGCTGTCCGGGGTGGGGTTGTGTGCCGGCAGGCGGGCCTGCATACTCCAGGGGCCGGTCCAGGTGATCTCGACGTGCGCCAGCTTGCCGCGCCAGTCCTGCGTGTCATCCTCGAAGAACACCAGCTTGTTTTGCGGCGTGCGTCCGCGCCACTTGCCCTTGTGCTGCCCCTCGACCAGTACCTCGAGCGTCTGGCCGAGGAACTGCCGGTTGATGTCGCTCACGATGCGTGCTTGCAGCTCGTCCAGCAGCGCATGGCGGCGCTTTTTCTCGGCTGCCGGCACGTCGTCGGGCATGGTGCGCGCGCTGAGCGTGTGCGGGCGCGGACTGTAGCGCGCCAGGTGCACTTTGTCCAGCTTGAGGTCTTCCAGCAGCCGGTAGGTGTCCATGAACTGTGTCTCGGTTTCGCCGGGGAAGCCGACGATGATGTCGTTGTGGATCGCCACGCCCGGAATCCGCGCGCGGATGTTGGCCACCAGCGCGCGGTACTGCCCGGCGGTGTAGCCGCGCCGCATCCGTTCCAGCACGGTGTCGTTCCCCGCCTGGACCGGGACCTCAATCTGCGGCATGACGCGCGGCAGCTCGGCGACGGTGTCGAGCAGGGCGTCCGTCATCCAGTTGGGATGGCTGGTCAGGAAGCGCACGCGCGCGATATCCTCTTCTTCGGCCACATCGTGCACCACGCGCAGCAATTGCGCCAGGGTCGGCCCGTCGGGCACGTCCAGCCCGTAGCGATCCACGATCTGGCCGAGCAGCGTCACTTCACGCACGCCCTGCCGTGCCAGGCTGCGCACGTGCGCCACGATCGCGCCGACCGGGCGCGACTTTTCCACGCCGCGCCGGTAGGGGATGATGCAGAACGCGCAGGCGTGCGAACAGCCGTACACGACCGGCACATGCGCGCTGACGAGCTGTCCGCGTTCGTGCTCCGGCAGGATGATCGCGCCGTTGTTTTCGTCCAATGTATCTTGCAGGTGGTGGCGGGCGGCCTGCGCGGCGTTGTCGTGAGCGCGCGCCTCGTCCTCGATGGAGCGCGCCTGCAAAAAGTCCAGCATGGGCTGCGGGTCGGAGGGCGGCAGGAAGACGTCGACCTGCGGCAGTTTTTCGCTCAGCCGCAGCGGGTCGCGCACGCCGACCAGGCAGCCCATCAGCCCGACGATTTTCTCCGGGTGGGCGGCCTTGACCTTCGCCAGTTCGCCCAGGCGGCCATACGCTTTGTCCTCCGCCGACTGGCGCACCACGCAGGTGTTGATCACGAGAATGTCGGCCTCGTCCGGGTCACTGGCGGCCCGGTGGCCGAGTGTTTCCAGTTTCGACGCCAACAATTGGGAGTCGGCGACGTTCATTTGACAGCCTAAAGTCCAGATGTGGTAATGCATGCATAATCCTCGACGTGTTCGGTCGTTGGTTGAAAAGTTTAACGGATTTGAGGAAAATTACCAGGGTGGGGTGTCGCCGGGGGTCCGCGCCCAACCCCTCACGCCGGGCACGGGCGCTGGTTGCGCGCGACCACGTCCGTGATCTTGTTGTGGAGCGCAAAGATCACCAGCGTGTCCCCGGCGTGGACGACCGTCCCGCGCGGGGGATGGACATCGACGTGATCGTTCTCGCTGTGCAGCACGATGTCCATGTCGTGTTCGTCCTGCAAGCTGCCGACCGACGCGCCGTCCAGGAACGAGCCGGGCGTCACCTTCAGCCGGATCATGCTGTAGTCGACGTCGTTGATGGTCATCGTCTGGGTGATCTCGATGCCCAACGCCGCCCCCGCGAAGACCGGGGCCGCCAGGTTGGTCGTGCTGAGCACCGCCTCGACGTTCATGAAGCGCCGAATCTGCGCCGCGAAATGGTCTTCCCACATGCGCACCACGATGCGCAGGTCCGGGTTGAGGTCGCGGGCGCGCATGGTGACCTCCAGGTTCATGTGGTCGTTGGAGGTGCACACCAGCAGCGCGCGTGCATTGCGCACCGCCGCGTTTTCCAGCGTGCCGACCAGCCGCCCGTCGCCGACGATCAGCGGCACGCGCCGCCGGTTAAGTTCCTCGACCTTCTCCGGGGCGCTCTGGTAGTCAATCGCCACCACGTCGAAGCCCATCGCCACCAGGGCGCGGATCACCCGCGTGCCCAGGTGCCCCACGCCCAGCACAATGACATGATTGCGAAATGTTGAGGCCACCGCTTCCTCCCAGGCATTTCGGTGGGCGTTAGGCCGGAAGAACAGCCGGAAAATATCGAACACGCCGCGCCCGGCGACATACGCCGCCACGACCGGCATCAAATACCAGAAGATGATCAATTTGGGTTCGCTGGGCAGGTCGGTTGGCGTTTCGAGGATCATCAGCGCCAGCATGGTATACGGCAGGTCGATGTACGGCAGGCGCGGGTAGCCCGCCCCGGCCAGCAGTTCGCCGTACAGCCAGCCGCCGCCGAAGATCGCTAGCAAGAACACGAGGATGGGCCGGTGAAACTCGCGCCAGATCGCGCGCAGATTGCGCAGCGTGGCGCGTCCAATGCGAAAGAGACGGTCTACGCGCCGCCGGCGTTGTCCTGAGAGTACGAGCTGCGATTCGGGCACGGGGGTGTCCTCCTCTGCTGCGAAGCTGCAAGCGATGATGGCTGCCTATCAGTGTAGCGGATTTGGCCGGAATTGCCTATGGCCCTGTCGGTAATGCGGGCAAGACAACGGCCCCACGCGCGGTGAGGCCGGTTGTCGTTGCCGTGGACGCCAGCCGCATCTGCTAATCCGGCAGCACGCGGTCTCGCCGCTGCCAGCCGGTCTTGGCGCTCAGGTAGAGCACCAGCAAGAACACCTGCGCAAACACGTACACCGCCAGCGCCGGGGCCAGCTCCCACAGCTATCGAGAGCCACTGCCCGGATCGCCGGACGACCCGCGCCCGTACCGGACCATCACCGACGAGTTCTCGCGGCGCGACCCCAACCAGGACGATCACGGGGCCAATCGCGGCATTGATGACCGCTACCGGCGGGGGAACATGCTCAAGCGGATGCGCGACATGATCCGCAGCCAGCTTTCCCCGCCTCGTCGCGAGGAATAACCCCACACCGCATATCACGCCGCTGCTGCCGTCGCGTTTCGGCGCTATGGCAGCGGCTCGATCCAGTATTCGCCGGGGACGCCTTCCGCGATCCAGCCGCGCACGCCGCCGGCTTCGATCTCCCACCAGCGATAGTCGCTGGCACACACCGGCCCGCTGATCACGTCGAACGTGTCGCCGGGTTGCAGCCGGTCGATCACGTTGGCGAGCGTGTCGGCGCGCGGCGCAGAGCGTACGCGGCTCGGCAGATCGGGGAACAACGTCACGCGCCCGCGTTCGCCAGGTGTCAGGCGCGGCGGTGGGGCGGGTGGGCAGTCGATGGGGCCGGTATCGAACGGCTCGATCCAGTAGGTGCCATCGCGGCCCTCGCCGATCCAGCCCTGCCAGAGTCCGTCGCGTTCGACGCCTTTGATCTGCCACCAGACCACATCGTCGGCACACTGCGGCCCGCCGATCACCATCAACATCTGGCCGGGCGGGATGCGGCGCTCGGTGGGGGCGGCAAAGCCCGGCGCGTTTCGCACGCGGGTGAGGGCGTCGGGGTAGAGCGTGGTGCGCCCACCCTGCCCGACCGTCATCCGCGCGGGCAGCGTTCCGCACGCGCCGGACGGCGTGAACGTGGGCGAGGGAGCCAGCGTCGGCTGGATGGTTGGTGGCAGGGGGGTCGACATCGCACCGGCGGCCTGGCGGGTCAGTTCGGCGATGGCTTTGGACGTCGCGGTGGGCCGCGGCGTGTAAGGGGTGGCGGTGTGCGCGGGTGGACGGCTGGCGGCGGCGGTGAGGGGCAGCGGTGTGACACGTTCCGTCGGGGACGGGGTAGCGGTGCGGTCCTGTCCCGGCAGCGCGCCATCGTCATCCGTCGCGGTGTGCTCATCGCCGGCGACCTGGGCACGCGTCGGCAGTGCGCCGGACCCCGCGCCATTGTCGCTGCCGCTGTTGGCGTCCCTGCTAAGGAGCAGCACCGCCAGCGCCGCGATTACCACCACGAGCGCGATCATCCCCAGCCCCACGATCCCCCAAAACAGCGCGCTGCGTCCGGGGGCGGGGCGCGCACCGGGCAGCATCGGCGGTTGGGCCGGG
>DAOTUD010000113.1:0-22250 GCA_034437275.1 Anaerolineae bacterium
TTCGCTGCTTCAACCGTGCTAAACACTTGTTGCGCGGCAATCAGAAAGTTGATGTAGTCCAGTTCGTCGCATTTGGGTGGGTTCATGCTTTCAAGTTTAGCATTTCTCGCTCAACTGCGTAACTTCTAGATGGGTTACTCTGCGTCTGATGCGCCGGGGGGATGTTGGAGCTTCTGCTGGACGCTTTGCATCATTTTCATATAAGCATCGATCAGGTTCTGGATTTCGGCATCGCTGCCTTCGCCGGAAATCTGCCGGACGGTAAAATCGCCCTCAGACAGTCGTTCGGTCGCCTGCATCACTTGCTGCAGAAACTTCGTTGTGTAGCGCACCCGTTCCACCAGATTACGCATCATCGACAGGCCGACCAACGGGCGCTCGTGCAGAAAACCCAGGAACACCTCGCGCGACAACACCATCGCTTCCAGCGGATCGGCAGCTTCGGCAGAGGCGGAACGGGGCTTGCGGTCCAGCACCGTGAACTCGCCGAATGTGTTGGGCGGGTACAGGTGGCGGATGGTAAACGACTGGCCATCCTTGTCGGTGGTGAAGATGCGCACCCGCCCGGACAGGATAATGTAGATCGAATCGCCGGGCGACCCTTTCTCAAACAGGATGTGCCCGCGCGGGTACTGTTTGTACTGCATCGCCTGCACCAGGGCTTCGCGGTTGGGCAGATCAACGCCCTTGAACAGCGGCGAGTTTTCCAGTTGCTGCGCAATCTCCAGGGCTGATGGGGACATAAGTTAGCTCTCTTCCGACGATGAACGCTGCCCGGCACGGAGCATGGCCTCGCGTTCGTGCAGGGTGGCTGCCGCTCTTGAAAAGATGCCGCTGACCAGTTCGGGCGTTTCGGCGGTGATCCCCTCGGGTTGCAGCGCGATCTCCACCGGGGCCAGCTCTCCTTCCGTCGCGACCAGCTCTTCGTAGGTCCCCTGCGCGATCTGGGTCATCCAGTTGACGCTGGTTTCGAACGAGGTGGTGGTATAACGCACCTTCTCGGCCAGGTATTGCAGCATCGCCAGCACGACCTTCGGGCGGCTCTGGATGAACATCGTGAAGACTTCGCGTCCCAGCGTCAGCACGGTAACATCAGCTTTGGCCTGTGCGCCTGCCGACCGCGACTCCCCGTCCAGCAGCGAAAATTCGCCGACGACGTCGCCTGGTTTGAAGGTGCGCAAGACCTCTTTCTGCCCGGTCTCGTCGCTGACGTAAATTTCGATCTCGCCCGCATCGAGCAGGTACATCGCGTTGCCTTCGTCGCCCTGCTCGAACAGCACCGTACCCGCCGGGTAGGTCTGCACCTCAATCGCGCGGCTGAGGTTCTCCAGGTTGGCCAGCGAGACGTGGCTGAAGATGTCGATGTTGTGCAGCCGCTCGGCCATCGCCGCCAGTTCTTCCGGCCCGAAGTTTTCGGCCAGCCCCGACACGCGCATGAACATATCGAACGTGTGCACCAGGGTCGGGTCGAACTGCCCCATTTCTTCGTTCAGGGTGTGCTGCATCGTTTCGTCGTCGGAGGGGAACACGCGCTGCACAAACAGCCGTACCGAGGACCCTAACTCCTTGCGGATGTTCTGAATGTTGGCTTGCAATTCTTCGATCTCCTCCTCCCAGGCGGTACGCAGCCGTTCGCTGACCTGGCTGCTTTTCAGGTTGTTTTGCAGGATGCCCACATTCGCCTGCAAGGCCAGCATACGCCGCACTTTGGTGATGTTGTCCGCGTCGAAAAAATCGCCCAGATCGCTGAAGATCTGCTCGATGGAGCTGCCGCCAAGCTGCTGTACGGCTTTGCGCTCGCCGGTGGACACGTCCAACTCCAACCCCAACGTTTCGGCGAAGCGCTCCTTCTCGTCGGTCAGCCCCAGGTGAATCTGGATGGCGATGATCACACCGCCGCCCGTGCCAAGGCCAATCGCGACCAGCAGCAGCGCGGCCCCGGTCAGCGCCCCGGCCAGGTTGTTGTACAGGATGTGCAGCCCGATAGCGAGCACGATGCCGAACACCGGCCACGTGTAGCGGCTGGTGCCTTGCGCGCGCCGCAGCCGCCCCAGCGAAATGCCGACCAGCCCACTCGCCGCACCGTGCATCAGCGTCGTCGAGAGCGTGCGGGTGATGGCGGTCCCCAGGATCGCGCTGGTGGACGCTTCGGGAATGTACCAAAAGATGTTCTCCGACATACCAAAGCCGATGCCGACCGCGATCCCATACACGGCTCCATCGACGATGTAGCGGAAGCGCGGGCGCTGCACCAAGTAGACCAGGATCAGCGCCTTGAGTGGCTCCTCGACCAGCGGCGCGGTCAAGCCACGCACAACGTCCCGGTCGAAGATGTCGAACGCGAAGGAGTTGATCACAAAGGCCAGCAGGTACGCCCCGGTCGCGCCCCAGATGGCGCAGAGGGAGATCGTGCTGGGTTTGCCGGTGCCGAACACATCCAGCGCGATGAACAGGTACACCGTAAATACCGGGACAGCGGTGGCGATCAGATAGGCGATTATCGTGACGGGTTCCATAGGTTATTTATCCTGGCTAGGAAAGGAAAAATTCCGTTCCACAAAAACGGCAGCGCGCGATCCCCTTGCCGCTGAGTTCGATATCGCCGCCACAGTTCGGGCACTGCGACAGGTCGCGCAGATGGCTGGCTTCCTGCGAATACAGCACACCATCATCCCAGTTGATGTAGCCGCTGAAGACGCCCAGCCCGACCAGATCGTGAAGCATGCCTTTGATATCGTCACGCTGCATTTGCATCTCGATGGCTACGTCATGGATCGCGACTTCGCCGCGGCTCTGCACGATGTTGAGCAGATCGCGCTGCTGTTGGGCGGTGGCCTGCTGCGCGGCTTGCTGCCCGCCGTACACGGTGAGGTAGATGCCGAACCCGACCAGCGGCGCAACCGGTACGACCAGAACCAGCCCCAGCCCCAGAATCCGGGCCGGACCTTCCAGGCCTTCGTTGGTGAACAACCACGCCCCCGCAATGATGGCGACGATCAGCCCTAAAATGATCAACATGATGCCGATAAGACGATTTGTGTTCATATGTTTGCTTATTTTCTCCGTGTTTAACCGAATCCCCGGCTGCCACCGCCGGAACCACCGCCGCCACTGAATCCGCCACCGCTGAAGCCGCCACCACTGGAGCCGGAACTGGACGGCTTGCTGGTCATGACGTTCGACGCATCGTTGAGCATGTTCGTCAGGCCGCTGCTCATGGCGTTCAGTCCCTCGGTGAGCGACTGGCTCATCTCGTTCAGGCCGCCCGGCCCGCCCAGGTTGAAGTCCCCCATGCCGGCCCCGGTGGGCATGGCCTGTCCGCGCCCGGTGGACATGGGCCGCCCCCGGTGATAGCCGCCGTGCCAGGGGCCGCCGACATACGTCGGATAGTACCAGGTCGGCATGGCGGTTAGCGCCGGGGTACACTGCGTGACCCACTGCTGTTCCATACCGAAGGCGACCGCGTAGCCGACATACTGGTTGAACTGCTCGTCGACCTGCTGCCGATCGGTGTATTGCTGGACGTTGCGCATATAGTGCCGGAAGGCGCGCCACTTGGCCGCCGCTTGGGACCCTTTAGTGGTCTTGGCGGGCATGTAGTTGGCGAACACGGCGGCCACCGCGCTGGCAAACCCCAAACCAATCGGCGGCGCGATGATCATCGGCGAGATGTCCGTGAGCGATTTCTGCCCCAGCCAGAACAGCGCCGATGCCAGCACCAGCCCCCCCAGGCCGCCGAAAATCCACAAGTTGCGCGTGGTTTCCGGCGAGCGGGTAAAGTAGCCGCGCTCGGTGAGTTCCTGGTAGAGCTGCTCTTTGATGGCTGGGATTTTCTTGTAGAACTTGTTCTTCAACTCTGAGAGTTTGACATCTTGATCGCCGCCCCGGAAAATGCCGTTGAGCAGCGTGCGCTCGAAACCGCGCAAGTCGGAGGCGTCCTTCTCCGTGCGATGGAACTCAAACTCGGTGCTGGCGAACATGCCGAACACCCCGCCAGACGACGACTGCTCGATCACGAAGTAGCCGCGCCGCGCCAGGTCGACCAGCGTCGCCATGATATCTTTCATGTCAACCTTTTCATCGACCAGTGCCCCCACCACGCCCGGCGGATCGTCCAGTGGCGGCGCGCTGAGGTACTCGGGCGTCACGACCGCCGCCGGATCGCGCCCGTACCGTAGGTAATGCGCGAACACATACAGGCCGCCCCCCACCGCAATCAACAGGCCCAGCGCGACCAGCAGCACCGACACGAACGGCTGCCAGTTTTCTTCGTATTCGCGCTGGCGGTCGAAAGCACTCTGCCAGGATGGTTTGTCCATCGCCGGATCGTGAGGGTACTGCACGCGCACCTCGGCTTCATCGCCCGGGTCAAGCGTGCCCGGCGCGGTCCAGGTGATGGTGTTACCCGCGATTTCCTCGGCCCACGTATCCGGGTAGCTGGCGGTAACCTCCGGCGGACGGTCCGGCGGCAGCGTCACCGTCACGCGCGAGGCCAGCACCGGGAAGGGCCGGTCCCCCGGCACGGCGACCCAGTACAGTTGGTCGCCGCCGCTATACGAGCGCAGCGCCCCCTGCACCGTGTACTCGATGCGGATGCTGCGCTGGGTGCCGGAGCGCGCCGAATCGCGGAAATAGTATTTGATCGAATAGTCGCCGCCTTGCTGCCGCGCACAGACGGTGCCCACCTGCCCGCTGCACGTTGGTTCCAGTCGCGTGTTGTTGTCGTACACCGCCACATTCTCGATGGCGTTCAGCCGGTCCATTGGGATCATCGCCGTGCCAAATCGGAACGGCCCGGTGAGGATGCTCAGTTGGTAGGCCTCGACGACATCGAAGCGGTTTTCGGCAGTGCGGATGTTGTCGATGGCCACATCGAAGCGATCCCAACGCAGCGTCCGCCCGTCACCGCCGGCATTATCGTTCGCGGAGGAAGCAACGCCAAATATCACATTGCCGACCAAGATCATCAGAATGATGGCCCCTACAGCCCAGGGAGATATTCGATTCATAGTCACCAAACCCTAACCCTATGTTTCATCCAAAGCGTGTCACTTATAATTGTAGCCCTGCTGCGTAGGAGATCAAACCTCGGCAGTGCCAAACACGTGCGGGCTGACAAACGCGGGATAGTCCGCCTGATAGGTGTGCAACTTCACCGCGCGAAACCCGGTAGTGGTGATCACGTGACCGATGTCGCGCGTCAGGTTGCAGCCGTCGCCGACTGTGCGCCACACCGGGTTGATGACCCGCTGCAGCCGGAAGGTGGAGGTATCGGGCGAGGCCGCGACGTGCTCCAAAAACAAAAAACGGCCTCGCGGACGCAGCACCCGCCGGATTTCGGCCAGGGCTTGCTCCAGGTCCCGCACGGAACACAGCACATGCGTCGAGACAATCGTGTCGAAGCGGGCAGCGGGGAACGGCAGCCGTTCCGCGACCCCGACCACCAGCGGGCTGGTCGCATGCCCCAACTGCGCGGTCAGCGGCGGGATGTGGCGCAGCAGGTACGGGTTGGGGTCCAACAGCGTCAGCCGCACGTCCGGCGCATACAGCAGCAGGTTCGCCCCATCGCCAGCCCCGATCTCCAGCACATCGCCGCGCGCCTGGGCGATCAGGGGCCGCCGTATCTCGCGGATCAGCGGATCCGCCTCATCAGGTAACCCACCCAAAAAACGATGGAACAACCAGGCAAACAGCCGCTTGCGGAGTGACATGACGCTCCTATTCTACGTCGTCTTCAATGTCGTCGTTGGAAACAATGGGCAGCCGCACGGTAAAGGTCGAGCCAACCCCTTCTTCGCTCTCAAATTCGATGGTCCCGCCGTGTAACTCGACCGCCTGCCGGACGATCGCCAGGCCGAGGCCCGTCCCCGGCGTTTGCCCGACATTGCTAAAGCGCCGGAAGAACTTGAACATATCCTTCTGTTCTGCTTCCGGGATGCCAATGCCCTGATCAGCGACCGTCAAGACGATATCGTCGGGGGTGCAGTCGACCTCGCACGTGATGGGGCTGTCGTCGGGCGAGTATTTTATCGCATTCGACAGCAGATTGCTCAAGATATGGCGCAGCAGGCGTTGATCCAGGTAGTGCGTGCCGCAGGGATTGCGGCACGTCAGTTGTATGCGCGTCCGGTCGGTGGTGACGGCGTCGAACTCGTCGACCAGTTGGCGGCAAAATTCCGCCACATCCAGCGGCTCGGGGTCATATTGAAGCCTGCCAGACTCCACCCGCCCAACCGTCAGGATATCATCCAGCAATTCCACCATCGTCCGCACGCTGATCCGGATGCGCTGCAAGCGTTCGTGCTTCTTTTCCTCGGACAGCCGGTCGCCATATTTCAGGATCAAATCGACCGCCGTCTGGATCACGGCCAGCGGGTTGCGCAGGTCGTGCGCCGCCATCGACAGGAAACGCGAGCGCATCATGCCGATCTCGATCTCGCGCTCCAACGCCCGTCGGAGCTGCTCCTCCATCTGCTTCCGGGCGGTGATGTCGCGCCCGACGCCTTGCAGTTCGCTTACCGTGTCGTCGTCCAGGATGACTCTCGCGTTCCAGCGGTACCAGCAGGTCTGGCCCTGGGCGTCGATCATACGGTGCTCGATCGTGTCGATGGGATGCTCCGGGCCGAGTGACGCGAAGAATTCGCGCGTCATGTCGTGGTCGGCGGGGTGCACAAGCTGCAGCACATCCTCGCCCAGCAGGCTCGCACACGACCGCCCGGTAAAACGACAGGTCGCATCGTTGGCAAAGGTGACCCTGCGGTCAGGAGCAAAACGAATAACCAGTTCCAGTTGATCTTCCACAATGGCCTGGTAGCGGGCCTGGCTGGCCTGGAGTTCGGCGGTCCGTTCGCGAATCAACCGTTCGAGATCACGCGCCTGGCGCTCCAATGCCTCGAACAGGCGCGCGTTTTCGAGTGCAATCGCCGCTTCATGACCGAAAGCCTCCAGCCGGTCGACCAGCGTTTCGTCGAAAAAGCCCGGCTGCGCGCTGTCCAGGTTCAGGAAGCCGATGATCGTATCGCGCAACCGGATCGGCACGCTGATAAACGAACGGACCCACGCGACCTGGGAGACCGCGACCCAGTGCTCATCCTGCCGGAAATCCCGAATCAGGCACGGCTCGCCGGTTTCAAGCATTTGCCGCAAGTTGGGAGTCTCGTAGATATTCAGTTCGACCTCGCCCATTTCATGCGGGTAGTTGTGCCAGTGAACCACCCGCGCGGTGTCTTCCTCGATCAGCATGATGTTGGCGGCATCGTGCGGCACCACACGGCCCACGTTGTCGAGGATGCGGGTCATCACCGCGTTCGGTTCCAGGGTACTGGTCAGGGCCGCCGCCGTATCGCGCAGCGCTTCAACCAGGGTGCGCTGGTCGTGCTCGGCTTCCAGCGCCTGTTGGAGTTCAGTGATGTCGCGTCCAATGCCGACCAGCCCCATCAAATCACCGTCCGCATCGTACAGCGGGACTTTCGTGCTCAGCAGCCAGCGCCGGTTGCCCACCGGGTTGACCACCATCTCCCGCCGAGCCAGGACCGGCTGCTGGTGCTCGAACACCTGGCGCTCCCCTTCGGCGAAAAAGTCGGCCCGTTCCCGGTCGAAAAAATCGTAGTCAGTCTTGCCGATCAGGTCCTCGGGCGCGTCGCCGCCCATCAATTGCGCCACCGCCGGGTTACAGACCACGAAGCGCCCCTGCGTATCCTTGACATAGATCATGTCGGGCAGGTTGTCGATCAGCGTGCGCAGCAGATTCCGTTCTTTGGCGAGGGCCTGCTCGGCCTGCTTGCGCTCAGCCAGTTCATTCTGGGCTTGCTGGAATAGATGGGCGTTGGACAGCGCCGTCGCGATCTGCCCGGTCAGCGCTTCGAGCGCCCGCATGTCCTCCTCGGAATACGCATCCCCCCGGAAGCTTTTCACCTGGATGACGCCGGTCACCTGGCCCTGGTACTTAAGGGGGAGCAGCAGCACCGAGCGCGGATGCAGACCCTCTTCCGGGTCTTTCCCCTCGACGAGTTCCCCGGTATCGTCGACGCTGTACACGGTCTGGGCATCCTGGAGCGCATGAAGGTAGTCCGGGAAATACAACGGCTGCCCGCTGCGGATCACCTTGCTCTGCGTGCCCTTCCCTTCTGGCGCGAGGGGCAGCGGCGGCAGTTCACTCACGTCAACCGCCTTCCCCTCGGCGTAGGCATAGGCACAGGTGATGTGCTGCAGCTTGGCGTCGTATTCGGAGATCATCAGCCAGTCGCAGTCCATAAGCTCGCCGATCACGTTGTGGACGGTTGCGAAAAGCACGTCGAGATCGAGCAGCGAGCTAAGCTGTTGGCTGGCGCGGTACAGCACGTCAATTTGCTTGGCGCGCTTGGTCAGCGCCTGTTCTGTGCGGTGGTGTTCGGTGATGTCGACCACCAGCCCTTCAAGCGCCTCAAGTTCGTCATCCGCGTTCCAGACCCCGCAGCCCTGTTCGGTTACCCACTTTTGCTGTCCGGTGGCGGTGTGCAGCCGGTACATGATCTGGAAGTCGGCCCGCCGGTCGAGCGCGTCCTGAACCGTCGCCCAGACCATGTTCCGGTCGTCGGGGTGGATCAGGTCGGCAAATGCCAGGCGATGATTCATCAGCAGCGCCTCCGGCGGATAACCGGTGAGCGCAAAACAGCCTTCGCTAAGAAATTCCATCGTCCACTGCGGGTCGTTCCGGCAGCGGTAGGCCAGCCCCGGCAGGTTGTTCAGCATAGCGCTGATCTGGCGCTGGCTTTCGTGCAACTGGGAAACGCTGTGCTGCAGCTTGGCGGTCAGCGCGTGCTGCTCGATCACATGGCACACCGTGCGCTCCAGCAGCAGGCAGGTGATGTCCGCATACATCAGGTAATCTTGTGCGCCCTGCTGCATAGCCTCCTGGCCAACCGCCTCGTCGGCCTGGCTGACCAGCACCACCACCGGTACCTCATGGCCCGCCTCCCGCAGCGCGGCCAGCCCATCAAGCTGCTCGTCCGCCAGCAAGATGATATCCGGCAGGGCAGTGGTCAGTTGGGTTAAGGCCCGGTCAAGGGTCTCGATATGGACCAGATCACAGGCGAACTGCGATGCCGCTGAAAGACAGTCCCGGATGCACGCGGCATCGTCCTGGTTCGCGTCGATCAACAGCACCTTATACGTGGTAAGGTTGGCAGCAGTATTCATAGTATTCTACTTTACCTGATTACCGTTGTGCATGATAATATTATAGTAAACCTTTTATACTTTATGGAATGTGTGCCACGCTGTTTACTCCTGCACCAGCATAACCACCGGAAACTCCATCAAGGGTTGTTTCACTACTTTGATACTTTGCGTCCACTTGGTTATACCGGCTGTAGAGGCCATTTGAGAAGTTCTGTTTGTGCGCGTTTTGGCCCTCATCCCCAGCCCTTCTCCCTCAAGGAGAAGGGAGTAAGCGCGCCGTTAACCCCTCACCCTGAGGGAGAGGGACCCGGCCCGCCGGAAGGGTGAGGGCTTTTCAAACGGCCACGTAGGCGCGCTGCGCGAATTCGCCGGCGTCATCGTCATTTAAATCTGATTAAAAATTGTCAAGGTAAGAATACTATACCTATATGCAGCTTTCCATTTAGTTAGAAAAACAATATAATTTCGATTGGTATTTTCACGCATCCAACGAGAACATATCATCTCTATCGCCATCCCGGGCCACTTATTGCATTTTCGGGGCTGGCCACAATTGAATATCATCTGAGCAAAAGGCTAAAATGATGCGCACCCTGCTTGCTACTGCAAAGCTTCTCAGTGTTCTGATCCTGGTCTTGGTCGCAACTGCACCCCAACCCCTCGCCGCCAGCCCACAGCCAGACCCGGTGCCAGTCGTCTCTCTCGATGTACCCGCCGAAGTGTTCATTGGGGAAGACTTTTCTTTCAATGTAACCTTCAATAATACTGATCCCGCTGATACCGGTTACGGGCCGTTTATCGACGTCGTCCTGCCTGTCAACGGCGCGGACGGGGCCGGCAACACCAGCCTGCCGCTGGACGGTATCGACTTTCAGGACGCAACCTTCCTGGGGCAGCCCGTGCAGTATACGGAGCTGACCTTCCCCGATACGGGGCAAGGCGTATGTGGGGCCGGGCAAACCCAACTCGACCATCCCTACGCCGTCGATAACACCTACACCCCGCTGCCGGTATGTGGCACGCCGGGGGACAAGCTGGTGTCGATTTTGCTGCCGTTCGGCTCATTTGCGCCGGACCAGCCGCCCGCGACCGTGACCATCGACGCCTCGCTGAGCGATCACGCCGACCTGGGCGTGCCCCTGCCGATCCGTGCGCGCGGCGGCTTTGAGTTCGGCATGGACCCGCTGGACAACTGGTGCTGTGACGCGGCAATTTTGACCGACAGCGACTCCAACAGCGACAACTGGTCACCCACCGCCACCGTGACGCCTACCTTGCTCACGCTGAGCAAGGGCAACGACGGGCCGGAGGGCGAAACCGCCACCGGGCCGAACTACCTGCGCACCTATACCGTCAACATCGACGTGGCCGACGGCCAGACCGTGACGGGGGTGAACGTCACCGACTACATCGACGACAACATCGTCGTGACCGGCGTTACGAACATCACATCGGGCGGCGCGCTGGTTTCGCCTGCCGCGTTCCCCTATGGGCCGGTGACCAACGGCGAGATCGTGGTCAACTTCCCATCAATCTCCGGATCAGCCTCATTCGATGTGCAATTCTATGTGCCGGAGCTTGACGCCAGTGGCGCGCCGGTGATCGATCCGCTTACCGGGGATGATACCATCACCGAAAACCGCATCGAGGCGGCGGGCAACTGGACCCCGCTTGATCCGCGCGATGGGGCCACCCCGGTCGAGGTGAACGGCCCCTGCCCCGTCTGCCCGCCCGCTGATACACTGGACGACAAATCAATCGCGACTCAGAAAAGCGTCGCCTCGATCAGTGGCCCGGTACAGTCTGGTGCTACACTGGAATACACGCTGGAATTCCAGATATCCGACTACTTCACGTTCGACAACATCGTCATCACCGACGCCTTCTCCGATGGCCAGCGCTTCGATACCACCTTCACGCCCACGATCAGCGTGACGGATCGGGCGGGGACGACCAGCGGCAGCCTGTCGGTGCTGACATCAACTACGGACACCTGTGCAACCGCTGGGACCGACAACGTCATCGTCGACGAATCGCAGATCGGCAACGATGCCGACCCGGCCACCGACGGCAGCACCACCGTCACTTTCTGCGTGTCCGAAGCCCTGGTCGACCTGGGGGCCGCCGATGGCGTCCTGCAGGGCGGGCGGGCGATTGCGCCTGATGCCGGTTCGGCAACGGGCACCATCACCTTCCGCACCCAGGTGCAGGACAACTTCTCCGACACCTACCCCTCCGGCGATCCAAGCGTTGATCACGGCGACGAACTGTGGAACGATGTGACGATCATTGGGGACGTGTTGGATAACGCCACATTGGCCCCGACCGGGTCTGTCGAAGATGACGACAGCGGCACACTGGTCACCATTGCACAAGGCGATTTGACCAAGACGCTGTACGCGATCAACGGTGCGGTCCCCTCCGGTTCGCCGCCGCTGATCTCACCCGGCGACGTGGTGACCTACCGCTTGCAGTACACCATGCCCAGCAGCGACTTCGAGGACTTCTCCCTGACCGACTACCTGCCAATGCCGATCTTCGATGCGACGGAGATTACCGCCTTCGACGATGTATTCAGCACCGGTCCCGCCGATGCTCCGGCTGCCGGGCGCGCCAACTGGGGCAACGAGGATACCTTCCGCACCCGCTGTGAGGTGGTGGGGGGCACGACCTGCCTGCAAGACGTCGACGGGGGCGCAGGTGATACGATACCAGATGTCACCATTGACCCTGTTTCCAACAGCGTCGAGTTTTTCTTCGGCGACTTTGACGATCCCGGCAACAACGACACCGTGATCGATATCCTGTTCAGCGTCACCGTCAGCGATGATCCGTTCGCCGACGGGCTGTACCTGACCAACCAGGTGCGCTCGCAGGAAGGCTCGACCAATGCTGGCGACCAGACAGCAGATGATATCGTCCAGGTGCAGCTCGGCGAGCCGGTGCTGGAGATTCGCAAGGGCGTGATCGGCACCGACAACGCCGACAGCGCCTACGCTCCCGATCCGCCAATCCCGGCTGGCTTCCCTAATATCGGCTCGGATGATCTGGGGAACTCGGTCGACTCCGACCTGGACGATGCCGACGCGCGCGACACGATTGAATTCGCCATCGTGCTGGAAAACGTCGGGTCAAGCACGGGCGGCGCGTTTGACGTCGAGATTCGGGATCAATTGCCGCCAGGGCTGGCCATCCCCTCCGGCGGCATCAACCTGCAAATTCAACGCGGCAACGGCGACGCGCTGGCCTCAAACCTGCTAGGCGCAGCCGGGCCGGAACCGTCCGGCCTGTTCGGCGACGGCATCGAAATCTTCGACCCGAGCGCCCCGACCGGCCCGGTATGCCAGAAATATCATCCGGACGATGGATCGAACCTGATCATCGTCACCTACGAACTGGTCATCGATCCGAGCGTAGAGCCGGGCGACGTAATCACGAATGGTGCCCTGCTGGAGAACTTCGCCGGAACATCCGGCGGCCCGAATCACCTGGACGACGGCTCGGGCGGGGTCCAGCCCAAGGAAGACGACGCAACGGTTAACATCGTAGGCTGGGATGCGCCGGTCAAGTCCATCGTGGCAACCTCGGAAACACACACTGCCGGGGACGATGTCGCGGTGGGCGAGATCGTACGCTACCGGCTGGCGGTTCAGGTGCCCGAAGCGACGGCGCCCAACTTCGCGATCGTCGACACGCTCTCGACCGGGGTCAGCATCCTGGACCTGGACCAGGTGCGGCTGTCGTTTGTCGCGGACAATGACATGACCGCGTCGAACTTCTCGGCGGCGGAAAACACCGCGGCCAACAACGACGAACTGCCGCCGACCTCGTTCACCCTGCCAGCGGGCAATATTACGCAGTCCGGCAACGACGTCACCTTCAGCCTGGGCGACCTGGTGAACAATGACAACGACGATAGCACCGATGGCACGAACCCCGACGAATACGTGTACATCGAGTTCAACGCGCTGGTCGAGAACGTCGCCGCCAACGATCTGGGCGATGTGAAGGCCAATGTCTTCGACGTCCAGTCCAACGGCACCCCACAGACGACCTCGAACACGGTAAACGCGACGGTCGTCGAGCCGGTGCTGACCGTCAGCAAGACGCCGGACGGCGCATCGGGCGACGCAGGCGACACGATCACCTTCACGGTGACGGTATCCAACCCGGGCGGCACGGATGTGGAAAGCGCCTTCGACGTGGTGTGGACGGACGTCGTACCCGCCGGGATGACGTATGTGGGTGGCACGCTGACGCATGACAGCGGCGTGGCCCCGGATAGCGGCCCGGACGACAGCGATCCAATCGGAACGGGCCTCACGGCGTCGTGGTCCGAACTCGCGCCGGGCGACAGCAGCACGCTGACGTTCGACGTCACGCTGGACTACACGCTGGAGCCGGCTGAAACCGTGACCAACACGGCAGACGTGACGTGGACCTCGCTGCCGGGCACCGGCACGACCGGCAATCCGACCGGCTCGGATACGCCGGGCGACTCCGGTGACGCGGATGGCGAGCGCAACGGCACCAGCGGCGGAGTGAACGATCACATCGCATCGGATGATGGCGATGTCACCATCGACTCGCCGGCCCCGGTCAAGGAGATTGTGACGACTTCCGAGAGCCACACCAGCGACGATGCAGCGCTGGACGGGACGCCGGGCAATGAGCGCCCGCTGGCGGTGGGTGAGGTCCTGCAATACCGGCTGACCTCGACCATCCCCGAGGGAACTTCGACCGCCTTCCAGATCGTGGATACCTTCACCCCCGGCATCGCGCTGATCGAAGATGCACAGGTGACAGTCCAGTTTACGTCGAATAGTGACATCACGTCGACTGTGGCAGGGCTGGATGCGGCCAACGGTGCGCCGCTGGCGTTGTTCGATGGCGCTGCGCCGTCGGACGGGTCGTTGGTGAGTGTGGCCGGGCAGGATGTGACCTTCAGCCTGGGTACGCTGACTAACAACGACAGCGACGGTGACGCGGAGTACGTGGTCATCGAGTTCAACGTCGTGGTGCTCAACAACGCGGATGTCAACCTGGGCGATGTCAAGGACAACTTCTTCGAGGTTGTGATCGACGGCACCACGCGCGGCACCTCCAACACCGTGTCGGCGGAGATCGTCGAGCCGGTGCTGACCGTCAGCAAGACGCCGGACGGCGCATCGGGCGACGCGGGCGACACGATCACCTTCACGGTCGAGATCGAAAACACCGGTACGTCCACCGCCTTCGACGTGGTGTGGACGGACGTCGTCCCCAACGGGATGACTTACACGGGCGGCACGCTGGCACATACCGGCGTGGATGTTGCGCCCGACACGCTGAACGACGGCGATCCGACCGGAACGGGCCTCACCGCGACCTGGTCCGCACTCGCGCCGGGCGACAGCAGCACGCTGACGTTCGACGTCACGCTGGACTACACGCTGGAGCCTGCCGAAACCGTGACCAACACGGCAGACGTGACGTGGACCTCGCTGCCGGGCACCGGCACGACCGGCAATCCGACCGGCTCGGATACACCCGGCGGCTCCGGCGACGCGGATGGCGAGCGCAACGGCACCAGCGGCGGAGTGAACGATCACATCGCATCGGATGATGGCGACGTCACCATCGATTCGCCGGCCCCGGTCAAGGAGATTGTGACGACTTCCGAGAGCCACACCAGCGACGATGCGTCCCTGGACGGGTCGCCGGGCAATGAGCGCCCGCTGGCGGTGGGTGAGGTCTTGCGCTACCGGCTGACCTCGACCATCCCGGAGGGCACCTCGACGGCCTTCCAGATCGTGGATACGTTCACGCCCGGCATCGCGCTGATCGAAGATGCGCAGGTCACGGTCGAGTTCCAGTCGGATGGCGGCATCACGTCGTCCGTAACAGCGCTCAACGGGGCCAACAGCGGCCCACTGGCGCTGTACGAGGGCGCGGCCCCGCTGGATGGGTCCCAGGTGGCGGTTGCCGGGCAGCAGATCACCTTCGACCTCGGGACACTGCAAAACAACGACAGCGACGGTGACGCGGAGTACGTGGTCATCGAGTTCAACGTCGTGGTGCTCAACAACGCGGATGTCAACCTGGGCGATGTCAAGGACAACTTCTTCGAGGTTGTGATCGACGGCAATTCGCGGGCCACCTCCAACACAGTGTCGGCGGAGATCGTCGAGCCACAACTGACCGTCAGCAAGACCGCCTCACCAGACACGGGCGACGGTCTGGACACGATCACGTTCACACTGACGGTATCCCACGACGGAACGAGCACAGCGGACGCCTTTGAGGTGAACCTGACGGACACCATCCCCGCCGGGATGACCTATGTGGCCAACTCGCTGCAAGATGTGTCCGGCGTCTCGGCGACGCTGGACGACAGCAGTGCACCGACGCTGAGCGCGACGTGGACCAGCCTCGCTACCGACGAGAGCAGCACGATCAGCTTCCAGGCGACGCTCGACCCCAGCGTGCAGGTCGGCGAGACCTACACCAACACGGCGGCGATTGACTGGTCGTCGCTGCCGGGCACCGGCACGACCGGCAACCCGACCGACTCCGATACACCGGGCGGCTCGGGCGATGCGAATGGCGAGCGCAACGGCACCAGCGGTGGGGTGAACACCTACAACGACGATGGCGACGACACAGTGACCATCGTCGGCAGCTATTCCGCTACCAAGAGCATCACGGCCACCTCCGAGAGCCACACCAGCACCGCGACGCCGGAACCGGTCGCCATCGGCGAGATCATCCGCTACCAACTGGCGGTGACGCTGCCGGAAGGCACGTCGGAGAACGTGCAGTTGATCGACCAGTTGTCCGCCGGGATCGTGATCCTGGAGGATACGCAGGTCACGGTCGAGTTCGTCTCCGACGACGCGATGGATGCAACCGATAACCCGGTGCTGAACGCGGCCAACAGCGGGCCGCTGGCGCTCTATGATAACAGCGGTGTTCCGCTGGACGGCTCGCTGGTGGACGTCACCGGGTCGCCACAGTTGGTCACCTTCAACCTGGGCGACATCGTCAATAACGACAACGACGGGGACGCCGAAACGGTGATCGTGCGCTTCAACGTGCTGGTCGTCAACGACGCGGCCAGCGACCTGGGCGACATCCTCGCCAACGACTTCGACCTGGCGGAAGGCGGCGTGGTCGTCGCCTCGTCCAACACCGTCGAGGCGGTGATCGTCGAGCCACAACTGACGATCACCAAGAGTGCCAATCCCGCCACTGGTGACGCTGGCGATCCCATCACGTTTGAGATCACCGTCACAAATGGCAGCGGCGTGAATGTCGCCGAAGCCTTCGACGTCCAACTGAGTGACGTGGTACCTGCCGACATGAACTACGTTGCCAACTCATTGCAAGACGAGTCCGGCGTCTCCGCGACAACTCTCGATGACAGCGGCGCGCCGACGCTTAGCGCCGGGTGGGACCGCCTCGCGCCGGGCCAGAGCAGCACGATCAGCTTCCAGGCGACGCTGGATGTCGCGCTGAACATCGGCGACTCGGTGACCAACACGGCAGCCGTGACGTGGACCTCGCTGCCGGGGACCGGCACGACCGGCAACCCGACCGGCTCCGATACACCGGGCGGCTCAGGCGATGCGAATGGCGAGCGCGACGGCTCAGACGGCGCTGGTACTGCGCCAAATGACCACGCCGGCAGCGACGATGCTATCGTCAGCGTGACCGACGTCACCTTGCTCAAAGGCATTGCGAGCACCTCAGAAGCGCACACCGCAACCGCCACACCAGAACCGCTGGCGGTGGGCGAGATCGTGCGCTACCGGCTGGCGGTCCAGGTGCCAGAGGCGACATCGGTGGACTTCACGGTAACCGACAACCTGCCGGCGGGCCTGCAATATCTCGACGACGGCACGACACAGATCGCCTTCGTCAGCGATACGGCGGGTAGCATCACATCCAGCACTATCTCCGGCGCGGGACTGTTCCAAACCGGCGACGAGACCACTATCGACACCATCACCCCGACCTTCGATCTGCCAGGTGGCGCGCTGTCTGGCGGGCCGTTCACCGATGGCACCGACCCGGTCTTCAGTTTCGGCACGCTGGTCAATAACGACGGCGATCCCGACAGCGAGTTCGTACTGGTTGAGTTCAACGCGCTGGTGTTGAACAACGCCAATAACAACAACGGCGACGCGAAGGACAACACCTTCACCGTCACCATCGACAGCACGGATCGCGGCACATCGCCGCCCATCGAAGCCGAGATCGTCGAGCCGGTTCTGACGGTGCAAAAGGACGCGACACCACCGGTCGCGGTGCGCGGCGATACGATCACCTTCACGATCACGGTCGAGCACAGCGCGGCCAGCACCGCCGATGCCCAGGACGTGCTTATCACCGACATCATCCCGTCCGGGATGACCTGGGCGGGCAATGTGACGGCGGTCAGTGGACTTGCGCCGGGCGTGGATGCATCCGACCCGGCAGCGGTCGAATTCTCCTGGAGCGATGTGCCACTCGGCGCGACCTACAGCTTCACCTATGACGCAACGGTCGATACGGGCGTGGCGCTGGGCACAGTGCTGACCAACGTCGCCAGCATGGAGTGGAGCAGCCTGCCGGGCACCGGCACGACCGGCAACCCGACCGGCTCGGATACGCCGGGTGATTCCGGTGAGGCCAACGGCGAGCGCGACGGCTCCGGCACCGGCGAGAACGACTACACCGCCGGCGACACCGCCGACGTTACTGTGCCCAACATCGGGGTGACCAAGACCGACGCGCTGCAAGTTGACAACGACAGCGACGGCACGGTCGACCCGGGCGACACGATCCGCTACACCGTGACGCTGGTCAACAACACCGGCGGCCCGGTCGATAATGCCGTCTTCAGCGATACGCCGGGGGCAAATACTGCGCTCGTCGTGGGATCGGTGACGACGACGCAGGGCACGGTCGCCAGCGGCCTTACCCCCGGTGACACGACTGTCCAGGTCGACCTGGGCACCTTCGCCGACGGTGCATCCGTTACCATCACGTTCGATGTGGTGGTCGACTTCCCGCTGGCCAACGTGATCACGCAGGTCGCCAACCACGGCGCGCTGGACGGCGACGGCATCCCGACCATCCCCAGCGACGACTCCGACACCCCGGCTGAGGACGACGAGACGGTAACCCCCGTCGAGGGCGAGCCGATCATCGAGGCCACCAAAGTCGATGCGCTGTATGATGACGCCAACGGGGACAGCATCGCCAACTCCGGCGACACGCTCGAATACACCGTCGTCATCACCAACACCGGCGGGCGTGATGCCGAAGACGTCGTCTTCAGCGATACACCGGACGCCAACACCACGCTCGAGGTCGGCTCGGTGACGACCAGCCAGGGCACGGTCACCTTCGGCAACGGCACGGGTGATGCCAGCGTCCAGGTGGACGTGGGCACAGTGGACGCCGACGGCGGCACGGTGACGATCACCTTCCGCGTGCTGATCAACGATCCGCTCAACCCGCCGACGACCATCGAGGTCGCCAACCAGGGCACCGTCAGCGGGAGTAACTTCCTGGACGAGCCAACCGACGACTCCGGCACACCGACCGACGACGACGAAACCATCACGCCCCTCATCACGGCCCCGATCATCGAGGCCGAGAAGGTCGACGCCTTGTTCGATGACGTCAACGGCAACAGCCTGCCCGATCCGGGCGATACGCTCGAATACACGGTTACCATCACCAACGTGGGCGGTGTGGATGCGGCCAACGTCATCTTCACGGATACGCCGGACGCCAACACCGCGCTCGAGGTCGGCTCGGTGACGACCGACCTGGGCACCATCACCGGCGGCAACACGGCGGGCGATACCAGCGTCGCGGTTGATATCGGCACGCTGGCCGCCGACGGTGGCACGGTGACGGTGACGTTCCGTGTGCTGATCGACGATCCACTGCCGGCTGGCACGACGCAGATCGCCAACCAGGGCCTGGTGACGGGGGACAACTTCACCGACCGCAACACCGACGACCCCGACACGCCTGATGATAACGACGAAACCGTGACTCCGTTGGAGACGCCGACCGTCGAGGCGGACAAAGTAGACGCGCTGTTCGACGATGTCGACGGGGATGGCGTGGCTGATCCGGGCGACACGCTGGAATACACCGTCACCCTCACCAACACCGGCAGCGTGGACGCGACGGGCGTCATCTTCAACGATACGCCGGATGCGAACACCACGCTGGTCGATGGCTCGGTGACGACCAGCCAGGGGGCGGTCACGCTGGGCAACACCAGCGGTGACACTGCGGTCGAGGTCGATGTCGGCACGCTGGCCGCCACCAGCGGCACAGCGACGATCACCTTCCAGGTGACGATCGACGATCCGCTGCCCGCTGGCACCACACAGGTCGCCAACCAGGGCACCGTCAGCGGCGATAACTTCGACGACGAACCCACCGACGACACCGACACGCCGACCGACGACGACGAAACCGTCACGCCCCTGGTCGATGCCCCGCTCATCGAGGCCGACAAGGTCGACGCGCTGGTTGACGATGTGGACGGGGACGGTGCAGCCGATCCAGGCGATACGCTGGAGTACACCGTCACCCTCACCAACGTGGGCAGCGTGGACGCGACGGACGTCATCTTCCTCGATACGCCGGGGATCAACACTACCCTGGTCGATGGCTCGGTGACGACCAGCCTGGGGTTGGTCACGCTGGGCAACACCAGCGGTGACACCGCCGTCGAGGTCGATGTCGGCACGCTGGCTGCCACCAGCGGCACGGCGACGATCACCTTCCAGGTGACGATCGACGATCCACTGCCCGCTGGCACCATGCAGGTCGCCAACCAGGGCACCGTCAGCGGCGATAACTTCGACGACGAACCCACCGACGACACCGACACGCCGACCGATGACGACGAAACCGTCACGCCCATCGACAGCGAAGGACCGACGCCGGATGAGCCGGACCTGACCGTCATCAAGACCGACGCGCTGTTCGACGACAGCCCCAGCGGTGACGGGGTGCCGTCCGAAAATGACGTGCTGCAATATACGGTCACGCTGACGAACACCGGTACCGGCACCCTGCAAGATGTTGTCTTCGACGACACGCCAGACGCCAACACCACGCTGGTCACCGGCACGGTGAACGCGACCCAGGGTACCGTCGTGACGGGGAACACCAGTGGCGACACCGCCGTCCAGGTCGACATCGGCGACATCCCGGCTGGGGTCAGCGTCGAGGTGATCTTCAATGTGAGCATCAATACCCCGCTGCCGCCGGACGTGACAATCGTCGCCAACCAGGCGCTGGTGACCGGGGCGAACGTTCCCGACACACCCAGCGACGACCCCGACACGCCGCCGGAGGATGACCCGACGGTGACACCTATCGGCGATGTGCCGTTGGTCGAAGCTTACAAAACCGACGAACTGACCGGCGACGCCAACGGCAACGACGAAGTGAACGCTGGGGACGTGGTGACCTACACCGTCACGCTGTACAACTTCGGCTATACCGACGCGCAGAACGTGGTCTTCACCGACACGCCCGACGCCAACACGACGCTCGTGATCGGTTCGGCGACGGTGTCCGACGCCAGCGCCCTGATCACCGAAGACAGCAGCCTGACGGTCGACATCCCGCTGCTGGCCCCCGGCGACGTCGTCGAAATCACGTTCGAGGTGCGAGTAGACGATCCGCTGCCGGTCGGGCTGGAGCAGATCGCCAACCAGGGCACCGTCAGCGGCGATAATTTCGACGACGAACCCACCGACGACTCAGATGAACCGGCTGAGGACGAGCCGACAATCACACCGCTGAACAACCCGCTGCCCGAACCGGAACCGGTCGCCCCGGCGATCACGGTCTTTGACCCGGCCATCAGCAAGGTTGGTATCCTGGAAGAAGGCGGTCTGGGCCTGACGGGCGAGCAGTTAACCTGGCAGCTCACAATCACCAACGTGGGCGACGGTCCTGGCACGGATGTGGTCATCACCGACACCATCGCGGATGACCTGGGCGTGGATGGGGCCGCCATCGAGAACGGATCGTATAGCATCACCGGCCAGACGGTGACCTTCTTCATCCCCTACCTGTCGCCGGATGAGACGATCATGGCCTACATCTACACCACCGTACTCGACAGCCCACTGGATGTGGAAAACACGGCGACGCTGTCCGGCTTCGGGCCAGATGGGGCTGCCGTCACGCGCAGCGACACCGCCTTCATACGCGGTGTCGACACGCTGCCGTCGACTGGCTATGAGGACGCTCACGCACCGGCTGCGTCCGGTTCACCGGCGCGCTGGATCATCATCGCCGGGGCCGGGCTGGGCCTGACCGGCCTGGTGACGGTGCTCGGTATGGTGGCGCGGCGACGCCGGCGCTAGCCCGCTGCCGCAACGTTCGCACTGTGAACAATCGGGATAGGGGACGGTCGCGAGATCGCCCCCACCCACACCACCGGACATGCGGGTCCGCATCCGGCGGTTCGGTCGAGTAGTGGTGATACCAAGCTGTATCGCGTTGGGAAAATTCATCTTCGGTTGACCCAATGCGCGTCTGTCGCCCCTGACGGTTCACGCCAGCCTTCAGCTTTTGCTCTCCGTCAGGCCGTACCCCCAAAAAACCTCGTGAAACCGTGAAGTGAGACGGGATCGAACCCCGAACAGCCGCTAGAATGGTCGAATGCCTACGCGGAGAGGTGGATCCGCTCTGTCCGCGAAGAATGCCTGGACAAACTCCTCATCATCAATCGGGCGCACCTGCGGCGGGTCATGCGTGAATACGTGGCGTTTTTCAACACCGCACGTCCGCATCAGGGTATCGCACAACAGATCCCGCTCTCACCGCCAACCCCAAATACCAGCGGTCCGATCCGTTGTCGCAACGTGCTCGGTGGTATTATTCACGATTACTACCGTGACGCTGCGTAGGCGGAAATCAGCGTATCCACGAGGTTTTTTGGATACTACAGAGTCTCCTGAAAAAAGGTTAGGCCGCGCTGACATTTGTGCTCAGGCGGATGCCGATTTCAGGCGAAAATGTCAACACGAACTGGCCGAAATGGGGTAAAATAGGGGGCACCGCATCAGACCCGAAAC
>DAOTUD010000114.1:0-9017 GCA_034437275.1 Anaerolineae bacterium
CAAGAAACGTCTATTGATCGCGCTTGCCTTCCTGGTGATCGCCAACGTGACCATTGCGCTGTTCGTCTATCGTGAGATGCGCAGCGACAGCAACGACTACATCTATCGCTGGTTCAACCAGCCATCGGCTCGGCGGCAGTTGACCACCGAACAGGCGTGTCCTGACGCACCGTTCAGACTGCCTTCGACCGGGTTTATCGGTCTGCTGTGGGGTGATACCGCTGGTCCCTATGACATCCTGCGCCGTCACACCGGGATTGACATCTTCGGTGATGGCGAACCGGGTAAGGTGCCGATTGTCGCCGCCTATGATGGCTATCTCTCGCGCCTGCCAGATTGGAAATCGACCGTGATTATCCGCCATGACGATCCTCTGCAACCAGGCCGCACCATCTGGACCTATTACACCCACATGGCGAACCGCAATGGCACAATATCCTATGTCGCGGACGATTTTCCGCCGGGAACCGACTCGGTATGGGTGGAAGCCGGGACACTTCTCGGCTACCAGGGTGAATACAACGGCAGCGGCCCACCGATCGGCCTGCATCTGCACTTCAGCATCGTCACCAGTGAGGATGATGGCAGCTTCAAGAACGAGGCCATCCTGAGCAACACACTCGATCCGTCGCCCTACCTGGGGTTGACGGTCGCACTCGGTGACCATCCGGAGCGACCCATTCGATGTTCCACATAAGCGAAGTCGGTGCGGGTACGGTCCAGCAGGAAAGCGATGGCTACCGGCTGCATATCCCGGCGGCGGATTCCAGCGCCTACCACAACGCACAGATCAGCAGCTATCGCCAGCGGCGCGACATCCATCAGCATCCGCCGCTGCGCATGACCGTCCGCGCCCGTGCTGAAGGTGAGATTCACGGCACGGCAGGATTCGGCTTCTGGAACCATCCCTTTGCTCCGAATGAACGGGTGTACCGGCTGCCGCGTGCCGCGTGGTTCTTTTTCGGATCACCGCCGAACAACATGGCCCTGGCACACGGTGTGGCCGGTCATGGCTGGAAATGCGCCACCTTCGATGCGCTCCGCTGGCCGTTTTTGGCCCTGGCTCCGACCGCGCCGGTCGGCTTCCTGCTGATGCGGTTCCCGGCGTTATACCGGCATTTGTGGCCCATCGCACAGGCAGCGCTGGGGGTCAGCGAACACGCCCTGGACCCATCGCTGCTGTATGAGGATCACGACTACGGCCTGGACTGGCTGCCGGACCGCGTGATTTTTCGCATCGATGGCGAGATTGTCCACCAGACCGACCGCAGCCCCGGTGGCCCACTCAGCTTCATCGCCTGGATCGACAACCAGTACGCCATCATCACCCCGCAGGGCCGGTTCGGCTTCGGCCTCATCACCGTCCCATCGGATCAGAGTCTGGTGCTGGGGGCGGTTGGGGTGGACCAATGAGATCATGGTACAGGTCCCGAAGCCGCTCTTCAGCAACGGACCAATCATAAAGCAGCCTCGCATTTCTGGCTCGTTCCTGTAACCCGCTGAGGGTAGATGGCTCAGACAACTGTGCAAAGGCCACCTTCAACGTATCAGGTGTAACAGTATCTAACAGAACCGCCGATTCTGTTTCTTCAAGGATTTCACTGATTTCACCAACGCCTTTTCTTGCGATCATTGCTTTTCCGGCAGCAAAAGACTCGAACAGTTTATTCGGCGTCGAATAGAAGGATTGTTCACACAAGTCAGGATTAAGACAGTAATAAATTACATCGCCCAGTTGGTTGTAGAAAGCAACATCACCAATATTGACCCATCCGAGCCAATGAATGTTGTCATAACGTACAGCATAGTCGACTATGCGATTTTGCATTTCACCACGTCCACCTATTACAAGGGCTACGTCAGGAGTGGTAGAAACTGCTTCCAACAGTGGTTCCAAATCCCGTTCTGCCAGGAGCAAACCAAGATAAGAAACAACTAACTTCTTGTCTGTAAGGTCCAACTCCTTACGTTTGGCATTCAAACGTTCGGTATCGGGAGTATATTCAGCTTGATCACGCCAGTTTCCAACAATAATGACATTTCTGGCCCCTCGTTTATCTAAGGCTTGCTTCAAACGCTTTCCAACAGTGATCACGCTATCCGCATATCGCATGTTCACCTCTTCGATAAAGGCCACGATTTTATTTTTCACTCCGCTATACATATCTTGTACGCTCTCGTGAGCATCGTAAATCAAGGGAACACCATACCGGGATGAAAGAAACCTTGCAGGGAATAGAGGCCAGAAGTCGTGGCAGTGAATCAGGTCATATCGTTGACTATACGCCAATCTAATGACCCACAAATTGTAGAAGATCACTGTGAATGCTGACCGGATTCCTGATCGATCTGATGATGGTTTTGCTGTAACAGTTCCAACATCTCCCCGCAACAGATTCCAAAGCATTAGTAATATATTAATTAATTTTAAATGTATAAATATAGGCGTTAGGATAATCCTCATGTTATCAACAACTTCTTCTGCTGGCACTCCACCATTGCGTGCAGCACCAATAACGGTGACATCATAACCCAGATGAGCAACTGTTTTACCTGCTCTTCGAACACGGGGGTCATCCTGTGCATAACCATAAACGAGCATCAGCACGCTTTTGCCATTGGAGGTTTTCATATTATGCCTGAGTGAACATTCGATTATAATATGCAAGGATTTTACCACGTTTGGGGACTTATGATGCATATATTTACTGTGGTTGGTGCGCGTCCACAATTCATCAAATGCGCACCACTTTCCGAAACCTTGAGAAAAAATAATACAGAATATCTCGTACACACCGGACAGCACTATGACAACGAGATGTCGAGGGTCTTCTTTGAAGAGCTTTCAATTCCGCTGCCCGATGTCAATCTCAATGTGGGTTCAGGAACACATGCTGAACAACTCGCCGCTATGGTCCAGCCGTTAGAAAAACTGATGATAGATCAAGAACCCGATTGGGTGTTGGTTTACGGAGACACAAATTCAACGCTTGCCGGTACTCTGGCTGCATCCAAACTCAATATACCGATTGCTCATGTCGAAGCTGGCTTGAGAAGTTTCAATCGCACGATGCCAGAGGAGATCAACCGCGTACTCACAGACCATGTTTCATCAATGCTGTTTTGTCCAACGCCCCTTGCTGTCACAAATCTTGAGAAGGAGGGCATAACACAGGGGGTCAAACTCACGGGTGATATTATGGTCGATTCAGTTTTCCGCGCCCTGAAATTTGCCTCTCAACGGACTGCCATACAAGAGAAGCTTGACCTTGAAACAACATACGGTGTAATGACAGTCCACCGGCCGTCAAACACAGATAACCCTGAGATGCTAAAAGAGATTGTAGCTTCTATCAATCAGCTTGATATTCCGCTGGTGTTCCCGATGCACCCTAGAACCCGAAAGATGATGGAGCGTTTTCACTATCAGTTCGGCGAGCATGTGAAAGTCATCCCACCATTGGGCTATGTCGATATGCTGGTGCTGGTGCGTCAAGCAGCAGTCCTCATGACTGATTCGGGGGGGCTGCAAAAAGAGGCATATGTTCTGAAAACGCCATGTATCACGCTTCGCTCTGAGACGGAATGGGTGGAGACAATCGATACCGGATGGAACCGATTGGCTCAAGGGAGCGATCTGGCAAGGCATGTACAAGCAGCACTGGATACCCATCCAACAGAACATCCCGATCTTTACGGTGATGGTAGGAGCGCTCAGCAAATTGTGAATTATCTGGTGACAATGTAGAGCCTTCATGGCATATCAAGCTTCAGTTCCTGTAGAATATAGAGAGAACAAGAATCAGGAAGGTCGTCAATATGGTCAATTTTGCGCTTATTGGTGCCGCAGGATATATTGCTCCAAGACACTTACAGGCGATCTACGATACCGGGAATCGTCTTGTTGCCGCCCTGGACCCGAATGATTCGGTCGGGGTGTTAGATAGGTACTTTCCCGACGCACGTTTTTTCACCGAACCAGAGCGCTTTGATCGCTTCCTGGATAAACGTCGTCGCATGAAATCACACGATCAAGTTGATTATGTCAGTGTTTGCTCACCGAACTATCTTCATGATGCCCATATCCGCATGGCACTCCGCTCAGAAGCAAACGCGATTTGTGAAAAGCCCATTATCATCAACCCCTGGAATCTGGACGCCTTGCAAGAAATTGAGGCAGAGACAAATAGGCAGGTTTACACGGTTTTGCAGTTGCGCTTGCATAAACCCATTTCCGAACTCAAACAGAGATTGGAGTCATCCCAGAGCCGGTCGCGTGCAGACATTCAATTGGCATACATCACACGTCGAGGCCCCTGGTATGATGTCTCCTGGAAAGGCTCACCGGAGAAATCCGGCGGTGTTGCCATGAACATCGGCATTCACTTTTTCGATCTATGTATGTGGTTGTTCGGCGAATGCCACGAAAGCGAAGTTCACCTGGCTGATGAGCGTCGTATGGCCGGTACTCTGGAACTGGAACACGCTCGCGTGCGCTGGTTCCTTTCGATTGAGAAAAGCGATTTGCCGGAAGGGTATCTGGAAAGCGGCAGGCCAGCATACCGTTCAATGACAATTGATGGCGAGGAGTTGGAGTTTTCATCCGGCTTCACGGATTTGCATACGGTCGTTTATCAAGAAATGCTGGCAGGACGAGGATTTACAATCGAGGATGCGAGACCGTCGGTTCAGATCGTCTATGACATTCGCAATGCGGCGGTCGTCCAACCACGAGACAATGCACATCCATATCTGTTGGGAAAATAAACATGAGTGCGTATTTCGTTCATGGGTCTGCCTTTGTAGATGAAGGTGCCGAGATTGGACCAGGAACCAAAATCTGGCATTTTTCTCACATCATGCCCACAGCCAGGATCGGGGATAAATGCTCTCTGGGTCAGAACGTTTTCGTGGCTAACAATGTACAGATTGGCAACAATGTCAAGATTCAGAACAATGTCTCCATCTATGAAGGGGTGGTTCTGGAAGACAACGTATTCTGCGGTCCCAGTATGGTCTTCACCAATGTCAAAACGCCGCGATCTTCTTTCCCCCGCAATACCGGTGAAGACTATCTCGTCACTCTGGTGAAGCATGACGCCAGCATTGGTGCCAATGCAACCATCGTATGTGGGATCATAATTGGTGCATGGGCCTTGATCGGTGCGGGCGCAGTGGTAACACAGAATGTGCCGGATTACGCGTTGATGGTCGGAGTCCCGGCACGTCAAATGGGATGGGTTTGCGAATGCGGTGAACCCTTACCCGATTTTACAGATGGAATCGCAATTTGCCGGGACTGTGGACGACGCTACCAATATAACGACGGACAGATCGAAAGAGACAGATCATGATCCCCATCCTGGATTTATCACAGGAAATCGAGCTATTGTGGGATGAACTCAACACCAGCATAAAGGATGTCTTGCGTTCTGGTCGCTTCATCATGGGTGAACCAGTAAAGGAGTTAGAGCATGAGATTGCAGAATATCTCGGTGTCAAACATGCTATAGCGCTAAACTCCGGCTCGGATGCACTGCTGATTGGTCTACATGCACTTGGAGTCGGTCCAGGTGACGAGGTTATTACCACGCCTTTCACCTTCTTCGCCACCGCCGAACCGATCAGTCTGTTAGGTGCCACACCTGTATTCGTTGACATTGACCCCAAATCCTACAACATTGACGCATCCCGGATTGAAGAGGCGATTTCCAGCCGAACCAAAACGATCATTCCTGTGCATCTCTTCGGACAACCCGCCGATATGGACACCATAATGGATGTTGCCAACAGCCACGATCTATCTGTTCTGGAAGATACAGCCCAGGCATTCGGCTCATCCATCGGAGGACATAAGCTGGGTACAATCGGCGATATGGGTGCGTTTTCGTTCTTCCCAACCAAGAATCTCGGTGCTTACGGTGACAGCGGTATGCTGGTCACGGATGATGATGAATTGGCCGAAAAAGCACGTATGTTGCGTGTCCATGGTGCGCGGAAGAAGTACCACAATGAGATGATCGGCTACAGTTCCAGGCTGGATACGCTCCAGGCAGCAATTCTGCGCGTCAAACTACCTCACGTCGATGGATGGAATGCTACCCGTCGCCAGATTGCAGCTCGATACGATGAATATCTTGGGGGGCTGGGCGATTTAGTTCTGCCGCATGAGCAGTTTGCCGAGTGCCACGTTTACCACCAGTATACTGTGCGTATTCTGAACGGTCGCCGTAATCATGTGAAAGCTGCACTGGCCGAACAGGGCATCGGATCAATGATCTACTATCCCGTACCCTTGCACAAGCTGCCCGTATATGAATCAATGAATGTCGCGCTTCCGGAGAGCGAGCATGCGGCAGGCGAAGTCCTCAGCTTGCCGATGTGGCCGTATCTGAGTGAGGACAAGCAAATGCGGGTCGTGCAAGTCCTGAGAGATGTCGTCAGATGAACAACCTGAGTCTCTGCATAATTGGGGATGGCGGGAATGTACACATGCAAAACCGCACCCGCGTTTTTGCTGAACATGGACACGACGTCACACTTATAACAGAACGCCCCAGCGGATTGTCCGGGATCGATGAGGTTGTGATTCCGATACCTGAAGGTAATCCGGTTGGGACTGTACGCAGTCTGTTCAGATATATTCGGGAATTGCGGAACGCGAATGCTGATGTGTATCATCTTCACAATGCGCGAAAGCTCGGTAGTTGGGCGGTACCCATTGCGAACGTTCACCCCTATGTCATCAGCACACTAGGTACAGATGTTCTATTCGATGAACGCAAGTCCATCAGTGATTTCCAACGATACTTGACAATGGAAGTGCTGCGGAAAGCATCTCGCATCACCTGTGAATCACAACATGCCAGGGAAAAAATCCAGAGTTGGGGAGATTTCGATTCCAGATTGATGCAGGTTCGCTGGGGAATAAGCCTTAAGCAATTTCAGCGTAGGGATGTAGATGGCTTGCGAGAGCGTTTAGGCTTTTCGTCTGATTCCCCCGTCATTTTGAGTCCCAGGATACCGCGACCGTTTTACAACATCCATCTGATTATTGATGCAATTTCGAATGTAATTGCACAGTATCCACAGGCAAGACTCGTCATTACAGAGTATAACGGTGATCCCGACTATAAACAGGAATTGGTTGAACAGGTTGGCAAACTGGGAATAAATAATAATGTATCGTTCGTTGGATCACTCAGTCAATCAGAGTTGATCGATTTCTACAGCCTGAGTGATATTGTGGTCATGGTTCCGCCATCTGATGCGAAACCACAGTCTCTCCTGGAAGCGATGGCATGCGAAACGCCCGTTGTTCTGGGTGATTTGGTCCACTACCGTGAGTTCGTCACCCATCTCAACGACTGCTACTTCGTGCCAATCTCATCTGAAGGTATTGCGGCAGGCGTCAACCACCTTCTATCCGATGAAAATCTCCGCACACATATTGCAGCCAATGGGCGTCAGACAGTCGAAACGATTGCGGATTTTGATCAGGAAGTGGATCGCGTTGAACAGATGTTGCATCAACTGGCACAGAAGAATAGCCCAAGATCTCGCCCCCCGATTGACTGGCGAATATTGAGCAAAGCATTTGGTCTGGGTTTCCAGCATTTGATCCAAAAGGCTTTTTGAAGCCATGCCTCACATCTGTTTTGTCCTCTTGGACGCCTACTCGCTCTTCAACGATGAAACGACCTTCGTTTTTGGCGGTGCGGAAGTGCGCGGAAACCTGCTGGCAAAGGGTCTTTCTGGTCAGCCTGGATTTCGAGTCAGTTGTGTGGTGCGTGATCACGGTCAGCCGCCGGTGGAGCAGTACGGTGCCGTGACAGTTTATGCCCATACCGGATACGGCGATCCACGAGAGCAGCGTCCTCCGTCCGATGACATCGAACTTAAGCCCTCATTCCCGTTTGTGCGGATCAAGCGGCTGTCCTTCTCCACTGTCAGATCATTGATCGTTCGCGGTGGGCAGCGTTTGATAGACCGGCTCAAACCTGGTGCGGTGACCATTGATGGTTATCCACTGCCGCAGGCGAAGTACACGATTTACGACCAGATCAACGCGGATATTTACTGCCAGTTCGGCACCATCAGCCGGGTGGCAGAGTTGGCCGCTTACTGTCACATCCGGGGCAAAAAGTTTGTGCTGTTTGGTGCCAGTGACCGAGATTTCATCGCCGCCGATTCAGGCGATCCACTCAAGCATGTAGATACATGGTCGTTGAAAATGGTTCGCTACATCGTCGACCATGCACATCTCATCATCACGCAGACTCAACAGCAGGCTGAGTTACTGCGGCAGAACTACGGGCATGAGTCTTTTGTTTTGTCGAACCCGGTTGATCTGTCCGAGCCGGTCATTAACGAGGACCGGGAATACGCGCTCTGGGTAGGCAAATCCGATCCCAAGAAAGACCCCATGCTGTTCATCGACCTGGCACGGCGCTGTCCTGAGATTTCGTTCATGATGATCCTGAACCGTGTCGATGAGATGATCCATCAGGACATCCACCAGAACAGGCCGGATAATGTTGAAATCCTGGAATATGTACCTTACGCTGAGATCGACGGCTGTTTTCAGCGTGCGTTCATGCTGGTCAACACCTCACCGATGGAGGGGTTTCCTAACACATTCTTACAGGCAGGTAAACAGGCTGTGCCGGTACTGTCGTATCGGGTCGATGTAGATGGTTATATCGAGCGAGAAGCGTGCGGCATCGTCGCATACGGGGATTTTGAGCGTATGGTGACGGGTTTGCGTGAGATCTATGCGGATTCGGAGAATCGCTACGGACGCCATCACCGCACATATGTCGAGCAGAATCACAATCTGGCGGACAAGGTGAGGCTGCTGGCGGAAGCTCTGGTTGGATGACCACCAGCGTTGATTCCACTCCAAAGACTATGATATACTGCGCCTATCCGATAATTGTTCTGCTTGCCTGGAGGTGCCGCAATGATGGGTTTTGAGGTGACCCGCTCTTCTCTTATGTAGGCACACACTGCCGTGA
>DAOTUD010000115.1:0-38381 GCA_034437275.1 Anaerolineae bacterium
TGTGCTTGCTGTATGTCTGGTTGGTCGCGACCGGTGAACATGTGCTGGACCGCCAGCTTTTCGCTGAAGTGGACCGCTCTGATCGCCACGACTTGAGTATCTTTCGTTTGGGTTGGGACTTCATTGAACGATGTCGGGCCTTGCATGATCCCTTCCCTGATGTTTTCATCCCGAACTTCTGTTCAGTGTCCGGTAGCTAGTTCCACTGTTTTCGTCTCCTTGCAATAAATAGCTTCTATTTCGATTCTATACAACTTCTCATCTTTCTCAAATGCGCTTTCTATATTGGCATGTTAAGAATAGGTGGTTAAAGAAGGAGGTCGAGAGAGATGAACAAACGCACATTCGCAGTATTTGCTGTTTCATTGATGTTCGCGTTCGCTATCGTGGTGGGCGTGCAGGCCCAGAGTGGCGGACAAAAAGAGCACCTGGCTCCGCTGCCGGCTGGCGCATCCTACGCGCCAGACAGCGACGAAGTAAAGCTATCCGACGTATACGAGCAGGTTACCCAGTCGGTGGTCAATATCAACGTCGCCACCCAGGTCGGCGGCGCGGGCACGGGCTCCGGGTTCGTGATCGACACCGACGGGCACATCGTCACCAATAACCATGTGGTCGAAGACGCGGCGTACATCGAAGTGACATTCGTCGACGGCACCATCGTCCCGGCCAGCATGGTAGGCGGCGATCCCGATTCCGACCTGGCCGTGATCCGTGTGGACCCGGCGCAGACCAACCTGGTACCGGTCACGTTCACCGACTCCGACGAGGTTTTTGTCGGGCAGAACACGATGGCCATCGGCAGCCCCTTTGGGAAGGACTTCACCCTGACGACCGGGATCGTCAGCGCGCTGGACCGCAGTCTGCGCAACGAAAACCAGTTCAGCATCCCGGAACTGATCCAGACCGACGCCGCGATTAACCCCGGCAACAGCGGCGGCCCGCTGCTGGACTACAGCGGCAGCGTGATCGGCGTGAACACCGCCATTCTCAGCGGTACACGCAGCGCGTCCGGCGTGGGGTTTGCCATCCCGTCGAATACGGTGCGCCGCATCGTGCCCTACCTGATCGAACAGGGCGAATACGACCATAGCTGGCTGGGCATTTCCGGCACGACCCTGCATCCTGCCCAACGCGATAAAATGGGGCTGTCCAGCAATGTGAAGGGCGTCCTGGTGAGCAGCGTCTCGCGCAACGGCCCTGCCGCCATAGCCGGCCTGCAAGGGGCCAACAACGCAGTGGTGACCCCGTTGGGGCGGCTGCCGGTCGGCGGCGACATCATCACCGCCGTGAACGGCGAATCGATTGCGCAGATGAACGATTTGATCGCGTACCTGGAAAGCGAAACACTGCCCGGGGATACCATCACACTGACCGTGCAGCGGGACGGCAGCACAGAGCAGATCCCGATCACATTGCAGGAACGTCCCATGTCCTTACGCTAACCACGTAAGCCCGGACATTACCATCCACGAGTGCCGCCTGTGGGCGGCGCTTTTTTGTGGGCGACAAAACGTCAGGCAAGCACCGGCAGGGTCGCGTTGGCCACCGGCATCACCCCGATCCGCGCGTCCGGCGGCAGATCGCGCAGCACCGTGTGGGGCAGGTCGTCCAGCGTGGGCAGCGGCGTCAGCAGCAGGCGCTCGACCTGTGCCGGGGGCATCTCCGAGTGCAGCCACGTTTGCACGCGTGCCATATCCCGCGCGAACAGAAACGCCTTGTGCGGCCCCAACTCGAAGCCCTCCGCAGCGAAGCGGTCCAGGACTGCCTGGTAGGACGTCATGCCCACCATCCACGCCGCGTATTTCGCGCTGCCAACCCCCTCGGAACAGGCCGCCACCAGCACCACCGCGCCGCCGTCTTTGGTCACCAGCGCGGCATGGGCCAGCGCCTTCTGCGCCTGGTAGAGGTTGATGTCTTTGGGGTGGCCGCCGGGGGAGGTGAAGATGAGGTCACAGGGCGCATCCAGCCGGACCGCGTACCGGTCGCGCACTTCGGGGATCCCGGCACGCATCACGGCCATCGGCTCCCCGACCAGCACCGCCGCGATCTGCTTGTCGGGCGTCAGGATGGTATTCAACGCCAGGTGAATGCCCATCATCTGCCCGATCTCCTCGACGTCCTGCCGGGCAGGGTTATCCTCGTAGTGGCCTAACAGCGCGCCGGGTTGGGACATCATGGCGTGGTTGTGGTTGATCGTGGCGCGCCCCGCCAGCCCGATCGCGGCGCTCTTGACGCCGCCCGAAAAGCCCACAAACTGGTGCGGCTCGATGTTGCCAATCACGACGCGCAGCTCGGCAACTCGCAGGTGGCGGTTGCACCACACGGGCGTGCCGCGCCGGGTCTGGCCCAATGGCTCCAGCATCGCTGGATCGTCGCCGTCGTGCGAGATCACCGGGTAGCGCGCCAGCAGATCGGCGGGCAGCACCTTCGGGAATTCGTCCGGTGTCATGGGGGGATGCGCGCCGGTGGCGATCAACAGCGTGATCGCGGGCGGGGGCAGGCCCAGCGCTTCCAGGCGTTCCAGCAGCGGGTACAGCGCAGCGTGCGGGATGGGGCGCGTCTTGTCGCTGATGACAACCGCGGCTGACTGCGCGCCGGAAAAATCGGACAGGCGGACACCGCCCACCGGCTGGTCGAGCGCGCGGGCGACGGCCGCTGCCGGGTCCGGCAGCGGGGCCGCGTCATGCGGGGCGATGCGTTCAACGTGATAGGACTCCGGCAGCCGCAAGGTCCGGTGTGTTTTTCCATAGGGCAGGCGATATTCAGGCATGGTGGTTTTTTCCTGTGCTACTGGCCGTATGCGACAAACGCCGCGTACATGGCGCGCACATTTTCCAGCGGCACATCCGGGCCGACCTCGCCGAACGCGATCAGGCCCCCTTCGGACGTGCCCAGCGCATCGAAGACGGCGTGCACGTGTTCCTTGACCTGCGCCGGCGATCCGTAGGGCAGGATGGTCTGCCGGTCGAGATCGGTGCGGAAGCAGATCGCCCCGGCGAACTCGCGCAGCGCGTCCAGCCCGATCACGGGGGCCTGGCAGTTGAGCACATCGACACCCAGCTCGATCAGGTCGGGGATGATGTCCAGGATCATGCCGTCAGAGTGCAGGTGCACGTTCATGCCCTGCGCCTTGACTTTCTCGAACATGGCGGCATATGCCGGTTTGAAGACCGTGCGCCACTTCTGGGGCGCGATGAGCAGGTGCTGCTGGCCGCCCCAGTCATCCGCGAACACGATGCCGTCGTAGCGGTGTGCCAGCAGCTTGTCGAGCCAGCGCAAGTTGTAGTCCAGCATATCGTCGATCAGGCGGCGGTAGCCGGGCGGTTCGAGCGCGATGTCCATCAGAAAGTTTTGCATCCCCCGGAGCTGCTCGAGCTGCTCGAAGAACTTGATCACACCGCCGCGTGCATACCAGCGCGCGTCGCAGCCCTCCAGGTGGGCGCTGTGCAGCCGTCCGGCGGCGGGGGTGGCGTCGGGTTCCGGCCACTCGTAGCCGGCATAGGCGTCCCACTCCGCCAGCGGGAACGCGATCGGGATGCCCGACATACCGAGCGCTTCGGACTGCCACAGCGTGCCGAACGCATCGCGCTGCTGGCCCGGCTGGTAGCGGGTCGGGTACTGTTCCGGCGGCAGGTCGTCAGTATACGCCCAGCCGAAATCGTCGGGATAGTCGGCCAGGATTGCCTCCAGCGCCGCCCCATACTGCAACTGGGCGGCGGGTAGTACGCCGTGCGCGATCGGGATGCGGTCGGGGGTATCGAAGTGAATCGCGCGCCGGACGCGCTCGCGGCTGTTCATACTACGGCTGCTCCCTTGAATCGGGCGGCACAGCAGGGGCATGAAGGGACCGACACACCCCCGCCATGCGCCTCACCACACGACCTAAATGCTAATGCCAACGCGGTGGATGGCAAAGCTGTTGTCGTCCTTGAGCACTTCGGACTTGGTCAGCCGCCCGTTGGCGACCGCCAGCACCTCGTCGAAGATCATCTGCCCGGCGTCCTCGAGCTTCATCTCGCCGCGCAGCACACCGCTGACGTCCAGCTCGACGGTGTCCTTCATCAACTGGTACGAGTTGACGTTGCCGGTGACCTTGATGGTCGGCATGATCGGGTGCGACGAAGTATGGCCGCCGCCGGTCGAGAAGACCAGCACCTGGCAGCCCGCCGCCGCCATGCTGGTGATCGACTCCGCGCCATGCCCGGGGCCATACATCACATACAGGCCGGCTTTGTCGCTGGCGGGCCGCTGGGCAATATCCAGGTAGCCCACAATCGGCGCGCTGCCGCCCTTCTTGACCGCGCCCATCGACTTTTCCTCGATGGTGGTCAGGCCGCCGACCATGTTATCGCCGGTTGGCTGGGAGCCGCGAATGTCCTCGCCGCTGGCCAACGCGCGCTGCTCGATGTGCTTCACGCCCGCGACGATCTGCTCGGCGATCTCGGGGGTGGCGGCGCGGCTGGTCAGCCACTCCTCGCAGCCCATCCACTCCGTCGACTCGGCCAGGATGGTGCGCCCGCCGGCATCGATGATCATGTCCGAGCAGATGCCGGTGGCCGGGTTGCCGGCCAGGCCGGAGGTGGTGTCGGAAGTGCCGCACTCGGTGCCGAACAGCAGCTTGCTCAGCGGGGCCGCTGCGCGCTGCATATCGCTGAGCTGGCGCGCAAAGTCCGACGCCACGCGCACACCTTTTTCCAGCGCTGCGATCATGCCGCCCTCGCCGCGAATGTTCACCGTCGCGACCGGCTTGCCCGTCGCCTCGCTGATGTCGTGCGCGATGTCCTCGGCGGTCATGCCTTCTTCGCGGAAGTGATCGATCACCACCACCGCGCCAACGTTGGGGTTGATGCCGGTGTTGGACACTATGCGGCGCGTCATGCGCAGATCGGGCCGTACCTGGCAGCGCCCCAGCGGGTGCGTGATGGCGATTGCGCCGTGCACCAGGTTGGCGACTTTTTCGCACACCCGGTTAGCGTAGACCGTGCCGGACAGAATCAGCAGATGATTACGCACACCGACCGACCCATCGGGCCGGACATATCCCATAAATTCAGTCATGGTTACTTACTCCCCTGCGCTGCTTTATCGCCGCGCCCACGATTGCTCTCGACGTTGTGAATGTGTACGTGGTAACCGGCTGTGATGTTCTCCGTAGCCGTGCCGATGCTCAGCGCGTACTTGGTGACCTGTGCGCCCTTCGGGATGTCGGTCAGCGCGATTTTGTGCCCGTAGGCAATATCATCGTTGGCCTTGACCGTGAGAGCGGTGACGCGGCCCTCGGTGCCGACCTCGTCGCCGGCTTTGATCAGCTCGCCGACGGCGGTGCCGACGTTGTCTTCTTTTTCGACGACAAAAACTTTCTTCATGCTGTGGTTATCTCCTTGCTCAACACGGGTTATCTATCGCCCGTATTGGTATGTTATTGGTGAAACTGCGGCAGATACTCTGCAAACTCAACCAGGAAATCCTTCAGGATGGCGCGCGCCGTGTCGAGATCGTCGACCATCGGGTCGAGCATCAGGCATTGCAGCGCCATGCTGCGGTCGCCGGTCACCGCCGCATCGACCATCAGCGAACTGAGCCGCAGTTCGCGGCGGCACAACTCGGCGATGCCTTCCGGCAGCGGCGGGAAAGCGATCCCCTGAATCCCGAACGATGAGATCACGCCCGGCACCTCGACAACCACGTCTTCGGGCAGATTTGGGATCAAGCCACCGTTGTTCGGGATGTTGAGCTGCTCGCTGTAGTAGTTGTCGTTGTAGGTGATGGCCTCGATGATCTGGGCGACCGGCTCTTCGAGGATGTTGAACTGCCACACGTCGCGCAGGGCGTCGACGGGCGTCTCGTCGGACAGGATCGACTGCGCCAGTTCCCAGCGCTGCGCCCGGCGGCGGCGGTTGCCTTCCCAGCTTTGCAGCTTCAGGTCATATTTTTCCCAGGGTTTGGTGGTCGGGTCCACCACAAACGGCAAAAACTCGCACAGGTGGCTGTCGCCCGGGGTGGGCATCATCTGGAAAATCTTGAACATCTCGCGCGTGAGTGGCTCGAAGCTCTTGCGGAAGCCGTTGAGCCACTGCTCGCGCACCAGCGGATACAGGTCTTCGCCGGTCTGCTTGTCGCGGATGTCGTAAATCCACGAGAAGTGATTGATGCCCGCCGCCTTGATATCCAGGTGTTCCAGCCCGGCCCGCGCGACGGGGATGAAGTTCGGCAGGTTGTCGGCGTCGGTGTGGACGTGGAAATCCTCGGGAATGGCCAGGTCCCAGCGGTCGGCCAGGATCGCGGCGGCCATCGCGTAGCCCCATAGCAACTGGTGGCACAGGCCCAGCACCTTGATGTTGGTGTAGCGATACACGCCGAGCGTCATGCGGATCAGCGGGTTCACCAGGTTGATGTACCACGCCTCCGGGCACAGCTCTTCCATGTCCTGGGCAATCGCCAGGATCAGCGGCAGATTGCGCGCGGTGTGGGCGAACGACCCCGGCCCGCCGTTTTCGGCATAGGGCTGGCGGATGCCATAGCGCAGCGGAATCTTCCAGTCCAGTTCCCACACCGTTTCGCGTGGGCCAACCTGGACCGACACAACCACGAAATCCGCCCCCGGCAGCAGCTCGCGCCGGTTGGTCGAGCTGCGGATCGACATGTTCGCGTCCCAGGCCGCATTCATTTTCTCGGCCAGGGCGGTCATGGTTTCGAGCGCCGGTTCATCAATGTCCACCAGGCAGAGTTCCGCCCCTTGCAGCCGTTTCGAGCGAATGAGTGTCGCCATCGCCCCCAGGCCGAAGATGGCGCTGCCCGCGCCAATGATGACTATTTTTGGTGGCTTAACCATTGGTGGTTTTCCCCTTATTGGTAGTCCGTTTGGTCCCAAAAGCTTTGGAACTTACCCAGACCAACGTCTGTATATGGATGGTGGAATGCGTCCTCGTACACCGCAAAGCCCGCCGTGACGATATCCGCCCCGGCCACCGCCGCATCGGCGATCTGGCGGCCATTGCGCACCGCAGCGACGAGCACCTCGGTGTCGAAGTTGTAGTTGTCGCGGATAGCGACGATCTCCTGTACCATCGTCTTGATCTCCTCGCCGTTGGATTCCTTCCAGCCGATGAACGGCGAGACATAGGTCGCGCCCATGCGCATCGCCTGGAGCGCCTGCATCGCCGAGAAGCACAACGTCAGGTTAGCGCGCACCCCTTTTTCCTTCAGCAAGGGGATCGCCTTGAACCCGGCCTGTGTAGCGGGCAGCTTGATCACAAAGTTGGGCGAGATTTCGGCCAGCCGCAGCGCCTCGTCGACCATTGCCGCGTGGTTGTCATGGTGCGGGTTGACCTCGACGGAGGCGGTTTTTTCGTGGGGATCAAGCCCTTCAAACAGCTTGGCGATCTCTTTGATCGCGGTCAGGAACGGCTTGCCGGATACCTGGACGTGGCGGGGATTGGTCGTCACACCGTCAAAGTCCCACATCTCCAGGGCGTATTCGATTTCGTCTACCAGTGCGCTGTCCAAGAAAAACTTCATGTCTCGATTTCCTTCCTCTCATTCATTTTTTCCCCGGATTTATTAATTGGCCGGGAAAATAACACCTTCGGGATCACCGAAGGTTTATAGCTGTCAGAAAAAGCGTTACTGCTCCAGGCCGCCCGCCAGGTTCATCACCATCAGCTTCATCTCGGTCATTTCCTCGATGACATAGCGCGGCCCCTCGCGCCCCACGCCCGATCCCTTGACGCCGCCATACGGCATCTGATCGACGCGGAACGTCGACACGTCGTTGATCTGCAAGCCGCCGACCTCGATCGCGTCGAAGGCGCGCATGATGCGGTTGATGTTCTGCGTGAACACGCCCGACTGCAACCCGTAATCGGTGTCGTTGGCGATCTGGATCGCCTCGTCGAAGTCCGCATAGGCATCGACGGTGATCACCGGGCCGAAGACCTCCTCGCGGCGGATGCGCATGTCCGGCGTGGTATTAGCCAGCACCACCGGCTCGATCATCAAGCCGTCGCGCTTGCCCGCAACCAGCACCTCTGCGCCCTTGTCGATGGCGTCCTGGATGATGCTCCAGGCTTTGTCGGCCCCGGCTTTGTTGATCATGGGACCCACTTCGATCCCCTCTTCGCGCGGATCGCCGATCTTGATGGCCCGCACGCGGTCCAGCAGCTTCGCCACAACCTGGTCGTAGATCGGGCGGTGAATCAGCACGCGCTGCACCGAGATGCAGTTTTGCCCGGCGTTGGTGAACCCGCCCACACCGATCCGGCGCACCGCGTAATCGATGTTGGCGTCCTCGTGCAGGATGGCGGCGGCGTTCCCGCCCAGTTCCAGCCCCGCACGCTTACGCCCGCAGACGCCCTTCAGGTACCAGCCGACTTCGGAACTGCCGGTAAACGACAGGTACGCGATGCGCTCGTCCTTGACCATCGCTTCGGCCTGTTCGTCGGTGCACATGATCAGGCTCAGGGCTTCGGGCGGGTACCCGGCATCCAGCGCCATTTCCATCAGCAGCACGCTGGACAGCGGCGTATCGGGCGCGGGTTTGAGGATGAACGAGTTGCCCGCCGCAATGGTGGGAGCCAGCTTGTGGCAGCCCAGGTTCAGCGGGTAGTTGAACGGGGTAATGCCCAGCACCGGCCCCAGCGGCACGCGCCGCACGAACGCCTGGCGCTCCTCGCCGGCAGCCGTCCAATCCATCGGGACGATCTCGCCGGGGATGCGCTTGGCTTCTTCGGCGGCTACGCGGACCGTTTCCATTGCGCGTCCGGATTCGCCAATCGCCACGTTGCGGGTCTTGCCGCCCTCGTGGATCAGGGCGTCGATCAATTCGTCGCGCCGTTTTTCCATCTGCTCCAGCAGATTGTACAGAATGCGTGAACGGGCGTGGGCCGGCAGCTTGCGCGTCTTTTCAAACCCGCGCACCGCAGCAACCATCGCGTCTTCGATATCCTGGCCGGTAGCCATGTACATCTCGCCGACCACCTCGCCAGTATATGGGAAGTGCACGTCCAGCGTTTGCGCGCTCTCGCGCCATTCGCCGCCTACCAGGAACTTAACCTTCTTCGCCATACAGTCTCCTTCGTTGTTCATCAGCGCGCTGTCCGGGCCGGACCGTGCCCCGCCCGGACAGCCGCGTAGTGTACGTTTACTTCATGCCGGTGGTGGCGATCCCGGTCGTGATGTAGCGCTGCAAGAACGCGAACACCAGCGTCACCGGCAGCAGCGTGAGCACCGTCATTGCCAGGATGTAGTTCCACTGGACGTTGAGGTTGCCCTGGAAGTTATTGAGCGCCACCGGCAGCGTATATAGATCGTTGCGCGTGACCACGATCAACGGCCACAGGAAGTCGTTCCACCGCCACATCACCGAGAAGATCGCCAGCACCGCCAGCGCAGGCCGCGCCAGCGGCAGGATCACCTGCCAGTAGATGCGCCACTCGCTCGCGCCGTCAATGCGGGCCGAGTCGAGCAGTTCGTCGGGGATCGTCAACATATACTGGCGCAGCAGGAAGACCCCGGTCGGGGTGGCCGCGCCCGGAATGATCAGGCCCCACAGATTGTTGGCCCAGCCGACCTCGCTGATCACCAGGAAGGCCGGGATCAGGATCACCGACACCGGCACCATCAGCGTGCTGATGATGATCAGGAAGATGGTGTTGCGCCCCTTGAAATGGTACTTGCTCAGCCCGAAAGCCGCCATGCTGTTGATCAACAGGGTGATCGCCGTCGCGCCGACGGTGACGATCACGCTGTTGCGGAGGTACGTCAGGAAGTCGAAGCTGTCGATGGCTCCTTCATAGTTGCCGGTATCGAAATAGACCGACCGGACGACCTCGGCGTTGTCGCGCAGCACTTGTGTCGCCCCGTAGGGGTATTCCCGCGAGGGCGGGACCTCCGGCGGATTGTCCAGGTCGATCATCATCACGTAGGTGCGCTGGTCAGTCTGGGGCGCATCGCCCTTGGCGTTCCACACGGCGGCCATCTCCCGCATTCGCTCGACACGGTACAGCGGCAGCGGTTCGTCATAGCCCGGCACCGCGACCGTCACCCGGCTGAGGCGCGGATCATCCATCGCGATATCGAAGGTATCCACATCCGATTCGGCACTTTCCGGGTTATAGAACGCCGGATCGTATAATTTGCGGATGTAGGGGATCGTCACCTGCTGCGGATCGTCGACGATCACCACATCGTCCTCGACATCCAGGTCCATCAGCGCGGCCAGCGTCGCCTGGGAGCCGTCCTGGTGCGTGACGGTAAACAGCGGTAGTTCCCACGTTTGCAGCCCCATGTCGACCGTCTGGCCGGTATCCTGCGCGGCCAGGTCGGCGGGCTTCCTGACCAGCTCGGGCCGGTCGCCCAGGTCGTCGGGCGGCACCATGCGCAGGTAGACTTCACCGCCAATTTCGATTTCCTGCAAACTGCCGTCCGGGTCGACCAGCGCGGCCATCGCGGCAGGGGTGCCGTCCTCCAGCATGACCTCGTACACGGTGAGCGTCGTCGTCTCGAACGTCACCGCGACCGTTTCGCCCTCGATTTCCTCGGCGTTGTTCGCCAGGACCATCACCGGCGGCGCGCCGGGGTTGTCCGGGTCGATCATGCGGTAAAACGGCCTGTTGGCGACCCCCGCCTGGGCCAGCCGCACCGGACCGCTGGCGAGCGCCACGTCGTACAGCGCGTGTGCTTTGTCCGCCAGCACGGTCTGCGGCCCGGCGTCCGGGTCGGACGGGTCGAGCAGGCGCAGCGCCCCATCAACGCTTTCCGACGGCAGCGCCGCCATGTCCAGCTTGACGTCATAGCGGAGCAACTCACGCTCGTAGCCCTCGACCTGCACCCGAACCCGGCTCAGGCCCGGATCGTCGGAGAGCAGTTGGATCGGCTCGCTGCCCGGTGCGTCGAGGTTGACCAGCGTGATCGTGGGCATCTTGACAAACTGGCGTCTCTTGACGTCGCCTACTCCCGGCAACTGGATCATTTCCTGCATCTCGCCATCGACCTCATACCGGTACAGCGTCAACGCCAGCGAATCATAGCCCAGGTCAATGGTGAGGCTGGTGAACTGGTCCTCGAGCGCCTCTTCGGCCTCGGTGGGGGATAATGTCCCTTCGCTGACCCACACCTCGACCGGCGAATAGCGGTCGGTGGTCACCACCCGGTTTTCCATCGGGATCGGGGATTCGTCGAGGCACTCGACGTCATCGGCGGTGCGGCACTCGGCGTCCTGCTTGGGCATCATGCGCACAAACGTGTTAGCGGACTTGTGCACCACCTGGAAGCTGCCGTTGGGGTCCACCAGCGCCGCCATACGCGCAAAAGTGCCGTCGGGCAGATCGACGTCGTATACCTTCAACTGGGTGCGCGTGTAGGGCACTTCCATCAGCACATTGCCGCCAGCACCTTTATAGGTGCCGGGGGTCTGGCTGTCGCTCCGGATCGTCTCGCGCGTGGTACTGCGCACCAGGATCGGCTGCGCGTCGAGGTCGGTTGGGTCCAGCACGCGGATGAAACTTTCCTCATAGCTGTCGCGCTCGACCAGCCGCCCCTCGACCGACGCCAGCGTATACAGCGGCGAGGCGTCCTGTTCCAGCACCGGCACCGACTGCTCGCCGGGTTGGTCCACATCGATCATGTAGATATACTTTTCGGTGGGCCGCCACTCCTTCGGCTGGGCGCTCGTCTCGCCCTCGCCGCCGGTATCCAACAGCGCCGCCATGTGCCGGGAGGAGCCGTCGTCCCAGGTCACGTCATAGACCGGCAGGGCTTGCTGGTAATCCTCATCGTCGATGGAGACGGTATCCTGGCGATAGGGCAGGAAGGTGATCGGCTTCTTGTTGATCAACGAGGGGTGCTTGAAGGACGACATCACCAGCCACAGCACCGGCCCGAACATGACCACCACCCCGGCGGACAGATAGAGATAGGACAGCACATCGGTGATGTCGAAACGGCTGCGTCCGTGTAAGCGGGTTAGAAACCTGAACATGCTATGCTCCTTCTGCCTCGCCGCCGCCTGCCATACGCAGTTGGGCCAACGTCAACGTCAACAACACAATGGCCAACACCAGCGACGCCGAGGCCGCCAGGCCGAAATTTGGCGGATCGTTGACAAAGGCAGTCTCGTAGATGTATTGCACGACATATTTCGTGGCAGTGCCCGGCCCCCCGCCGGTCAACACAAAGACTTGATCGAAGACTTGCACCGCCCGTATCAAGGCCAACACCAACACGACCGTCATGGTCGGCATCAGCAGCGGCATCGTGATCGCCCGGAAGCGCAGCCAGGCGTTCGCGCCGTCGATTTCGGCGGCCTCGTACAACTCCGGCGGGATGGCTTGCAGCCCCGCCAGCAAAATGAGCGTGAAGAAGCCCATCTGCGCCCAGTCGGTGACGGCAATCGCCCAGAAACGCGGCCACGTGGGGTCGCGTTCCAGGAAGTGCACGCGGTCCAGGCCGAGGGAGATCAGGGTTTCGTTCAGCAGACCGCTTTCGTAGCGCAAAATCCACTTCCAGATCAAGGCCACCACCACCGGCGACAACAACACCGGGAAGAAAAAGGCGCTGCGGAAAAAGCCGCGCCCCATGATCTTGCGGTTCAACACGATGGCGGTCAGCAAGGCCCACACGACCATCGTGCCCACCTGGGTCACCACAAACACAAACGTGTTGGAGACGCCGTACCAGAAATAATCGGACCCGGCGGCGCACGTTTTCGGCTCCAGGTAATTGCCGCAGTCAAACAGGGTTTGTAAATTGTCCAGCCCAACGAAGTCCCGGTTTTTGAGCAACATCGAGTCGCCCGCCGTAAACCCGTAGTAGAAGTTGAGCACCATCGGCAGCAAAATAAAAATGCCGAAAATCAATAAATTGGGCAGCACAAAAAAGTATGCCATCCGCCGCACGCCGAGCACATCTTGCAACCGGCTCAGTCCGATATCCAGCGCGTTGAAGACCAACACAAACGGCGCAGTCACCACCCGTAATACGATTTGTTTCACGTTAGCATAGGCTCGCTTTGTATTTTTCATAAGGATTCAGAGCCTTTCCCCTCGCCAGGTGGACGATAAAGAAGTTCCAGGCCACCGGAAAGCCGGCAGCCTGGAAGATGAACGTCAGCGTAGCCTACTCTTCGGCCATCGCTTCGTCTACGGTTTCCTGAATCTTCTGGATCGCTTCATCCAGCGTCAGCTCATCCACAATCACCTGCGTGACACGATCGCGGATCGCGGTGTTCAGCACGAAGGTGTAGGGGTGATACTGCAGCGCGTAGGCTTCCGGCATCAGCTTCGGAATTTCGCCCAAGAACACGTTCAGCTCATCCGCGTTGCTGATATAGTCAACACCCGTCTGCGCCAGCCCGATGTGGCCGGGGATGAACAGCGTCTGGGCCGAGAATTCACCCAGCACGTCCTGGCTGGCCAGGTAGTCCATCACCATCGAGACCTCTTCGGGGTACTCGGTGGATTCCATAGCAACCATCACCGCGCCGCCGGGGATACCGGTTGCGCCGCACGGGCCGCTAGGATTGGGGATCGGTTCCCACGCGAAGTCGTCACCGATCTTCTCGGCAAACTGGCCAACCTGCCAGCTGCCGGACATGTAGAACACCAACTCGCTGTTGATGAAATACTCATTGGCAGCCGCATACTCGCCACCACTGCCGGCCCACACGGCCAGCGGGGTGATCTCGTCTTCGTGCCAGCCGATGATCATTTCGGCGGCGGTACGGAAGCCCTCGGAATCAACGGTGAAGGTACTATCTTCGTTGACGTAGGTCGCGCACAAGCTCAGCGACGGCCCCCAGAAGCGGTGACCGGAACGGTCAATCGCCATGGCGTAGGGCGTGCCGGTGGCTTCGGCAACCTCGACGGCGGCGGCTTCCCACTCGTCCCAGGTGACTTCGTCTTTCTCATCGATCGGGACGGCCACACCCGCATCCTCGAACAGGGTGCGGTTGATGTACGGACCGGTCACCGTGAACTGGGTCGGATAGCCATACAGGCCCTCACCAGTGGGGTCCTCGCGCATCGAGTCCAGCACGGCCTCGGGGAAGTTCGCCAGCCAGTAGTCCGGGTCCTCGACGTAGGGCGTCATGTCCAAATAGTATTCTTTGAAGCGAGCCATGTTGGTCACGCGGGCCATATCGGGCGGGTCGCCGCCTTCAATCTGGGCCTGCAGCACGGTGTGGAGATCGGCATAGGCTACGATATCGATCTCGACGTTGATGCCCGGATGGTCAGCTTCGAAGCGGTCCAGCAGATCGCGCAGGACTCCGCTCTCGTTGCCATCGTCGTACCACATAATCCGCAGGGTGACTTCGTCGTCGCCATCCTGGGCCATCACTGCCGGAACCAGCGCGGTCAGCGCCAGCGCCACTACGACCAACAGTCCAATCAGATTGCGCTTACTCATCGTTTTCTCCTTACACTAATCTACGAAAGGTTAAAAAGGGTAGATTTAATTTTGTGAACAGTGTTTTTGGCTCGATCGCATCCCTCCTTTCGGGTGTCTACAGTCGCAGTACAGGAATTTCCAGCAGGTCGGCCAGGGCCAACAATGCCGGGACATAATCACCATAGGTCAGGGCCAGATGATGTTCCAGCCCTTCGGACAGCATAGTATCCAGCACCTCGCTCGCCGGGCGGTCGAAACGGACCACGCCGGACGTCCCGGTGAAGCTCAGTGGGGCGCGCAGCATCTCGCCGCTGCCGATCACCAGGCGGTAACTGCCGGTGGCTTCGCTCAGGCGGGCCAGAGTCACACGGCCCGGCTTCAGCGGGAATTCCATCAATAAGGGCAGTTCGCGGTTGGAGTGGATCGTCGCGCGGGGGGTGCTCTCGGGGTCGGCCATGGCCAGCGGCGCTTTGCCGCAATGCCACACCACCACCGAGTCGTTGTCAGTATCGAACGACACCACGTCCGTGCCAAGCGCCGGTTCGCCGCTGAGCCATTGCAGCATCAACTGCGTCACCGTGCCGTTGACGTCCGTCTCGCAGCTACACGGGATGGCGGCGTTGTTCAACATCGAGGACGAGCCGCACGCCGCGCAGCCCAGGTTGGTGAAGAATTCCGGCCAGCAGCGCAGCGCGAATCCGTCCAATTCTTCCTGGCGGGCGATCGCGCGCAGCGCCAGGTACGTGCCCAGCGTGCGCCGCAGCGCGGGCTGGTCCATCTCGTCCAGCCCGTCGAGCTGGCCGCGCAGATCGTCAACAAGAGCATCGACCGCCCCGGCATCAGCCGCGCGCGCGCCCTCGAACACGGTGTTCAGGTCCAACTGCATCAGTTCCACCCCGAACCGGCGCTTGAGCGCCTCGGGGGAGGGGCGGCAGGTGTCGAAGCCGGCGGGTTGCTCGCCGATGCGCCCGATCATGGCGTGCTTCAGGCGGCGGTGTACATAACCGGCCTGGGCGACGGTCTGCACCTTTTGCGCAGCGGTGGGATCGTCCGGGTCAGCATAAATGTAATCGTAGCGCCGCCCGGCCCGCGCCAGGCTGTGGCCCGCCAGATTGATCCCACACAGCGAATTGAGGCGCAGCCGGCCTCCGGTGCGCGCTTCGGGGACCGCCCACAACACCAGCGGCGTGTCGACGGCTTTGGCCAGCGCCATGATCATGGTGCTGTCGGCGAACGTGGCCTGGAACACGACCACCAGGTCCGGCGGGTCCGCCGCCAGTTTTTCGGCGGTCTGCTGGGCCTCGTCCAGGCTGGTGACCAGGGCTTCGCCGCCGGACACCATCATGCCGGTCGCGACCAGCGCGGCGCGGGCCTGCTGCGTCACCTGCTCGGCGAGTGGGATGTCGAAGGTGGTGCGGGCGATAGGTACCAACGCCAGTGTAATCTGCTGTGCATTCATCAAAATGTAACCTCGGACTGTTCGTAGAAGAAAGCGTCCAGCGCCAGCGACGCCGCGCCGACCACCCCCGGATTCGGGCCGAACGTCGGCGGGCGCAGCACGATCTGCTCGCCCAGGTTGGCGAACGCGCGCTGGCGCAGTGTGTGTTCAACCGTCGGGAACAGTAAATCTTTCCCCTGAGCGAAGATGCCGCCCAAAATGATCATCTCCGGGCTGAGTGTGTTCACCAGGTTGGCCAGCCCCAGCCCCATGTAATAGGCGCGCTCGTCGAGCATGGCCTTTGTTGCGACATCCCCGGCGCGGGCGGCCTCAAATACGCGCTCGATGATGGGCTGGTCCTGGCATTTCAAGTGCTGGGCCAGGATGCCGGACCGGTCCGCGTTGGCGATGGCTTCGGCCTGCCGCAAGATGACCGGCTCGGACACCAGGGTCTCCAGGCAGCCCGTGTTGCCACACCGGCAGGGCGTGCCGTTCTCGACCAGGATGGTGACGTGCCCGATCTCGCCGGCCCCCGCGCCGCCCCGGTACAACTGCCCACCGACGACGAACCCGGCCCCTACGCCGATGCGCGCATACACGAACGCCAGCACATACACATCCTTCGCCGCGCCGAACATCGCTTCGGCCAGGGCCATCGCGCGCACGTTGTTATCGACGAACACCGGCAGCTCCAACCGTTCCGCGAACCAATCGCGCAGCGGGATGTTGTGCCAGCCCAGGTTCGGGGCCAGCACATTCACGCCAGTGTACGGGTTCACCAGGCCGGACGCCCCAACCCCGACCCCGATGATGTTTTTGGGATCGGCGCCGCTTTCGACGATGCAGCGTTCGGTCATGGCGTACACCTGATGCAGCACATTCTCGGCTGGCTGCTCGATGTCATGGTCAAGCTGGAAGGTGCACACCGGGTGCGCATACAGATCGGCCATCGCCACGCGCACACTGCCCACGCCGATGTGAATGCCAATCGCGAAGCGCGAATCCGGCACCAGACGCAGCGCGGTACGCGGGCGCCCAACGCCGCGGTGCTGTTCGGTGCCGTTTTCTTCGACAACGCCGTGATCCAGCAGTTCGGTGATGAGATTGGTGACGGTAGTGGTGGAAAGCCCGGTGAGCTTGGCGATGCGCACGCGCGAAACCTGCCCGTGCTGCAGCATGGTGAGCAAGATGGCACGGAGGTTATGGGATTTGATGGCACTTGAACTGCTGCCAGTCAAGGAGCGCCGGGTCGCCATAAAGGGTAGCTTTAATCTCTTAAAACAATTAATTAAGCAAGGTAAAAAATTAAATCCATTTCCTATCACTATACCGAATTTAGGGGCTGGCTGTCAAGCATTTGAAGGTTAAATTTTTTCTACGCACCGCTTCAGGTGGTCAGGTGGTGTGGTTCTGCCCGTTGGCCCCAAAGCGGTGCACATGGGTCGTCACCGGGCGCGTTTCGCCGGGCGGCAGCACGCAGGTGATCGCGTCGTAAGGCAGCGGATAGCCGTTGTGCAGTTGGTCCACCAGCAGCGTGATCGCGCCGGACCGCACCGCCAGCCCCAGCCGCACCTGGGTATACGCCCCGCGCCGGTAATCCAGGCTGCGGCCATCGTCCTCGATCAGCATAAACGTGTGCCGCTGCTCGGTGGGGCCGGGGAAGACGCGCGCCTCGCGCATGTCGTCGGGCTGCTCCCCGACAAACCGCATCGCCTTGCCCATCGGTAGTATACCACCCGCCGGCACAAACAGCGGAATCCGTGCCAGCGGCGCGTCGACCGCGACCGGCTGACCGCCGGCGTACCAGTCGCCGGTGTGGAAGTCGCACCAGTGCGTCCCGGCGGGCAGGTAGACGCGGCGGCGGCGCGCACCCGGCTCCAGCACCGGGGCCACCAGCAGGTTCGGCCCCACCATGAACGTGAACGACTCGCGGTGGCAGCGCGGATCGCCGGGGAAATCGTAGACCAGCGGGCGGATGATGGGCTGCCCGGTCTGGGATGCGACATAGAACAGCGAATACAGATACGGGATCAGCCGGTAGCGGAACGTGATCCACTCGCGCACGATGGGCAGCACATCCGGGTACATCCAGGGTTCGTTGACCGTGCCGTCGCTGTTCCACGAGTGGATGCAGAAGCGCGGCATAAACACGCCGCACTGCACCCAACGCACGAACAACTCCGGGTCGGGCTTCGGCCCGTCGAAGCCGCCGACGTCGTGCCCGGTGTTGGGCGCGCCGGACAGGCTCAGCCCCAACCCCATCGGGATGTTGTAGCGCAGTGTATTCCAGGACGTGGCGTTGTCGCCGGACCACGTCTGGGCGTAGCGCTGGATGCCGGGCGCACCAGACCGCGACAGCAGGTAGGGGCGCTCGTCGGGGCGCGCGGCGCGCTGGGCTTCGTAAGACGCGCGGTTCATCAGCAGCGCCTGCACCGGGCGCAGCAAGCCAATGCGTGTCGGCTCGCCGTCGCCATGACAGCGCGCTTCGTCGTCCCAGATTTCGTACTCGTTGTTGTCGTTCCAGGTCGCGTCGATGCCGTAGGCCAGCAGCGCCCGCTGCACCTGCGCCTGCCACCAGCGATAGGCGGCGGGGTTGGTGAAGTCGACGTGCGACCCCGGCCCGCCCCAGAAGCGGTCGACCTGCGGCGCGTCGCGCTCGGCCTGCTGCACGAAGCCGCCCCGCGCCGCGAGATCGTCGTACTGCGGGTGGGTGGTCAGCAGCGCCGGCTTGATATTCGCCGCCAGCCGGATGCCCGCACGGTGGAAGCTGTCGACCAGGGCGTGCGGATCGGGGATTCTGTCCCGGTTCCAGTTGAACACGTAGCGCTTGCCGTCCGGCCCGGCGGTGTAGCCCGACGACAGGTGGAACATATCGCACGGGATGTCATGCTTCGCGCACAGCGTGATGAACTGCTGGAGCTGCTGCTGGGCATCCGGGGCGTCGGTGTAGGTCATGGTCGACCCCAGGTACCCCAGCGACCAGCGCGGCGGCAGCGCCATGTGCCCAGTCAGCGCGGCGAACTTCTCGACCACGTCGGGGATCGTCGGGCCGTACAGCAGGTAATAGTCGAGGTCGCCATCGTCGGCCTGATAATAGCGATAGGGACCGTAGTAGTTGTCACGCTCGCGGCCCATGTCGAAGACAGTCGTCGCCAGATTGTCGTAAAACAGCCCGTAGGCGATGTTCAATTCCGGCACGAACGTGATGTAAAACGGGAAGTGCTTATACAGCGGATCGCCGAATTCGGCGTCGTAGCCCATCGCGTCCAGGTTGAGCATCCGCATCCGCCGCCCGGTCTTGTCCAGCGGCCCGGCCCGTTCGCCAAAGCCGTAATACAGCTCGTCCACACGCCGCTGCAGGTAGTGGTACACCGCGCGCGACCCGCGATCATAGGCATAGGCGCGCCCGGCGAGGTCCGCCGCGAAGGGCTGCTCGTCGCCGCCGGCCCAGCGCAGCGCCAGGTCAGCCAGCGACAGCGTGATGTGCAGCGTCCCGGTATCGATGCGCACCCGTTCGGCGTCGTGCGCCAGGTCGAAATCCGGCAGCGAAAACGGCGACAGGTCATCGCGGCGGCGACCTGCACGCGGCACGTCACCATCCGCCCCGACGACCATCCACGTCCGGTCCAGGCGCGGCTGGCCCGCCGGGAAATGCTGCACGCGCACCAGATCGCTTTCCAGGATGCTGATCTGGAACCGCTCGCCGCCCGCCGCCGTCAGCGTGACGGGGTGGGCCGCCGGATCATCAAGGGCTGCGTGGGTTGGGGTTGCGATCCGCATCGTGTTACTCGTCCTGCTCGGTGAGCGCTTCGATCAAGGACTGCTTCATCTGCCACAGTTTGTCGGTGAGCGAGACGTGGTAGATGTGCGGGTTGATCAGGCGCTTCACGCCCGGGTCCAGGCGGTCGATGTCCCGCTGGCGCAGCGCGCGCATGTCCGCGACGGACGGCAGGTCGTAGACCAGTTCGCCGTCGCGCATCACCTCGACCAGCAGCGGCTCCGCTTCGGAAATGTCGGCACAGCGCAGCGTCCGGTACCTGGTGTGGTCCGCGGGGTGGCGCAGCATGATCTGCTCCAGATCGCACGGATTCTCGTCGCGCAGGCTGAGCAGGTCCGCCGTCGCCTTGCCGCGTTGATCGTACAGCCGCCAGACGTACTTATGGCCGGGGTTGGGCGTTTTGTCCGCCGACTCGGAGATTTTGATGGCGGGGACCCATTCATCGTCGTCACACACCGCCACCAGCTTATACACGCCGCCCAGGGCCGGCTCGCCCCACGACGTGATCAGCCGCGTGCCAACGCCATACGCCAGCCGGTTGATCAACCGGTCCGGGTCGACATCCCCGCGTGGGGCCTCGTCGCGCAGCTGCGTGATGATCTGCCAGATCACCAGCTCGTCGAGATCGCCGGACAGCACGATGGTGGTATCCGGGAAACCGGCGTCGTCCAGCATTTTCGCCGCCTGGATGCTCAGGTAGGCCAGGTCGCCGGAATCGAGGCGGATGCCGACCGGCTCGTGCCCCTTACGGCGCAGTTCCTCGAAGACGGTGATCGCGTGGGGGATGCCGCTTCCCAACGTGTCGATGGTGTCCACCAGCAGCAGGCAGTCGTCCGGGTACACGTCGGCATAGGCGCGGAACGCGGCCAACTCGCCCATGCCCAGCGCCATGAAGGCCTGCACCATGCTGTGCGCGTGGGTGCCTTTGGGCGGATAGCCCAACATGCGCGAGATGCCAACATTCGACGTGAAGTCGGCCCCGCCGATCAAGGCGGCGCGCGCCCCGGCATTCGCGCCCCTGTCCTGGCCGCGCCGCATCCCGAACTCCAGCAGCAGTTGGCCGCGCCCGCTGCGGTGCATCCGGGCGGCTTTGGTGGCGATCAGCGTCTGGTAGTTCAAGAAGTTGAGCAGCGCGGTTTCGAGCAGTTGGGCCTGCACCATCGGCCCCTGCACGACGGTCAGCGGCATGTTGGGGTGCACGACGCGCCCTTCGGGGATGGCGTGGATCGTCAGCCCGTCGAAGGTGCCGTTCCGGCCCAACCAGCCCAGGAAGTCATCGTCGAACAGGCGCGCGCCGGTGCGCCCGGTTTGCTGGCGTAGATACTCGACGTCGCCGGGGCGCAGGTGCGCGTCCTGCACCCAGTTCAACAGCCATTCCAGCCCGGCGTTGATGCAGTAGCCGGCCTGGTGAATACCATAGTCGGGGTAGCTGCGGAAGAAGTGATCAAACTGAACATGTTTTTCGTGCAGGCCCATGCGGTAATACAGGTGGGCCATCGTAAGCTGGTAAAAATCCGTATATAAGATACCTTCTGCCATCTGCTGCTCTGCGTGATTCACCGGCATCCCTTTCATCAAATGGTGTGCATCAATATGCCGCGAACGGGGCGTTATAGGCGACGTGGCCGCGCTTGATGACGGTGCGCACCATGTTCGCGCCGAAGCGGTAACTCAGGTGCTGGTAGCCATCCACGCCCCAGATCACCAGGTCGCCCTGCTTGCCGGCTTCCAGGCTGCCGACCTGATCGCCGCGCCCGATGGCAAACGCCGCGTTGATGGTGGCGGCGGCCAATGCCTGGGCCGGGGTCAGCCGCAGATAGCGCGTGGCGAGCGCCATCACAAACTGCATGTTTTCGTTCCAGCCGGTGCCGGGGTTGCAGTCGGTCGCAATTGCCAGCGCCGCGCCCGCATCCAGAAAGCGCGGGGCCGGGGTGTAGTCCACGTGCGCCAGCCCGAAGGGCGTCGGCGGCAGCGACACGGCGACCGTGTCCGATTGGCCGAGCGCCTGGATGTCCTCGTTCGGCGTGACGACGACATGATCGACCGACACCGCGCCCAGGTCGGCGGCCAGTTTGGTCCCGCCCAGCGGCTCGAACTCGTCGGCGTGGACCTTGAGCGCCATGCCGACGGCCTGGGCCGCTGCGAGAATGCGCCGCGATTGGGCCAGGTCGAACGCGCCGACCTCGCAGAATACGTCACAGAACAGCGTCCCGGGCCAGTGTTCGTCGTGCCAGGCCTGCACCGCCGGCAGCATTTCGTCGATCACGACGTCGACGTAGCCATCCGGGTCGTCAGCGAATTCCGGCGGGATGGCGTGCGCGCCCAGGAACGTCGGCACCAGGTCGACCGGGTGCTCGGCGTCCAGCAGGGCAATCGCGTTGAGCAGCATGATCTCGGTGGCCGTGTCCAGCCCGTAGCCGGACTTGGCCTCGACGGTGGTCGAACCATGCGCCAGCATGACATCCAGCCGTGCTTTGGACTGCTCGACCAGCGTCGGGAGGTCGGCGGCGCGGGTGTCCTGCACGGTGCGGTTGATGCCGCCGCCGGCGGCCATAATTTCCTGGTAGGTCGCCCCGGCGATGCGCTGCTCGAATTCGTGCGCGCGCTCCCCGGCCCACACCAGATGCGTGTGCGGATCCACCAGTCCCGGCGTGACCAGCCGCCCCTGCGCGTCGATGGTGGTGGCCGCGTGGTAACGGCGGCACAGGTCGTCGTCCGCGCCAACGGCGACGAACCGCCCCTCGTGTACGGCCACCGCCGCGTTTTCCAGCACTCCGAGGTCCCCCAGATCGTGCCCCCGCTGGGGGCCGCCGTTGTGCGCCGGGACCACGCAAAGCTGGCCGATATTGTGTACCAAAAGGTCAATAGTTTGTGTGTCCATGCTCAGAGTGTAACACATGAATTTGGCGTAGTCATAGAAATCTCGGCGGGGGCGTGGTACGATCAGCGCCCGGCAGAAGATGGTGAGGTAACCATGCACATCGACATTCTAACCCTGTTTCCGGACATGTTCACCGGCCCGCTGACCGAGAGCATCCTCGCCCGCGCGCAGCAGCGCGATCGGCTGCACGTGCGGCTGCACGACATCCGCGACTACGCCACCGACAAACACCGCAGCGTCGATGACACGCCCTACGGCGGCGGGGGCGGGATGGTCATGAGGCCGGGGCCGCTGGTGGCTGCCGTCGAGGACGTGCGCGGTGACGAGGCCAGCACGCCGGTGATCTTGCTCACGCCGCAGGGCCGCGTCTTTACGCAGGACCTCGCCCAGGAGTTGGCCGCGCACCCGCGCCTGCTGCTGGTCTGCGGGCGCTACGAGGGCGTCGACGAGCGCGTCCGGCAGACGGTCATCACCGACGAGATCAGCCTCGGCGATTTCGTGCTGACCGGGGGCGAACTGGCGGCAATGGTGATCGTGGACGCCGTCGCCCGGCTGATTCCGGGCGTGCTGGGCGCGCGCTGGGCCGCCGAGGAAGACTCGCACGCGATGGGGCTGCTGGAATACCCGCACTACACGCGCCCGCCGGAATTTCGCGGGCTGCTGGTGCCGGACGTGCTGCTCAGCGGCGATCACGGCGCGGTCGACCGCTGGCGGCGGCGGGAAGCGATCCGCCGCACCTGGCAGCGCCGCCCGGACCTGCTGCTGTCGGCCTCGCTCGGCGAAGACGAAGCGTGGTTTTTGGCGGACCTGGCCGAAAACGACGCGCCGTCCGGCAGCTAACGGCTAACGTCCGGGGGGTACCCAGCGCAAGGCCGGACGCACGGCAGGGTAATGCTGCGGGTCCAGGCTGAGCTGCGCCAGCACCTCGTCCGTCGCGAAGAAATTGCCGCGCCCGACCATGTCCAGCCGCTGCTGGGTATCGGCCTGGAGTTCGCTCAGCAGGCGGCATTCCGACTGCAAGCCGAGCGTGGCGATCTGGAACGGGGCCGCCGAAAACAGCGTCAGCGCGATATCGCGGAACACGCGGTCCAGCGCGTCGATGTGGAGCGCCGCCTTGTCGTCGACCGGCGCGACGTCCGCGAACATGCTGACCGGCACTTGCAGTGACACGCACTCAAACAGCGAGCGCGTCGCCAGCACCCGGCAGCCCACTGTCAGCCCGGCCACCTGCAGCGCGGCGTGCTGGGTCTGGGTGGCGGTCGGCGCGGGGACCTGCTGGCCGGTCGGCTCGGGCGTGGTGCCGGGGGTATAGCGCGCCGCGAACGGGCCTTCCAGCGCGTCACAAGCCCACAGGTTTTGGATCAGGCGCGGCCACTGCCGGTCGCGCAGGGTGCCATAGCTGAGGTTCAGTTCGTAATCGCCACCGGACCAGTACTGTTCATCGTCGGCGTAGCTGGCCAGGCGCAGTTGATCGTCCATGCGTGGTTTTCCCTCCACAGCGCAGTGTACAGTATCTTGGCAAAATAATACAAAACCAGCATTATATTGAAAACAACGCTCCAGCGTCTATACTTACCATAAAGCTGTCTTGCTCGGGCTGGTTTGGCGCATGTTTTTGACCGGGGATCAGCTACGAATTGGCCTGGGATACGTAGAATAGAGTATATGCAAATACCAGTCGACACCCAAAATTTGGGGCGGTGCGGCCCACAGCACATGCTATGATCAAACTATCTCAAAGGTAAACGCAATGTTTCAGCAAAGTCAACGTGGTACAGTGGTCTGGCTTCTGATCGTCGGGTTGGCGCTCCTGCTGGTGCTGGCCGCCGGCGGCGTGTCGACGGGCGCTGGCGTGGTGTTGATTGCGGCATACCTGGCGCTGATGCTGCTGGTGGTGCGGGGCGTGCCTCTGGCGTCGCTGGTCGAACCGCTGGCGGCGCTGCGCGATGCCCGCCGCCCCCAGCCCAGCGAAGTCGCGCGCGAAGCCGCCACCCGTGCCCGCCGCCACACGAATTACGACGCGCTCATTAGCTTGCTCGATGTCGGGCTGATCGTCGACGAACAGCGGCCCGACGGGCTGGCGCTGCGCCGGGGCCGGTTCATCACGCTGGAAGACGAGGGCATCCGCCCGTTCGCCATCGTCGACGTGCCGGAGGTGCTCAACGAGCAGGTGGCGCTGGTGCGCTTCGAGATTTACGACGAGGCGGGGGAGTTACAATACGTCTACGAAACCGAAAAATGGCTGCAAACAGGCCAGCTTCCCCTGCTGCCGAATTACCGCTTTCCGGTGCGCAAAAACGCCGGCGAGTTGGCCCCGGGAGCCTGGACAGTGCACGTGCTGATCGACGGGGGACTGCTGGGCGTGCATAACTTCAGCCTGTCGCCATCGCTGCGGGCGCGCCGCCGCCAGTTGGCCCCGGACGGCGAACTCCGCGAACGGGTGTGGCGTACCCCGGAAGAAGACCAATCCCTGCCGCTGAGCCTGGAAGAACTGCTGCGGCAGCAAAGTCAGGAACAGAGTCAAAACTAGGACCACGCATGGAAGCTCTAATTTTCCTGGTGTTCATCGCCCTGGTCCTCGCGCTGGTTTTTGGGAAATTTTCGTTTTCCGAACGGCGCGGGAACAACGCCCCAGCGGCACATGCCGCGCAGCGCCAGCCGCCACTGACGGATGCCGCGCAGCGTGCCATGCAGCGCGCCGGCTACCAGGCCGACCCGCGTTATGTCCAGGTGGCCGACATGGGCCTGCTGGCCTACCGGCACACGCACAAGCCGCGCCTGGTCCGCGAGGGAGACGTGCTGCTCGACACAAACTATCTGCGCCCGTTCGTCGAGCTGCGGCTGCCTCACGCGGCACGCGGCACGTTGCGCTTCGAGTTGCTCGACCACACCGGGCAGCTGCGGTATGCTGATGAGGCGCAGTATAATCTGAAACCAGGCAAGAACACGCTGCTGCCCGGCACGTGGCTGCCGCTGGAAGATAAAGTGATCGAGCCATACGAGTGGCAGCTGCGCGTGTCCACCAAAGACACGCTGCTGGCCGAACACCGGTTTGGCTGGCGCGCGGTCGGCGGCGGCGACTTGCAGCGTCACGTGCAGGCCGATGGCGAGATCAGCCTGGCGCTCGTCCAGGCCCTTGAAGCGCAGTCGATGGAAGGTATGAGTTTGTCTGAACTATTGGATGACCAGGAAGACTGGGCCTCTTAGCCAGGCATTTGGGGGGAAATAAACGATGATATCTGAAACGCAAGAACCACAGCGCCGTATTAATTATATGAAGTGGCTCGTGTTGGGCGCAGTATTCACCTTCGCCGTCTTTTTGCTGTTGTTGATCATCACCGGCGAAGTGTGGAAAGCAATCGCCTATGCCACTGTGGCCTTGTTCGGCCTGCTGTTTGCGCTGGCGATCTACTTCTGGGGCGCGATGTTGTTTGGCGGTACGCTGGAGTTGCTGCTGCGCCGCCGGACGCCGGTCCCCTGGACCCTCGGCGACGCGGACGGGCCAGCCGTCCCGGAGCACGACCTGGACCCGGGGCTGGAACTGCTGGCCGCCGGCATCCTGGTGTACCGCTGGGGCGAGGTCAAGCCGCATGTGTTCTTCCGGCAGGTGCCGGTCGGCAACATGCGCGCCATCCGGCCCTTTGTGGTGGCGCGCACCGGGCTGTCGAATGCCTTTGCGTTCGATTTTGACCTGGCAGATGCCGGGAACACGGTTCAGATGTCGGAGACGTTTGAAACCGACCTGGAAAACACGCCGCAAGTCGTGATGCCGCGTCACCGCCTCAGCATCCGCGAACCGGACGCGCTGATGGACCGGCGCTGGCATTTGCAGGTGCGGTCGGGCGTGACGGTGGTCACGTCGCTGCGGTTCAGTTTTGTCCCCGGCCAGCAGAGCAACAAGCTCACCAGCGCCGGGGAGGAGGCCGCGTCCGACCAGCCGGTGCCCGATTGGCTGCCGCGCCTGTTGGACGACGCCATTAAACGCGAGGCGATATCCGAATCACAAGAGATCGTGCTGGAGGACTGATGAGTAGTTCAAACTGGTGGGGGACGCCCAAGCGCGTGTCTAACCGGCTGCGGCTCGAAGTGGAGTTGATGCAGGCCACCTTCGCCGACACATTCCGGCTGGTGGTCCCCAAGCGCGGCCTGTTGTACTGGCAGGGCGACGTGGAGATCAACCTGCGCGACATCCCGGAACGGATGCACACGCTCAAAATTCTGTACCCGGAAGAGTATCCTAACCGGCCTGCCGAAGCGTACGTGCTGCATCCGAACGTCTACAGCGAAAAGCACCAGTACGAAGATGGCCAGCTTTGCCTGTTTAACCCCAAAGACGGTGTTACCTACGGCTGGAATCCGAGCCGGTCGACGGCAGTCACGGTGGCGGGATGGGCCGTGCAGTGGTTGTATGCGTACTATACCTGGCGCGTCACCGGGCACTGGCCGGGCATCGAGGAACACATGCCCCCCAGCAGGAGGCGACGGTGGTAATGACTGAGCAGAAGCCGGATGAGGTGCACAATATGCCACAGATGCCACAGATCGTATTGGCGCAGCGTGTCATTGATAAGATCGTGCGCGGCGCGCTGCTGTATCCCGAACCGGAGACGGGCGAGGCCCTGGTCGGGCTGATCGTCCCGCAGGCCGGACGCGACGAGCCGGACGTGTACGTGCTGGACACGATCGGCCCCGGCGAGCACACCGTTCGCCAGTGGGGCATGTTCGAGCAGGGCGACGACTGGCAGGGCGACGTGTTCGACTGGCTGTACTGGAACTGGGAAGCGTTCCGCGACCTGCGCCGCCCGTCCTACGGCAGCGCGCTGGCCGGCAAGTGGGACATTCCGCTGAGCCATGTCGGCGACTGGCACAAGCAGCCGGGCAACATGACCGAACCCTCCGGCGGCGATACGCGCACCGCCCGCCAGATGATCGCCGATCCCGACACGCCGCTGAAGCACATCCTGGCCCCCATCGTGACCATGTACCCGCTCACGGACGGTACGCCGGAAAACGCAGCACCCGACACGCCCGTGGCCAGCGATGCGGCCCCGGCGGCGAGCGCACCGGACGACGACGCAGCCCCGGACGAACAGCCCAACACGATCACCATCACTCAAGAGGACGCCGGCTGGATCATCCGCATCGACTTCTGGTACATGAGCGCGCGCAGCAAACAGTTTGTGGCCGTGCAGCCGGCGGTCTGGCCGGACGGACGGCTGCCCAGCCTGCCGCCGATTGCCTGGCACCTGGCCTATCCGCGCCGCTTTGCGCAGGAGTTCGGGCTGCTGCGCGATGCCGGGTATACGGTGGACGTGGTGCGCTGGGATGCCGATGGCCAGCCGCCCTATGAAATTTGCTTCTCGGTCTACAAGCCGGGCCAACAGCACGTCATTCTGCTGGTCACCTCGGCGGACTACCCGCAGCGCCAGCCCGCGCCGCGCATCGCGCCGTTGGTCCCCATCGACGACGACGAAGACGTCTTCGAGAAGCTGTACCAGGCGTCGAAGCCGGTGCTGGCCCACCAGTTGCCGGACTGGGACTGGGACTCCAAGCGCACCCTGATCGAGCTGGTGATGCACCTCGAAAAGACGCATAAGAAGGACGAAGCCGAATGAACTGGGACCGTGTCGAACAACTGCTCGGCAAAGACGTATTGGACTATCTGCACACGCGCACCGTCGGCATTATCGGGCTGGGATCGGGCGGCAGCTTCGTGGCCGTCAGCCTGGCGATGAGCGGCGTGGGGCGCTTTGTGCTGATCGACGACGACACACTCGAAGCGCCGAACGTCGTGCGCCACGCGGCGGACCTGCGCGACATCGGGCGGCCTAAGGTGGACGCTGTCGCCGACCTGATCCACCAGCGCAACGCGGCGGCGGAAATCCAGACGGTGATCGGGCGCATCGAGGACCATCTCGACGTGCTGCAGGACGTGGACGTCGTGATCGGCGGCGTCGACAGCGAAGGCCCCAAGTACAAGATCAACGAGGTGTGCCTGGAACACGGCCTGACGGCGGTCTACGCCGGGGTGTACGAGCGCGGCGAAGGCGGCGACGTGTGCCTGATCCACCCCGACGAGGGGCCGTGCTATGCGTGCTGGGCCGAGCATCTGCGCGAAGGGCTGGCCGATCCCACGCCGGAGGGCCAGGCGGAGCTGGACTACGGCATGATCGGGCCGGACGGCACGCTGGCCGCCGAGCCGGGGTTGTGGCTGCACGTGGTGCGCATCGCCGCCACGCAGGCCGACATGGCCCTGAACTTCCTGCTGGAAGACACCAGCGCACACCGCGATCTGCCCACCAACACGGTCGTGCTGGCCAATACGCGCCTCGAAATTTACGAGGGCCGCATCACGCCACCCTACAGCGCGGAATGGGTCACCGTGCCGCGCAACCTGGGCTGTCTGGTGTGCGGCCACCGCCATCACCCCGGCGATGACCAACCGGCGGACCTGTCGCTGGCCGATCTGGCCGGGAGGGGACACATCACCATTGGCGAAGAAAACAAAGATGAGGACGACTGAAGCCCACCCGCCGCAGCACATTACAACACTGCACAGCACACACAACACACGAACACATAAAAGGTAGATGGTATGACTGACGATAGACTTCCCCCCAACGACGAACAGACTCCCCAGGATCCGCCGGCAGAGCAGCCGCCGGACACCCCCGACGCGGACACGCCGGACGACATCGGCCCGCGCCTGAAACGGCTGGGCGGCGAACCGGCCCCCGACATCACGCCGGAAGAGTTCGCACGCTTGCAGCAGGCCGGGCAGATCCACATCGATCCGCGAGGCCGGGTGCGCACCACCCGCCGCGACGAAACCGACGCCGGCGTCTCGCTGCGCAAACGGCGGGCCTGGTACCGGTGATCACGCTCGATGACGTACGGGCGGCCCTGGCATTGGACGACTTCGACGTCGACGACGCCCGGCGACAGATGGCCCCGGTCCCGCGCAGCTTGCAGCGCAGTTCGCAGCGCGCCGGCAAGCCGCGCCGGGCCGCCGTGCTGATCCTGCTCTATCCGCTGGATGATGGCCTGGGGCTGGTGTGTATCCAGCGCACGAAAAACCACCGCGACGTACACAGCGGGCAGATCGGCCTGCCCGGGGGCGCGCAAGAGCCGGGCGAAACGCCGCAGCAAACCGCGCTGCGCGAAACGCACGAGGAGATCGGCGTCGCTGGCCCGATTCACATGCTGGGGCGGTTGGACCCGCTGTACATCCCGCCCAGCGATTTCGAGGTGCACCCCTTCGTGGGCCACATCGACCCGGCCCCGACCTGGGTGCCGGACCCCGCCGAGGTGGTAAAGGTCATCGCGTGGCCGCTGGCGTGGCTGCTGGACGAGCAGCGCAAAGTCATCGAGGATTGGGAGATGGGCGGCTACACGCTGCGCGTGCCCTGGTACAATATCGTAGGCCAGCAGGTCTGGGGCGCGACGGCAATTCTGCTCGGCGAGTTAGAACAACGTTTGCGCCGGGTTTTACGGTCCAGATGTAGCTAACGGCTGCGGCGCGGGGTGTTTCCTTCAATAAAGCAAACAGTAATAACTTGCGTTCGTAAAGTATGCGTGGTACATTGCACCCAGACAAACCATATAATAACCTAGCTGGCTGGGGGACTTTGGACCATGGCTGAAAAAATTTTGGTGATTGATGATGAAGACATGACGGTGCAGTTGATCAGCATCTTGCTGGAACGGCGCGGCTACGAGGTGGTGAAGGCCTACCGCGCTGAGGATGGACTGCGCAAAGCCTACCGCACGCACCCCGATCTGATCTTGCTCGACATCATGATGCCGGACATGGACGGATGGGAAGTCTGTCGCCGGCTGCGCGAACTGTCCGATGTCCCCATTATCTTTCTGACCGCCAAAGATGACGTGCGCGATGTCGTCAAGGGGCTGGAGATGGGCGCGGACGATTACATCGTCAAACCCTACGACAACAACGAACTGGTCGCCCGGGTGAAGGCCCACCTGCGCCGCGCGCCAAAGCCGTCGGTATCCGAGGAGCTGGTGTTCGATGCCGGGAACTTCCGGATCAACTTCATCAGCCGCGAAGTTCGCGTGCGCAGCAACCCGGTGCACCTCACGCCCAAAGAGTTCAACCTGCTGGGCGTGCTGGCACGGAACGCCGGGCGCGTGCTGACGCGCACCGAACTCGTCAAGGAAGCCTGGGGGCCAGAATACGCGGATGCGATTGACAGCCTGAAACTGTATATTCACTACCTGCGCCAGAAGATCGAAAAAGACCCCCAACACCCCGCCTATATTCTGACCTCGCGCGGGGTGGGCTACCGTTTTGCGAATTTGTAGGCCCGAACTCAGAGCGCGACGGCCACAATTACCACACTAACTACAGCCAGTAACCCGCCAAGCGTCAGGCCGATTACCCACCAGCGGCCCCGGCGCTTGCGGTGTTTTTCGTCCTGCATCAGGCTCAGGACTGTGGCCTGCTCCAGGCGTTGAAGCTGGTGCTGTGCGACCGGGTGGCCCGGCGTGATCGCCAGCACGTTCTCAAAACATACCTGCTGGTCTTCCACGCTGTCGACCACGCTGGCCAGCCACAACCAGACCTCCTCGTGATAGGGGTCGATTTCGATGGCCTGTCGAAAAAGCGCATGTGCCTGTTGTTTGTCCCCTTGTCGGGCGGCGTCTTGCCCGGCCTTAAACAGCCGGATAAAGTCCTGCGGCGCGTCGGTGAGTTTGGTGTTCATATATCCCCCACATCCCTCAGTATGATCCTGCTTTATTGTAACATGGACGGTACCTTTGTACTAGTGAGGGAGAGAGCATAAAAAAACACCGGGCGGCGTGCGCCCGATGCTGGTCTGGCTAACCGGTCGATGCGGACCGTGTGCAACTGCTGCGTCTCTAACGCCCCCAGTCGTTGGCGACATCTTTCGTGTCGCTGGTCGTCACCTGGTAGAGCATGTCGTTACGCAGGTCGTAGACGAACACGTCCCAGTTACCGGTGCGGTCGGAAGAAAAGACGATGTAGCCCGGGTCAACCGGCGAGTAGCGGGGCTGGATGTCATCGCCGCCGAAGTCGATCAGCTTCTCAGGCTCAGCGCCCGGATCGTCGACCGGCACGCGGTAAATGTCATTGTCGGCTGCCCCCGCTTCGGTGGCCTGGAAGATGACATAGCGCCCGTCCGGCGACCAGTCCGGCGCAGCCTCGATCAACGCGTTGCCGTTGGTGGTGAGCAGTTTATCTTCATCTGTCGCCAAATTATAGATCCGCAGTTCGGTGACTTCCGTGCCATCCGCCCGGATGAAACGCGCCGTATATACAATCCGCTGGCTGTCCGGGGAGAAGGCCGGCCAGCTTTCGACCGAGCCGGTGGCGTCCTGGTCCTCGGTCAGACGGCGCACGGTGGCTTCAGTGCCGGCATCGTCGCCAACAGCGCCAACGTACAGGTCCGGCGTGCGCGAACCGGATTGGATCGCGATAAAGGCGATCGATCTCCCATCGGGCGACCAGGCCGGATAGTCGGGATTGGCCAGCAGGGTCGTGGGCCACAACTGCCGGATGCCCCGCACTTCGGTTCCCTGGAAGTTGCTGACCAGCAAGATCGCCGCGCTGGTGCCGGGATTATATTGAATGTAAGCATAGCGCGTGTCATCTGGGGCAAAGATCGGCATGTGACCGTATTCATTCGGCTGGGTAATGATGCGCAAACTGCTGCCGTCCGGGTTCACGAGCGCGATCTGCTGGTTTTCGCCCCGGAAGACCAGGCCGGTGCGGATCAACAACTGGCCGCCCACGTCCGGCGGGACGGTCGCCAGCGGCGTCGCGGTCTGGTAAGGCGTCGGGCTGGGGACGGGCGTCCAGGTTGGCGCCCAGTTCGGCCCAGGGACTTCCGTCGGCGGGACAGGGGTCGGCGTAGCGGCAGACGCCGCGTCACCATCCGGGGCGACCGGCGATTCGACAGCGGCCCCATCGTCTGGGGGTTGGGTATTGGCCGGTTGTCCGCCGCCCGGCGCGCGGTCATCATCATCGCCGTCGCCCAGCCCCAACACCAGGACCAGCACAACGGCCAGCACCGCCAGCACGCCCAGCGCCGCCGCGATATAGACGGTGTTTGAGCCGCCGCCGGGGGTGAAGTCTGCATCGCCGTCCGCACCTTCAAGCTTATCCAGAAGACGTTGGGCACGTCGATTGTCCGGGTTGATCACGATCACGTTCCCCAGACACACCCGCTTTTCGTCGACGTTGTCAACCACCGAGGCCAACCAGAACCAGCCCTTCTCGTTGTGCTGGTCCAGTTCGACAACCCGTTCTAACAGCGAACGCGCGGTCGCCTTATCTTTCGCCCGGGCTGCTTTGATGCCTTCGCGCAGGCGTTCTTCAACTTCTGGATTACTCATATCGCTCCCCTACTTCCAATCCACATAGCGGTTGTTTCCGCGTTCGACTGTGACACGCTTGAGGTTTCTTCCATTGGGATGAATGACATAAATATCGTATTGGGGGCTGCTGCGCGTCGAACTAAAGGCAATCCACCGGCCATCATCGGACCAGGCGGGGTCGCGCTCCTCGGCCCCCGCGCCATCTTCGTTGAGCGTCAACAGCCGGGGACGGCTGCGCCCATCGGCGTACATCACGTATAAATCGGCGTCCCCATCGCGATCCGAAATGAACGCGATCAACTCCCCGTCCAGTTCGGGCGCGGTGGCCGGGGACGGTGACCAGGCGGGGGAAAAGCTGCTGTTCGTCGCGTTGGTGAGTTGGGTCAGGTCGCCGCCGTCCACCCCCACCCGCCAGATTTCCATCAGGCCCGGCGTGGTGCTCTGGTAATCCGAGGCAAAGGCGATCTGGTCGCCATCCGGTGACCAGGTCGGCTGCCAATCCGTCGCGTTGTTATCGGTCACGCGCTGCGGAATGCCGCCGTTGGCGCTGACTACGTAAATATCATAATCCCCGTCGACATCGGACGCATACGCGATCTGCGTCCCATCCGGGGACCAGACCGGGTCCTGTGCGCTGCCCCCCGCACGCGCGACCACCCGCCGGAACGGGCCGCCCTCCGCCGGCGCGAGGAAAATATCGTCGTATTCGCGCACCTGTGCGGCCCCCGGCTGCAGGCTGACTTCGCGCAGCGTGGCCGTGAAGACAAGCTGCGACCCATCCGGCGAGAAGCTGGCGTCGTACACGTCGAGCAAAGCGATCCCGGTGTCGATCTGGTCGCCGGGCGAGACCAACTCCAGCGTGATGCCCTGTTCATTTTCGCCCGCCGCGTCCATCGTATACAGGCCGCCCGCCTGGTCGTCACGCTGCCCGGTCACGAGCAAGCCGTAGCTCGCCAGGGGCGCGGGCGGTGGGGATGGGGTCACGGTGGGGTAGGGTGTGGCGCTCGGCGCTTGCGTCCAGCGCGGCGGTATCGTCACCGGCTCCACCGAAGGCGTGGGGACAATCGCCGCGGCTGCCGGGGGGGGCGTGGCCGGGGCTGCCGCCTGGGTGGGCGGCGCGGGTTGTTGGACGTCGGCAGTTGGCGGTGCGTCGTCCTCCTCGCTGAGCATGTTCCAGGCCAGCACCGCCACCACGCCCACCAACACCAGCGCGATCGCGGTCAGCAGCACATACACCAGCGTCGAGGTGCGACGCGGGGCTGGCGGACGGGATGGCGTGGGGGGCGGCGGCGCTGCGCGTGCTGGACGTTCAGGCGGGGCGGCGGCGGCCCGTTCGAGCTTGGCCAACGCCTGTTTGGCGCGGCGGTTGTCCGGGTTGATTTGCAACACACGCTGCAGGTGCGCCTGCCGTTCCGGGGCAGACGGGGCCACCGAGGCCAACCATAACCAGGCCAGCTCATTGGATGGGTCCTGCCGGACCACCTGCTCCAGAATCCCGCGTGCTACGGCGGGATTACCGCTGCGTGCGGCCTGAATGCCGGTGCGGAGTAATTCTCTGATCTCTTCACGTGACAAGGCGCATCTATCCTAGCCATATTTTGTGAATACGTTGCCCCTATTATACCGGACCGGGCGTGTCCGCTAAAGTGCCACAATTAACACCGCGATCAACACCAACAGGACCAGGGCCACCCCCAGGCCGATGGCACCGTACCGGATCACCAGCGTATTGCTCGACTCGCGCTGTTCCTTGATCTGGCGCAGTTCGCGTAAAGCGGTGGGGTTGTTCGGATTAAGCCGCAGCACCGTGTTCAGGTAGCGGATGCGCTCCGGGAGGCTCTCGGCGACGGCAGCCATCCACAGCCAGGCGCGCTCGTTCTCGGCATCGGCGGTCAGGATGCGCTGGAAGATCACGCGGGCACTTTCCTTGTTGCCTTGCTTGGCGGTCTGGATGCCCATGCTCATCAAGTCTTCTAAATTCGGGCCATTCGTTTCGTTTTCCATATACGTCTCCCTGTCTGAGTCAACAGAACAGTTTTTGACAAATCCCTGACACTTTTATAGTCGCTTATAGGCTCTCTGACAAGTTGCTTTTGACGGCAAGCCGGGCCTGGGGCACAATGGAGGAGCGCAACCGACTGAACGAGGAGGAAATGTGATGAACACCGACCGACCTGTCCTGGTGATCGGTGCTTCTGGCATCGACATCAAAGCGCGCGCGTCTGGCCCGGTCCAGATGGCTACCTTCAACCCCGGCACGGTGCGTAACAGCGTGGGCGGCGTCGCCCGCAATATCGCCGAAAATCTGGCCCGGCTGGAGGTGCCGACGATCCTGCTCTCGGCGGTCGGTGATGACGCCACCGGGGATTTCTTACTGGCGCGGACTGCCGAAGCCGGCGTCGACACCAGCCATGTGCTGCACATCCCGGACACCCAAACCGGCAGTTATGTCGCGATCCTGGACCCCGACGGGCAACTGCGGCTGTCAGTCGGCGAGTATGACATCGTGGATGCGATCGCGCCGCGCTACCTGCAGACCAACCGCGGGCTGTTCGCCGAAGCGGCGATGGTGGTTATCGACGCCAACCTCTCCGAGCGGGCTTTAGCCTCGGTGTTCCTGTGGGCCGACCGCTACCAGGTGCCGGTCTGCGCCGACCCCACGTCCCAGATGTTGGCCCCCAAGCTGATCGACTACCTGCCCCACCTGCATCTCGTCACGCCGGACGCTGCCGAAGCTGCCGTGCTGTGCCAGGCGGGCGATCCGCCCACCACCAGCCAGACCGCAATCCAGACGGCGCAATGTCTCGCCAGCCGGGGCGCGAATATTGCCATCGTGACGCTGGCCGAGCAAGGGCTGGCCTATGCCGGCGGCAACAGCGCCGGGCACATCCCCGCCCTGCGCACGCAGGTGGTCGACACGACCGGCGTGGGCGACGCGCTGACGGCAGCCGTCATCTTTGGGCTGGTGAACGACATGCCGCTCGACGAAGCGATCCGGCTGGGCATTTCGGCCTCGGCGCTGACGCTGCAAACGCGCGAAACCGTTGCCCCCGACCTCAGCCTGGACCGCATCTATGACGAACTGGTCGTCTGAGGCGGCCCGGCCCGGAACACTTGTTAAAAAACGCATCTCGTGCTTTCATAAGATTGTGGAAACGATAGCGGAGCGTGATGAACACACCAATCGACATCCCTGATCTGGCCCAACGCCGCAAACAATACACCCCCATTGCCCAACTGCTCACCGACACCTACGGCTACCCGGAATGGCGGCAGCATCTGCCCCCGGTCGATGAGCTGGTCAGCACGATCTTGAGCCAGAACACCAACGACGGCAACCGCGACAAAGCCTTCGACGCGCTCAAGGCACGTTTCCCCGCGTGGGAAGCGGTGCGCGATGCGCCAATCGAGGCCGTAACCGAGGCGATCCGCCCGGCGGGGCTGGCCAACCAGAAAGCGCCCCGCATCCAGGCCGCGCTGCGGCACATTACGGAAACGCAGGGCGCGATCACGCTGGATTTCCTGGCCGCGATGGACGTCGCAGACGCCCGCCAATGGCTCACCACCCTGAAGGGCATCGGCCCGAAGACCGCCGCCATCATCCTGCTGTTCGCCTTCAACAAGCCGTCGTTCCCGGTCGATACGCACGTCCACCGCGTGACCAGGCGGCTGGGGCTGATCGGGCCGAAGACCAGCGCCGAACGTGCGCATCAGGTGCTCGAAGCGATCATCCCGCCCGACGAATATTATCCGGCCCACCTCAACATCATTCGGCACGGCAGGCAGGTCTGCCGGGCGCGGCTGCCGCGCTGTGAGGAATGTCCCTTGACCACCTATTGTGAATATTATCAGAACCGGTGATATATCATGAACCAACCGCCCGCACGCACAGGCTACGAACTGGATATGGCGATCTCCAATGCGCGCCAGAATATCGCGCTGCTGCGCAGCCAGGCCCAGGCCAAAGCCATCGACCCGACCTACCTGGATAACCGGCTGGCAGCCCTGGAGCGCCTGCTGGACGACCTGGCCACGTCGCACCAGGAATCGATCCACCAGAAACGCCTGGGGGCCTTGTACGAGGTCAGCCAGGTGATCGGCTCGTCGCTGGACCTGCAAACGGTGCTCGATCAGGTGATGGACGCCATCATCCAGTTGACCGAGGCCGAGCGCGGCTTTTTGATGCTGCTGGACGACGACGGCAAGCTGGCGGTGCGGGTGGCGCGCAACTTCGACCAGGAAACGCTCGACAGCAGCGCCTTCGCGCTCAGCCGGACGATCACGCGCGAGGTGGTCAACAGCGGCAAGCCGGTCGTGACGACCAACGCCCAGACCGATCCCCGCTACGCCGAGCAGGCCAGCGTCGTGGCCCATGCGCTGCGCAGCATCATGGCCAGCCCGCTGCGGGCGCGCGGCAACATCATCGGCGTGGTGTACGTCGATAACCGCATTCGCAGCGGCATGTTTTCCGAAAAAGACCTGGAAGTGCTGGACGCCTTCGCGGCGCAGGCCGCCGTCGCCATCGACAACGCCCGGCTGTATAGCGAGAAGGACCAGGCGCTCTCCAACCGGGTCGAGGAGCTGACCATGCTCCAGTGGATCGACCGCCAGCTCAACGAGACGCTGGATATGGCGCACGCCATGAACATCACGCTGGAGTGGTCGTCGCGGCTGTGCGATGCGCAAAGCGCCAGCCTGGGCCTGATCAGCGATCCCGACGCGGACGTGCTGCATGTGGTGGCGCATTTCGGCGAGCCAGACGAGTTTTCCGACCAGCACGCAATCCCCCTGACACACCCGCTGATTGGGCAGGTGGTGGAAACCGGCGAAGCGGCGATGCAGTTTTCGACGGGCGAGGACCAGACCGAGCGCACGGTGTTGTGCGTCCCCATCCGCCGCGAAAACAACGTGATTGGCGTCGTCACGCTGGCCGCCAACCGCACGCAGGCCTTCGACGAAGACGCGCAGGCGCTCGTCTCGCGGCTGGCCGACCGGGCCGCGATTGCCATCGAAAACGGGCGGCTGTACGACGCCGTGCAGGCCGCCAACCGCGCCAAGTCGGAATTTGTGAGCCTGGTAGCCCACGAGCTAAAGGTCCCCATGACCAGCATCAGCGGCTATGCCGACCTGCTGCCTATCGCGGGGGAGTTGAACGACAAGCAGGCCGACTTCAGCGCCAGGATCAAGAGCAACGTGGAGCGCATGATGGTGCTGGTCAGCGATCTGAACGACATCAGCCGCATCGAAAGCGGGCAGCTCCATGTTGAGAAGGAGCAGGTCAGCCTGGCGTCGGCCATTGAGGACGCCAAAGAAAGCGTGCTGCATCAGATCAAAGAACACAAACACCGGCTGATCGAAAAGATTCCCGACGATCTGCCGCTGGTGTCCGGGGATCGCAGCCGCATCATCCAGGTGTTGATCAACCTGCTGAGCAACGCCTACAAGTACACGCCCGACGGCGGCGAGATCACCCTCCAGGCCGAAACCCACGGGGAGCGCGTCAGCGTGAGCGTGACCGACACCGGCATCGGCATGTC
>DAOTUD010000116.1:0-14897 GCA_034437275.1 Anaerolineae bacterium
GTTTCGGGTCTGATGCGGTGCCCCCTATTTTACCCCATTTCGGCCAGTTCGTGTTGACATTTTCGCCTGAAATCGGCATCCGCCTGAGCACAAATGTCAGCGCGGCCTAACCTTTTTTCAGGAGACTCACTTCAAGCGTTCCCAGGAAGGAACGCTGCGCTGGAACATCTGCGCGTGGCCGACGAATGCCGGTGCCCAGGAAGCCGAGATGGGCCTGCTGGCCTACACCGAGTTCATCTACAAAGCCTGCGGGCTGCACCACCCCGATCCGCTCGCCTACTGGCGCGATCTCAAGGCGCGGCAGGAACGGCTGATCACCTGGCTGCACGGCAAGCAGCACGCCGCGATCAAAGGGCCGGACATCGAGCTGTCGTTCGACTTCACCGACCGGCTGTGGGTCAACTCGTGGGGCAACCATAACTTCCCCAGCGGCGAGATCTTCACCGGTCCGGTCGAGGACTCGGTCAACGGCCACGTCGCATTCAGCTACCCGACTGTCTACGGCGGGCGCGAGATCAGCGGCGTCAAGCTGACGTTTGAGGACGGCGTGGTGACCGAGGCCTCCGCCAACAAGGGCGAGGATTACCTGCTGTCCCAGCTCGACATGGACGCGGGCGCGCGCCGCCTGGGCGAGTTCGCCATCGGCACCAACACCGGCATCCAGCAGTTCACCGGCAACACGCTGTTCGACGAGAAGATCGGCGGCACGATCCACATGGCGCTGGGCCGCAGCATCCCCGAATCGAAGGGCGTCAACCAGAGCCAGATTCACTGGGATATGGTCCACGATATGAAAAACGGCGGCGAGATCACCATCGACGGCGAACTATTTTATAAAAATGGCGAATTTGTGATTGAGGGGCAGCATGTCTAACCGATATCTGGCCACACAGATGGCAAAAATTTTAACGGACTATTCCAGCCCGGTGCAGCGCGGCGACTACGTGACCATCACCGGCAATATGCAGACCGCCGAGCCGCTCATCGGCGCGCTGTTCGAGGCGGTGCTGGCGCGCGGCGGCATCCCCAACGTGCAGGCCGCGCCGCTGATCTCGCCGGACTACACGCCCTACTACGAGCTGTTCATCCGCGAGGCCAACGACGACCAACTGAACCACCTCGACGCGACGATCATGCACTGGATCGAGCACTCCGACGCGCTGTTCTTCGTCAAGGCCCCGGCCAACACGAAGGCGCTCTCCGCGCTGGACCCGGCGCGGCTGATGCGCTACCGCAAGGCGATCAAGCCGGTCAGCGAGACGTACCTGGGCCGCTACGACGCGGGCGAACTGCGCTGGACGGTGGTCGGCTGGCCGACCGCGGCCCTGGCCCAGACCGCCGAGATGAGCCAGCGCGATTACGCGGCGTTTGTGGCGCAGGCCTGCGGACTAACCCAAGACGATCCGGTCGCCTACTGGCAGCAGTTCCACGACACGCAGCAGCGCCTGGTCGAGTGGCTGGCGGGCAAATCGCATCTGGTCGCGCGCGGCGCGGGCATCGAGCTGGAGATGGACTTCACGGATCGCGTGTGGGTCAACTGCGACGGCAAGCTCAACTTCCCGGACGGCGAAATCTTCACCAGCCCGGTCGAGGATTCGGTCAACGGCTTTGTCCACTTCAACTACCCGTCGGTCTACCAGGGCTACGAGGTCGAGGGCGTCCGGCTGCGCTTTGAGGATGGCGTCGCGGTCGAAGCGACCGCCGAACGCGGCGAGCCGTTCCTGCTCAGCCAGCTCGACACGGACGCGGGCGCGCGCCGCCTGGGCGAGTTCGCCATCGGCACCAACAAAGGCGTGGATCGCCTGACGCGCAGCATCCTGTTCGACGAGAAGATCGGCGGCTCGATCCACATGGCGCTGGGGCGCAGCTACGCCGAAGCCAAAGGCGTCAACGACAGCACCATCCACTGGGACATGGTACACCACATGGGCGACGACGGGCAGATCATCGTCGACGACGAGCTGTTCTACGAGGGCGGCGAGTTCAAGGTGTAGCGGGGCCATCAGACACCCAGTTTTACCCCTCCCCCTGGCCCCCTCCCCGCACGCAGCGAGGGGGAAATCGACCAGGATCAAAAGTCCCTCTCCGTTTACGGGGAGGGATTTAGGGAGGGGTAAACGACGATCAGCGCGGACCACGCCCCGGTGCTACAATCGGCTGATCGTCCTCACACCTCACAGAAAGGCAGCCAAGCGCTACCCGTCCGCGCCCATATCGCCAGCGTCACCCTGCGCCGCCGCGACCAGTGCCAGCAGCCCGTCCAGGCTGTTATCCTCGACGATGGTCCACGCGCCGGAGTCGCCGTAGCGCACCAGCACGGTCGGCGTCGAGCGCACGCCGAGCGCCTGCGCCGACTCGCTGTAGCCGGCGATCAGGTCGTCGTAGCGCGTGTCAAACAGGCAGCCCTCGAAGTCGCCCGCGTCCAGGCCCATATCGCCGGCGGCATCCGCCAGCATGTCGATATCGAAGGCTTGCTTCGCGCCGTCACGCTTGCCGCTTTCCAGCAGGTGATCGTACATTTCCCAGGCTGCGCCCTGTTCCCCGGCGCACAGCATCGCCTCCGCCGCGTTATACGAGTAGGCCCCCGCGACGAACGTCAGCGAGCGCGTCTGGTACGTCGCCTGCCCGGTGAGCACGGCCTCGTCGATCAGGTCTTTGGTCACCGGGTGATAGTTCTGGCAATGGGGGCAGGCGAAGTCACCGAACTCCAGGAAGTGGACCGGGGCGTCCGGGTCGCCGATAAACAGCGTGCCGTCATAGGTCATGCCGCGCACCACGCCCTCGGCAGCGGTGCTCTCGGCCTCAAGCTCGCGCACGGCCTCGGACTCGACCAGGTTCGCCTGGCCGTCAACCAGTTCCGGGCCGCCGCCGGCCAGCGGGACGCAGTACTCCGGGTAATTCTCGCAGGTCGCCGCCTGCACGTCGCTGTCGTCCTGGGCCATCACGTACCAGAAGATGCCCGTCCCCAGCACCACGACCAGCACGACCGCCATCACACTATAACGTTTGGTCTTGTTCATCTGCACACCTCATTGATTGCGTCGTCATCTCGTATCATTATTATGATTTACATCATGCTAAACATGATAATAACACAACAGCAGGTGTGCAGTCCACTCCACCGTCCCAATCCGCCAAGAAAAAACGGGGCAGCCCGTGCAGACTGCCCCATCACGCTCACATGGCGTGCTTAGCTCACGGCAGATCGACGGTGCACGTCGCCGGCCCGATCGGGCAGGTCGTGACCGGCGCACCGTTGTAGAGCACGGTGAAGTCGGTGCTGGCCCAGAACAGCGACACCTGGTCCATCACGTAACCCTGCCGCGCGCCGCCACACTCCGGCGGCGGCGACTGGTCCGGGATGCCGAAGCGCCAGATCATCAGGCACCCGCCGGGCATGAAGCTCTCCAGCGGCGAGGACGTGTAGTTGGTCCAGATCGACGACGACACGGTGATCCCGGACCCCTGGAAACTCAGCGGTCGCAGGTCCAGGTATCCCCCGGAGACGTTCTTCAGCGTGAAGACCGGCACGTTGGGGTCGTAGATCAGTTGCAGGTCCTGCGCGGCGGGATTGCTGGGCGGCGGCGCGGTGCCGGGTTGGGCGGTGGCCGGTTGGCCGGGGTCGGGCGGCGGGGCGCCCGCTTCCAGCGCCGGCTGGAAGACCGGGAACGTATCGTCCACGCCGGGGCTGCGCGTCAGGTTATGCACGCCGATGCCGTTGGCGCGGATGGTGAAGATATCCCGCGTGCCGGGCGCGCCCTTCGAGTATGCCAGCCAGTTCCCGTCCGCCGACCAGGACACACCCGACGCCTGGGTGCCGTTGGCGGTGTACTGCATCAGGTCGCTGCCGTCGGTGCGGATGCTGAAGACTTCCTGCTCGCCGCTGCCGGACAGGCCCTCATTCACGAACGCAACGCGGCTGCTGTCCGGTGCCCAGGCCGGATACTGGGCCGCAGAGAACTCGGTCAACTGGACCGGGGCGGTCCCGGGCTGCGCTACGAACAGCGCCGAGCCGGTCTGGGTGGTGGCGATGTAGGCCAGGTACTGCCCGTTGGGGGACCACGCCGGGTCGGTCTTGTTGGACGGTGTGCCAGAGGTCACCGGGGCCGGGTTCGCCCCGTTCGACGCCATGATGTACAGCTCCATCGTGCCGCTGCGGTCGGAGGTAAACGCGATGCGCTGCCCGTCCGGCGACCAGGCCGGGAAGAGATCGTTACCGGGGTCGTTGGTCAGGCGCGTGGTCTGCATGTTGGTCAGGTTGGTCACGTAAATTTCCGCGTTGCCGTCGCGCTGCGAAGCGTACGCGATGTTCTGGCCGTCCGGGGAAAACGTCGGCATGTAGTTCGGCCCGACGCCGTTGGTCACGTTGAGGATATCCATCCGCCCCGCCATCCAGATATCGTTGCCATCCGAATAGGCCACATACGGGCTGTCTGGTGCCCAGACCAGCACGTTGTCCTGGACAAGCTGCCCGCCCAGGTCACGGCGCGTGTTGCCATCGACCGCGATCACGACGGGAGCCATGCCCATCGCGTCGCCGGAGAGAAACGCGATCTCGCCGTTTTCATTGGCAGGCGGCGGCCCGGAGGACAGCTTTGCATCCGGGATGGGCCAGGGTTCGATCCAGTATTCGCCGGTGACGCCTTCCGCCGTCCAGCCGGTGGTGCCGTCCCAGCGGCGGATTTCGTACCACCAGAAGTTTTCGGCACAGTTCGGCCCCTGGAGCACGGTGAACACTTCGCCCTCGGGCATCACGCCGGCGACGTTGTTCGGGTCGGCAGTAGTCGGGGCGGAGCGCAGGTTGTTGCCGGTGCCGCTGATCACCGTCACGCGCGCCATAGCGCCGGGTGACAAGCGGGGGGCGGGCGCGGTACCGCAGGTGCCCTGCGCGGCGACGGGCACGGGCGCGCTCGCGAGGACGGGTGCCAGCGCGATCACGATCAGCGCGACCAGGGATAGTCTAAACCAATTGGTACGCATGAAATAGCCTCTCCTTGCTATGCAAAAACACGAAACTTCATTCTATTATGTCGTATTGTACGACAGACACGGGTTTTTTAGAAACGGGATTGGCCGCCCGCCATGGCTGTTAAACAGCGCGATATTAAAAATATCAATCCCAAAATCAATAAAAACAATGTAAAGGTTTGACTTTTTAATCAAAAGCTCATAATATTTAAGGTGAGCCTGAACTTTGACGAGAGGAGCATCTTCATGACCTATGATCTTGCGCCCAAGCTGGCCCGCGTGCTGACCGGGTACTGCCGCCCCGTGCAGCCCGGCGACGTGGTCGGCCTGCGCGGGTTGACGGCGGCTGCCCCGCTGTTCGAGGCGCTCTACGAGGAAATTGTCAGGCGCGGCGGGCATCCCGTCGTGCGCGTCGATGGCGAGGTATTCTATAAAGACGGGGAGTTTGCCCCTGGCCCGGCCATCCAGCGCGATGCGGGCCAACAGAGACGATAGTAGTTGGACAACCACATTTGCACACAAGGAGATACGTCATGTTATACGATTTTGCCCCCAAGATGGCCGAGGTGATCGCGGGGTACTCCACGCGCATCAAGGAAGGGGATTATGTCGTGATCAGCGCGCCCACCCTGGCCGAGCCGCTGCTGGCCGCGCTGTACAAGGCGATCCTGCGGCGCGGCGGCCACACGGAGCTGCACCTGCGGCTGCCGGGCATCCGCGAGCTGTACATGCACGAAGCCAGCGACGCGCAGCTGCAGTTCATCCCGCCGACCGCCGAAGCCTGGATGAAAAAGGCCGACGTGTACATGGTCATCGACGCCCCGCACAACCCCAAAGCCCTGACCGGCGTCGACCCGGCGCGCTTCGCCATCTTGCAGCAGGCCCAGCGCCCGCTGACGGAAGTTATGTTCGCGCGCATGGGGTCCGGCGCGATGCGCTACCACCTGACGCTGTGGCCGACCCACGCTTCCGCGCAGCAGGCCGATATGGGGCTGCGTGCGTATCGCGAGTTCGTCTACAACGCCTGCGGGCTGGACCAGGACGACCCGGTCGCCTACTGGGAGCAGTTCCGCGACCGGCAGCTTAAACTGACGGACTGGCTGAACGGCAAACAGCACGCCGAGATCAAAGGGCCAGGCATCGACCTGTCGTTCGATTTCCAGGACCGGGTATGGGTCAGTTGTCACGGCACATTGAACTTCCCCGACGGCGAAATCTACACCGGGCCGGTCGAGGACTCGGTCAACGGGCACGTCGAGTTTAGCTACCCATCGCTGTACATGGGCCGCGAGGTAAGCGGGGTCAAGCTCACGTTCAAGGACGGCGTGGTGACCGACGCCTCCGCCGAAAAGGGCGAGGATCACCTGCTGGCCCAGCTTGAGGTGGACAACGGCGCGCGCCGCCTGGGCGAGTTCGCCATCGGCACCAACTGGGGCGTGCAGCAGTACACCGGTAACACGCTGTTCGACGAGAAGATCGGCGGCACGATCCACATGGCGCTGGGGCACAGCATCCCCGAATCGAAGGGCGTCAACCAGAGCAGCGTGCATTGGGACATCGTGCACGGGATGCAGGACGGCGGCGAAATCCGGATCGACGGCGAGCTGTTCTACCAGAGCGGCAAATTCATGATCGACTGACACGCTCCTCCCTCGCCTGTTTTTTGTGCGGGGCGCTGATGGCGTCTGGCGCAGGCGTTCCGGCAGAGAGCGTGTTATGCTGATTGATGTGACATGGCGTGTACCATTGCGTAACCATAAAGGACGAATCATGTCCAAAATCAAGCGTTTGATACTGGTCGGGCTGGCGCTCGGAGCGCTCCTGCTGGCAGGCTGCCAGGACGACGGCGGCACGACCGACCTGGGCACGATCGCGGTGCGCGGCCCGTCGGGGCAATACGTGCAATAGCTGCCGGCAAAGCGGCATGTCATGCGCCGGGTCGTTCGCCGCCCGGCGTTGGTGTTGTCCAGGAGCGGCAGCGCCCCGCCCCAAGATGTGAAATTTTCCCCAAAAAAACAATACGTGAGCATATTTTGATCCCATTTAAATCATTTCTATATTACAATTATCTATGAGTGGGGAAGGCTCTGCCCGTGTGACAGCACGGGGGCGCGCTCATAATCTCAGGGAGCAAAAAGACTGATGCCCGATCTCCAATATACTGGCTACATCTGGCCGCTGGTCTTCGCGGCGGCACTGTCGGCGGTGTTGGCCTATACGATCTGGCGACGACGGCCCGGCGTGGGCATCCTGCCCTTCGTCGCGCTGCAAGTCTCGCTGGCCGTGTGGACGCTGGCCGATATGTGCTCGATTGTGCTGGTTGATTTCGACTACAAACTGTTTTTCCAGAACTTTAGCTATATCGGCATTACCGGCGTTCCGGCGGCGTGGCTGCTGTTCACGCTGGAGTACACCGGGCGCAACCGCTGGCTGACGCGGCGCACCGTGCTGCTGCTGTTGATCGAACCGGCGCTGACCGTGCTTGCCGCCTACACCGACACCGTCCATCACCTGTTTCGCAGCGACATCGTCTACGAGACTGGCGGCAGCTTCGTCACGCTGGACGTCACCTTCGGCCCGTTGTTCTGGGTGCACGCCGTGTATTCCTATGTGCTGCTGGTCTACAGCGCCGGGCTGCTGGTGCAGGCCTTCATCCAATCGCCCCAGTTGTATCGCGGGCAGATCAGCACCCTGCTGATCGGCACGACTGCGCCCTGGATCACCAACGCGATCTTCATCTTCGGCCTGCTGGAAAGCCCGATCGACATGACGCCGATGGGGTTCATCGTCACCGGGCTGGCGATGGCGTTCAGCATCGCGCGCTATCACCTGCTGGACATTGTGCCCGTCGCCCGCGCTACGCTGATCGAAAGCCTGAACGACGCGATGATGGTGCTCGACCGCGAACGCCGCATCGTCGACATCAACCCGGCAGGGCTGGCCCTGATCGGCGTTTCATCCGCGTCGGACGTTATCGGCCAGCAGGCACGCGACGTACTGACCGATTTCGCGGATTTTGTCGCGCGCTATGCCGACGTGCCCCGCGCGCGGGCCGAGATCGCGCTTGGCACCGGCGACGACCAGCGGCATTTCGTGCTGCGCATCTCGCCGCTGAAGGACCGCTTCGGCAACCTGACCGGGCGTGTGTTTGTGCTGCACGAGATCACCGAACTCAAGCAGGCGTCCCAGCAGATCGAGGCCCAAAACGAGGCGCTGCGCCACACCAACCAGGAACTCGCCGCCGCGCGCGAAGCTGCCGAGGAAGCCAACCGCCTCAAGAGTGAATTCCTCGCCACCATGTCGCACGAACTGCGCACCCCGCTCAACTCCGTGATCGGCTATGCCGACCTGATGCTGTCCGGCCTGATGGGCGACCTGCCCGACAAGCAGACCGATTACGTCCAGCGCATCATGGGCAACGGCGAGCGCCTGCTGTCGCTGATCAACGATCTGCTCGACATCTCGCGCATCGAAGCCGGGCGGCTGGACCTCAGCCTGGCCCCGTTTGCGCCCCGCGCGCTGTTGACGACGGTGCAGAGCCAGATGCAGTCGCTCGCCGACCAGAAGCAGTTGACGCTGCGCACGCACACCGACCCGGCGCTGCCGCTGCAGTTGGTCGGCGACCAGAAGCGGCTGGAGCAAATCCTGGTCAACCTGATCGGGAATGCGCTGCGCTTCACGGAGCAGGGCACGGTCGAGGTCCACTTCGCGCAGGACGGCGACGCCACCTGGGCCATCCGCGTTACAGACACCGGGATCGGCATTCCGCCGCACGCCCTGGAATACATTTTCGACGAATTCCGGCAGGTCGATGGCTCGTTCAAGCGGGAACACGGCGGCACCGGCCTGGGGCTGTCGATTGTGCGCAAGCTGGCGGTGTTGATGGGCGGCGCGGTCGGGGTGGAAAGCACCGTCGGGCAGGGCAGTACCTTTACGGTGACGCTGCCGCTGGTCCTCCCCCAGCAACACGACCTCGCCCCGGTAGAGGAGCAGGCAGGATAAAATACGTATGACATTATCTGAAGATTTCTCGACATGGCGCGTGCTGGTGGTGGATGACGAACCGGATAACCTGGAACTGGTGGGCGATTTTCTCTCCTTTAGCGGAGCGACCGTGCTCCGTGCGGACAACGGCCAGCAGGCATTGGAACTCTTCCAGGCCGAGCAGCCCAACATCGTGCTGCTGGACCTGGCCATGCCCGACATGGACGGCTGGGAAGTCCACCGCCGCCTGCGCGCCCAACTCGACGGGCACCCGGTGCCGGTGGTGGCGCTCACCGCGCTGGCCATGCCCGGCGACGCCAAACGTGTGCAGGACGAAGGCTTCGACGCCTACATCACCAAGCCGTTTAGGATCAGCGGGCTGCGCAATGCGTTGATCGCGTGTGTGCAGCGCCACCTCGCCAACCGGCAGCACGTCCCGGCGGCGGACTCAGCCGACACAAAGGAGACAACGGACTCATCATGAGCGATATGACAACCTGGACGGTGGTCCTGGTCGACGACGAACCCGACAGCCTGGACCTGGTACACGATATCCTGACCCTGAACGGCGTCCGGGTCTACCGCGCCGCCAACGGGGCCGAGGGCCTGACCCTGCTGGAGTCGGTGGAGCCGACGCTGGTCGTGCTCGACCTCAACATGCCGGAGCCGGACGGCTGGGACATGCTGTACAGCATCCGCGCCGACCCGGCGCTGGCAGGCGTGCCGGTGGTGGCGATCACGGCCTACTACTCGGACGCCGTCGAACAACAGGCCGCCGCCGCCGGCTTCGACGCCTTCTTTCCCAAACCGATCAAATCCGGCGACTTTATGCGCCACCTGCTCGCCTTGCTGAGCTAGCCGCCGGATGGCCGACAGGAGAAAAATGATGGCTCACCATTCGCTCCACGTGTTGACGCTGCTGCTGGTGCTGTTGGCGCTGGCTGCGCCCGCCGCCGCGCAGATCGTCCCAGCTGCGGACCCTCACGCCCCGGCGGCCCAGGCCCCCAGCGGCCAGCTTGCCTTCGCCTCCAACAGCGGCGATGACTGGGAACTCTTCCTGATCAACGCCGATGGCTCCGGACTGCGGCAGCTCACCTACAACAGCGACACGGACATGCGCCCGGTGTGGTCCCCGGACGGGACGCAGCTGGCGTACCAATCCGACCGCGACGGGGACCTCGATATCTACGTGATGGACGCCGACGGCTCCGGGCTGCGGCAGGTGACGTTCAACGACGCGATGGACGGGCATCCCGCCTGGTCACCGGACGGGACGCGCATCGCGTTCCAGTCCAACATAGACGGTGACTTCGATCTGTACACGGTCAACATCGACGGCACCGGGCTGCAGCAGGTGACGTTCAATACCGCCCAGGACCGCTTCCCGAGCTGGTCACCGGACAGCCGCCAGTTGGCATTCTATTCCGACATGGACGGTGACCGCGAGATTTACATCGTCAACACGGACGGCACGAACATCCAGCAGGTGACCTTCAACGGGGCCGACGACCGCTACCCGGCGTGGTCCCCGGACGGCACGCGCATCGCGTTTGCGTCCGATATCGACGGCGACTTCGACCTGTACCTGACGAACGTCAGCGGTGGGGGCCTGTACCGGCTGACCAACACCACCACCATCGAGTGGGGGCCAAGCTGGTCGCCGGACGGAGCGTACATCGCGTTTTCGTCCGAGCGCGACGGCGATAACGAGATTTTCGTGATGAACAGCGACGGCAGAAACGCGCGGCAGCTCACCTTCAACAGCGCCCCGGACGAACTGCCCACCTGGCGACCGCAGCAGATCATCACGCCGCCGCCCTCGCCCACGCCGTTCACCACCGCCCCGCCCTCGTCGGGCCTGGACTACAGCCTGACGCCGCTGTATGGCTCGATGCGGCTGGCGTCCAACTTCGCGCCGGACCCGTTCATGCTGCCCGTCTACAGCGGCGGGGACGTAAATGTGTCGTTCTTGCAGGGCGTCGTGACCGACGGCTCGCAGGCGATGTGCACCGGCACCACCACGCCGCAGCCCTCGGCGCGCATCACCTGGAACGGGGACAGCACCGCGCCGCTGCTGGTGATCCTGGACATCGACGGGCCGGCGACGCTGGTCACCCGTGCCCCGGACGGTACGTGGAGCTGCCTGTCCTCCGGCACGACGCACGTCAGGTGCCTGACGACGGTGCTCAACAAGACCGGGCAGTATAACCTGTGGCTGGCCGACACGACCGGCTCCGACACAATCCCGATCACGCTGGTCGCCACGCAGCAGCTCGGCAGCGATTACGCCGCCCTGTATAACGATCTGTGCCGGTGAGGGCGGGCGCGTGGCTCTGTCACAGGCTAGAGCGTGTTATGAACTTACGCAGGCTGTTTACAGTGGGTTTTTACCGTAAGTTTTACCCCTCCCTAAATCCCTCTCTGTAAACGGAGAGGGACTTGCGCCTCCCCCCTTTCTCCGCGTGCGGGGAAAGGGGTAAACCGTGCATATCAGCCTCTAACGCCTGCACACCCTCACCACGCACTGCTGCGCACCGCATCCCACAGCGCGCGAATGTTCGCCAGGGGGATGTCGGGCGTAAGCGTGTTGCTCGTGAAGAACACCAGCGACGCCTTATCCCGGCAGATGCGCAGCGCCCACGCCACTTCGGCGCGCACATCGTCCGGCGTGCCGTGCGGCAGCGTCCGGGTGACGGACACCGGCCCATAGATCAGCAGCGGGTCGCCGTCCTGCGTGCGTTTCTCGACGATCCACTCCAGGTCCATCCCGCACTCACGCTGGAAGCCTTGCAGCCCGTGGATGCCCAGCGCCAGCACATCGTCCAGCAGCCGGGTGTAGTTGCCGTCACAGTGCCACACGATCCTGGCCCCGGCCTCCAGCAGCGGCGCGAGCACATACTCGACGCGGGGGAAATACTCGCGGCGCAAAAACGCTGGGGACACCATCGGACCGCGCTGGTCGCACAAGTCCTCGCCGGTGAGGATCGCGCGCGGCAAAATCCCGTCGCGGATCGCCCGCGCCCCACGCAAAGGAATCGTCCCAATACTCGTCTTCCGTGCAGCCGGTCAACGTCTGGATGTGATTGGGCGCAGCCAGCCAGCCGCCCATGATCGGCGGGCGGTCGGGCCGTTGCAGATTAAAGGCGGTTTCCAGGCGCGTTCGCTTGTCCATCGTGTAGGCTTGCTCCCTGCATCGGCGGGTATGCAGTGAAGTGTAGACCAGCGACGCCGCCCGCGTCAACAGCCCCCCCCGTTCAGATGCCCAGTTCGCGGACCATCACCGCGCGCTTGAGCCGCCGGTGAGCGCGCAGGTAGGCCAGGTCGGCGCGGTTGTCGTAGCTGAGCTGGATGTAGTAGTAGTTGACGTACTCCAGCAGCGCCATGAGCGCCAGCCCGCCGCCGATCACCCATTCGGCCCAGGAAGCATCCACCCCGGCCACGATCCGCGCCGCGAACAGCCCCGCCAGCGCCACCAGCGCCACACCAAACGCGATCTTGCTGGCGCGGAAGATGCGCCGCGTCGCCGGGTGATACAGCCGTGTCGATCCGCTGAGCGCCCAGCCCTTCAGGAACCAGAACGCCGCCCCAACGATCATGATCGCGCTCACCATGCCCAGCGCCAGCGTGCTGAACCAGCCCAGGCGATAGTGCAGGCTAAGGGTGTAGTAAAACAACGGGAAGATCACCGCCGCGTTGAGCAGCTCGAACGTCCACAGATCGCGCATACGCCGCTTGAGATGCTGCTTCATGATGCTCCTTTCCTCCGGTGTACATATACGTTATACGCACAAACGTGCCCGACGTGGCAGCACCCGCGCCGCGCGGCCAAAAAGGCCCACGAATAACCTGTTATGTCCAAAGCCAACAGAGCAACACGCCTGTCAGTTCGGCGGCTCATCGCTTACCCCTCCCTAAATCCCTCCCCGTAAACGGGGAGGGACTTTGATCGCGTGCCGATTTCCCCCTCTCCGCGCGCGGGGAGGGGGCCAGGGGGAGGGGTAAAGCCGGCACGACAACTCGTTCGTGGACCCCCGACCAAAAGCCGTTGCCACACGCCCCCCGCTGCGTTATAGTGGGGGTCTGCGATCACGCATCGGATTCTATGACTGGGTAGAGTAAGCAGGCAACGGTGACCTTACAACAACAGACAGTTTCATCCCATGCCCCGGCTGAACCTTCAACCGATGACATCCAGACCGCCGTGCAGCAGCCCCGGCTCCGGAAACAGCGTTCGTTCATCCGCGAGTTGATCGAAACCATCCTGCTGATCGCGGGGATCTACACCTTCGTGAACCTGGCGACGGCGCGCTTCGTGGTGGATGGCGACAGCATGTTGCCCAACTTCGAGACCGACCAGTTCATCATCGTCAGCCGCCTGTCGTATATCATCGGCGAGCCGCAGCGCGGGGACGTGGTGGTCTTCCATTACCCGGAAAACCCGGACCGCGACTTCATCAAGCGCGTGGTCGGGCTGCCGGGCGAGACGCTCAGCATTTTCGGCGGGCGCGTGTACGTCAACGGCAGGCTGCTCGACGAGCCGTACATCGACCTGCCGTACCGCGAAACCTTCTGCACCGGGGTGCGTTACCCCGATAGCTGCACGTGGCTGCTGGGGCCGGATGAATATTTCGTGCTGGGCGACAACCGCAATCACAGCAAGGATTCGGAGGACTTCGGGCCGGTGGCGCGCGAGTACATCGTGGGCCGGGCGTTTGTGCGCTATTGGCCGGTCGCGGACTGGGGCATGATCACGCACTGGTCGTTTGACAATCGCAACGGCGCGGTGCTGCCGACCATCACCCCGACCTTCACCCCCTCACCGTCGCCGACCATGACGCCGCAGCCCCCACCCAGCGGGCCGCAGTCACCAGGCTTTACGCCCACGCCGACTTATTCCTATTCACCCGGTATGCCGGATTACCGGTAGTCGTGTGACTGACCGTTGGACGTTGAATCTGTGAGCAAAGGAGGAAAGCGCCGGACCTCACCCCGCCGTGAGGGGGCGTGATATCTTATGGCAGTGAATCTGTGGCACAATTTGCCCCCGGGACCCCACGTCCCCAAGAACGTGTACTGCATCGTGGAAATCCCGAAGGGCAGCCGGAACAAGTACGAGTACAGCAAAAAAGCCGGCGTGATCAAGCTCGACCGGGTGCTCTACAGCCCGATGCACTACCCGAGCGACTACGGCCTGATCCCCCAGACGTATGCCGAAGACGGCGACCCGATGGACATCCTGGTGATGGTCAGCGAACCGACCTTCTCCGGCTGCGTGATCGAAGCGCGCCCGGTCGCCATCTTCCACATGACGGATCGCGGCGACCCGGACGACAAGGTGCTGGCCGTGCCCGCTACCGATCCCATGTTCGACGATTACCACGATATCGAGGATGTGCCCAAGCATTTCCTCAACGAGATCGCGCACTTCTTCCAGACCTACAAGCAGTTGCAGGGCATCCAGGTGACGCCCAAAGGCTGGGAAAACGCCGAGGTCGCGCGCGAGATCATCCTGCAATCGATCCAGCGTTACAAGGAAAAATTCCCACCGGAAATGGTGTGAACCAACCGCCCACCGCCTGACACAAGTGATACCCAAAAACCGGGGTCGGATACAGTCCGGCCCCGGCGGCGTATGGCCGCGCCTAGAGCGTGTTATGAACTTACGCAGGCTGTTTACAGTGGATTTTTCCCGTACGTTTTACCCCTCCCTAAATCCCTCCCCGTAAACGGAGAGGGACTTGCGCCTCCCCCCTTTCCCCGCGGGCGGGGAAAGGGGTCGGGGGATAGGGGTAAAAAGTGCATAACAGCCTCTAGTCCTCGTCCGGCGGCGCGTCGAAAAGCTGGGTCGGCGCTTCGCTGTCCACGGGCGGCGCGGAATCGGGCGCGCCCCGTTGATCGGTCAGCGTGCGCGCTTCACTGCCGGGGACCGGCAGTGAAGCGCGCAC
>DAOTUD010000117.1:0-4625 GCA_034437275.1 Anaerolineae bacterium
GGGATCGGACGCACCAGCGCAGTGGGCATGTTCCCTAATGGCGCGAACCCGGCACATGGCGCGCACGACCTGAGCGGCAACGTGTGGGAGTGGTGTTTGACGGAATGGGGGGACCAGTACGAATCCCCGGCGGCGGAAAATAACGACCCGGCGGGCGCAGCTCGGCGGGTTGCTCGCGGCGGGTCGTGGAACAATCAAGACAACAACTGCCGCGCCGCCGCACGCGACAGGAACAATCCCAACAACAGGGGTTTTCGGGTGTGCGTGCCGGTTCACGCTTTGTCGATCCCGCAATCCTGCCGGAAATGCCGCCCGACGCACGTTTGGCGGACGAGGCAGGCCCGTCTGCATTTACGTCTAGGCGTGCTGTGGGCGGCAAAATGGCGCGGTTGCGTCCTGTTCGCACCCCTGACAGTGCGCCGGCTAGCGTGGCTGAAGAGGGGGCCGGGCGCAAACAGCTCAAGGGCATGGCCTGGATTCGCTCCCGCCGTGCCCGTGTTATAATCGGTGTAGAAGAGGTTAGCCAGGAGATCGCTGTTATGGTTGGGACGTTGACTTTTCCTGCTCCGGCCACCCTTCCGTCTGGGCAGATCGTGGCAACGGACATCACCGCTGAGGCCTATCTGGCGCGGTACGCCGGGGAGTTTCACGAATGGGTGAGAGGAGTCGTGATCAAGATGTCGCCCGCCTCGCTTAAGCATGATGCTCTCACGCTCTATCTGCGACTGTGGCTGGACGTATATTTCGAACTCAAGCCGATTGGCCGGGCGGTCAGTGCGCCGTTCGTGATGCGCCTGGATGCCACGCAGTCCTTCCGCGAGCCGGACGTACAGGTGATCCTCGACGACAACTCCGGCGACTTGACCGACACGGCCATGATCGGCCCGGCGGACGTGTGCATCGAGGTTGTATCGCCGGAAAGCACCGCGCGCGATTATGGCGACAAGTTCAAGGAGTATGAAACCGCTGGCGTGCGCGAATACTGGATCATCGATCCGCTGCGCCGCGACGCACGCTTCTACCGCCAGCAGACCGGCGACATCTTCGCGCCAGCCCACCTCGACGAGTCCGGCGCGTACCAGACACCGCTGCTGCCGGGGCTGCGGCTGCACATCCCGACGCTGTGGCAGGACAAGCTGCCCACCCGCATCGAGACGGTGCAGGCCGTGCAGGCGATGGTTGAGGGGGAGTAGCGGCCAGCGTTAGCCCCCGGTCTGCCTGATCCACCCGCCGAGCAAGCGCCCGATCTCCGCGACGTTTTCTGACACGAACTCGTACTGCTCTGCCGTGAGCCACTCCCAGCGGAACACCAGCCGCAAATACAGCCGCAGCTTCGCGAGTTCCGCATCCGCCGCGCGTAAAGCGGCCCGTGGCAAACGCCGCCGGATCGCTGCCGCCACCTTTGAATACGATTACGCCGACCACCTGATCGCGCCGCCGAAGAAAACGTGATCATTTCGCGAAATATGCCATTTTTCAAAAAATTTGATTCGCCTGCGGCGCTTAACCAGCCGCCCTCGACCGCCTGTGATCAATTCACACCAAGCTCCAGAGATCAGAGCGCAGCCCTGCGGGCTGCTTTTCAAAAGCGAATGGGAACCGACACGCACACCCGAAAACCCCTGCCGCCGTCCCCGCTGCTGGGATCGCCCCCGCTGCGAGCGGCGGCGCGGCAGAGGTTGACAAGGTCGAACCACGACCCGCCGCGAGCAACCCGCCGAGCTTCGCCCGCCGGGTCGTTATTTTCCGCCGCCGGGGATTCGTACTGGTCCCCCCATGCCGTCAAACACCACTCCAACACGTTGCCGCTCAGATCGCTGGCTTCGTGCGCCCGGTTATCTCCCTGCGAGTACATTCCCACTGCTGTTGTTTGACCAATATCGACCGAACTGTTCAGCTTATTCCTGTCCCATTCATCGTCCCAGGGGAACAAGCGCCCGTCCGGGTAACGCGCCGCTTTCTCCCACTCGCATTCCCGTGCCAGCCGGATCACATACTCGGACGGGGCATCGTCGGGCAGGCTTAGCTTGCCTTGCTCGCGCAGCGCGTCTAACCACTGTGTGAACGCATACGCCTCGTACCACGTTACGCCCACCACCGGGTGGTTGGCGATGTGCCACTGCGGATCGTTCCAGTAATCCGGTGCGGTGCGGTCCTCTCTCCACTCCCAACCCGCATCCGTCCAGTAGGCCCGCTGCTGGTAGCCGCCTGCCGCCACGAACGCGGCGTACTGCGCATAAGTCACGGGATATTTTGCGATCCAGAACGGGTACGGCAGGTCAAATTCCGCCCCTTCCCAATCGTTCCATGCCTCCGGATCGCCGCCCATCTGGAATGGCCCGCCCTCAATTGGCCCCGACCATACCATGTCCGGCACGCCGTCCGGGGCCAGCACGCCGGGGCGGTTGTCGATCTCCAGTGTGCCCAGCGCACGCCCGACGGCAGCGCGGGCCTGGGGCTGTGGGGCGCGCTCCAGATCGGTCAGGCGTGGCAGCCAGCGCGGCTGCAAGCCCTGGATCGTTTTCTCCGGCGTATGCGCGCCGCTTTCCAGCACACAGCGCGCAGCCAGTTCCGGGTTGGCATCGCGCAGCCATTCGATCACCGGCGTGCAGTCGTCGTTGTAGAGGCCCGCCAGCAAAATCGCGGTTTCTTCCCAGCCGGTTGGCTCCCACCATGCGTCCGGCGGCCAGTAGTCGCTGGCGGGCGTGCCGGTCTGCATTTCGCGGTCGAGTTTGTGCGCGGCGAAGAACTCTTGCAGCAGTTGGTGCGTGAAGCGGATCTCGTCCGTGCCGCCCAGGATGTTGGCGCTCTGCGCCTGGTAGAGCCGCTGCTCGTCGCCCAACACCTGCGCTGCGTCGTCCCGGCTGACGCTGGTCCCGGCTTCGCCTGCGGCCTGCATCTGGTAGGCCAGCTCGGCCAGCCGCGCGGTGAGGATGTTGGCGTCGGCTTCGTCCAGCTTTTCGCCCTCCAGCAGCAGGAAATCCACGAACAGCCGGAACAACATGCCCCGGTTCTGGGGGATTTCCCCCTCTTCGGTGAAGACCTGGGTCATCATGTAGAGCATGTACGGGTTACGTGCCAGCGTCAACATACTACGTCGGGCATCTTCGCCGTGTACGGCTTCGCGCCATACAGCATCCTGCTGTGTGCTTGTGCTATTCCACACGTTTGGATTCTCGCGGGGGATATCCTCTGCCGTCCAGAACAGATCGAAGGTCGCACCTGCTCGCTGCCAGGTGGCCCACGTCGAGCGCACATCGTCACCGCCCGCCAACTGCCAGAACAGCGTGTCGCCCGCGCCTTCCGGCTGCTGGATGTAGCCGTTGACAAACTGCCGGATGCGCAGCGGGTCCAGCGGGGTGATGCGCACCTGCTGCTCAACGTCCAGGTTCAGCGCGTCGGTGTAGTCCAACTCGCGGCAGGTCACGGCAGCCGCCAGGTCGTCGCGCCGGCAGCGCGCCACCAAATCCTTGATGCGCCCCACCTGTGCTGCGCGGTTTTCGGCGGGCAGCTCGTTCAGCCCATCCAGCAGGAGCACCAGTCGTCCCTCGGCCAGCAGTGCGTCGTAGTGTGCGCCCAGTTCGCCCAGGTTGGCGCGAAGCTGCGCGTCCGGCGTCTGGTTGGGCCGCAGCGCGCCCAGGTTCACCAGGACCGGCAGGGGGGCGCATGGGTCGGCTTTGGCGCGTTGGGCGTAATCGGCAGCGATGCGCCACAGCGTGGTGGTCTTGCCGCTGCCGGGATCGCCCAGGATGACGACCTGCCGCATCTGCTCGATGGCGGGCAGGATGTCGCCGTATTCGCGCTGCTCGGTTGCCGCGATCTCGCGCTGGTGGAGCTGCTCGCGTACCCGCTGGCGGAAGGTCGTCTGGATGCGGTTCGGCACGGTGACCATCTGCGGCTTATCGGCCTGGGGTTTGGCCTTGCGCAACCGGGCCACGCCCGCCATCGGCGTGTAGAGGTCCTGCCAGACCGAATGCTCCAGCAGAATCCGCCCCAGGTAGGCCAGTTCGAGCGTGCGGCGGTCTTTGGGTTCGGGCGTGCCGCCGTTGCTCAGCGTGCGGATGCGCTCGACCAGCGCGGGCAGCGCCTGCTCGAAGCTGTGGCGGAAGTCCACCGGCTGGTAGCTGATGAGTTCGAGATCGTCCTCGTCGCACGCGCGCGCCACGACCGGCACGATCTGTTTGCGCGCGTTGAGGGCGTACAGGCGCTCGCTGCGCACCCAGAACGAGTCGCTGGCCGCCGGTGAGCGCACCGCGACGAAGACTTTGCAGCCGTTGATGGCTTCCTGGATGCTGCGCAGCCACTGCGCGCCGCCTCCGATGTCGGATGTGTCCAGCCAGGCGGTGAGGCCGTGCTGGCGAAGTTCGCTGGCAAGCCGTCCGGCGAAATCGCGGGCATCGGCGCGGGCGTAGGATATCATGACGTGTGGTGAAGCTGGCATACGGTCCCCCTGCAAATCGTGGCACAGGGGCTATTATATGCGCCACAGCGGGAGAATACAATTCGGGCAGGGATGCAGATAGACCCGGTCCGCTACTCCTTCCCGCCACCCCGCCAGCCGCCCGGCGACGGATAGTCCTCCGGCCACTCGACGCCCACCCGGACGCCTACGCTCACTCCCTCGC
>DAOTUD010000118.1:0-20689 GCA_034437275.1 Anaerolineae bacterium
GCTAGTACAGGTCGGCAGAAGTTACTGTCCAGTTTTGCCCTCACCCGCTGGCCCTCACCCCTCCGCCCCGGCGGGCGGTGTCCCCTCTCCCATATAAGGGGCGAGGGGAAAAGCGCGCGCTGTGACTCCCCCTCGCCCCACTGGGTGGGAGAGGGGGCCGGGGGGTGAGGGGGGGATAGGGGATGAAGGCCAAAAACCCTGGCAGCAACTTCACACTCCTGTGGGATGGGCGCAACGACTCATCCCACGTGTTTGTTTTAACGATTGCAGCCGCAGCACGCACAGAGACCCACAGAGGGACGGTAGCTTATGGAACAACTGCGCATAACACTCGCCGCCACCATCCGGCGGGCGCTGGATCGCATCGACATGCACCACCGGCAGCTTGGCCTGCTGGCGCTGCTGGTGGCTTACCTGCTGGTGTTCTTCATCCCCCGGCATGAGGGGCTGCGCTCGATGCTGGACTATCTCGCCGACGCGCTGGTGTCGGTCCCGGCGTATGTGACCACAGTAACGGATTACTTCGCCACCGCGCCCGGCGGCCAGATGTGGCACTCGCTGTGGATCGGGGCGCTGTTCGGGGCCGGGGCGACCGCTGTCGTGCACCTGTGGCCGCGCCGCAGCTGGCGACGGCTGCGCGCGCTGCCGGTCGGGGTGACGCTGCTGCTGGTGCTGGGCGGCGCGGTGGCCGGGGCGCTGGGATCGCAAATCCTGATGTACCCCACCAGGCATTGCAGCTACGGCCCCGATATCGCGGCGGCGCAGTTCCGGCTGGGCGTGGGCATCACGCTGTTCAGCGCGCTGTTTGGGCTGGTGCCGTACTGGGCGCTCACGCGGCGGGGGGCGTGGCGGCGCTACCGCGACACGTCCGGCTACTTCAGCGGCATCTGGTGGCCCTACCTGTTCCTGGCCCCGACGGTGATCATCCTGGTGCTGTTCCTGTACTACCCCACCTCGCAGATCATGAGCCAGTCGCTCACCAAGCGGGTGCAGTTCATCCGCAACAAGGAGCAGTTCGCCTGCCTGGCGAATTACACCTCGCTGGTCGATGACCAACTGTACCGCGACAGCTTCAACGCCACGCTGTTTATCACGATCTTTATTGTGCTGTTCAGCCTGATGATCGCGCTGGGCATCGCGGTGCTGGCCTCGCAAAAGGTCAAGGGCGCGAGCATCTACCGCACGCTGTTGATCTGGCCCTACGCCATCTCGCCGGTGGTGACAGGCGTGATCTTCCTCTCGATGTTTCGCGAGGGCGGCATCGGGCTGATCAACTACGGGCTGGACCGCTTCCTGGCGACCAGTCCCGCCTGGCTGGACAGCGCCCTCGAAGCGACCGTCGGGCTGGACCCCGACAACCTGCCGCGCTGGCTGAGCGACGAGAACCTGGCCCCCTGGGTGGTGATCGCGGCCTCGGTGTGGAACCTGCTGGGCTTCAACATCCTGTTTTACATCGCCGGGCTGCAAAACGTGCCGCAGGACCTGCTCGAAGCCGCGTCACTGGACGGGGCCAACCGTTTCCAGCGCTTCTGGCGCGTGACGTTCCCGCTGCTGTCGCCGTTTACGTTCTTCCTGCTGATCACCAACATCACGTACTCGTTTTACGGCATCTACGGCGTGATCGAAACGCTGACGCAGGGCCAGCACAACACCGACGTGCTGATCTACAAGATGTACGAGGACGCCTTCCAGCAAGGCTCGCCGTATGTCGGCTCGGCGGGGGCACAGGCCGTGATCCTGTTCCTGATGGTCGCCGGGCTGACGCTGCTGCAATTCCGTTACATCGAGCGCCGCATCACCTACGGAGGGTAAGCCGATGACATCCAACCGCCCGCGTTACGGCATTCATCTTGCGCTGATCGGGGTGATCCTGCTGCTGGCCTGCCCGGCGCTGTACGCGCTGCAACTGGCCACGCTCACCCTGGACGAGGCGTTCGAGTTCCCGCCGCAGTTGTTCCCGCCGTCCAACGATTTCTTCAACAACATCGAGGACCTGCGCGCCGACCAGGACTTCGACCGGCTGATCGGCAACACCTTCACGGTGGCGATGATCGTGGTCATCGTCAAGACCGCGTTCGCGATGCTTTCGGGGCTGGCGTTCGTGTATTTCAAGTTCCCCGGCAAGTGGGTCTTGTTCTTCTTCATCCTGCTGACGCTGCTGATGCCGACCGAGATGATCTTCTACCCGCTGTCGCAGCTCGTCGCGGACCTGGGCTGGGGCCAGCAGTACCCGCAGTTGTCGCTGACGGTGCCCTTCATGGCCAGCGCGGTCGGCACGTTCCTGTTCCGGCAGCACTTCAGCAACATCCCGCGCGAACTGCTGGAGGCGGCCCAACTCGACGGGGCCGGGCCGCTGCGCTTCATGGTGTGGGTGCTGCTGCCCATGTCGTGGAACGTGATCGGCGCGCACGCCGTGATCCAGTTCATCTACATGTGGAACCAGTTTCTATGGCCGCTGAAGCTGGGGCTGCAAGCCGAGGACCAGATGATCCAGGTCGGCGTGCGGCGCTCGGTGATCGCCGGGACGCAGACCGACTTCGGGCTGTTGATGGCCGCCGGCGTGCTGGCCTCGGTCCCGCCGTTGATCGTGTTCCTGCTGCTGCAGCGCCAGTTTATGAGCGGCTTCGCGCTCACACGGGAGAAGTGAGCGCAGGGCACGGCGCGCGATGTGAGGGCGCTGCCCTCACCCTCCCGCACGAGGCCAGCACAGCCCAGCGCCCCGCCTACCCCGCCGCCGTGACGCGCTGCGCGCCGGTCAGCGTGTCGAGGCGGTCGAGTTCGCCGGCATCCAGCCGCAGCCCCGCCGCGCCCAGCGACTCCTCAAGCTGCGCGACCGTGTTGGCCCCGATGATCGGCGCGGTGACGAACGGCTGGCTCAGCAGCCAGCCCAGCGCCATTTGCAGCACGGACTTTCCGCGCGCCGCGCCCATCTCGCGCAGCGCGTCGATCACGCCGAAGTTCACGTCGGTGGCGTAGCGCGCCAGCCGGTCGCTGGCGGCCAGCCGGGCGCTGCTCGGCGTGTGCGCGCGGGAGTATTTGCCGGTCAGGAAGCCGGCGGCCAGCGGGCTGTAGGGGATCATGGCGAGGTCCTGGTCCAGGCACAACTGCGCCAGTTCCGGCTCGACTTCGCCCCGGTGCAGCAGGTTGTAGTGCGGCTGGATCGACTCGTAGCGCACGAAGCCATGCTTGTCGCTGGTCCACAGCGCTTTGGTCAGCAGCCAGGCCGGGTGGTTGCTGGCCCCGATGTAGCGCACCTTGCCCGCCGAGACCAGATCGTCGAAGGCGCGCAGCGTCTCGTCGAGCGGGGTTTCGTGGTCCGGCCAGTGAACCTGGTACAGGTCGATGTAATCGGTGTCCAGGCGGCGCAGGCTGTCCTCGACGGCGGCCATGATGTGCTGGCGGCTGAGGCCCTCGCCGTTGGGGCCGTCCCACATCCTGCCGCGCACTTTGGTGGCGAGCACCACCTCGGCGCGCGGGCGGGTGCGCAGCCAGCGCCCAATGACGCGCTCCGCGACCCCGCCGGGGTTGCCCGGTGCCCAAAAGCTGTAAACGTCCGCCGTATCGATGAAGTTGATGCCGGCTGCCCAGGCCCGGTCGAGCACAGCCAGCGACTGCTGCTCGGTGCTGGTCCAGCGGAAGGTCATCGTGCCCAGGCACAGCTCGCTGACTTTGAGGCCAGTGCGGCCTAACCGTTGGTAATTCATAGAGGAAAAATTGCTCCTTTACGTCTTGATGCGGTATATATATAGAGAGAGAACAGCGGGATATTGTTCAAAGAATATTGTTGTTTACAAGGGCATTGACTAATTGTATGATAAATGCATACTATTGTGTCCTATGGTCCGGGAAGACAGATATGCCCCTCACAGCCTACTGACTTGCCGCTAGCATATCATGTAGAATATTGCACGACCCAGGCAAGAGTGCCACATCAATTTTAGTTTCAGGAGCCGGCACCGGTGGACGTCAGGTTCATTCTGGCCATTTCAATCCTACTCCAGTTCACAGCCGCCGGGCTGGCGCTGTACCTGATTCGCCTCACGGGCCGCTACCGGGCCTGGATGTTGATCGCGCTGGCCGTGCTGCTGATGGCCATCCGGCGCAGCGTCACCTTCTACGACCTGCTGACCGGTGCATCCGCCGACACGCTCGACACGACCGCCGAGGTGATCGCGCTGGCGATCTCGGTGCTGATGGTGGCCGGGCTGGCCAGCATCGGGCCGATGCTGGCCGCCAGTGGCCACGCGCGGCAGCGTGCACACCAGCAGGTGCAGTTCCAGTCGCGGCTGCTGGACGCCGTCGAGCAGATCATCGTTGTGGCCGCCCCGGACGGCACAGTCACCTACTGGAACAAGGCCGCCGAGCACATCCTGGGCTGGTCAGCAGATGACATCGTGGGGCGCAACCTGATCGACGAGACGGCGGCCCACGGCACCGAGCAGCAGGCCGCTGCCGTGATCGAGCAGGTCCGGCAAGGGCAAGGCTGGCGCGGCGAACTCATGCTGCGGCGTAAGAACGGCGAGACGTTCCCCGTGCTGGCGACCGGCTCGCCGGTGCATAACGAAGCGGGCGACCTGGTCGGGTTCATCGGCGTGGCGCAGGACATCAGCGCACGAAAAGCCGTTGAGCAAGCCCTCGAAGACGCGCGCGCCACCCTGGAGCAGCGCGTAGCCGAACGGACCGCCGACCTCGAAGCGGCCAACGCCCAGCTTCAGCAGCAGATCGCCGAACGCGAGCAGGCCGAAGCCGCCCTGCGCAAAAGCCAGCGCCGCTACGAGCTGGCCAGCCGCGCCGGGGAGGTTGGGGTGTGGGATTGGAACCTGCAGACGGACGACATCTACCTCGACCCGAACCTCAAGGCCATGCTGGGCTATGCCGACCACGAGATCAAAAATCACATCAGCGATTGGATCACGCACGTCCACCCGGACGACGTGGCCGGGGTCACGGTCGCCACCGATACCGCGCTCAACAGCGGCTCGGACCACTACGAAGCCATACACCGCATGTTGCACAAAGCCGGGGGCGACGTGTGGTTCCTGGCGCGGGGCCGCGTGCTGCGCGACGAGTCCGGGCAGGCCTATCGCATCGTCGGCACCGACACCAACGTCACCGCCCGCAAGCAGGTTGAAGACGCGCTGCGCGACAGCGAAACCAAGTTCCGCCAGATCGCCGAGACGATCCGCGAGTCGTTCTGGATCAGCGATGTGGCGGTCACCGAGACGATCTACGTCAGCCCGGCACACGAGGAGATATGGGGCATCAGCCCGGACGAAATGTACGACGACCCGGCAGCCTGGATGGCCCTGATCCATCCGGAGGACCGCCCCCAGGTAGAGGCAGCCATCGAGGCCCAGGCCCGGGGCGAGATCACGCACCTGGAATACCGCATCATCCGCGCCGACGGCGAGCAGCGCTGGGTGCAGGAGCGCGCCTTCCCGATCCGGGACGCGGCGGGCGAGGTCTACCGCGTGGCGGGCGCGACGGAGGACATCACCGCGCGCAAGGTGGCACAGGATGCGCTGCGCGCCAGCGAGGAGCGCTTCCGCCAGATCGCCGACAACATCCGCGAGGCGTTCTGGATGACCGACCCGGCGATCACCGAAACGCTGTATGTCAGCCCGGCCTACGAAAGAATCTGGAGCATTCCGGCGGCGGAGCTTTACCAGCACCCCCAAGCCTGGATGGACCTGATCCACCCCGACGACCAGGCGCGCGTGCAGGCCACCATCGACGCGCAGATCGTGGGCGAAAACACGCAGGTCGAGTACCGGATCATCCGGCGCGATGGCGAGCTGCGCTGGGTGCGCGACAGCGCCTTCCCGATCCGGAACGATGCGGACGAGGTCTACCGCGTGGCGGGCGTGTCGGAAGACATCACCGAGCGCAAGCAGGCCGAAGACGCGCTGCGCGACAGCGAAGACAAATTCCGCAGCGTGATCGAACAGTTCCTGGGCGGCATCGTGCTGATGGACCGCCAGGGGCAGGCGTTCGAGTGGAACCAGGGCATGGAACGCATCACCGGCATCCCGCACGAGGAGGTCATCGGCCAACCGTTCTGGGAGGTCCAGCTCGGCTTCGGGCCAGACCCCGATCCTTCGCCCGAAGACCGGCAGCGCGCCAAACAGCGCATCGACGACTTCCTGGCGACCGGCGACGCGCCCTGGCTCAACCGCCCGCTGGAGCACAAACTGCGGCGGCCCGACGGCAGCCGGCGCATCATCGAAAGCGTGGTCTTCCCCATCCACCGCGAGCAAGGGGTGATGCTGGGCAGCGTGCTGCGCGACGTGACCGAGCAGCGCGAGGCCGAAGCCGCCGCCCGCGCCAGCGATGCCCACCTGCGCACGATGGCAGCCAACGCGCCGGTCATTATGTTCACCATCGACCGCGAGGGGATCTTCACGCTCAGCGAAGGGAAAGCGCTGGCCAAGCTGGGGCGGCTGCCGGGCGAGGTCGTCGGCCAAAGCGTGTATGACGTGCACGCCAACAACCCGGACGTGATCGCCAACATCGAGCGCGCGCTGTCCGGCGCGGAGTTCACCGCCACCGTCGAAGTGATGGGCATCATCCTGGAAACCTACTACACCTATCTTGAGGACGAACAGGGCGCGATTACCGGGGCGCTGGGGGTCGCGGCGGACGTGACCGAGCGCTACCGCGCCCAACGCGACCTGCAAGCCCAGCAAACGTTCCTGCGCCAGATCATCGACGCCAACCCCAACCTGATCTTCGTCAAGGATACCGAGGGGCGCTACGTGTTGGCCAACCGGGCGATGGCCGAGCGCCACAACATCACCCCGCAGGCCATGCTCGGCAAGACGGACGCCGACATCAACCCCAAGCGCGCCGAAGTGGACGAATACACCGCCCAGGACCGCAAAATTCTTGAACCCAACCAACCGCGTATACAGCAAGAAGACTCGATCATTCACCCTAAAACTGGTGAAACCCGCTGGTATCATGGCATCAAGGGGCCGCTGGTGCTGGATGACAGCGGCACGACCTACATCCTGGGCGTCGCCACCGATATCACCGAGCGCAAACAAGCCGAAGAGGCGCTGCGCAAAAGCGAGGCCGAAAAACGCGCCATCCTGGACGCGATCCCCGACCTGCTGTTCCAACTGGACTGCGACGGCACCTGCCAGGCGATATACGCCGAGGACGAGGCGCTGCTGGCCGTGCCGCCGGACGAGGTGATCGGCAAAAAGCTGGGGGACGTGCTGCCGCCGCACATCGCGGATGGTGCCCGGCGCAGTATGCAGCTCGCCCTCGAAACCGGGCAGCCGCACAGCTTCGAATACCAGTTAGAACTACCGATTGGCACGCATTATTTCGAAGCGCGCCACGTGCCCAGCGATCCGGAAGGTGTGCTGGCGATTGTGCGCGACATTACCGACCGCCGCCGCGCCGAACAACACGCGCTGGACCTGGCGCTGGAACGCGAGCGCAGCCGCATCATGTCCAGCTTTATCCGCGACATCTCGCACGAGTTCGCCAACCCCGTTTCCGTGATCAACACCTCGCTCTACCTGCTCCAACAAAAAGTCCAGGACGCACCGGAGGAGCAGCGCCACAAACACCTGGCCACCATCGACGAGCAGATCAAGCACATCAAGCGCCTGGTGGAGGGCATGCTGACCATGACGCAGCTTGACAGCGGGATCGAGTTCGAGCGCAAATCGCTTGACCTCAACGAGATTTTGCGCCAGATGCAGTACATGATCGGGCATGAGCTTGACGACAAAGACCTGACGCTGGTTTACGACCTGGATCAAACGCTGCCGACCGTCCCCGGCGATGCGCAATACCTGATCCGGGCGCTGCGCCACCTGCTGGAGAACGCGGCCCAGTACACGCCCGCCGGGACGATCACGCTGCGCACGCGCGTGCAGGGCAACTGGGCGGTGATCGACATCGAAGACACCGGCATCGGGATCGCGGCGGATGACCAGGAGCAGGTCTTCAAGCGCTTCTACCGTGTCGACGAGGCGCGCTCCAGCCGGGGGGTGGGGCTGGGCCTGCCGATGGCGCGCACGATCATCGAGCAGCACCGCGGCCACATCACAGTCACCAGCGCGCCCGGCGAGGGCAGCACCTTCACGGTTTTCTTGCCGTTGGCGGACAATTAAACTATATTCCCAGTGTTGTGAGCAGGCACTCAGCCTGCTTGCCTGCCAATCAGACAGCCAGGCGAGCTTGCTGCCGGATTCACCTGCCGCGCGGGGCGGATGCGCCGTGCGCGGGGGAGGATTGCAAGGGGGCTGCACCGGCACAAGCCGCATAGTGATATAGGGATGATAGTTTATGCTCTTAGCCTTTGCTCGACGGACAGGGATTTTCGCGCTGGTGCTGGTGCTGGTCGCGTGCGGGGACTCCGCGTCCGCGCCCGACCAGACCGATGCCCCCGACCAACCCCGCGATGTGCGGACGGTCGCCCAGGCGATGGATGACGCGGATGATGCCGGTGATGTGGATGGTGCGAACATGACCGGGCAGCAGGCCACGGCCACGCCGGGCTTCGGCCCCGCTGGCACCGCCGCGCCGACCGCAACCGGGCCAACTGCCGCCCCTGCGACCGCCACCGCGCCGCCCGCCTCACCGACGCCGGTCCCCCCTACCCCGACGCCCGTGCCCGCCTCGCCGACGCCGGCCCCCAGCCCGACCGCGACGCTCGGCGGCACGCCGCTGCCGACCTACAACGCGGACATGATGGGCATCCAGATGACGCCCGACTCGGTGGGCGGCTTCGAGACGATGCTGTGGCTGGCCGACCGGCTGGGCATTGGGTGGATCAAGCTGCAAATGCGCTGGGACCGCATGGAACCCGAACCCGGCGTCTACAGCGAGTGGTTCTATACCTACCGGCTGCTGGTGCAGACCGCCGACCAGCAAGGCTTCAAGGTGCTGCTGAGCATCGCCAAAGCGCCGGGCTGGGCGCGCGACAGCCAGGAAGAAGACGGGCCGCCGCGCGATCCGCAAATGCTGGCCGACTTCCTGACCGTGCTGTTGAGCGAGGTGCGCGTCGACCTGTACGGCAATTCGTACTTCGAAGCGATTGAGGTGTGGAACGAGCCGAACCTGCGCCGCGAGTGGAACGGCGGCGCGCTCAACGGGGCGGAATACATGCGCTACTTCGACGCAGCCTACAACGCGATCCGCAACGGCGAGGGCGGGCAGAGCATCACCATCATCACGGCGGGGCTGGCCCCGACCGGCATCAACGACGGCGTGAACGCCGTCAACGACCGCACCTACCTGCGCCAGATGTACGAGGCCGGGCTGAACAACCCCGCCTACCAGAACATCGGCATCGGCGTGCACCCCTACGGCGCGTGGAATCCGCCGGACGCGCGCTGCTGCCAGCCGTCCGGGCAGGGCTACGACGACGACCCAACCTGGTTCTTCCTGGACAACCTGGAAGCGACCCACGCCATTATGCAGGAATACAACGACACCGAGCACCAATTATGGCCGACCGAGTTCGGCTGGGGGACGTATGACGGACTGGCACTGCCCGATGGCAGCCCGGCCTCACCGCCGCCGGAGGTGCCGTACTTCCAGTACATCGACGAGTGGGACCAGGCCAACTACATCATGCGCGCCTTCGAGCTCGGGCAGGATTTGCCATACGTGGGGCCGATGTTCCTGTGGAACATGAACTTTTCCAACACCGAACTTGTCGTGCAGCAGGACGAGCGCGCCGCCTACGCGATCCTGCGCAACGACGCCGCCAGCGACCCGCTGCGCCCGGCCTTCCGGCTGCTGGAGCGCGCGCCGAAGCAGTAGCGAGGATTTCCGCCCGCCAAGCGTAAAAACGCCCCTTCAACCGTCGAAGGGGCGGTCGCTGTTCTTGTGTATTACCGCAAATCGCGCGGCATCAGGCGCGGCGCAGCAGCAGGAACGCCATCCCGCCGCCGACCAGTACCACGCCGGCCAGCCCCAGCACGATCAGCCCGCTGTACTCGTACAGTTGGTCGAGCACGTCCTCGTCCTGCTCGTCCTCGTCGACCTTGACCTCAACCTTCGGCGCAGCAGCCCCCGGCGGCACGACATCCGCCGCATCCGGCGCGGCGCTGGCGTCGGTCGCGGCAGGCTCCGGCGCGTAGCCGGGCGCACCACCAAACGGCGGGACCTGCACCTGGCTGCCCCGGCTGACGATCACGGCAAATTCGCTCTGTGTGGTCATGCCGTACCCGGCGGGCAGGCTGGCGCTGACCTGGTACTGGCCCGGCGGCAGCTCGATGCACTGCGGGTCGGTCCCGTCGTAGACGGCCTGGTTCTGGACGCTGCCCTGCTGCGAGAGGATGATTTGCGCATCCGGCAGCGTACCCTCGGCAGCATCGCGCAGCCGGTTCTGGTTGTCGTCCTCGAAGACGGTCACGCACACCGCGCCAGTCTCCGCCAGCAGCACCGCGTCGGCAACCTGCGCCGGCGTCGGGGACGCGGGGGCGGTCGGTTCCGCCGTCGGCGGGGCCTGCGTCGGCTCCGCGGTCGGTGGGGCCGTTGGTTCGGCGGTCGGGGCGTCGGTTGGCTCGGACGCGGCAGCGCCCGTGTCATCAGCGGGCACATCTGCGCCCAGCGGCACGGTGTCGCTGGGGACGGTGTCGTCCGCGTCATCCGCGTCGTCATCTGGCGGGGCCGCGTCGCTCGTCGGCGATGCGGTCGCGGTGGGCACGGCAGCAACGGCGGTCCCCAACCCGGCCCCTAACGGCTGGGTGTCGGTCGGGATCGTGTCGCCGTCGTCGGCGCTGGCCGCTGCGTCATCGTCCGTGGCGGTCGGCGTCGGGGTGTCGCTGGCGGGAGCCGCATCATCCGCGGCGTCATCACCAGGCGCATCGTCCGCACCATTATCGCCCACGTCATCACCCGCGTCATCCTCGGGCGTCGGGGTGAAGGTCGGGGCGTCGTCAGGCAGGAGCTGTCCGGTCACCGGGTCGACCGATCCGGGCGGTAAAATGATCAAATCCGCGCCGATGGTTAGCCACTTGGTATTGGGCCGGATGCCCTCGTTGAGTTCGGCAATCGATTCGTTGGTGACGCCGTACTCCGAATAGGCATACGCGATGCTGGACAGCGTATCCTCGGGCTGGATGACGTGCACGATGCTGCCATCCGGGCGCACGCTCTGCGGCGCCACGAACGGCACAAACGGCGAGGTCGGGGTCGCTTCGGGCGGCGGGGGTTCGGTTGCCACCAGCGACGCCTCGTCCCAATACACGCGGTTGAACGCCAGCCCGGCGGCCTGGGTAGTGTACATGAAGACCGTCACCGCGCTGCCCTCGGCCTCGGCCACGACACTCATCTCCGCCCAGCGATCATAGGGGGCCGTCACCGTCGACCATTTGACGCTCTCCGCTTCGGGATTGGTGCCGCCGGTGGGGTCGATGCCGACCTTCATCTGCACCCCGGCGGAGGTGTCCGATTTCCGGTACGGCGCTTCGACGATGATGCACGACGTGTCCAGGTCGTTGCAGGTGTAGGCCCAACCATAGGCCGTAAATTTGAGCGCCTGCCCCTCCGACAGCCCGGTCACACGTTGGAAGCCCGCCGCCGTGAACACGCCAAAGCCCTGGCGTATGTTCCACGACACGTCCCCGTCGCGCACCTGGACCGGATCGTTGTGCGGGTAGGCGACCGGCTCGCCCGCGCCCACCCAGATGCTCCAACTGTCGGGCGCGGTGCGGTCCCCGACGTTCACGCCGTAATAGGGTCGCTCCAGGCCGCCGTTCGTCAGCAGATTGGTGCCGTCCTGGGCACTGGCGGGCTGTGGCTGCATGACGCGCAGCCCCCCGGCCAACATGGTAATAATGAGTAGTCCGATCAGCCAGATCATATGCTGTTTTTTCATAGGTTTTTTTACCGCCCCTGTAAACAAAAACACTCCAAGCGGGCGCGTGGCGTGTTTTCTTACTGTTCGTGTGTTTTGTGCGCCCTTCGCTCAGCGCGCGCGAATTATAACATACCGCCAAAACCTGTCAATGACGGTGGCCCTGCGGGTGGCTGACGGAGTGTGATGCAGCGGCGGAGTCTGGTACACTGGGCGCAGTTGTCACCCGAAAGGAGTCGGACCCGATGCCCGTACACATCCACCAGCGGCACGCCTGGGACGTGTCGCCCGAAGACGCCGTGCAGCTCCAGCGCGAACTGGCCCCGCAGGTGATCACCGACCAGCCGCTGGACCTGGACGGGCTGGCCGTCGTGGGTGGCGTCGATGTCAGCGTCAAGCACAACATCAGCCGCGCCGCCGTCGTCGCGCTCAGCTACCCCGACCTGCGCGTGATCGAAGCCCGGCGCGCCGCCATCGAAACGCCGTTCCCCTACATTCCGGGGCTGCTCTCGTTCCGCGAGGGGGCGGTGATCCTGGAGGCGATGCGCGCGCTGGAATCCACGCCGGACGTGTTCATCTTCGACGGGCAGGGGGTCGCCCACCCGCGCCGCATCGGGATCGCGGCGCACATCGGGCTGTTCATCGACGTGCCGGCGGTCGGCTGCGCCAAGAAGCGGCTGACCAGTCGCCACGCTGCGCCGGGGACGGAGAAAGGTTCCTGGTCCCCGCTGGAGGACGACGGCGAAGTGATCGGCATGGTGCTGCGCACGCGCACCGACGTGAAGCCGGTGTTCGTGTCGGTCGGGCACCGCGCCACGCTGGCGACGGCGCACGAGCTGGTGCTGCGCTGCGTGCCGCGCTACCGGCTGCCGGAGCCGGTGCGGGCCGCGCACAAGGCCGCCGGCTTGCAGAACGATCCGCCGCCGGACCAGCCGCGGCTGGTGTAGCACGGTGTGCCCGGACGTTTTCCCCCTCCCCGCGCGCGGAGAGGGGGGAAATCGGCACGCGATCAAAGTCCCTCTCCGTTTACGGGGAGGGATTTAGGGAGGGGTAAATTCGGCTCAAAAACTACGTCAACCGATTCGAATCGGCATCAAAACCACATTTCCGAAGTTCTCCGACAAGCTTATATCGCCATTTGCCATCGTCCCCATCATATTCCTGATATGCAACACCAGCGTAGTTTGAAGGAATCTCAAAACCAGGAACATTCTTGTGAAGAATGAAGACCCTATCTCTACCCAGCTTCCCCAGGAAAAAACCTAACTCGAAAATAACGTTCTGGCGTGCTCTGGGTCTGGCGCTCTCGGTTTTGCCTTTAGGATGGGCCATATCATCAGGGGATAGGAGCACCACTGCATAAGCAGAACTCACTGCGTGGTCGATGAGCTTCTCAATAATCGTTCGTCCTGCATTCTCTTGCTCATGCAAAATAATCGGTTCGAGGCCAAGTCTTTCAAGCGTGCGTGCTACCGCTTGTTTCATTTCGTTGTTATGGCCATGCACAACAAATATTCTTTTCCCTACTTCAATATCGGATTTGGGGATTTCTTCAGTCTTTGAGGATGACTCGAACTGCTGGAGTTCTTCAAGCATGGTCTGCATAAGATTTAGAATTTGACGCTGTCCTCTTCTCCAGTCTGAAACATATAAGAAATCCATGCCGATATCGCCCAAATGGGCTTGTGGGGGAAAGTGTATTTCGTCCAATTCGGCTAAATAGGGGCTGTTGTCCCCAAACACTCTTCTAGCGAACATCTTGGTTCGACGGACAAGTGCATCTGCTTTTGCTTCCTGCGTTGCTGAAAGCGCTTCTGCTTCATCAATCAGGCTTTGTATAAGCTCCTGTTCATTCACCGTTTTTTGCTCCTGTCGTAGACTTTCCCTCACACCGCGTCCACCAGCGCCCGGAAGTGCGCGCCGCGCGCCGCGAAATCCGGGTAGGCGTCGAACGAGGTGCCGCCGGGACTGAGCAGCACGACGTCGCCCGGCTGCGCGACCCGCGCGGCCAGCGTCACGGCATCCGGCAGCGCCGGGACGACCGTCACGCGCGCCAACTGCCCGCCGCCGCTGCGTTCCAGGGCGTGCTGCATGTGCGCGGCGATGTGCGGGCCGTACTCGCCGAACGCGATCACCGCCCGGCAGCGCTGGGCCGCCAGGTCGGCCATCGCGTCCCAGGGCAGGTCTTTGTCGCGCCCCCCGGCCAGCAGGACCAGCGGCTCGTCGTAACTGCGCAGCGCGGCACTGACCCGTTCCGGCGCAGTGGCGATGCTGTCGTTGACCCACGTCACGCCGTCGCGCGTGGCGACCAGCTCCAGGCGGTGCGGCACGCCGGCGAAATCCGCAATCGCGGCGCGCATCGCCTCCGGCGCGACGCCCCCCGCCCCGGCGACGGCACACGCCGCCAGCACGTTCTGCACGTTGTGCGCCCCGCGCAGGTGGATCGCGTCCAGGCCGCACACCGCGGCCCGCGATCCGCCCGCCGCGCTGATGCCCGCCACCACGATCTGCCCATCCTGCACAAACGCACCATTGGCGACGGACTCCTGCCGCGCGAAATACGCCACCCGTCCGGGCGCGTTGTGACTCATGGCGCGCGCCTGGGGATCGTCCATCCCGAACACGGCCACCTGGCCGGCGGACTGGTGCCGGTAGATGTGCGCTTTGGCGGCGGCGTAGGCGGCCATCGTGCCGTGCCGGTCGAGGTGATTGGGCGTCACGTTGAGCACGGCGGCGACGGGCGGGCTGGTGGTGACCAGCTCAAGCTGAAAGCTGCTGAGTTCCATCACCACCCGGTCCTCCGGCGCGATCTGCGGCAGCACGTCCAGCAGCACGTCGCCGATATTGCCGCCGATGTAGGTCGTGCGCCCGGTGGCGCAGCACATCGCGCCCGCCAGCGCGGTGGTGGTGGTTTTCCCGGCGCTGCCGGTGATGCCCAGCACCGGCGCGGGGCAGCGTTCCAGGAACAACTGCGCGTCATTGGTGACGTGGATCCCGCGCTGCAACGCGGCCTGCACGATGGGGACCGTCAGCGGCACGCCCCCGCTGACGCACAGCACATCGCAGCCGTCGAGCAGGTCCAGCGGGTGCCCGCCCAGCGCGAAGTCGACCGGCTGCCCGTCGAAGGCGGCGACCACGTCCGCCAGATCACCGGCAGGGCGGCTGTCCGAGAGCGTGACGCGCGCGCCGACGGTTGGCAGCCAGCGGCCCAGGGCTTGCCCCTGCCGCGCCGTGCCTAATACGACGACATGTTGTCCGGCCAGGGCATCCTCGCTCATCGGGTCGCCTCCCTCACGCGCCATAATTCAGGATCGCGGTTGCAGTGTTCAGGCAATGCACCACGTTGAAGCCGGGCGTGCTCATGACGTCGACCTGGGGCCGGTCGTGCCAGGGCTGCCAGTCGTACTGCCAGCTTGTGCCGGGCGCGCAGGTATAGGTGATGCCGTCGCGGATCACCTGGCTGCTGCGGTGCAGGTGCCCGTAGAACACCCCGCGCAGCCGGCCCCGCGTGGGCAGCAGCGCGGCGTGCAGCGCGTCCCCGTTGGTGATGATCATGTTGGCGTCCAGCCAGGGCGAGGCCATGCGAAACGGGGCATGGTGCACGATCACCGACAGCGGCGCATCAGCGGGGGCGCGGGCGATCTCGGCGCGCAGCCAGGTGAGCTGGTCCTGGCCCAGCTTGCCCTGCGGATCGGGCACGTCCGGGCTGTTGGAGTCCAGCACGACGAAGCGCTCGCCCTTGACCGTAAAGGTGTAATCCAGCGGGGCGTGCAGATCGCCGGACGGGTGCGCCGGTGCGCCGAGCACCTGCCGCAGCAGGGCCGGGTCGTCGTGGTTGCCGTTGGCGTAATAGACAGGGACGGTCAGCCGGGACAGGGCTTCCGCCGCCAGGCTGAACGACTCCGCGCGCTGGTCGTGGGCCACGTCGCCGGTGTGCAGCACAAAATCCGGCGGCTGTGGAAAGTCGTTGAGCGTCGTCACCAGATGGTGCAGATCGTCGAGTGGGACGCGCGCATGATAGGTGAAGTCGCGGGTGGGGCCGATGTGCGAATCGCTGATGTGTACGAACGTGAGCATGAATCCTCGTGCCTGACAGCCTGATATCCGGTATCCGGGAACACTGTAGCGCACCGCGCGACGGGGCGCAAATGGTCCGCGGAACCGCCCCGCCCCATCTCGCGCGGTTGATGCGATCCCGCCCGATCACGCCGGATATCGCCGCATTTCGTGCTGCTCCACGCGCCAAAGCGCGTTATAATCACCAGTCGATAAGGTGTTCTAGTGGGGCCTTGTGCTCGGTGTACCCCTCCCCCTGGCCCCCTCCCCGCACGCGGAGAGGGGGAAATAAGCCGGGGACAAAAGTCCCTCTCCGTTTACGGGGAGGGGTAAGCCGTCGACGTAACAGGCAGAAGCCAGCATAAGCCCCGAGTGCTGTAACTGTTGTAGTGATGCCGGGGTGGCCCTGAATGTCTGACCAACAACACGATTTCGTCCATCTGCACGTCCATACCGAATTCAGCCTGCTGGATGGCCTGAGCCAGATCAAGCGGCTGGTCGCGCGCGCCAAAGAAACCAACATGCCCGCGCTGGCGATCACCGATCACGGCACGATGTACGGCGTGATCGACTTCTATCGCGAGTGCAAAAAACAGGGCGTCAAGCCGATCATCGGCTGCGAAGCGTACCTGACGCACCAGGGCCGCCGCATGACCGACAAACAGCCCGGCGTGGACACCAGGCCGCACCACCTGCTGCTGCTGGCGCGCAACCAGACCGGTTATCAAAACCTGCTCAAGATCGCCTCCGAAGCACAGCTCACCGGCTACTACTACCGCCCGCGCATCGATCACGACTTCCTGGCCGCGCACAGCGACGGGCTGATCGCGACGTCCGGCTGCCTGGCCGCCGAGATTCCGCGCATGTTCGAGCAGGGCCGCGAGGACGAAGCGCTCCAGCAGATCGGCTGGTACCAGGACGTGTTCGGCGCGGATAACTTCTACCTGGAACTCCAGCACCACGATATCGAGCAGCTGCACCTGCTCAACCGCTGGCTGGTCCAGCACCAGGACTATGCCCACGTGCCGCTGCTGGCGACCAACGACGTGCACTACGTACTGGCCGACGACTTCGACGCGCACGACACGCTGCTGTGCATCCAGACCGGCAACGTCAAGACCGAGCAGAACCGGCTGCGCTTCAACAGCGAGACGTTCCACCTGCGCACGCCGCAGGAAATGTGGCACCTGTTCGGCGAGGTGCCGTCGGCGCTGACCAACTCGCTGCTGATCGCCGAGCAGTGTAACGTCGAGCTGGATTCCGACGGTTACCACCTGCCCGAGTTCCCCGTGCCGGAGGGCCACAACGCGCAAACGTACCTGCGCTACCTGTGCGCGCGCGGGCTGGAGTGGCGCTACGGCGCGCGCGCCGATGACCCGACCATCCGCCAGCGGCTCGACCACGAACTGCGCATCATTCACGAGATGGGCTTCGACACGTATTTCCTGATCGTGTGGGACCTGTGCGAGTTCGCGCGGCACGCCGACATCTGGTGGAACGTGCGCGGCTCCGGCGCGGGCAGCGTGGCCGCGTATGCGCTGGGCATCACCAACATCGACCCGCTGCAGAACAGCCTGCTGTTCGAGCGTTTCCTGAACCCCGGACGGCAGACCATGCCCGATATCGACCTGGATTACCCCGAAGACCGCCGCGCCGAGATGATCGAATACTGCGCGCAGAAGTACGGCGAGGACAAGGTCGCGGCAATCATCACCTTCGGCACGATGGGCAGCAAGGCCGCCATCCGCGACGTAGGCCGCGCGCTGGATATGCCGCTGCCGGAGGTGGACCGCATCGCGCGCCTGATCCCCAGCGGCGGCAAGCCAGTCAAGTTCGAGGATGCGCTGGGCAACGACCCGGAAAAGGCGCTGCCCGACCTGAAGCAAGTCTACAACACCGACCAACACGCCCGCCGCCTGATCGACACCGCGTGGCAGCTCGAAGGCATCACGCGCCACGCCAGCACGCACGCCGCCGGCGTGATCGTAGCCGACAAACCGCTGATCGAATACATCCCGCTGCACCGCCCCACCAGCGGCAGCGGCGAGGATGCCCCGGTCAAGAAGGTGACCCAGTTCCCGATGGAGACCTGCGAATCGATCGGGCTGCTGAAGGTCGACTTCCTGGGGCTGTCGACGCTGACCATCATGCGCCGCGCCGCCGAACTGATCGAGCAGCATCACGGCCTCAAGTACACGCTGTCGAACATCCCCTACCGCCCCGACCCCGACGACCCGGACAAAACGCGCATGGTCGAGGAGACGTTCGCGATGATGGGGCGCGGCGAGACGATCGGCGTGTTCCAGCTTGAATCGCAGGGGATGCGCCGTATGCTCACCGACATGCGCCCCAAGACGTTCGAGCACATCGTGGCCGGCATTTCGCTCTACCGCCCCGGCCCAATGGAGTACATCCCGCAGTACAACCGCCGCCTGCACGGCGAAGAAGCGCCGGAGTATAAGCATAATAAATTACAGTCAATTTTAGAAGAAACCTACGGAATTATTATTTACCAGGAACAAATTATGCAGATCGGCGCGGAGCTGTTCGGCTACTCGCTGGGTGAGGCCGACCTGATGCGCCGCGCCGTCTCCAAGAAGAAAGCCAAAGCCCTGCAAGAACACCGCCAGTTGTTCATCGAGCGCGGGCCGGAGCACGGCATCGATCCTGACAGCGCCAACGAAATCTTCGATGACATCGAGTACTTCGCGCGGTACGGATTTAACAAGTGTCTGGTCGCGGAGACCGAGGTGATCGACGCAGCAACCGGGCGGCTGGTCCGGATCGGCGATCTGGCGGACAGGCGTGCCAGCATCGAACATACCCTGACGTGCGATACCGGCAGCCTGCGCCTGCAATCCGGCCCCGTGACGCACGTGGTCGAGAACGGCGTGAAGCCCGTTTATCGCCTGACGACGCAGTTAGGCCGCGAAATCGTGGCGACGGACAATCACCCGTTTTACACCATCGACGGCTGGCGGCTGCTGGGCGACCTGGCGGCGGGCGACCGCATCGCCGTGCCGCGCCAGATTCCGGTCGAGGGCACGCGCGAATGGCCGGAAGCCGACATCACGGCGTTGGCTGACACGCTCGATCGGGACGACCCAGACGCGGCGCTGCCTGCTGAGGTATTCGAACTCACCAACGCGCAGATCGGCCTGCTGATGGCACACCTGCGGGATTACCCCTATCCCCCCGACCCCCTTTCCCCGCGCACGGAGAAAGGGGGAGCTGCACGCGGTCCGGAAGTCCCCTCTCTGTTTACGGGAGGGGCAGCAAACCAGCCGCCCCAGGTTATGGATCGCGTGCCTATAGTCGTGCGGAGCCGCAGGCTTGCTCGCCAGCTACAGCATGTGCTGCTGCGCCTGGGGATCGTGAGCAGGCTGCGCACCGTGCGCGACGATGGACGCGCCAGCTACCAATTGGCGGACCTCTTCGACTCGGCGGAACTGCACGCGTATGCCGACAGCGATATCTACTGGGACTGCGTGGTGGCCATCGAACCGGCGGGCAGGGCGATGACCTACGACCTCACCGTGCCGGACACGCACAATTTCGTCGCCAACGATATCATCGTGCACAACTCCCACGCCGCCGACTACGCCGTGATCACGTGCCAGACCGCGTTTTTGAAGTGCCACTACCCGCACGAATACATGGCCGCGCTGATGTCGGTGCACCACGACGATTCGGCGAAGGTCAGCCTGTTTGCGGCGGACTGCCACCGCATGGGGATCGAGGTGCTGCCGCCGGACGTCAACCGCAGCCAGTTCGATTTCGACATCGAGGACCTGCCCGGTGACGAGCGCGCGATCCGCTTCGGGCTGTCGGCGGTGAAGAACGTCGGGGCGGGGCCGGTCGAGCACATCATCGCGCAGCGCCAGGCGGGTGGCCCCTTCCGCGACCTGGACGACCTCTGCCGCCGGGTGGATATGCGGCTGGTGCAGAAGCGCGCGCTGGAGGCGCTGATCCGCGTCGGCGCGCTGGATTCGTTCGGGCAGCGGCCCTCGCTGCTGGCCGCGCTGGACCGCATCGTGAGCTTTTCCATCGATTTCCACAAAGCCCAGGACGTCGGGCAGATGAGCCTGTTCGGGGCGGCGACCGGCGTCGAGTTCGGCACGGCGGACAGCATCCTGGACAACCTGCCGGACATGCCCGCCATCGACAAACGCGAGATGCTGCGCTGGGAGAAGGAACTGGTCGGGCTGTACGTGACCGACCACCCGCTGCGCGACCTGACCGAGCAGTTCGCCCAGGCCAACATCAACACCAGCGCCGAACTGGTCGAGGCCGGGGACGCCATCGACGGGCGGCGCGTGCAGATCGCGGGGCTGGTGACCGAGATTCGCAGCATCATCACCAAAAAGGGCGACCCGATGGCGATCCTGTCCATCGAGGATATCACAGGCGTGATCAGCGTCGTCATGTTCCCGCGCACCTGGGGCCAGTTCCGCGACCTGGTCCAGGAGGACGCGATCCTGGTAATCAACGGCAAGGCCGACACCAGCCGGGGCGATGTGCAGGTGCTCGCCGACGCGGTGCGCCAGAACATCGAAACCGTCATGCCCACCGACGACCTCAACGGGCTGCAAACCAGGAGCTTCTCCTGGCTGGAGAGCGATCCGCAGCCGCCGCTGGTCGCGCCGGAGGACGATAACGGCGACCTGGACGCGGACGACGACAGCCCCTACGACGAGGAAACGGGCGAAGTCGTGAGCACGCCGCCTGCCGACACGCCCCCGCCCGCCAACGAGCCGGTGATGCCCGCTTCCGCCGGGGCCAGCGCCGGGAACGCCCCCCCCCTGG
>DAOTUD010000119.1:0-115206 GCA_034437275.1 Anaerolineae bacterium
TCGGGTCTGATGCGGTGCCCCCTATTTTACCCCATTTCGGCCAGTTCGTGTTGACATTTTCGCCTGAAATCGGCATCCGCCTGAGCACAAATGTCAGCGCGGCCTAACCTTTTTTCAGGAGACTCTTGACATGGTTTGGAAAAAACTTATATAATTAATGCAAACGATTTAATGAGAGAAATTTTATGTCCCCAAAGAACCGCGTGACAATCACTGATGTCGCTGAGGCAGCCGGGGTTTCCCCAGGCACCGTCTCCAGAGTCCTCAATAATCGAACTGGCGTCAAAATTAGCGATGAGACACAAGAACAAGTGCGTCGCGCGGTCAAAAAGCTGGGCTACCATCCCAATCTTTTTGCTTCTGCTTTACGCACCCAGCGTACTGGCGTCATTGGTGCGATTGTGCGTGACATAAACGATCCGTTTCTCAGTCTTATGGCTCGTGAACTGCAAAAAGCTGCTCACACTGAAGGATTGGAGTTGCTCCTGGGGCACGCAGAATATGACCCGGAAATCGCAAGCCGTCAGCTGAACGTCATGCGCAACTGGTTCGATGGACTTCTTATCATCGGTGATATGTTGGGATATCAGGCTGCCATCAGCAAACTTGATCAAGATGATATACCTTCCGTCGCGTTGGCTAACGGACAAAATCAACCCGGTTCTAAACCTTTGATCAGCATTGATGACGCTCATGGAACCCAACTCGGAGTTGACTATCTTTTTCGTTTAGGGCATCGCCGCATCGCCTTTATGGGAAATACCAATTACGCAGGTATCCGGCAAAGATGGAACGCGTTCAAGCAATGCGTCGAGGAGAAATCACTCTTCTGGACAGAGGAATACTTTCAGCTGTGCCAAAACAATCGCCAAGCTGCGGTTGACTCGATTGGGAAGCTTCTCAATTTATCTGATCCCCCAACTGCGGTCTTCTGCATGACGGATTTGATGGCGTTTGGTGCCATCAGTGGTGCATGGCAAATGGGTTGGCGTATACCTGAAACCATTTCAATTCTGGGTTTTGATGATATCGAAGAAGCTACAACTGCCTACCCAGCACTGTCAACGATCCGCCAGCCAGTGAAACAAATGGCATCTCAAGCGCTGGACTTGCTGCTGAAACTAATCGATGGTGCGCCCACAGAGAGCGCCCAACTGCCGAGTATCGTCCAGCCAGAACTAATTATCCGGCGCTCGTGTGCCCCACCTGTAGGGTAAGCTTTCAGTCCCATCACTTGGCTCATCGGTTTCGTGATCTCTCGATCCCCGAAGGAGGAAGTGCATATGGCATAACAAAAAAGCAAGTTTAGAGGTGTGGTCTTGGCTTTAGTCCGCACGCTGTCCGATATATCCTGTCATCTGTTGGCTTAGTAAACAAATTAAACAAATACTCACAAGACGATTTAAGGAGCATTCACACCATGAAGAAGCGCACCAGATTGCTATCGATATTGCTGATTCTCTGCCTTTTTGTTGTTCTGGTCGGACCAGGCCTCAGGGTCAGCAAAGCCCAGGAAGCAGTATCCATTGAAATGTGGCACTTCGCCGCGAACAAGGAACCTATCTACATCGATCAATGGATTCCTGCTTACGAGGAAGTGGCCCCCAACGTTACGATCACGACCAACTTGATCCCCAAAGATGCCTATAACCAAACCCTTGCGTCAGCCCTGATCGCAGGCGAAGCCCCTGCGCTCATTCATGGTCTGCCGCTCGGTGAGCCGTTGCAGTTTTGGGACAATGATCAAATCGTTGATCTCACCCCGCATATGGACGACGAATGGAAGGAGGCACTGTACGGCAGTTCATTGGACTATCTGACCATTGATGATCGTGTGCTCAGCATGTCTTTTGCCACGAATAATGTACAGGTCTTCTATAACAAGTCGCGCTTTGAAGAACTAGGCATCGAAGTGCCGATCTTGACTATGCAGGAAATGCGTGCTGCCGTTGAGACGCTGCGGGATAACGGCTATGGCGGCGCCTTATATTGGGCGCAAGCGAATGACCATGCCCCCACATTGTTCTTCAATTGGGCGCAGATGATCTACCCTGAGGAGTTCGAAGCTGCCGATCGTGGCGACGGCAGTTGGAACATTCCGGAATTCGTCAACTTAATGGCTGAGATTCACTCCTACAGCAACATCTGGTTGGAGGGTGTAGCCAGTCTGAGCCTGGACGAGTCTGCACAGCTATTCGCGTCCGGCGAAGCATCCATGTATGTCATTGGCAACTGGGCGATCAACCGTATCCTTGAAAATGAACCTGAATTCGAAATTGATACGTTCCCGATGCCGGCACTAAACGAAGGAGCACGGCCTGCTGCATTCGGCAGCATGGCGGGAACCTGGATGGTATCCAGTCAAGTGTCCGAAGCTGAACAGCAAGCAGCAATAGACTTCCTGCGCTGGGTCACGCTGAATGGCCAGGGTGATCTTGTTCGGGTTATCGGCTTATGCCCCGCTGGGCCTGCCGGCGAAGAGGCCCTAGCAGATGCACATCCGCTGGCGCAGTCGCTCTGTGATAATCAGGCGGATTCAGTGCCGCGGGACATTTTCGATCGTCCGGCGCGTGATGCCATGGCCAGCGCCATTCAGGGTATGTTGGTCGGCCAGGCTTCTCCTGAAGATGTGATGCAAGCCGCACAACGCGCGAAAGAAAGAAGTCAACGTTAACTCCGTAAAGTGTAGTCTGGCGGTGGGCAGATTCTGTCCATCGCCTCTTTGTAAGGTTTTCAACCCAGGCGTACAACAACTCTAGATGTTGGAGTTGTGAGGGAATACTATGTCAAACACATTGGCTCCCACAATGCCCCGCACTAGGTCCGGAGGCATGAAGTCGAAACTTTCTTCTTGGCTAACTGCATATGCTTTCCTTTTGCCCGCTCTGGCCCTGTTCGTATTCTTTGAGCTGTACTCGCTACTCTACAATTTTTATATTGGTTTTCATGACTGGAATGGATTTGGCGAGCCTGAATACGTTGGGCTAGAGAACTACAGATATCTCGCTGAGGATGAGTTATTTCGCGAAGCCCTCGGACACAATGTGATTTTTATGATTGTGGCATTGGGTGTGATGGCGGTGTTCTCTTTGTTCCTGGCGCTTGTGCTGGACAGCGGCATGCCTGGCGCAGCGATGTTCCGGGCGCTTTTTTTCCTCCCGGTCATCATTCCAACCGTAGTCACTGGTCTTGCCTGGACACGCGTGTATAGCACGCAAGGTGGTCTGCTTAACCAATGGTTGGAGACGTTTGGACTATCGAGCTGGCAGCAAGATTGGTTGGGAAACCCCGATACCGCCCTGCCCGCAATTCTAGTTGTTTGGGTCTGGCGACACTTAGGCTACGGTGTGGTGATGTTCAGTGCCGGGTTGTTAGGTATCCCCGATGATCTGAAGGATGCGGCTGCATTGGACGGCGCATCGCAGCGCCAGATCGTAACCTATATCATCATCCCCCTATTGCGTCCAATTGTTTTCATCGTGGCATTGTTGTTCACCATTTATGCATTCAAGGTGTTTACCCTGATCTTCATTATGACCGGTGGCGGACCATACGGTGCCACTGAGGTGATCAACACCTACTTATATGATAATGTATTTACGTACTACGATCTCGGTCTCGGAAGTGCAATCGCCAATATCAGCATCCTGGTACTGATCGTGTTTGCCGCAATTCGTGGCTTCTTCACGCCAGACGTTGAGTATTAGCGAGGAGGCTTCATCATGCGTTGGAAAGACATTCCTATCTTCATCAAAGTGCCGATCTATCTGCTGATGCTGTTCTTGGCGTTTATGACGCTGGCCCCTTTCATGTATTTCATTTCGCTGTCGCTGTCAACCTATGCGGACACATACGACATTTTCTTACTACCTAAGGGGCTTGAGTTAACTAACTATCAGACAGCCTGGGAGCAAGTGAACCTTGGTGTTCATTATCGTAACAGCCTGTATGTAACAGCTTCCGCACTGCTGCTCAATCTTACTGTTGGCTCGATGGCGGCCTTTGCTATGGCGCGATTCAAGTTTCCCGCACGTGAGCCCATCTACTACATGTTTCTGGCCGGGTTGATTCTGTCCAGTGAAACAATGCTGATTCCGCTTTTCCTGAATGCCAAGGAATTCAATCTGCTGAATAAGGCGTGGACTCTGCCGATTATCTACGCGACGTTGGGCTTGCCATTCACCATGTTTGTGTTGCGCGCATTTTTTGAAACGATACCGAGTGACCTTTTAGATGCTGCAGCAATGGACGGATGTAACTCAGCTCAGACTTATTGGCACATAATGCTACCGTTGAGCCGTCAGTCACTCTTGACTGTTGCTCTGTTCCAATTCGTCTGGTACTGGGATGAATTTATCCTCGCCATCAGCTTGGTCACCGATAACAACCTGCGTACGTTGACTGCCGGGCTATCGAAGTTGTATGGGGAGTATTTTATCGACTACCCGGTGCTAGCAGCCGCACTAGTCATGACAATTATCCCGGTAGTCCTCGTCTATCTACTGACGCAACGCCAGATGATTCGAGGTATGACGATGGGCGCGCTCAAGTAAGTGGCCATTTGAGAAGTTTCTGCCAGGGTTTTTGGCCCTCATCCCCTAGCCCCTTCTCCCTCAGGGAGAGGGACCCGGCTCTGCCGGAAGGGAGAGGGCTTTTCAAACGGCCTCTAAGGTTAACGTTTGGGGGAGGTGGATTATGGAATACGGGTTCGTAACCAACTGTCTAGGGAAAACCACTATCGAAGAGGCGGCACGAGTTGCGATCGAGATAGGTTTCGATTGCCTGGAGGTTGGCCCGAGTGTACACCGCGACAGAGAGGCGCTCCGGGCTGTACAGCGCAACGCTGAAGTTCGCATACATTCGTTCATTTATGGTCGAAACTTTCTGTCCGCAGACGTTCAAGAGAGAGAGCAATTCCGAAGTGAACTATATCGTCTCCTAGATATCGCTGCTGATGTGGGCATTAATCAGATCACAACGTCTACCGGTGTCGTGCCATCCCTAGACCTGAGGGGAAATATAGCGGCTGCACTTGAGTTCTGGGGCTCGCTGTTAGACCAGGCCATGCAGGCGGACATCCGTATTGCGCTCGAGTTTTGCCCAACAGCCGGGAACTTTGCGCTGGGACCTTATGCATGGCGCCAGTTGCTAGCCGCGACTGCATCCTGGCCCAATTTTGGATTGAACTACGATCCGTCACATCTGTTATGGCAGTTTATCGAACCCTACCAACCAATTTCAGAATTCGCAGCACACATATTCAGCGTGCACGCCAAAGATACAGTTATCTGGCATGATCGTCTCGCTGAGCACGGTATTCTCACGCCTTACAAACGAACTGAAAAGATGGCGCATGGGCCCAGTGAGTCACGAGCGTTTTGGTGGGAATACAAACTGCCAGGTAATGGCAATCTGGATTGGATACGTTTCTTCCGAGAGCTTCATAACATCGACTACGATGGCGCCATCATCCTAGAACATGAAGCCGCAAACTATAGGGATACGCCTGAGAACGTTATCGAGGGATTGCGAAGAGGCTTGAAACAGCTACGCTTCGCAACAGAGACGGCGCAGCAATCAGCCACATAGCATCGCGATCTAGCGTAACAGGCTATGCCTCTGATTATGTACACAGAAGGGAATACGCAGGTGATGTTTGATGAGACACTGATTCATGAGAACGGATTTCGATTTAGCAGCCCGGAACCAGTCACTGATCAAACGGCCATGGAACCTGATGTAGCGCTTGATATAGACGGTACGCTGTGGGTCGTATGGTCTGAAAGACGCCGCTCGGGTGACATCATTCGTCTACGGCGCTACGATGAACAGGGTGCCAGCCAAATTCTCGATTGTAGCACGGCACAGGGCGTGGAGTTTCAACCCGCAATCGTCATTCCAAATGTGGGTACGGTACAACTTGTCTGGGTTGCCTTTCGTGACGAGAGTTGGTGTCTTGCCACGCGGCAAATCTACGGCGACCAACTGGGTGACGAGCAGATTCTGATTAGCCATCCAGAAGGACTATTTCACCCACGCATGGTCGCTGGAAATGATGGTGAATGCTGGCTTGTATTCGAACAGGTAGAACAGCAGTGCCCGCGCTTGATGGTGTGCCACACCGAAAATGGCGGATGGACTAAGCCGATTCCCGTACCAACCCCGGATGCTCCATGCTACCGGCCAAGCCTAACGGTTAGACCGGATAACGGCATTTGGATGTCATATGACAGCTATTTCGACTCGCATTATCACGTTTTTCTACAACGATTAGATCAACCCTGCGAACCACTCGCTGTCACCACCAATAGTTATCAAAATCTCCAATCATCGCTTGCCGCAGACCAAGAAGGCAATTTGTGGATTGCTTGGTCGAGCAATCAAAACGACGCATTTCGCGATCGCTGGTGGTTGACGAAATGGACCTATTTGCGGCGGTTCAACGGAACAAGCTTTGATGATCCAGTTGGCGCGCGACCTGGTGTGGACATATATAACGAGGATTCATTCCAGGGATGGGAATTCCCGGAAGTCAGAGTAGATGCCGCCGGACGTGTCTGGGTGTTTGGACAATCCTCGCATACACTCTACGCGCAATATTATGCTGGAAAGACTTGGTCTCCACTTTATACTATCGCGCCGAAGCACTGGGGTACGTGGAAGCCCCGCGTCCGTTCAGCGGGAAAAGAGACCATCTACTTGACGTCAATGGGTTTGGGCGGCGCGCACTTACAACAACTCAAAATAGATACAATCGTGCAGGCAACATCACTGGTGGTGAGCAATCCATCTGAACCACTACCTGCATCCGTTCCTGCATCAGGGAACCGCGAGCAACCAGTCATCACCACGTCTGCCGGCGAAAAGCTGCAAATCTTCTTCGGCGACCTTCATGCGCATTCAGTCTACAGCGATGCTGTAAACGATATCGATGAGTTCTATCATCGTTACCGCGATGCCTATGGATACGATTTTGCGTCGCTAACGGACCACGATTATCTGGACGGGATGGAACTGACATCATCCGAACTTAAGATGATGTGGAACCATAGCGATCGAATGACTGTGCCGGGGAAATTTGTCGCATTCTATGCATATGAATGGACTTCACCCGCGATCGCCGAACATGCTGCTCCAGGCATTTCAGTCGGTGAAGGGCACCGGCATATCCTCTATCCGGATCAAAGCGGCCCATTAGTCAGCTATGGCGAAGAAACCGCAAATACCGGCAAGAGACTGCTCTCACGACTGAAGGGAACCGATGCGCTGGTCATACCCCATCATACTTCTTGGAGCGGCACTGATTGGGAAGGGCATGATGAAGAACTGCAACGCCTGATCGAAGTGTGCTCGACTCATGGACGTTTTGAGTTTCCGGGCAACAAGCCCGTCGGATATCGGCGCGATCATATCCATCTTGGCCAATTTGTACTGGACGGATTAGCGCATGGGTTGAAGCTAGGATTTGTCGGCGGCAGTGACAGTCATGGGCTACGTTGGCACGCAACAGAACTTGAAGGGCGTGATAGCCATGTGCCACCGGGGACCCGCATAGGATGGAAACAGGATGCTTTTCGCACTGGCATGACGGCTATTTTTGCACCGGAGTTGACGCGCCAAGCGCTCTATGACGCACTCTACAACCGGCGTTGCTACGCGACATCGGGCGTTCCCATCGTGTTAGATTTCAGAATCAACGACCAACTGATGGGAACCGAAATAGAAACAACCTCGCCCCCCCGCCTCACTGCAACTGTGACCGGTACAGCCCCCCTCCGAGCTATTGACATCGTGCGTTCAGGATATGTATTTGCGGGGCTGCAGTGCAACCCCGGCGAAGGCGTGACAGAACTATCATTTTCGCTTGACGACAAGATCATCATACCTGGGGAATCTCACTATTATTATCTTCGTGTCACCCAGGAAGACGGCAACATGGCCTGGAGCAGTCCAATCTGGCTTCAATACAAGGAGAAAAGCACATGACCGATCCAAGATTTCGCGTCGGCTTGCTGGGATTTGGGAATGCGGGGCGATTCTTCCATGCGCCTTTGATCCAGGTGATTCCTGGTCTTGAATTAATTGCCGTCGTTACAACACGCGCTGCAGTAAAACAACTGTATCCCGATATCGAGGTCCTTGACTCAGTTGAAGCCTTACTCGCCAAACCAGACGTCGATCTCGTCGTTGTAGCAACGCCTCACCAACAGCACGTCCCACACACACACATGGCGCTAGAGGCCGGTAAACATGTCGTGGTCGAGAAACCGTTGGCCGCAACCTCTGTGGGCGCGATGTCGCTGTTTGACCAGGCGAAAGCAGCGGATCGTATGTTGATCACTTACCATAATCGGCGGTGGGATGGGGATTTTCTCACCGTCAAGAAAGTGGTCGAATCTGGCGTGCTTGGTGAAATCTATTTTTACGAGGCTGAATGGAAACTCTATCTCCCTACCTTGCGCGGTGTGTGGCGCGAAAACCCTGAAGAGCTTGGCGGTATGCTGTATGATCTTGGTCCACATCTAATTGACCAAGCGCTGATCTTGTTTGGCAAGCCCGAGAGCGTCTTCGCTCAAATCGAAACGCACCGACCTGGCGGTAAGGTAGACGATATGTTTCGGCTTCACATTAGGTTCGCCTCAGGAGTGAACGCAGTGTTAGGAACGGATGTCCTCACGCCATTGCCGGGGCCGCGGTTCCGGGTACGGGGCTTTTCTGGCACGTTTGAAAAATACGGTCTAGATCCGCAAGAGACTGCCTTGCGCGCGGGACAGTTGCCCGAAGGCGCTGTGTGGGGTGTCGAAGACTCATCCCACTGGGGACGTCTCTGGACCACAAATCTAGATGGGTTGTCCTTTGACGGGAACGTGCCGACGGTTGCTGGTGACTATCGCAAATTCTACGAAGCTGTTTACCAAGCTTTGTCAAGCGACCAAACCTCCCCGGTCGAACCCGAGACAGTGGTCCTGCAATTGCGTGTTATAGAAGCGGCACTGCGATCGGCACGTACAAATACTGTGCAGAATCTGGATTAAATCAGCTCGACGATTGCCAGCTGCCTCACAACTAATGCTATTGAAAGGTATGACAAAATGCAAGCCACCTACGCTGTGGTTCCTGGTGAAGAACAACTGGTTATCGAACACGAAGAGCTTGATCCAGCAACGATGAGGTCAAAGCACATTTTGGTTGAAGCCGAGACTACGGTTATCAGCGCTGGCACGGAATTAGCAATTTATACAGCGCTTGCGCCCGGGGTTCATACCCCAGGCAGCTGGAATGCATATCCTTGGCGCCCCGGCTACGGATTAGTCGGACACATACTGGCGGCAGGGGAAAACGTCGCGGGATTGGCATCAGGGGATCGCATCTTCTGTTTTGGACAACATGCATCACATCAGTTCTACGATGTCTCTGGGCGCGAGACGCGCGACAGCGCATTCGTGATCGATGAGAGCCTATCGGCCAAGTCTGCGGTAATGCTGCGCATGGCACTGATCGCGCTTACCGGTTCCCAGATGGCAGTGTTTGAAATCGGAGATACTGTCTGCGTTTTCGGCCTGGGGTTGGTGGGAAATCTGGTGGCACAGCTTTTTCAAATTAGCGGCGCCCATGTCATTGCGCTCGATCCCGTGATGAGCCGCTGTGATCTCGCTCGAGAAATTGGCATTGATACTGTGCTTCATGCCTCGGCTGAACAGCACGTTGAGGCTGTCCTTGAACAGACAGGTGGGGAAGGCGTGACCGTTGCGGTGGATGCTGTGGGTCATACACCCGTGATTCAGAACTGTATCGAGGTGTGCGTACCGTTCGGACAAGTTGTTCTACTCGGCTCCCCCCGTGCTGCATTTGAGTATAACGCCACAGAAGCCTTCCGCGCGATACACAACCGGTGGCTTACCGTTAAGGGCGCGCTCGAATGGTGCTTGCCTGCGCATCCTGTGCCTGGTAAGAAACATTCTATCGAGTCCAACCTTCACATGCTGATTGAACTAGTAAGACAGCGCAAGCTTGATGTTGATGGGCTGATCAGCCATGTCATCACGCCGGATGCCATGCCTACAGCGTTCCAGGGATTATTACATGATAAGTCCAATTACATAGGTGTTGTCGTGGATTGGAAACAATGACCAACCACGGGCTTCTCCTGGGCCTGGATTTCGGCGGCACAAAACTGGCTGCCGGTATTGCCTATCCCGGTGGCAGCGAATTGTTGGCGTATCAGCGCCAACCAACACCTGCTTCCGGCACACCTGAAATCGTCTTGCCCGTGGTCCAAGAACTGGTCGACGAGCTGCTATCCGAACAGAATGCGTCGATTCTTGCAATTGGAGCCAGTTTCGGCGGCCCCTTGCTAAAGCCTGGCAGTGGGAAGATTCAGTGTTGCCCGCATCTGCCAGGTTGGGAAGAATACCCGCTTCAAATGTGGCTGGAGAACACCTATGGTGTTAAGGCAACAATAGAGAATGACGCTAATGCAGCTGCAGTCGGTGAGTGGCGCTATGGCGCAGGGCGTGGTAAATCACATATCCTGTATGTCACCGTTAGCACCGGAATTGGCAGTGGTTTAATACTAAACGGGAAATTACATCACGGCCATGATGGGCTTGCCGGCGAGCTTGGCCATACAATACTCGTTCCCGACGGACCAGTATGTACCTGCGGTCGCAGGGGTTGCCTAGAAGCCCTTGCTGCGGGACCCGCAATTGCGCGTAGAGCGATCAAGGCCTTGAACGATAATCCCGAAGCGGGCCAATTGCTGCGTGCGCTGTGTGAAAACTGTATTGAGAGCGTAACAGCCCTGGAGGTGTCTCAGGCTTCTAGTGAGGGTGATGAATTGGCGTTAGAGGTACTCAGCGCTGCCGCTACTGATCTTGGACGTGGTATCGCAAATGCGGTGAATTTGGTGAACCCGGATCGCGTGATCCTGGGTGGTGGCGTAGTTAAATCCGGTGAGGCTTATCTGCAAACAGTTCGCACATCAGCCTCTGACCATGTCCTCGACGGAATTACGCTGGACATTGTGCGTGCAGAGCATGATGATCTCGCCCCATTACGGGGTGCAATAGCCTTAGCCGAGGCAAGTGTTGCAGCCTCCGACGAATGATAGCAGATTTTGTAACTATCTCCAAGATAGGCTGCCCAGCTTTTTCAACAAGTAAATAGATTGTTTCATGTCGTTTCCTCTAACCAAGGAGTAAAAATAGTGACCACATCCAATTATCTAGCGGAACTAAGAGAAGTGCTAGAGCGACTTCCGAGCGAACCAATTGAGCGTTTTGTCGAGTTATTGGCTGCATCACGCACAGAAGAGCGAACAATCTATGCCTTTGGAAATGGCGGATCAGCCTCGACCGCCTCGCACTTCGTTTGTGATTTGGTAAAAAACACGGTGCGTGCAGAATCACCCCGCATCCGTGCTATAGGGTTGAATGATAATATCCCTACTTTTTCTGCATATGCGAACGATGTTGGCTACGACTCTGTGTTTGCTGAACCACTAAAGACGCTTGCTCAGTCCGATGATATCGCGGTGGCAATTTCCTGCTCAGGCAATTCGCCGAACGTCCTCCGAGCGATTGAGGTTGCGAGAGAGATGAATATGCGCACCGTCGGACTGACCGGCTTCGAAGGCGGATCGCTTCGAGAATTGGTGGAATTGGCTATCGTTGTGCCGTGCGATGATATGCGTCAAATCGAGGATGCACACCTTGCGATCTGCCATGCGGTGCATAACGCTCTGCTTTGACCGAACGACAGAATGATTGACTGGCAGGTTTGCACGGTACTGGCACCAAAATAGACATCGGCGGGTGTGACGTTGTCGCGTGATGCGTGATAGCGTTTGTGATTGTAGTAGGCGACAAAATCGGCGATAGCCTGCTCGAGTTCCCAGGGGAAGTAGAAGGTAGTGAGCTTGACGATGGACTTCATCGAGCGATGGTAGCGCTCGATTTTGCCCTGGGTTTGCGGATGATGCGCTGCTGGATGTGCAAGGGTTTGCGATAGTCAGCCAGGGCCTCGGCGATGTTCAATCAGGCTCGCGTTGTATGCCGCCCAGTTGCGGCCCCGGCAGGTTGCTTTCTGTGCGCCTTTGTTCGTTTTTTGTATTTCGCTTTTTCTTGGCCATGCTCACAGTGTAGCTCAGGCCTATTCATTCAGAGGTCATTTGAGAAGTTTCTGCCAGGGTTTTTGGCCCTCATCCCCCAGCCCCTTCTCCCTCAGGTAGAAGGGGGGCAAAGCGTTTTTCCCCTTCACTTGAGGGAGTGGGACCCGGCTCTGCTGGAAGGGTGAGGGCTTTTCAAACGGCCTCTCAACAACGCCGTAAACTTTGTTAAAAACACAAGCTTACTGCCAGATTGATCGTAATTCCCACCCCTCCAGGGATTTCAACGCACCACTGCCGCCGCGACTATAGAACACCACGGACCGATTGTGCGTCGATGGAGGGTAAACACGCCCCGAAAGACACCCCTGATCATTGATGAACACCTCAATGATAGAGCGATCCAAAAAGACGTGGAGCACCAGGGTTTCATTTGGTTGTACCGCGATTGGCGCACGCTCGATTGTCAACGGACTCACCTGTTCTCCACCAGATCGTGAGCGATCAAGCGTGAGTTGCCCCTGCTGGAGATCGACCCGGATTAGTGTTTCCTGTTTGCCATCAGGTGCGCGCAAGAGTTTTAGGCCGATTTCCTGAAGAGTCCCCGGCTCCATCTCAATGCGCAGCTCTAAACATGCGCCATGCAGTTCGGCCAGTTCCAGGTATGTTTCGCCGGTGAGCATGAGGTCAGCGCGGCGGGAATGGTGGTCTCGCACCTTTTGAAGTTCTGGAGCAGGCGTCATCGCTAACCGTTGATCGGAGTGCAGTGTGAGCACCCGGGGTATCGACTGCGCGCCGGACCAACCGGCGGCCTTCTGCGCGGTCTCACTCCGTCCTTCCAGCAACCACCCGATCATCACGCGGCGTCCAGCCCGGTCGCTAAGTGTTTGGGGGGCGTAAAAGTGCCTTCCGTAATCTAGCATTCCTTCTTGTTCAGGCGAAAAGGTCTGCCCGTCGAAGGAACCGACGAAATAGCGTGTGCCGGCCTGGTGGAACACCGAAATCAGCAGCACCCATTTATCTGCCAGAGGGAAAAAGGCTGGACACTCCCACATCTCGCCGTCGGTTTCCAGGGTGCCTTGCAGCAGCACTGAGACAAATTCCCATCGGCGCAGGTCCGGCGAGCGGTAAAGGAGTACCGCGCCGCCTTGATCACGTACGCCGGTGCCCAGTGTCATGTGCCAGAGTGCGCCATTGTGCCACACACAGGGATCGCGAAAACCCAGCACGTCAAGATGGGCGGGCGCTCCTGCCAGGACGGGGTTGGCCGGATGCTTGTGCCAGTGCACGAGATCGGCTGACCCCGTCGCCAGGCATTGCGTTTCAGGAAACACCCCGGTATACAGCATCGTCGGGACGCCCGCGTTGTCCACAATAACGCCGGACCAGCAGCCATCTTTATCCGGTCCCATGGGGTCTGGTTTCAGGGCAAGAGGCAGATCGCGCCAGTGCACCAGGTCGTCGCTAACCGCATGCCCCCAGTGGATATTGCCCCAGGTCGCCGCGGCGGGATTGTGCTGGTAGAAGAGGTGATAGCGCCCGGCCCATTGAATCAGGCCATTGGGGTCGTTCATCCAGTAGGTTGGCGGTGTAAAGTGAAATTGAGGCCGATGCGGATCATTGATAGCCCGGCGTTGTGCTGGGTTCGCTTCTTCTGCAAAGTAGCCCATCGCATTTTAGCCCTTTATGCCGGTAGAGGCGATGCTTTTCACAAACCATTTCTGAAACAGCAAAAACAACACGAGCACCGGGATCGTGATCAACGACGCAAAAGCCAGAATGTGTCCCCAGCGAATCTCGTAAGTATACAGGGTGGTGATGCCAACCGTCAGCGGGCGCACATCGGGCGAGCGGGTGACCATTAGCGGCCACAAATAGGAACTCCACAGCATCAGCGATTGCAAGATCGCCACAGTGGCAATGACGGGCCGCGAGAGCGGCATGATGATGCGCCAATAGACGCCGAATGGCGATGCGCCGTCGATATAAGCCGCTTCGTCAAAGTCTTTGGGCAGCCCGATGAAAAACTGGTAAAAGAGAAAGATTGAAAAGGCATCCGCTATGAACGGGATTATCTGGGCGCGCAGCGTATTTAGCCAGGTTGTGGAACCATCAAACCATGGCAGCTCGTTGACCAGCACCAACAGGGGAACCACCAACGTTTCGAGTGGTACAATGATCAGCGAGACAACGACCGACAACACAATCGCGCGGCCCCGCCATTGCAAGCGTGCCAATGCGAACGCGATCATGCTGTTGATCAGTAGCCCTGCCAGCACGGTGATCACCACGATAAACACCGAGTTGAACATATACTGGTCGAAGGGCACGCGGTCGAAGATGTAACGGTAGTTTTCGAATGTGATACGACGTGGTACGAAGGCCAAGGTCACTGTCTTCAGATCGTCAAAGATGACTTTTTCTGGCTTGAATGACGAAACGATCATGAACACCAGCGGGAATAGAAAAAACACCGCCAGCACGATCATACAGCCGTAATCAGCGCTCAATGACAATACGCGCCGTACACGAGCCTTGCGCTGGGTGGCCTGTGCTTCCAGGCGTTGCATATCAAGCGTTTTCTGCATTAACTGCTCTCCACGGCGCGCTCAGAGCGCAGCACCACGCGTTGCACCAGGGCAATCACCATGACGATAACGAAGAATACGATCGTGATAGCCGATCCGTACCCGATATTTTGCTGGCGGAATCCTTGCTCGACCGCGTAAAAAACGACTGTCACAGTGGAGTCGTTTGGCCCTCCTTTGGTTAGCACATCGATTTGAGTGAAAAGTCGGAAAGCCAGAATCGTCGTGCTGATAATGACAAAAATGGTGGTATTGCGTAGTTGGGGCAACGTGACGAACCGAAACTTCTGCCAGGTATTGGCCCCGTCGATGCTGGCCGCTTCATACAGCACGTCGGGAATCCCCTGCAAGCCTGCCAGAAAGATGACCATCTGGAATCCGGCAGCCTGCCAGGCAGACAGGATGATAATTGCCAGCAGGGCGGTGTCGGCATCGATCAGCCAACCGGGCGGGGTGATGTGGCCAAACGAGATATTGGTCAAAAAGCGGTTGATCAAACCGTCTTCGGGATTGTAGAGGAATTTCCAAACAATAGCGATGACCGCCATTGAGGTGACGACCGGACTGAAGTAGATGGTCCGGAAGATGTTCATACCGCGCAGCCGTTGGTTGACGAGCAGCGCCATCAGCAACGCCAACCCACCCTGGCCAGGGACAATAACCAGCACGAAAATGGTGGTATTAACCAGCGCCTGCATGAAGGTAGGGTCTTTGGCGATGAGTACGCGGCGTTTACCCAGCAAGTCAAAGGTTTTCCACTCGCGGAAATCGTCGTATTTGGGGTTGCCTTTAAGAATCGTGCGCACGCGTGGGTAGGTAGCCTTGCCTGTTTTGGGATCAGTTTCCGGTTCCAGCGTCAGAATATCGACAGACAGCAGCCGGTCGTAGTTTTTCAGTCCCACATAGCGGGTCGGCATCGGCGAAATCAGACGCTTGTTGGTCAGGCTCCAGTAGGTTCCAAGGGCAAGCGGCAAAATGACGAATGTAATCATCCCGATCAAGGCTGGCAGGCTCATCAGCCAGGCGGTGAGAGCCTGATTCCTCCTCAAGGTGTTTTGGCGCTTCATAATGCGCGTCATCTTCCCCGCAAAAATCCATTCAAAGACGAGCAGAACAACACGATTTGGCATTAGGTGTGGGTGGCTACGGCGCACCGCAGCCACCCCAATTCACGGAATGTTACCCGTTTGCTATGGCGCTACTCCATCACCGGGTAACCTGCGTTGTCCTCAATGTCGCGTTCGATTTTGTCGACCGCTTCATCTAGCTCACTCTGAACATCTGCCCCTTTGATGATGTTATCCATCGCGGTGTAGAAGGCCGAGGTGATGGCAGGATAACCAGGGGTGATCGGGCGCGGCACGGCTACGCCGGTTTCAAGCTGCTGTTTGAAGATGTCCAGCCGGCCACCCTCACCGTAGAGGTCCGACATTTCCAGCGCTGCCAAACGCCCCGGCACCGCGCCGTTTTCATTGGTGATCGCCAGGATTTCTTCAGGCTGAAGGGCGAATTCCAGATATTCCCAGGCTGCTTCGGGATGTTCGCACTGGGAACTGATCGACCAGGCCCACGACCCCATGCCGGTTACGGCACCCTGACCAAAGTCGGGCATAGGAATGACGACCATATCGTCGCCGAAGGCGTCATAGTAGCTGGTAGCCATCCAGTGGCCGAACCAGCCCAGCGCCGCGTTGCCATTGACGAATTCAAAGTCATCGGGCGGGCTGACAACGGTATATCCCTGCTCAAAGAGGCCCTGTAGCCACGTCATGGCCGCTACGGCTTCCGGCCCATTGAGCACACCTTCGGCGCTCATATAGGTGTCACGGTCGATGAGATCGCCGCCGAAAGACTGCACCACCGGGCTAAAGGCATAGGTAAACCACTCGCCTGCGCCGTAGTTCATCTTGAGATCGATGGCGTATTCTACCTCATCCAGCGCCTGGAGTGCGGCCAATGCATCGTTAAACTCATCCAGCGTCCAGGCATCTTTGACGCTCGTGGGGATGCGCACGCCTGCTTTTTCCAGCAGTGAACGGCGACCTACCAACGCCAGGCCGGAGTCGTACTGGCCCAGCGCGTAAATCTTACCCTGATAGGTGCCTTGCTCGATCAGCGACGGCAGCAAGTCCGCGCGCAGGTCATCCGACATGTATTCATCGAGGGGACGAATAAAGCCCGCCCAGGCATAGTTATAGAGGTTGGGACCGTCCAGGTCCAGGATGCAAGGGAGTTCCCCGGCCACCGCAGCCGCGTTCACCGCATCATTGTAACCGCTGCCAGCTACAGCGCCTCCGGGCTGCTCGACGTATTCAACCTCAATCGCGTCTTGCATTTCATTAAAGCGTTGAACCTGCTGACGGTTAGCATCTGCTTCATTTTCGGGACCGCCATGGTGCCACAGTTTGATCTTGATGGGTTCATCATCCTGGGCCTGGATAGCTGCCGGAACCAGCAAACTGACGACTAGCAGCAGGCTGATGGTCAAAAAAGCTTTTGTTTTCATCATTTTCTCCTCATCTGTAAAATCTTCAAAAGGTGTGTTTTGTGCACTGCCGCGTCTTCGGTGTGATTACGGTATGAACACCTCCTTTTCCGCTGGCTGTTGTTGCTGCAACAGTTCAGACTGACTCGCGTTCGATATAGGGGCAGTTGATCTTCTCCTGAACCGGGTCGTTTTGATGGGACTGGGAATGTTCTAATAACTGTCGCACAGCCCAGGCCCCCATCTGGTAGTGGGGCAGGGCCATCGTGGAAAGGGCAGGACGCAGATAGGCTGCGATTAGCTCCTGGTTATCGAACCCGATGACTGCCACATCTTGGGGAATCCGCAAACCGCGTTCTTTCAGCGCATCATAGACGCCCATTGCAGTACGGTCCGTGCCGCAGAAAATGGCGCTGGGAGGATCGGCGAGGTCCATCAGGGCGTGAGCATGGAGATAACCCTGGTCGGCCATGGTGTTGCCCTCGCGAACTAATTCCTCAGCAAATGGTACGCCGTAATCTGCAAGGGCGCGCTGGTAGCCCGTCAGCCGCCCGCGTGCTGCGGGGGCATGGCGTTTCGGGTCTACGTTAATGAAGCCAATGCGACGATACCCTTTTTGTAACAAAACTCCGGTTGCCGTTTGCCCGCCTCGCACTTCATCAGGGGTAATGCAGGTCAGAGAGCCGTCCTCACAATAACAATCCAACAGTACGGTTGGCACAGCACGTATTGCGTCAGGCGGGCAAACAGCACGATGGTACATAGTGGCATAGATGATGCCTTCTACACGGTGTTCCAGTAGCGCACGAACAGCCCGTTCTTCCGCTTGCGGATCGCGCTCCGTGTTGATGACAAATAACATCTTGCCGTGTTGCCAGGCAGTAGCCTGGGCACCTTTGATGATATTGACGGCAAACGGGGTGCTGGCAATTTCGTCGGAGATCACGCCGATCAGCTGCGATTGCCCCGTGCGTGTATGCCGTGCCGCCAGATTTGGGCGGTAGTCAAGCTCTTCGATAGCTCGCCACACACGATCACGTGTGTCTTGGCTGATGCGTACATTGCCACCGCTGCGATGGTTGATGACATAAGATACGGTAGTAACGGAAACTCCCGCCAATTTTGCTACATCTTTTAGGGTGGGTCGCTTTTTCATAAGTAAGTGATGTAACGATTATGCTGAAACGATTTATCACAGCATATGCGATTTTCCCGTAGATGTCAATAGAAGGTTTCAGCGGCACTTTGGTCCTCTCCTTCTATCATGAAAAGTGTGGTATGGTTGAACAAAACAGCCATCCATCAGCAGGCACGGGCGATGTACGTTTGTTTTACCCCTTGCCTCCGAGCACACTGCTGGCATCATGCAGATCGGTGTCGTCGATAGAAGCGCAGTAACCCAGCGTTGTGCTGATGTTCGAGTGGCCCAGGTAAGCCTGGATCACCGTCGGCGCGACGTGAGCACGCGCCAGTTTCGCGTCAAGATAAGGCGTTCATGGAAACGTTCTTCAACGTGTGAAAGGACGACGGCTTCGAGTCCTGGGTGGACTGGGAAGACATCCCCAAGGGCACCGGCTGGCTAAATGAAATCTACGCCGGGATCGAGGGGGCCGACATCTTCGTCTTCATCATCAGCCCCGACTCGCTGGCCTCCGAAGTCTGCACCCAGGGGTTCGCCCAACTGCGCGAGGCGCTGCAAGCCGACGGTCGCGGCGCAGGTTGGGGCCATCACCGAGGATGGGCACTTCCCCTGCCCGCCGGCGTTGGCTATGTGGCCAGCAATCATCGACATTGACCCGTTCACATTTTACTCGTCAGAATGGTATATAATGGCATTATCTACTTGCGATATCACTAATTCGATATTAATGGGAGAAGTGCCATGTCCAGATTTTTATCACGCGGTTGGCGACTGACCCTAATCGTCCTGGCGTGATCTATGCCTCAAGCGAACAGTCTGGGGTGTACGTTTCTACGGATGGGGCAGCTACCTGGCAGTATGTCAATCAAGGACTGGATTTCCGAGCAATGAGAAAGCTGGCGCTCAATGAAAGCGGCAGTGTGTTATATGCCGGCTCTTTTGGGGCAGGCGTTTTCCGGTTAGGTTCACCGTCAGATCGCCTGCAATAACGACACTGGCGGGATAAATGGTCTGGGGGGGGCAGCATGGCGGACGTCTTCATTTCCCACTACCTAGCGTGGCATTCAGCCCGGATGGCCGCTTCGTCTTCTGCTGATCTCTCGTTTAGTCTACGACTTTTTGTATCCGAGAAATCGGAGGAAGGTCACTCCATATTGGCGTGTTCCATTTGGTCTGACCATGTACATTATGTTTGCGTAAAGGGGGCGGACACGGCATAATTGGGCACGGCATAATAAAGTCAAAGCTTTAGTATGTTGTTGTGCGATCACGTTGAAATCTGCACGCCATAGTAATTTCTGGACGTTCAACCGTGGCGCGATCGTCAAGCAAAATAGTGTTGTTCAGGCAGACCAAATGAGGAGGATTAAGGATGCGTAGCGCAGTAAGATTGTTGCTCATTTTCAGTTTGATGTTGGTGGCTTTCGGGGCAGTTGCTGCCCAGGACGACGATAACGTACTGGTCGTCGGCCTTTCTGAAGATTATCATTCGCTAGACCCGCATCGCGCCTATGAGCCGGGTGGTTCATTAATTTACCATTCAGTGTACGACACACTTGTCACATTTCCGTCCGACTCTGTTGGCGAAATCCTACCCAACCTGGCCGCAGATTGGGATATCTCCGACGATGGACTGGTCTACACGTTCTATCTGCGGGATGACGTAGTGTTCTCGAATGGCGATGCGCTGACGGCTGACGACGTCGTCTTCAGCTTCAACCGCATGAAGAATCTCAAGGATAATCCTGCATTCCTGGCCGATACTATTGCCAATGTTGAGGCCGCTGGTGATCTCACCGTTGTGCTGACGCTTGAACAGCCTGATCCGGCAATCCTCGCCAAGCTGATATATGATGCGTTCTCAGTTGTAAATGCTGATGTAGTCCGCGAACAGGGCGGTACAGATGCGGACGATGCTGCAGAGACAGATAAGGCGGAAGAGTGGCTAATGGATCACTCCGCCGGAACAGGTCCGTACATGGTCGAGAACTATGAGCCGACAGTGCAGACCGTGTTGGTGAAGAACCCCAACTACTGGGGTGAGGACGTGTACTTTGACCGCATCATCATTCAGAATCTGTCGGAAACCTCGACCCAGAAACTGATACTTGAGGCCGGTGATATCGATATCGCAATGGATGTCATCGCGGACCAGTTGCCGTCCTTCGAACAAAACGATGCGATCGAGGTTTTCTCGACCCAGAGTGATACGCTTATCTTCCTGCTGTGCAATCAAGACCCTGATATCGGCGGGCCAGTCAGCGATCCACTGGTGCAGCGCGCGCTGCGTTACGCGGTCAACTACGAAGAACTAACATTCTTGAGCGGCACAGGCGCCGACAATCCCGCAGCAATGGTTCCGATCGGTTTCGCAGGCGCACTCGATCCATCCGAAGGTTTTTCGCGTGATGTCGATCAAGCGAAGGCGCTGCTCGCCGCGGCAGGCTATGAGGACGGCTTTGAGATTGATCTCGAGTATCCCGACTTCAACTACATCGGCACCGAGTTCGGCATCGTTGCACAAAAGGTGCAGGCAGACCTGGCGGATGTCGGGATTACAGTGAACCTTGTACCGCAGGAATTCCAGGTTTCGCTGGAAGCATACCGTGCGGGCAAACAGGGGTTCAGTCTATGGCTGTGGAACCCGGATTACTACGATACGTTGGACTATGTCGAGTTCTTGCCCAACGGTGTCGTTGGAAACCGGGCGAACTGGACTGACGAAAACGCGGACCAGAAAATCCTCGAGCTGCGCGATGCTGTCGTGGCCGAGACGGACGCGGCGGTGCGTGCCGAATTGTTCCGCGAAATCCAATACTACGAGCAGCAAGACGGCCCGTTTGTACCGTTGTTCCAGCCGGGGGTACACTTTGCCTTCGATGCGGATCTACAGGGATTTGCTTACAACGGCCAATGGCGTGTTGATCTGACGAAATTGCACTACTAGGCCCAGCAGCTGTTGCCAGGCGGCGAGGTCTGACGGTCAGATCTCGCCGCCGTCTTTTATCACATTGAGGCTCGAACATGTCGCTTCAGTTCTATCTTATCCGGCGTTTGGCACTGATGATTCCGCTGCTGATCGGAATTTCGATCGTGTCCTTTACCATCTCCAACGCCATCCCTGCCGATCCTACCGCGGCTAACCTGGGCGAACGCGCCGCAGCAGACCCTGAAATTGTGGAAGCGTTTCGCCACAAGTGGGGGCTGGATAAACCGCTTCACGTCCAGTATTTCACCTACATGGGCAACCTGCTGCAAGGTGATATGGGAAGGTCAATCCGCAGCCGTCGTCCGGTGGCGGACGAATTACGTCGCTTTCTTCCGGCGACCATCGAACTTGCCACCGCCGGGATCGTGGTCAGCATCATTGCGGGGGTGATCTTTGGCGTGATCTCAGCCGTATGGCGCAACCGACCGATTGATTTTGTGGTCCGCATCCTATCCTTGATCGGGGTGAGTGCGCCGGTGTTTTGGCTAGCGTTGATCGGGCTGTTGGTCCTGTATCTGCGTTGGGAGTGGGTCCCTGGCCCTGGTCGCCTAGACGTGCAGATGACGCCACCCAACCGAATCACAGGATTATACACCCTTGACAGCTTGTTAGCGGGCGACCTGGATCTATTTCGCAATGCTGTTGAACACCTGCTGCTGCCCGCGGCGGTGCTGGGCGCATACTCGGCGGGCCTGATTACGCGTATCACGCGCTCATCCATGCTAGAAGTGTTGTCGCAAGAATATATCATGACGGCCCGCAGCAAGGGCCTGCGCGAATGGATCGTGATCACGCGACACGGGCTGCGAAACGCGCTAATGCCTGTGGTCACAATCATCGGGCTGTCTTACAGCACCTTGTTGTCTGGCGCCGTGCTCACCGAGACGATCTTCGCCTGGGAAGGCATCGGGCGTTACGCATACAACGCAGCGCGCACGCTCGATTTTCCCGCGATTATGGGGGTTAGCATGTTGATTGCGCTGGTCTTTGTGTTTGCAAATCTGATTGTCGACATGTTGTATTATTTGCTTGATCCGCGACTCCGGCACGGATGATATCCATGACCAATTTGCACATTGTACGATTGCGTATGCGCCAGAATCCGTTGATGGTCGTTGGAGCGCTGATCTGTGTGCTCTGGATCATCATCTCACTGGGGGTGGCTGAGATCGCCCCGTACGATCCACTCGATCAAAACGTGATGCAGCGGCTGCAAGGCCCAAGCAGCGACCATCTATTCGGGACAGACCAACTCGGGCGTGATGTGCTCTCCCGCGTGCTCTACGGAGGCCGGACGTCGCTGCCAGCGGGGTTGGTCGTCGTGATCAGCGCCATGCTAGTAGGCACGATCTTCGGCGCTGTGGCCGGATATGTGGGCGGGTTGTCGGATGAACTGCTGATGCGGTTGACCGAAGTGTTCATGGCATTTCCGATCATCATCCTGGCGATGGCCATTGCAGCAGCATTGGGCCCGAGTGTGAACAACGCCGTGATCGCGATGACCGTCGTATGGTGGCCGAATTACGCGCGGATCGTGCGCAGTCTCGTGCTCAGCGTCAAATCAGAAGTTTATGTCGAATCGGCCCGCGCAATCGGGGCATCACCGCGACGAATTCTGCTGGTCACAATTCTGCCCAACTGCGTTGCCCCCGCGCTTGTAATGGCAACCCTGGATATTGGCAATGCAATCCTGATCTTTGCCGGGCTGAGCTTTCTTGGACTGGGACCAGAACCATCCTCGCCGGAATGGGGCCGTATGGTCTCGGATGGGATTGATTATTTCGATCAGTGGTGGTTGAGTACTTTTCCTGGGCTGGCAATCTTTTCTGTCGTGATGGCGTTGAATTTCATCGGTGACGGTATGCGCGATCTGTTGGATCCGCGGAGTCGCAAGCAGCTTGGGTGAGGGATGCGGGCGAGATCCGTACTCATGTGAAATGGAATGCAGCTAACACAAACACCCATCGCCCAGTCATTGCGACTGGGCGGCATGTCGTATCGCCGCGAAAAGAAAAAAGGACCGCCGAGCGGTCCTCACAGTTGAGCTGGACGGGGTGGGGAAGAGATGCTCTCTAGGGTAAGCGGGATTTGGGCCGGGAGCATGTCCAACTCAACTGCATCTTCAGTATAGCACCGCTTCGTTACGATTCGCGTTACGACCTTAATCCATATCGACTTGAGCTTGAAGTTTCGTGCTTTCACTGCCGCGTATTGTCTGGTCGTGCTGTGAAAAGAACGGGCTTCCTTGTCGACCGGACCACCAAACGTAATGCTGGTCTATGGTGGCGAATGGGGCCACCGCCAGTACAAATCGAAAGGCTGGGTGGGGGCTGCGACACGGCCCGACGCTGCACCTGGATCGGCACAAACCGCGTGCGCCGCGCACCGCGCAGTACCTGCGACGGCTCGACGAGGCGCAGGGTGCGCTGGATCAGGCCTGCCGCCTGGTCAAAGACGCGCTGCGCGAGATCGAGGACCTGCGCGACGAGCTGGTGGGTCATGCAAAGAAAAAGCCGCCCCCACGGGAGCGGCCCGGCGGCAGGGACAGTGTCGGAGGTCCCCCCGCCGGGGCATAGTATCGGCACGATTTTATGCAAGCGGCACTGGCTTGATTTTGTCCGAGGCCGGCCTGTTGTGGTCCGATGCGCAGTCTCGTTGATGACCACAGCGCCGTTACACATTCAGGGTTGGCAACGTCGGGGAAATCTAGAGGGAGCGTTTCCGTTGGCCAGTATGATGCTCTCCTACCATGTGACGTAATATGTGCAGGAGTCGTGCCCATGTTTGCGGCACTGAGCTTCAGTGTCAGGTGTGACCATTAGCTCGCCATCAGCCGGCAAATACAGCCGCGCGGTAGCGTAAATTATCCCATAGTCCAGGTCGCATGGATAGGGATTTTCACAGTACATCTTGATCTCGCGATCACCAACTGCCTTTGCGTCATAGGAGCCAAGTTCACCGCCGCGATGATTCATGTGATAGGCGTCATCAATGGAACTAAGTGCAGCCTGGACCGAGTCGATGTCCGGGGGCCAGCTAGCATTCTCAGGGACGCTCATGCCCACGCGGACGAGGTCGAGCGTGCCCTTGAAGTCACCCTCGGCAAGGTCGCGGAGTACATTGAGCCAGGACTGTTGTGGGTACCAGGCGTCTGGATCGACATCTGCAAGGTCATGTTTGGCTAGAATAGGGTGGACCTCTTCGCCCATCGCGTGAACATAGGAAAGAATTGCTGTACCGAGAACTTCGACATTCGGATCGAATGCAACAAACTGTGCCATCATATCCTCCCAAAAGTTAAGCGCATGTTATCGTAAGAAATGGTTTGTTTCCCATTGCCTCTACACTATATCATTATTCTATTTTGATTGTATTTTGATTCATGAAAAATTCACAAGGGGTAGTGTCTCCACTACAGCCTTCTGTGAAGCTCAAACAACCGGACCACCAATGCTTGGTGGCCGCAGCATACGGTATTGTGTTTTATGATGTGGCCAAGATAGAGAGGTGGATGAACCACCCGGCGGGGCGAAACAAACCATAGAGAACCAGCAGCACACCCTCAAGACGAAGGGGGGATCGCTGGTTGTCTTTCCTCTCCTTGAGGGTGAGGGCCAACCGGCGAACGATCATGCTATTCTGCGGAGCTACCCGCAGCCGGCATCCCCGGTTGATAAGGGGGCATCGTATGCGCCTGTCTTGTGCTATAATGCGCGGGGATGCATCCGATCGGCGTACTGCGGCGAGGAGCTTATGCCAGCCATGTCCAACAACCCAACCGTATCTATTGTGATCCCGGCGTATAACGAAGAACAGGGTCTGACCGACGTCGTGCAGTCGCTGCGCACGCTGGCGTTGGCGACCGAATTCGAGATCATCGTGGTGGACGATGGCTCGCAGGATGGCACGGCGGCGCGCGTCGAGCAGTTCGACGACGTCAAATTGATCCGGCATCCCCTCAACCGGGGCTATGGGGCGGCGCTGAAGACCGGAATTCGCAAGGCAGCGGGCGACTACATCATCATCACTGATGCCGACGGCACCTATCCCAATGCGCGGATTCCGGAGCTGGTCGAGCACCTGATGCAGACGGAGCATGACATGGTGGTGGCGGCGCGCGTTGGGAAGAGCGTCGCGATCCCCTTGATCCGGCGGCCCGCCAAGTGGTTTATCCGGCAGTTGGCGAGTTATGTGGCGGGCATGAGCATCCCGGACCTGAACTCCGGGCTGCGTGTGTTCCCGCGCAAAACGGCGCTGAGCTTCTTCGACATCCTGCCGGACGGTTTTTCGTTTACCACTACCATCACCTTAGGGATGCTGGCCAACGGGTACAGCATCGCCTACCTGCCGATTGACTACCACCAGCGCGTGGGCCGGTCGAAGATCAAGCCCATTCAGGATACCTTCAACTTCATCCAGCTTATTTCCCGCATCGCGCTGTATTTCAACCCGCTCAAGGTGTTCATCCCGCTGAGCGTGAGCCTGTTCGTGCTGGCCGTGCTGTGGGGCGTGGTGAGTACGGTCGTGCTGGGCCAACTGGCGGATGTGTCGGTGTTGGTGCTGGTGCTGGCTGCCGTCCAGGTCTACACCGTGGGCCTGCTGGCGGAGCTGATCAACCACCGGGTGCAGAGCGTATACTACAAAGACTCTGAGCTATAAAAGGCAGCGAATAACCATGCATATCACTTCGGATCGCGCCGCGTCGGTGTTTGCTCGCCTGGAGGCGGAGGTCATTCGGACGGGACTGTGCACGCACTGCGGCACGTGTGCCGGCCTATCCGGGGGGCAGGTGGCGATGCAGGCGACGGCGCAGGGACCGCTGCCCCGCGCGGTGTCTGGGCCAGCACCGATGCTGCCCCCCGCCGCGTACGACGCCTGCCCGGGCAAGGGGCTGAACTATCCGCAGCTTTGCGACGCGGTGTTTGGGCAGCAGCCCGCCAACTGGTTGATCGGTGTGCAGCGGGGGCTGTTCGTGGGATACGCTGTCGATGATGCCATCCGGCGGGGGGGCGCGTCGGGCGGGGTCATCACCCAGACGTTGATCTATCTGCTCCAGGAAGGGCTGATCGACGGGGCGGTGGTGGTGCAGCAGGGCCGCCCGCAGCCCTGGCAGGCAGAGCCGGTCATCGCGCGCAGCGTGGACGACATCCGCGCCGCCAGCCAGAGCGTTTACGTGCCGGTGCCGGTCAACACGCTGCTGCCACAGATGGACGCCTTCGAGGGGCGGCTGGCGTATGTCGGGCTGCCCGACCAGGTCGCCGCGCTGCGCCGCTTGCAACAGTTGGGCCATCCCGGGGCGCAGAAAGTGCAGTATGTCCTCGGCCCATATGTGGGCACGATCATGTATTTTGGTGCCATCGAGAGCTATCTGCGCGCACAGGGCGGGCACCGCGTCGACGATATCGCCCGGCTGCGCTACCGGGAAGGCGAATGGCCGGGACACCTCCAGATCGACCTGCGCTCTGGCGAAAGCCTGCAGGTGCCGAAGTTCTACTACAACTACCTGATCCCGTTTTACATCACGCGCAGCACGCTGCACGCAGTGGATTTTACGAACGAACTGACCGACATTTCCGTCGGCGATGCGTGGCATCCGCGCTATGAAGGGCGCGGCGAGGGCTTCTCGCTTGTCGTGGGGCGCAGCGCGACCGGGCTGGATGTGCTGCGCGCGATGCAGGACAAGCACCTGCTGCGTCTGGACCCGATCGCCGAAGACGAGGCGCTGGGGATGCACGGGCACATGCTGGACTTCAAGAAGCGTGGCGCGTTCATCCGGCTCGGCTGGCGGCGGAAGCTGGGGCGGCCCGTGCCGGATTACGGCTATCGCCCGGCGAAGATTCCTCTCAGTCGCTACGCGGTCGAGATGGTCATCAGCGCGATCTTCCTGGCCGGCAGCACGCGGCTGGCGCGCCGGGTTGTGCAGTTCGTCCCGGTTGCGATTTTGGGGCCACTGTTTAACACGCTACGAAAGAGTTGGAAACGTATGTCAAAACCTACCAAACGCAAAGGCTTGCAGGAAACGGAATTTACCACCACATCCGCCGAGCCAGCCGCACCGGGGCACAAGGTGACCGGCGCGCTGTGGGCGGGGCTGCAAGCGGTGTGGCGCGCGCTCCGCGTCACCATGCAGGAGCTGCGCCATTGGACGCGCAGCACATGGTCCTTCGACGATGTGGCGGCGCATTGGGACAGCGTGCAGGACTACGACGACATCAACGAGGAGACGTACTCCTACTTCCGCCGCTTTGTCGATGGGCTGCGGCTGAGCAACATCCCGGACGGTGCGCACATCTTGGACCTCTGCGCGCGGACCGGTAACGGCACGCTCTACTTCCACGAGCACGGCAAGGTGGGGTCCGTCGTCTGTGCGGATGTCTCGACCTTCCAGGGCGAAATCTGCCGGCAGCGGTTGGAGCAGGGGGGTGTCGAGGATTTTGAATGGGTGCACTTCCACGACTACACGCTGCCGTTTGAGGATGGCACGTTCGCCGCGGTGCTCAACTTCGAGACGCTGGAGCACTTCCCCGAACCGGCGCTGATGGTCATGGAGCTGGCGCGCGTGACGAAGCCAGGCGGCACGCTGGTGATCACCACGCCTAACGTGCTGTGGGAACCCGTGCACGCGCTGGCGGCGATCTTCGGTCTGCACCATTCCGAAGGGCCGCACCGCTTCATCCGCTACCACCGGCTGCTGGACATGATCCGGCATGCCGGACTGCGGATCGAAGCCGCCGAAACGACCGTGCTGGTCCCGGGCGGACCAGACGGGCTGGTCCGCTTCGGCGAGTGGGTCGAGCAGCGCACGCGGCACACGCTGATGCCACTCCTCGGGCTGCGGCGGGTGATTGTGTGCCGCAAGCCGTGAACAAACCTGCCCCCACGCTGAAAACGCGCCTGCTGCGGCTGGTGGGGCCGGTGCTGCTGGTGATCCTGCTGCTGCGGCTGGACGTCGGGCAAGTGGCTGACACCTTGCGGGCGGCGGATGTCGGGTGGGTGGCGCTGGCGGCTGCCGGCGTGCTGCCGCTGATCTTCATCAAGACGCTGCGCTGGCGCGGCCTGCTGCGCGTGCATCACATTTCCTTGCCAGTGGGGGACGCTTACCTGGTGTACTTCAGCAGCCTGTTTATCGGTTTCCTGACCCCCGGGCGGCTGGGCGAGTTCATCCGGGCGGTGTATGTCGCGCGCAGTTGTGATGTGTCGCTGTCGCGCGGGGTCGCCGGGGTACTGGCCGACCGGTTGTTTGACTTCTACGCGCTGCTGGTGATCGGCAGCCTGGCGCTGCTCAATCTGTTCCCCACCGTGCAGAACGTGACGCTGGTGCTGGCGCTGGCGTTGGGTCTGATCGTCCCCCTCGTGCTGTTCATGCACCGCGCAAGCTTCGCCTTCATCCAACGCATCGGGCTGACGTGCGGGGTGGTGGGGCGGAAGCTGCTGCACGAGGCGGACGGGGTGCTGCCGCGCGTGCGCCGGGAACTGGGGCGCTTAGGGGCGCGGGATGTGCTCTACGCCTGCGGGCTGACGATCCTGGCCTACGGCCTGTTTTACGGGCAGGGCTACCTGCTGGCGCGCGCGCTGGGGATCGACGCCGGTTTTATGCGCATCATGTTTGCGGTCGCGCTGGGGAGCCTGGTCACGCTGATCCCGGTGTCGATTGCCGGGCTGGGCACGCGCGAGCTGGCGATCATCACTTACCTCGAAGCGGTCGACGTGGACCCCGCCGCCGCACTCGGCTTTTCGCTGCTGATCTTCTTCAACTTCCAGGTGGTGGGCGGCATCATCGGTGCGATTGCGTGGTGGATCAAGCCGGTGCCGGTGCAGACGGCTGGCTCACCGGCAGAGGCTCCGTGATGGGGAGCGTGCCGGTCCCTTACCGGGAAAACATCACTTCCGCTTCCTTGACCGCTTCCGGACGCCCGATCAGCGCAATATGATCCCCGCGTTCGAGCCGGGTGTCCCCCTGGGGGATGATGACCGCCCCGTCGCGTTTGATGCTCAGGATCAGGGCGTTGCCGGGCAGGCGGATTTTGTGGACGGGCTGGTTGGTGTAGCGGCGACTGGCGAGACGCATTTCGAGGATTTCGATGTTGGGCACTTCGTGGCCCAGCATGTCGAAGGCGGTCGGGTAACGCAGCGCCCCTTCGAGGCTCATCGCCGTTGCCAGCGCAGGCTGGACGACGCGCACCTGCATCGCCTTCAGTTTCGGGATCAGCGTCGTTTCGTTGACGCGCGCAATGACCATCGGCACCTCGTACTGCTCGCGCGCCAGGCGGCAGATACGGTGTATGGTGTCGTTGTCGGTGGGTAGCACGACGACGGCGGCGGTCTTCTCGATCCCGGCCTGTTCGAGCAACTGGGCATTATAATTATCGCCGTACACTACCTGACACGTGGAGCCATTCAGGTCATTGAAATGGGCTGTGCTCGACGCCACAATCGTGATTTCTTCCATCACTTCGCTTAAGCGCCGGGCGAGCAGTTCGGTCAACTGGTCCGTGCCCACGATGATCAGCCCGTGCCGCTGGTCCGGTTTGGCTTCCGGCTGGTACAGGCGGTTGAACAGCAAGGGCGCGATGGTGCACGTCAGCACCGCGATCAGCACAATGTCGGTTTCAATTGCCGCCGTAATCGCGCCGATTTCACGCGCCAATGCCGACGCCGCGATGATCAGGCTCAGGCGGGACGACAGCAGCATTCCGGCAGCTAAGGCGTTGCGGCGGCCAAAACGCTTGATGAGCAGGGCTGACGGGATTACCTTCACCAGAAAGGCGAGGATCAGCAGTTCCGGGACGAGCAGCAGCGCAGCCGGCGATTCGAAGATGGAGCGCAGGTCGAGTTCCACACCGACCATGAAGAAGAAGATCGGGATAAAGAACCCGTACCCGATCGCATCCAGCTTTTCGATAGCCTCCTCGTCATCTTCGGTCATGCCCAGGTTTACAATTGCGCCCGCGAGGAACGCGCCGAGAATAAGCTCCACGCCCAGCGTTTCGGCAAGGACCACCCAGGCGACCATCAGCGCGAAGGCCCCGCGAATGCGGATTTGCGCCGTTGCGTGGGACAGTTCGTCCATGAGGTTGCGCAGCCATTGCAAGCGCGACATGTGCTGCCCGGCGCGTGCCGCCAGCGCGAAGATCAACAGCAGCACCGGGATCAGCAGCAAGTCCAGCGTCAGTCCGCTGCTCATCGCGGCGATGACGACGGTCAGCAGCAGCAGCGTGGCGAAATCGGCAATGGACGCAGCGATCAGCAAGAACTGCCCGTATTCCCCGGTCATCAACTCGCGTTCTTTGAGGATGGGGGCTACCAGTCCGAGCGACGTGGTGCTGAGAATGAGGCCCATCAGCACCGGATTCTCGATCATGGTGAACTGCTGCAAGCCCAGCGAGCCGAGGATAGCCAGCAGAAACGTCAGCAGAAAGACGATGATCGCCAGCGGCAGCGGCTGGTTGAGCGTATCGCGCCAGCACTCCCGCACCGTGAAGCACGTGATCAGCTCGAAGTTGATTTCCAACCCGGCGAGAAACATCAGGTAGGCGAACCCGAACTCCGCCATGAAGTCGAGCGTTTCGGATGTCTCCAGCAGGTCGAACCCGCTGTGGCCGATGATAATCCCTGCCAGAATCTCGCCGATCACGATCGGCAATTGGACACGGCGCAGGCGGCTGAAGAGGACGGGGATGATGACCGCCAGACTCGTGATGAGCAGTAATGCAAAAAATGGGCTTGACTCCATTACTCTCGCTTTCCGTCTACGGGTAGGCGCTTGGTTTTGCTTCGGCAGCTCATTGTACTGTGCTCTGCGCGTTTTACCAATGTCTGTTGTATCCGTCGAGCAATAGGGGGAATGATGGGGAGGCAGGGGCCGCCACATCCGGCAGCCCCTGAGGTTTGGCTACAGGAAGCTCTCCATAAAGCCCGCGACCTCGGCCATCGAGAACACCGGGCCATCCACGCAGACCAGCTTCGCGCCCAGGTTGCAGCGCCCGCACTTGCCGACGCCGCAGTGCATCCGCGCTTCCAGCGTGACGTAGTGGTTCTCCGGCGCGAAGCCCAGCCGTTCCAGCAGCTTGTTGACGAAATGGATCATGATCGGCGGGCCGCAGGTGATGGCGACCGTGTTCTTCGGGGCCGGATCGACCATTTCCAGCAGGTCGGTGATCAACCCGACGTGCCCGCTCCAGTCGTCGCCGGCTTCGTCGACGGTCAGGTGCAGTTCGGTGTCGGGCGCGGACTGCCACGCGTCGTACTCGTCCTGAAAGATGAGCAGCGACGGGTGGCGTGCCGCCCACAGGATGGTCAGGTGGCCGTAGTTGGCGCGGTCGTCGAGCACGGTGTGAAGCACCGGGCGCAGCGGTGCGCCGCCGATGCCGCCACCCAGCACGAGCAGGTCCTTGCCCTGGAAGTCGTCCATCGGGAAGGCATTGCCCAGCGGGCCGCGCACGCCGACCACATCTCCAACGCCCAGCTCGTGCATCAGCGTCGTGACCGATCCCAGGCGCTGCACCGCGAACTCCAGCACGTCGCCGCGCCCCGGCGTGGAGGCGATGCCGAACGGCGCTTCACCCACGCCGAAGGCCGAGACAAACGCGAACTGGCCGGGCCGGTAGCTGGCGAAGTGCTCCTGGCCGCCGTTGCGCATTTCCACGCGGAACAGCTTGATCTCTGGGGCCATGTCGCGCGCTTCGACCAGGGTGCCCAGGTCGGGCAGCATGGCGTTGGTGTCGTTGTGTGCGACAGGTGTCACGACGGTCATGACGTCACCTCCTGCTGCTGCTGACTCTCCCCGGCAGCGACCGCCGCCAGCACCTCGGTGATGTCGATGTTGACCGGGCAGGCGTCGATGCAGCGGCCACAGCCGGTACACGCGGCGGCCTCGTGCTGCTGCGGATAGTAGTAGAACTTGCAGAAGAAACGGTTGCGCAGCCGTTCGCCTTTGGCCGCGCGCGGATTGTGGCCGCCGGCTATGCGCCGGTAGACTTCGCCCGCGCAGCTATCCCAGCAGCGAATCCGCTCGAAGTGCTGCTGGCCGTTGCCGGGGGGCAGAACTTCGTCGCGCACGTCGAAGCAGCGGCACGTCGGGCAGACGTAGGCGCAGACGCGGCAGCTCAGGCAGCGCTCGGCTATGTCCTCCCACAAGGCGGCGTTAAACTGCGGCGGCCAGGCGTCGCGCGGCGGCACCGGCACCGGCGCGTTGTGGGCCGGCTTGGGGACCGTCCCCGGCAGCCGGTCGAGCGTGATCGCGGGCAGGATCGCCTCGCCTTTGGGCGTCACGACCTCGACCGCGAAGCCGCCTTCGACCTCGGTCAGCATCAGGTCCACGTCGCGCGGATCGTCGGGACGACCGCCGACGCTGGTGCAGAAGCACGTTTTGCCCATCTCACGGCAGGCCAGCCCGATTAGCGTGGTCTGTTCGCGCCGTTTGGCATAGTAGGTGTCGACCGGGTCGGTGTCGAGGAACAGCGCATCCAGTGCCTTGAGGCCGCGCGCGTCGCAGGGACGCACGCCGAAGATCACGGCCTCGCCCGCGGGCAGCGTCTCCTGGAGCTGGATCGACTGCCCGGTCTTGGTGATGGTCAGCAGGCGCTCGGTCGGCGGGAAGAAAAATTCCTTGATCGACAGGGTCGGGCGGATGGTGTTCCACGCGATGTCACCGCTGCGCTGCACCGGGCGGTACAGCGCCACGCCGTCGACATCACGCGGGGCGATGAGGGTTTTCTCGGCGGCCAACTCGTTTAACCAGGTGGCCAGGGCGTGATGGCTGATGAATTGCATGGGCTATCCCTCCTCGCTCAGCATGGTGGTGATGGGTGATGGTTCCGGCGCGGCCCCGGCGCGGAAGCCGAAGGCCGCCTCGATCTCCTGCGCCAGCTTGCGATTGAGCAGGCCGATCGGGATGTTCACCGGGCAGACGCGCTCGCACTCGTCGCAGCCGACGCAGCGCCCCGCCAGGTGGTAGGCGCGCCCCAGGTGGAAGGTGCGTTTTTCGTCCATCCCGGTGCGCATCCCCACCCACAGCCCATCGTCACGCTCGAAGAGGCAGGTCGGGCAGTTGCACAGCGGGCACGCCTGCCGGCAGGCATAGCACCGGATGCAGCGGTCGAACTGGCTGAGCCAGAACGCGGCGCGCTCGGCGGGTGTCATGGCGTCCAGTTCGGCCACGTCGCCGAAGGGATCGGCGGCGGCGACTTCCGGCGGATCGCCGATCAGCGTGTCGTAGATCACCGGCGTGCGGTCGTCGCACTGCTGGCAGCGCGTTTGCAGGTGGGTGCTCGCCACTCTGCCGAAGCCCGCGCCTTCCAGAATACCGTCACAGGCCACGCCGATGACGTGCACCTGTTCGCGCGTGAACTGGCGTTCGGCCAGCAGCACGTTGATCGCGCGGCTGTCGCACGCCTTGACGACCACCGCGACCGGGTCCGGCGGCTCGTCGGAGGGGGTGGGGCGCAGCTTGTCAGGGAGATACGTGGTCAGGTTGTGGGTACACTGCTGGTTCCACACCAGCCGCCCCACGTCTTCCGCATCGGTGACGAAAGCCGGGCGCGTGCGCCCGCGCGGCCCGACCTCGTAGCCGATCACACAGGTGACCTGACCACTGCTCAACAGGTTGCGGGCTGTTTTCTGGATGTGTTGGGTGTATGACATGCTTCAATCTCCCGCTTCGATGTCGGCAGCATCCGGCAGCGCGATAGTGCGCCCGTCCTGCTGCCACTGGCACGGTCCGAGGACGCGCACCGCGTCGGTGAACTCGTTGACGATGCGGGCAAAGCGCTCCCCCTCAGAGGCCGAAACCCAGTCTAGCCGCAGCCGGTCGGGTTCCAGGCCGGCGAATTCCATCAAACTGTGCAGCACCGGCAGGCGCTTGGCGGTACGGTGGTTGCCGCTGTCGTAGTGGCACTCGCCGATGTGACAGCCGAGCACCAGCACGCCATCCGCGCCCTGGTCGAACGTCTTGAGGATCAGCTCTGGCGAGACGCGCCCTGAACACGGCACGCGCACGCCGCGCAGATTCCACGCCGACTTGAGGCGCGAGGTTCCCGCCAGGTCCGCGCCGGTATAGCTGCACCAGGTGCACAAAAATCCCACGATCTTGGGTTCGTAACTCATTCAATCACCTCCACCGGAGCCAACGCGCCCATCAATTCGGCGATGATCTGCTGGTCGTCATAGTGGATCAGGTGCATGGCCTTGTTGGGGCAGGTGGCCGCACATGTGCCGCAGCCCTTGCACTGGTAGCCGTTGACCTCGGCGACGCCGTCGCGCAGCGTGATTGCGTCGTACGGGCAGGTGGCGACACACTGGCCGCAGCCCGCGCACAGCAACGGTGTCACCTGTGCGACCGACGGGTCGAGCACGACGATCCCCTGGTCGATCAGCGACAGCGCGGCGGCGGCAGCCCCGCCCGCCTGGGCGACGCTGTCCGGGATGTCCTTCGGACTCTGGCAGGCCCCGGCCAGGAAGATGCCGTCGGTGGCGGTTTCGACCGGGCCGAGCTTGGGGTGTCGCTCCAGGAAGAAACCGTCCCGTCCGCGGCTGATCCCGAACCGGCTGGCGACTTCGGCGGTGTCCGGCTGCGGTTCGAAGCCCGTGGCCAGGATCACCATGTCGACCGCGATGTGATCCGGCTGGTTGTAGAAGCTCTCGTCCCAGCGTACCATGAGCTGCCCATTCTGCTGTTCGACGCTGGATATCCGCCCGTGATAGAAGTGCACGCCCTCTTTTTGCTGCGTGCGGACGTAGAACTCTTCGTAGTCCTTGCCGAAGGTGCGCATATCGCGGTAGATCTCGTGGACTTCGGCATCAACGTAGTCATGCACGAGCTGCGCCAGCTTGAGCGAATACATGCAGCACGCGCGCGAGCAGTACGCGTGGTAGTTTTTATCCCGGCTGCCCACGCAGTGCAGGATCGCGACGCTTTGCGGGGGCTGGCCGTTCGCCAGGTGCACCTTGCCGCTGGTTGGGCCGCTGTTGTTGATCATGCGCTCGAACTCCATCGCGGTGATCACGTTCTCCAGCCGCCCGTAGCCATACTCCGGCGCGATGCTCGGGTCGAAGTCCTGGAAGCCGGTCGCCATGATGATCGCGCCGGTGGTGAGTTCGATCCGTTCCGGCTGCATGTCGTGGTTGATCGCGCCGCGTTCGCACGCTGCCACGCACTCCAGGCACTCCGCGCAGATGCCGCACTGCACGCAGCGCTCGGCCTCGATCATGGCCTGCGCTTCGGTCAGCGTGAGGTCGACCTCGCGGAAGTTGTTGCGCCGTTCGGAGCGCGTCAGGGTGTGGATCGGGATGCGGTCGTAGCCCCCGGCGATCCCCTGCGCGATCTTGGCCTCGACTTCGGCCTTGTCGAGATGGGCAACGGGGGGCTTATGCGGTTCGGGCATGCCTTCCGCACCGCGCAAGTAGCGGTCCACACAGCGCGCGACGTGATGTCCTTCGGCGATGGCGTCCACGACGAAGAACGTCAGGCCGCGCCGCACATCGCCCGCGCAGAACACGCCCGGCTGGGTGGTCATCATCTCGTCGTTGGTCTGGATGCCGACCGGAAACCGGGTGTTGATGCTGCCATCTTGTGGCAGGAAGGAGAAGTCCGGGCGCTGGCCGACGGCCCAGATCACGATGTCGGCGGGGATGATCTGATCTGTGTCGGGGATTTCGTTCATGTCCGGGCGACCGCGCTTGAAGCCGCGGAAGATCACCTCCGCGCAGCGCACGCCGGTGATCTTGTCGTCCTCGACCACGATCTCCTTAAAGGTCTGGCCCGGGAAGAATTCGACGCCTTCTTCTTCGGCGACCTGCACTTCCCACTCGAAGCCGGGCATTTCGCCCTTCGGCTCCAGGCACACGACCCGCACCTCCGGCTCGCCGAGCCGGATCGCGGTGCGCGCTGCGTCCAGGGCCACGTTGCCGCCGCCCAGGATGGCGACCTGCATGCCGCTCAGGTCGGGGGCGTGCTCCAGCGCCACATCGCGCAGAAAGTCCAGGCTCATCCAGTTGTCGGGATGGTTGGCGTTGCGCAGTTGCAGCTTTTGGGCGCGGTGCGCGCCGGTGGCGATGATCACCGAGTCGTAGCCCTGGTCCAGCAGGGCCGGGATGTCGTCGACCCACGTATTCAGGTGGAGTTCGACGCCCTCGTCGACGATCTGCTGCACCTCCCAGTCGAGCCGGTCCCAGGGCAGGCGATGCGGCGGAATGCCAACGCGCATCATACCGCCCGCAACCGGCAGCGAATCGAAGACGGTGACCCCGTGCCCCAGGCGGATCAGGTCGAGGCCGGCGGTCAGTCCGGCTGGGCCAGCGCCGATGATGGCGACGTTTTTGCCGGTGGGCGGATGGTTGTGCTCGAAGGGCGTCCCGGCCAGCGACTTGTCGCGCATGGTGGGCAGGTCGTCGCGGTGATCGTAGGCCCAGTCGGCCACGAAGCGCTTCAGCCCCATGATGTTGACCGGCTGGTCGACCAGCCCCCGGCTGCACGCATCCTCGCATTGGCGGTTGCACACCCGCCCGCACACCGACGGGAACGGGTGCTCGCGCCGGATGGCCCAGTAGGCATCGGCGAAGCGCTTTTCGCGGATCAGGGCGATGTAGCCCATCGCGCGCTGATCGGTCGGGCAGGCGTCACGGCAGGGCGCGACGCCGCGCTTTTCGATGGTGAAGGCGTTGGGCACGGCCTGGGCCGAATGGCGATAGGTGGCTTTGCGTTCGCTCAGGCCGAAATCAAACGGATTGCTGATCGTGATCGGGCAGGCCTCGGCGCACTGTCCGCAGCCCGTGCACGCGGATTCGTCGATATAACGCGGCTTGCGGCGCACCTGGACCTTGAAGTTGCCGACATAGCCGGAGACAGATTCAACCTCGCTGTAAGCGAGCAGTTCGATGTTCTTGTGGCGTCCCACGGACACCATTTTGGGTGTGAGAATTCAAGCCGCACAGTCGAGCGTCGGGAACGTTTTGTACAGCTGGGCCATGTGCCCGCCGATACTCGGCTCCCGCTCGACTAAGTACACCTGCTTTCCCGCATCGGCCAGCCGCAGCGCGGCCTCGATGCCCGCGATGCCTGCGCCGACGATCAGCACGGAACTGTGCATGTCCACCTCGCGCATGTGCAGCGGCGCGTGATGGTAGACGCGCTGCACCGCTGCCGTGACCATGTTCTTGGCTTTGGCGGTGGCTTCGGCGGGGTCGTCGATCACCCACGAACACTGCTCGCGGATGTTGGCCATCTGGAAGTAAAACGGGTTTAGCCCGGCTTCTTCGCAGGCGGTGCGGAAGGTCGGCTCATGCATCAGTGGCGAGCACGACGCGACGACCACCCGGTTCAGCCCGTGCTCGGCGATGTCGGCCTTGATCAGGTCCTGGCCGGGGTCGGAGCACATGTAGCTGAACTCGCGGGCGAGGGCGACGCCGTCCAGGCCGCGCGCAAACTCGGCGACCGCTTCGACATCGACCGTCGCCGCGATGTTGGTCCCGCAGCGGCACACGTAAACGCCGGTTCGTATTTTGCTTCGGTTCATACCACTATCTCCCTGTGCGATGCGCCGGTGCGCAGCAGCGCGCCTTCGATTTCGGCGAAGACCTGCTCGGACGTGAAGCCAAGCTGCGTCGCCACGCCGGACGGGCAGCCCGCCGCACACGTGCCGCAGCCCTTGCACAGCACGTCGTTAACGTGCGCGACCCTGCGCCCGTGATGGTCGATGACCTCGATGGCGCCGTAGGGGCATTGGTTGACGCAGATGTGGCAGCCACTGCACCGGTCTGGATCGATATAAGCGGTAAAGGGTTCCAGCGTGACGTGCCCGGCGTCCATCAGCGCCAGCGCGGCGGCTGCCGCGGCGCTGCCCTGGGCCACGCTGTCGGGGATATCTTTCGGCCCCTGGCAGGCTCCGGCCAGGAACACGCCATCGGTGGCGGTTTCGACCGGGGCCAGCTTGGGGTGTTTTTCCAGGAAAAAGCCGTCCGGACTCAGGCTGATGCCGAATGTCTTGGCGACCTGGCCCTGGTCCGGCTGGGGTTCGAGGCCGGTGCTCAGTACGATCATGTCCACCTGCTCGACGTTGGGCTGCCCGGTGAACAGGTCGATCGTTTCGACCTGGAGCCGCCCGTTGTGCTGGCTGACGTGGATGTTCTCGTCGTAGCGCACCATCTGCACGCCTTCATGCTCGACGCGCTCGTAGAACGCTTCGTACCCCTTGCCGAAGGTGCGCATGTCGCGGTAGAACTCGACGACCTCCGCGTCCAGCAGGTCGCGCGCCAGGTGCGCCAGCTTGAGCGAGTACATGCAGCACACGCGCGAGCAGTAGGCGTGCTGGTCGCCGCGACTGCCGACACAGTGCAGGATCGCGATGCGCGCGGGCTTGTCGCCGTTGTGGAGCGTGACCGCGCCGGTCGTCGGGCCGCCGGAGTTCACCAGGCGCTCAAATTCCATCCCGGTCACCACATTGTCGAGCTGGCCGTAGCCGTATTGCGGCGAGATCGTCGGGTCGAAGTCGTGGAAGCCCGTCGCCAGGATGATCGCGCCGACGGTGAGGTCGATCAGTTCGTCCTGCTGGTCGAAATCGATGGCATCAACCTGGCAGAACTTCTCGCAGGCGCGGCATTTGCCTTTCTGGAAATAAACGCAATTTTCGGTATCAATCACCGGCACGCGCGGCACCGCCTGGGCGAAGTGGAAATAGATGGCGGGCCGGGTGCCCAGGCCTAAATCAAATTCGGAAGGAATTTTTTTCCAGGGGCATTTTTCGACACAGGTGCCGCAGCCGGTGCACAAATCCTCGTTGACGTAGCGCGCCTGCTTGCGGACCTGCACGGTGAAGTTGCCGACATAGCCGGAGACGGATTCGACCTCGCTGTATGTCAGCAGCGTGATGTTCTTGTGGCGTCCCACGGACACCATTTTGGGCGTGAGAATTCAAGCCGCACAGTCGAGCGTGGGGAAGGTTTTGTACAACTGGGCCATGTGCCCGCCGATCCCCGCCTCGCGCTCGACCAGATACACGTGTTTTCCGGCGTTGGCCAGCCGCAGCGCGGCTTGGATGCCGGCGATGCCGCCGCCGACGACCACTGCCGATTGTTCGACCCCCACGCGCCGCATCTCCAGCGGATCGTGCATGCGCACGCGCCGGACCGCTGCCGCGACCAGGTCTTTCGCCTGGGCGGTGGCCAGGTCCCGGTCATCAGCGATCCACGCGACGTGCTCCCGGATGTTGGTCATCTGGAACATGAACGGGTTGATGCCGGCTTCCTGGCACGCCGCGCGGAATGTTGTTTCGTGCATCAGCGGCGAGCAGGACGCCACCACCACCCGGTCCAGGTCCAGCGCTTCGATGTCGTCTTTGATCAGGGCCTGCCCGGGGTCGGAGCACATGTAGGCGTAGTGTCGCGCGATGACGACGTCTTCGAGGGCGGCGGCGTACTCGGCGACTGCGGCCACATCGACCATGCTGGCGATGTTGGTCCCGCAGTGACAGACATACACCCCGATGCGGGTCGGGCTGGCCCTCCCGTTGGGCCGGGAAGCGTTCGCTTGATTCGTTGCTGTCATCCAGGGGGACTCCTTTCGTCACCTAGCGTCAACCTGACTGTCTGGTCCAAAAAAAACACAAACACCTACCCCTGGCTTGCTGTGGCAGCAATGCGGCGGTAGGTGATGAGTGCTGGAGAGCATACGTTGCCTACTGTCGTGAAAACTAGTGGCAGCGACGTGGCTTCAGCGTCAACGGGTGTATGTAATTGGACGATTAGACTATCACACTAAACTCCGGTCGAAACGAGTGCCAGGTAAGCATCAACGCGCGGTGAAATAATCGATTGCCCCCATTATAGCACAACTTGTGAATTTGTGAACAAACGGGGCGAGAAATCAACGTATATATTATGCGTTGCATTATAGGAGGCATCTGCAAAGCGCGCAATTCATACGGATTGGGCGATGGATCGGGGAGGGTGGACGGCTCCCCCGGGCTTTGGCTACAATAGGAGAAAATGCAGCAAGCTAGCGAGGGGTGCCAGTTATGTACAAAACCATCTTAGTGCCATTGGACGGGTCGGAACGCGCGGAGAAGATTTTGCCACACGTCGAGACCCTGGCCAAACACAGCGGGGCGAAGGTCATTTTGCTGCGGGTGATCGAGGCCGCCAACAACGTGCCCTTCCTGCTCAAGGCCACGCCCGACACCTGGAGAAACATGGTTCGCGTGTGGAACGAAACCGCCGAAAATTACCTCTCCGCGCAGCGCGACCGCCTGGCCGAACAGGGCATTGAGGCCGATTTTCGTGTGGAGTACGGTCCCATCACGGCCACGATCATCACGGTGGCCGAGGAGGAGGACGTAGACCTGATCGCCATGTCCAGTCACGGCGCGACCGGACTGTCGCGGGTGTTCTACGGGTCGGTGGCGTCCGGCGTGTTGCACCGCGTCAACCGTCCGCTGCTGCTCATTCGCGCCAATTGAGCAGCGCGCCCGGTGGTTTGCCGCCAACCGGGCGTGATTGCGTTCTGGGCGGGGTGTACCGCGCGGATCATGCCTTATCCACGCGGACGGCGCACACCTTGTACTCCGGAATCTTGGCGACCGGGTCCAGCTTGAAATCCTGCGTGAGCACGTTGGCCGGGGATTCGCTCCAGTGGAAGGCCAGGAACACCGTTCCCGGCGGCACACCCTCGCTGATGCGGGCGCGGGTGCGGACTTGCCCCCGACGGCTGGTGACGGTGATCGGCGTGTCGTTGTCCAGCCCGGCGTCGGCTGCGTCGACGGCGTTGATCTCGATGTAGCCACCCGGTTCGCGCCACTTCAGCGGTTCGCTGCGGCGGGTCATGGTCGCGGTGTGGTAGTGATACAGCACGCGCCCGGTGGAGAGAATCAGCGGATACTCGTCGTCGGGCAGTTCGGCGGGGTCGAGGGCGGTGACGGGGTTGAACTTGCCGCGCCCGCGCGAGAATTTCTCCGCGTGCAGGTACAGCGTGCCGGGGTGATCGGGGGCGGGACAGGGCCATTGCAGCCCCACGCCGTGCAGCCGGTCGTGGCTCATGCCCCGGTAGATCGGCGTGACGGTCGCCAGCTCGTCGAACAGGTCGGCGGTCGAGGCGAAGTCCCAGTAGCCCGGCGTGCGTTCGACCCCCATTTTCGCGTCGAAGCGGGCTGCCAGTTCGGCGGTGATCTCCCAGTCCTGGTGCGCATCGCCCGGCCCGTCAACCACCGGGTAAAGCATCTGCACGCGGCGCTCGGTGTTGGTGAACGTGCCGTCTTTTTCCAGCGACGACACCGCCGGCAGCACTACGTGCGCCAGGTGCGCGGTTTCGCACGGGAAGATATCCTGCACGATCAGCAGGTCGAGGTTGCGCAGCGCGCGCTCGACGTGGTTGGTGTTCGGGTCGGACATCATCGGGTTTTCGCCCATCATATACGCGGCCCGGACGTCGCCATCGGCGGCGGCGTGCATCGCCTCGACGATGGTCAGGCCGACCTCGCCCGGCAGGTCGTCCATGTCCCACGCTTGCGCGACGGCCTGCCGTTTGGCGTCGTCGGTGACGGCCTGGTAGCCCGGCAGCACGTTGACCAGGCAGCCCACGTCGCACGCGCCCTGCACGTTGGCCTGCCCGCGCAGCGGATTGACGCCGGTCGACAGCTTGCCGATCTGCCCGCACAGCATGGACAGGTTGGCCAGCGTCATCACCATGTCGGTGCCGTTGCTGCGCTGCGTGATGCCCATTGCGTACATGATCGTGGAGTGGCCGCGCCCGTCGTCGTACGTGGACTCGCCGCTGACACGCTCGCCCAGCGCGTAGATGCGCGCCGCCGCTTCGATATCCTCGGCGGGAACGCCCGACATCAGCGCCGCGCGTTCGGGCGGATAGTCGCGCAGCACGGCGCGGAAGTCGTCATAGCCTTCCGTGCGCGCCGCGATGAAGTCTTCGTCGGCCCAGCCTTCGCGGATGATGACGTGCATCATCGCCAGGAAGACGTAGATGTCGGTGCCCGGCTTGATCTGCAAAAACAAGGTGGCGTGTTCCACCAGCGGTATCCGCCGGGGATCGACGATGACCAGGTGCGCGCCGCGTTTGACCGCGCGCACGGCTTCGTAGCTGATCACGGGGTGGGATTCCGCCGTGTTGGAGCCGGTGATGAAGATGCAGTCCGCGTCGCGAATCTCGCGGATCGAGTTGGTCATGGCACCACTTCCGAGGGCCTGCACGAGGCCCGCAACGGTGGTGCTGTGTCAGAGCCGGGCGCAGTGATCGACGTTGTTGGTGCCGACCCCCGCGCGGACGAACTTCTGGAAGATATAGTTATCCTCGTTGGTGCAGCGCGCCGAGGAGAGCGACATCACGGCGTCGGGGCCGTGCTCTTGCACCACGCGCGCCAGCCGGTCTGCTGCTACGTCGAGCGCGGTGTCCCAATCGACGGGGATGAAGCTCTCCTCGATGGGCGGATGGTCGTCATCCAGCGGCGAGATGTCGGACAGTTCCCACGGCTCGTCGGTCAGGCCAATTTCGTAGGCCACGTCCCGGCGGAGCAGGGGGGTCGTCAGCCGGTCGGAGTGGTTCACGAAGCCCCAGCCGTAGCGTCCTTTGGAGCACAGGAATTCCCCGTTGACCGGTGCCTCTGGCCGGGATTCGGCGTAGAGGATCTCACCATCGCGCAGCGCATAGTCGATCTCGCACCCGACCCCGCAGTACCCACAGATCGACTTGACGCGCTCCAGGTCCCATTCGCGCCCCTTGCCCAGGCGCGAAACGGGCATCAGGGCCGCCGTCGGGCACACCTGCACGCAGCTTCCACAGAATACGCAGGTCGAGTCGATCATGGGGCCATCGAACGGCGTGGCGACATGGCTTTCAAAGCCGCGCCCGACGATCTCGATCGCGTTCGCGCCGACGACCTCCTCGCATACGCGCGTGCAGCGCCCGCACAGAATACAGTATTGGTGATCGCGGATGAAGAAGGGATTGTCGTCCTGGTACAACGACCGCGACACGTTCTTCTGGTGGCTGGTTTCGGTGATGCCCAGTTCGTACGCATATTTTTGCAGCAGGCACGCGCCCGCTTTGTCACACGTGACGCAGTCCAGCGGGTGGTCCGACACGAACAGATCGATGATTTCGCGGCGCATCACGGACAACTGCTCGCTCTGCGTGCGGATCACCATACCATCCTCACTGGCCAACCCACAGCTCGCGACGGGATCGGGCCGGCCTTCCACTTCGACCAGGCACAACCGGCACCCACCCGACACGCTGAGTTCGGGATGGTAGCACAAATGGGGAATATCAATACCGTTTGCATGCGCCGCTTCGAGCACACTTGTTCCCGGTTGGACTGTTACTGTCTGCCCGTCGATTATCAATTCAAGCATATGTTACTCCTAAGTCTCTTTTTGGGCTGTGCAGGCCGCGTTAATCTGCGCCGGTTTGGGCCACAGGTTCTGCTGGCACCAATGACTCGTATTCGTGTCGAAAATACTTGAGCGTGCTGACGACCGGATTCGGTGCCGATTGCCCCAGGCCGCACAGACTCGTTTTTTGCACCAGGGTGCAGAGCGTTTCCAGCTTGTCCAGGTCTTCCGGGGTGGCTTGCCCGCTGATGATCTGATCCAGCAGCGCGCGAATCTGGACCGTCCCGACCCGGCAGGGCAGACACTTCCCGCAGCTTTCGTCCACACAGAAATCCATGAAGAAACGTGCGAAATCGGGCATCAGGGTTGTGTCGTCGATGATCACCAGGCCGCCGGACCCCATAATCGATCCCAGCGCCTTGAGGCTTTCGTAATCGACCGGGGCGTCCAGGTATTCGCTGGGAATACATCCACCGCTAGGGCCGCCGGTTTGCGCCGCCTTGAAGTCGCGTTGGAGGGGAATCCCGCCGCCGATCTCGTAGACAATTTCGCGCAGCGTGATGCCCATCGGCACCTCGATCAGGCCCGTGTGGCGGAGCTGTCCGGCCAATGCAAAGACTTTGGTCCCCTTGCTTTTCTCCGTTCCGATCGAGGCGAACCACCTTGCGCCCTTGTTGATGATGGTGGGTACATTGCCCATTGTCTCCACGTTGTTGATGACGGTGGGTTTGCCCCACAGCCCAGAGGCGGACGGATACGGCGGGCGAATGCGCGGCATTCCGCGTTTGCCTTCGACGGAATGGATCAGCGCCGTCTCCTCGCCACACACGAAGGCCCCTGCGCCGATGCGCACATCGGCGTTGAAGCTGAAATCGGTGCCCAACACCGACTTACCCAAAATGCCGCGCCGTCGTGCTGCACGGATCGCGCGTTGGATGCGTTGGATGGCGATCGGGTACTCACCGCGAATGTAGAGGTAGCCGTGTGTCGCCCCGACGGCATAGGCGCAGATGATCATGCCTTCCAACACGCGGTGGGGATCATCCTCCATGACAGTTCGATCCATGTAGGCCCCCGGGTCGCCCTCGTCGCCGTTGACGATCACGTATTTTTCCGCCGAGTCTTGCTGCAGTGTGAGCTTCCACTTCAGGCCGGTGGGGAAGCCAGCGCCCCCGCGCCCCCGCAGCCCGCTTTCCGATATCTCTTCGCATACCTGCTCGGGCGTCATCGCGCTCAGCACTTTGATCAGCGCCTGGTAGCCGTCATGTGCCAGGTAGTCCTCCAGCTTTTCCGGGTCGATATAGCCGGTTTCGTTCAAGACCACTTTGACCTGCTTGGTGAAAAACGGGATATCCAGCGGGATAACGTGTTTATCCAACCCGGTTTTATGTTTGGCCTGGCGCAGGCTGGCCCGGAAATGCATGAAATCGTGGGGCGAGGCGTCATCATCCAGATCGTCGGGATCGACCTCGTCGTCCGCCTGAAGGGGGATATGCTGGGCCACAATTTGTGGGACGACATCGGGGGTCACATCGCCGTACAACACCGGCGTTTCCCCTTTGGCATCCACCCGGATCAGCGGCCCCCGACTGCATAAGCCCATGCACCCGGTTTTGACCACCTCGGCCTCATGCTCGTCACATTGGCAGGCCATGAGGTTATGTTCTACCGCTTGATGCGTTTGTCCGGCCCCGGCTGAAAGACACGCTGTGCTGGTACAGCAGAAGATGCGTTGATGGTATTGGCTTTGTCGATCACGTTCTTTTTGTGCAAGTTGCTCGAGTCGCTCGGTTTTCATCCTGCCCCCTGCCGTTCTTCTTTTGCTGCCGTGACAATCTCAGTCACCCGCGCGGTGATAGCTTCTGCGGTTTCCTTGCCGCGCACCACGCCATCTAACACGACCACCGGGGCCAAGCCACAGCTCCCCAGGCAGCGCGCCATGGTGAGGCTGAACAGGCCATCTGGCGTGGTCTGGCCCGGTTCAATATTGAATGTCTCGGCCAGATTCTGCGCGATGTGGTCGGAGCCTTTGACATAGCAGGCGGTCCCGGCACACACGATGCAGTTATGCTCGCCCAGCGGTTCGAAGGTGAACATGTGGTAAAACGTCGCCACGCCATAGACGCGGGCAAAGGGCACGTTAAGCTGTCGCGAGACATATTCCAGGAGTTCTTCCGAGAGGTACCCAAACGCTTCTTGGGCTGAGTTGAGGACTTCCAGGAGCGCGTCCTTTTGGTAATCAAAGCGCTTCATGGTGCGCTCAAGGACTTTATAGCGTTCGTCACTTTCAGAGTGGGTTGGAGCCTTGTTTTTTGTGGTCATAAAATCCATCTCTCAAGTCTATTTGACTGGATCACAGTGCTGACATAGGCACACCTACTCCTAATAGTACACCAAAAGCGGGTTTTTGCTCAAAAGCGGCGTATGGCGGGGAACCGGCGCGGCTCAGTCCTCCACACTGGGGGCGGGATCGCAGCTATCGAGGAGGTGCGTCTCCAGGTCGTAACGCCCGGCCAGCTCGTCGATCACGGTTTCGTCGGCCAGCTTGACGCCCACGAAGTAGCCTGCGCGGGCCAACATGTGCGCCGCGACCGGTGCCGTCAGCAGCAGGAAGACGAGCGTCGCCAGGGCGCGGGTCGCCACGCCGATCGCGCTGAAATGCACCGCGACCGCGATCAGGATCGAACTGGTGCCCAACGTCGCGGCTTTGGTGCTGGCCGACATGCGCAGGAACAGGTCCGGCATGCGCAGCACGCCCAGGCTGGCGACCAGCATAAACAACGTGCCGACCAGCATCAGCCCTGCCGTCAGGATATCCTGCATAGTCATACCCTCCGTTCGATGTAATATGCGAAGCCGACCGTCCCCACGAAGGAGATCAGCGCCATCGCAATCGCCACATCCAGGAACGCGGCCTGATCGGTCGTAATCGCGTAGGTGGCGATGATCCCGATGCCGAGCGTGTTCATCAGGTCCAGCGCCATGATGCGATCCGGCAGGCTGGGGCCGTGCACCAGCCGGATGAACACCAGCACCACCGCCAGCGCCAGCAGCGGCAGAATACCGTAGCTTGCAAAGTCACTCAGGGTAATCTCGGTCATGCGAACAACTCCATTATGCGGCGCTCAAACCCGCGTTTAATCCGGTAGCGGAACAGCTCGATATCGTCGACAAACATGGTATGCACGTATATGATGCAGCGATCGCGCGAGACGTCCAGGTAGAGCGTGCCGGGGGTGAGCGCGATCAGGTTGGCCAGCAGCGTGACTTCGGTGTCGGAGCGCGCGTCGAGCGGGATGGCGACTACCGCCGGGCGCACCGCCGGGCGCGGCGAGAGCACCACGCGCGCCATGCGCAGGTTGGCGCGGACCAGCTCCACGCTGAAGAATAGCGCGAAGCCGAGCACCTGCGGCACTTTGCGGAAATAGTTCGAGGGCTGCATCAGGCGCTGCGTCAGCCACAGCAGACTGAAGCTCACCACGAAGCCGATCACGAAGTTCACCGGGGTGAAGGTCCCCGTCAGCGCCAGCCAGGCCAGCGCGAACAGCGTGTTTAACAGCAGCAGTGTCATGATGCGTTGCCTCCCAGTACGGCGTCAATATACGCGGACGGGTCGAGCAGTTGCGCGGCAGCGTCGTTGGCCAGGGCCAGCACCGGCTCAGCGGCGATGCCCAGGATCACGGTCAGCGCGGCCAGCGCGACCACCGGCGGCACCAGCGCGCGCCGGTCCCGCAGCGGCTGCCAGTCCGCGGCTGGGGTGGGGCGGTCTTTCCAGAACGCCTCGGCCCAGATTTTCGTCATCGAGAACAACGTGAGCACGCTCACCGCCAGCGACACGCCGACGATCACGTAGTCGGTCGTCTCCAGCCCGGCGCGTACCAGTGTGAGCTTGGCCCAAAAGCCGGAAAACGGCGGCAGTCCCGCCAGCGCCATCGCCGGCAGGAAGAACAGCGCCGCCAGTCCTGGCTGGGCGCGGTACAGGCCGCCCAGTTTTTTCAGGTCGTAGCTGCCCGCCACCTGCTGCACGATGCCGCTGACCAGGAACAGCGCCGACTTGGCGATGATGACGTGCACCATGAAGAAGATCGTGCCCGTCAGCGCCAGTTCGGTGAACAGGCCCAGGCCCATCAGCAGGTAGCCGATCTGGCTGATGATGTGGAACGACAACAGCCGCCGGACCTCAGTTTGCGCCATCGCGCCCAGCACACCCGTCACCATCGTAAACCCGGCGATGACCAGCATCAGCGTGTGGGTGTACGCCACGTCGTGTACGAAGATCAGCGTAAAGACGCGCACCAGCGCATACACGCCGACCTTCGTCAGTAGCGCGGAAAACAGCGCCGTGATCGCAATCGGCGGGGTGTGGTACGAGGCCGGCAGCCAGAAGAACAGCGGGAACAGCCCGGCCTTGATGCCGAACGCGACCATAAACATCACGGCCAGCACACTCGCCAGCCCGGGATCGACCGCGCCGCCGGCGATCTGCCGCGCGAGGTCGGCCATGTTCAGCGTACCGGTGACGCTGTACAGGATGCCGACCGACATCAGGAACAGCGCCGACGATAGTAAGTTGATGGTGACGTACTTCAGCGCGCCTTCGAGCTGGTCGCGCTGGCCGCCGAGCGCCATCAGCACGAACGACGCGATCAGCATCACCTCGAACCACACGTACAGGTTGAACATGTCGCCGGTCAGGAACGCGCCGCTGACGCCCATCAGCAGCGTGTGCAGCAGCGGGTAGTAGCCGAACGCCTCGCGCCGCGCGTCGATGCTGCCCAGCGAGTATACTGCGACGGTCAGGCCCATCGCCCCGGCCATCAGCACCATGATCGCGCTGAACAGGTCGGCCACCAGCGTGATCCCGAACGGGGCGGGCCAGTTCCCCGGCTGCGTGGCCTGGATGCCGTCCTGCTGCACCAGCACCAGCAGCGCAATCGCTGCGCCCAGGTGGGCCACGCCGCCCGCCACGTTGATCCGGCGTTGGAGCGCGACATTGTGCCACGCGATCATAGCGATAACTGCCGTCAGGAACGGCACCAGCACCGGCAGCAGCAACAGAATATTGGCCATCACTCGTCTCTCCCGTCATCAGCGGGCGGCGGCTGGAGCCTGGCCCTGCTGCGCTGTTCGGTGGAGGTGATGCGGTCCAGGTCGTCGGTGTTGGTGGACTGGTAGGTGCGCTTGAACAGCACCAGCGCGAACGCCTGCACGCCAAACCCGATCACGATTGCCGTCAGGATCAAGGCCTGCGGCAGCGGGTCGGCGAAGGGTTCCGCCGGGGTGGTCTGTCCCTCGGCGACCAGCGGCGGCGCGCCGCGCGTCACCCCGTTGACCGTGAAGATCAGCAGGCTCGCGGCATAACTCAGCAGCGCCAGCCCGATCACCAACTTCACGAAACTGCGGCGCATCATCATGTACAGGCCGGCGGCAAACAGCGCGCCGATCACAACTGCGAGTATCACTTCCATACGCTAGCTTTCCTCTTCGACTTCGATCAGCGCGAAGATGATGGTCAGCGCAACGCCGATCACGACCAGATACACGCCGATATCGAACAGCAGCGGCGTGCCCAGCTTGCCGACGACCGGGATCTCGCGCGTGTCCCAGCGGGCGGTCATGAACGGGTCACCGGCCACCATCCCGATCGTCCCGCTGAGCGCGGCGATCAACAGCCCGATGCCCATCAGGCGGCGCGGGCTGACCTGCAACAACTGGCGGGCCGGGGTCACGCCATAACTGATCGCGTACAGCGCGAAGGCAGTCGTCGCCACCAGCCCGCCGACGAAGCCGCCGCCCGGCTCGTTGTGCCCGCGCAGCAGCGCGAAAAACGAAAACAACAACAGCAGCGGCAGCAAGTACCGTGTCGCAGTGCGTAATACGACCGAGTCCATTCTGTTCTCCCTCATCACTGGCTGAACTGCGTTTGCATTTGCAGCAGGTCGAGAATCTGCTCGCGCGTGACGGTGCCCAACAGCCGCCCGTTTTCCATCACGGCCAACTGCGGCATATTGTCGCGCTCCATGATGCGCAGTGCGTCCAACACGCCGGAGGACGTCTCCACCGTGTGGTGCTGATCGCTGCGCAGCATAATGTCGCCGGCGGTCAGCGTGGCCCAGCGCTCGCGGGGGATGGTGATCAGGTTGTCGGGCGTGATCACGCCAGTCACGATACTGCCCTCGGCCACGACGAAGCAGCGTTCGCCGCGCAGCATCATGCGCTGCTCTACCAGCTCCTTGACCGGCACCCAATGCGGGATCGGGACACAGTCGCGCGTCATGATCTGGCCCACGTTGACCCCGGCCAATTGTTCGCGCAGCCGGTTTTGCATTACGGCGCTCTGGGCGGCGTTTTGCAGGAACCAGCCGATAAAGACCATCCACAGCCCGTTGAAGAAGCCGCCGGTCAGCATTTGCAGCACGCCCAGGCCGATGAACCCGTAGGCGAACGCCTGCCCGATACCGGCGGCGAGGCGGGTTGCGCGGATCTGGCTGCCCGTCACCTGCCAGATCACGGCGCGCAGCACGCGCCCGCCATCCAGCGGAAAGCCGGGGATCATGTTGAACACGGCCAGGATCAGGTTGATGCGCGCCAGCCAGATGCTCGGCGCGGCCAGGTAGGGCGATACGCTGCGGTCCAGCAGGTAGAGCGCGCCAAACAGCGCCGCCAGCAGCAGGCTGACAATTGGCCCGGCGATGGCGATGCGGAACTCCGCGCCGGCGGTGCGCGGCTCGTCTTCGATCTGCGCCACGCCGCCGAACATGAACAGCGTGATCCCGCGCACGGGCACGCGCTCGCGGAGCGCCACCCGCACGTGGCCCAATTCGTGCGCCAGCACCGATGCGAAAAACAGCACGCCGGTCAGCCCGCCCAGCGTCCAGGCAGCCAGCGGCGGCAGATCGGGATACTCCAGCGGGAAGTAGCCCGTTGCCAGCGACACCGTGACCAGCCCAAAGACCAGGAACCAACTGTTATGCAGCCCGATGGGAACGCCCCAGAGCGTGCCAAGTTTCACGTGCGTGTTCATCCTTACGCCTCCTCTCAACCGGTCAAGCGTCGCGCTGCCGCGTCGTGGGGTGGTCGGGCGACCCGGCCTCGTATTGTTCCGCGTGCATCTCGATGGTGCTGCGCGTTCTGTCGGCGCGGTCTTCACGTTCGATGGAAGTTTCGCCAGCGGGCGGGCGCAGCTTCAACAGCGCGTACACCCCGGCAGCCGCCACCGCCAGCACCACGATCTCGCCCAGCGTATCCAGCGCGCGGAAGTCGACCAGGATCACGTTGACGATGTTGCGCCCCTTGGCGAGCGTGACGCTGTTGTCGGCGAAATAGGACGTGAGCGCCGTGCTGGCCGGGTTGGCGGTGACGACCAGCACCAGCACCGTCATCAACGCCCCGGCGCTGAGCGCGATGGTGGCGTCTCGTATGCGGACCGCGCGGCTGGAGATGCGCCCGAAGCGCGGCAGGCGGTAGATCACCAGCACGAACAGCAGCACGGTCAGCGTCTCGATGGCGAACTGCGTCATCGCCAGGTCCGGCGCGCCGAACATAATGTACAGCAGCGCGATGCCGTAGCCAATCGTGCCCAGCGCGGCGACCGCTGCCAGCCGGGACTGCGCCTGGGTGACGGTCACCGTCCCGGCCAGGATCACCCCGGCGATCAGCACTTCGTACACGCGCGCGTCGGGGGCGCGCCAGATGCCGTCGATATCGGTGTGCGCCAGCAGCGTGTAGCCGGTGAGCGCGGTGGTCACGGCCACAATCGTGATCAGGTAGATGCGCAGGTAGCCGCTTTGCAGGAGGCGCGTCTGGCGATCTGCCAGCCACAACAGCCCGCGCAGCGACGCCTGGTAACCACGCGCCGGGCCAAGCTGCGCGCCGATGTCCAGCGGGCGGATCCGCTGCTGGGCCGGGGTGCGCACGGCATACAGCGCCAGCCCGGCCAGGATGGTGGCGATGCTCAGCAGCAGGACGGTGTTCACGCCGGGCCACAGCACCAGCTCGACCTTCGCCGGGGCGGCGAGCGTGGCCTGCACCGCCGTCTTGATCGCATAGTCCTTCACCAGCGCCGGCTGCGCGCCGAAGAGTACACCGGCACTCCCCAGCACGACCGGCCCCAGGATCATGCTCAGCGGGGCTTCGTGCGGTTTATGGGGCGTGCGGCCCGGCGCGCCGAAAAACGGCTTGAGGCTGACCAACCCCGCCGCCACCACCATGAACACACTGCTGAGCACCGCGAACCCGGTCAGCAGCGCGGCCCCGTCAGGTGCGTCGTAGGCCGCCTTGTAGAAGACTTCCTTGCTGATGAAGCCGAACAGCGGCGGCAGCCCGGCCATCGACGCGGCGGCCAGTACGCCCGCCGACCCGGTCCAGGGCATGATCCGCCACAGCCCGCCCAACTGCGTCACGTCGCGCGTGCCGGTTTCGTGATCGAGCGTGCCCGCCACCAGGAACAGCGCGCCCTTATACAGCGAATGCGCGACCAGCAGCGTCATGGCCGCTTTGACGGCGTAATCGGTGCCGACCCCCAGCAGCAGGACCAGCATCCCCAGCGCGCTCACGGTCGAATAGGCCAGGATGCGCTTCAGGTCGGTCTGCTGCCACGCGATGAACGCGCCGAGAACCATCGTCACGCCGCCGACTGTGATCAGTCCCGCCTGCCATTCGTCGGTGCCGCCCAGCACCGGCGTCAGGCGCGCCAGCAGGTAAATCCCAGCCTTGACCATCGTCGCCGAGTGCAGGTAGGCGCTGACCGGGGTCGGCGCGACCATCGCGCCCGGCAGCCAAAAGTGAAACGGAAACTGGGCGGACTTGGTGAACGCGCCAATCAACACCAGGACCAGGATCGCGGGGTACAGCCCGTCGGCCTGCACGGCCTGGGGATCGGCCATCATTGCGCTGATGGTGTACGTGCCTGCCACATGGCCGAGCAGCACCAGCCCCGCCAGCAGCGCCAGCCCGCCGCCGCCCGTGACCAGCAGGGCTTGCAGCGCGGAGGCGCGCGAGTCGGAATAGTTGTGTTTGAAGCCGATCAACAGGTAGGAACTGATGCTGGTCAGTTCCCAGAAAACGAACAGCGCGATCAGATTGTCGGCCAGCACCACGCCGATCATCGCGCTCATGAAGATCAGCACATATGCATAAAAGCGGCCCAGCAGCGGATCGCCCTTCAGGTAGCCGCCGCCGTAGATGACGATCAGCGTGCCGATGCCGCTGATGATCAGCGCGAACAGCACGCCCAGCCCATCCAGCCGGAAGGCCAGGTCGATGTCCAGCGATGGGACCCACGCATAGCCGGCGGTGAACGTCTCACCGTCTGCCAGGCGCGAAAGATGTAGGCCGAAATACAGCGTGAGGGCCAGCGGTACTCCCGCTATCAGCCAGCCGGCGTTGTCGCGCACGCGGTGTTGAATGATTGGGGCCAGGGCTGCCGCTGCAAACCCGGCCAGAACCGCCACGACCATACGTCCCTCCTGAGGTTGTTACCACCGTCTGATCCCGAGCGGAAATAACGATGTGTGAATAAATCTAATGCATATTATAAATGCTCCTGGATCGTATGGTATTAGAAATATACTAAACCGGTTTAGCGTTTGATGAGTTGCCAGCCGCCGCCGGTCTGCGGTTGTTCTCCGCCGTCTGTGGCGGGGCGTGATCATGCGTATCGCCCGCCCAGAAAACATAAAAAACGGGATGCCACATGGACATCCCGTGTGATTTACTGCTAGATAGTGGTGCCGGCGAGACTACCGCCAGCGGCGCACGATAGGGGCCATCTCCAGCCCGAAGAAATCGCGGAAGATGCGGAAGAAGTAGAGTTCCTCTTTGTCGAGAATCTCGCGCCCGGTGGCCGCGTAGACCTCGCGGCTTTCGCGCTCAAATTCCGCGTCGCTGATCTCTTCATCGGCGAGCTGCGCGATCAAATCGTCGGAGCCGGCCCCGGTGGCAAACTGCATCTTCTTACGCCAGATCACCTCGTCGGGCAGCATCCCCTCGAAGGCCTTGCGCAGCGCCCACTTTTCGATGCCTTTGGTGTCGATCTTCTGGTCAAGCTGCACGGCGGACGCCTGGGCGATGAACTCGGTATCCAGGAACGGCACGCGGCCTTCCAGCCCGTGCGCCATCGTCATGCGGTCCAGGCGCTGCAAGTTGCAGTCGTGCAGCCCGTCGGTGATGCGGATCAACTCGGTGCGGAGTTCTTGCGGCGTTTTGTACTCCTTGAGGTAATGGTAGCCGCTTAGCAGTTCGTCCGCGCCCTCGCCAGAGAGCACCACCGTCACATGCTGGCTGGCCAGCCGCGCCAGGAAGTAGTTTGGGATCGCGGAGCGCACCAGCGCCGGATCGTAGGATTCCAGGTGGTAGATAATCTCGGGCAGCGCTTCGAGGATTTCCTCTTGCGTGTAGAAATATTCGTGATGCTGCGTGCCGAGATATTCGGACACCATGCGCGCGTACTTGCGGTCTTCGCCGCCGACATCCAACCCGACGTTGAACGAGTGGAAATTGTCCATCTTCTCCGCGACCAGCGCGGCGATGATGCTGCTGTCAATTCCCCCACTCAGGAAGACGCCCAGCGGCACATCGGACATCAGCCGCTTGTGTACGGCATCGCGCAGTTCCGCCCGAATTTCTTCCAACGAGGGCGCGCTGCCGGCTTCCTGGTCCTCGATGACCGAGGCGACGCTGTAGTAGGGGACAAATCCATGATCGCTGTGATACCAGTGCCCGGGCGGAAATTCGCGTACTTCCTCGACTTTATCCCGCAGCACCTTGATTTCTGAGCCGAAGTACATCGCCCCGTTGTTGTAGCCGTAATAAAGCGGCTTGATGCCCAACGGGTCGCGGGCCATATACAGCCCTGTGCCATCCCACAGCGCAAAGGCAAACATCCCGTCGAGCTGTTTGACAGCCTCGACGCCTTCGCGCTCGTAGAGTGGGAAAATAATCTCATTGTCGGAGTCGGTCTTGAAGGGGTAGGTCGTGTGGTCTTCCCGTAAGTCCTCGTGATTGTAAATTTCGCCGTTGCAGACCAGCCAACGCTTGTCGTTGGTGTCGCTGAGCGGCTGCTTGCCGCCTTCGACGTCTACAATCGCCAGCCGCACATGCCCGAAAAATCCCTGCTCCCAGTGCATGGTGTCCTGGCCATCCGGTCCGCGATGGACCATCGTGTCGAGTAGGGAATTTATCTCTGCGTCAGTTTCGCCGAATGCTCCGGTGATTCCGCACATATCTCACTTTCTCTAGCTTGGTTTGCGATTTGGATTGCGTGCTAATCCTAGCAAGAGTTTATTAGAGGAATATAGGAAGAACGGTTGTTTTGCATGAGAAACCGGTTGGTTTATATGGGAAATATGTACTAGACTGCACATATAATGCCATTGGACAAGGAGAAATGATCATGCTGCATCCAACCCGGATTACACGGTGGGTGGTCGTGATACTGGCCGCTGTGCTGGCGCTGCCCGTGATCCAGACTGCGTCACCGGCAACCCCGGCAGCTCCGAACATGCTGCGCGCCCATGCCCAGGCGTGGCCGGACCGCGCCGGCCAGCCTGCCGTCGACCGCGCGCGGCAGGCGCTCGCTGCGCAGAGTGCTCAGGCAGCGCACCATCCGCCGGTTGACCCCGCCCGGCAGACGCAGCAAACCGCTGAATGGACCGTGCTGGTGTTCGTCGCGGCGGACAACAACATCGAGATGGCGGCGCTGCTGGACCTGAACGAGATGGAGGTGATCGGCTCGACGGCGGACGTGAACATCGTCGTGCAGGTCGACCGTGCGGAATACTACGCCAACGCCGACGGCGACTGGACCGAGGCCCGCCGTTACTACATCCAGCAGGACCAGGACCCGGCGCAGATCACGTCCCCGGTGCTGCAAAACCTGGGCGAGATCGACAGCGGCAGCGCCGACGCCGTAGCCGACTTCGCGATCTGGGGCATCACCAACTATCCGGCGCGGAAGTATATGCTGGTGCTGTGGGATCACGGCGGGGCGTGGGCCAGCCACTTCAGCGACGAGCAGGCCGGGACGGATGCTACACTGCCGGACCTGGTGAGCGCGCTAGATCGCGTCCGCGCCGAGACCGGCCTCGCGCAGTTCGAGGTGCTCGGCTTCGATATGTGCCTGATGGGGCAGATGGAGGTCTTCCAGACGATCACGCCTTACGCGCGCTACGGGATCGGCTCGCAGGAAAACGAACCCGGGGCCGGGTGGTACTACCTGTTCCTGGAGCAGCTCACGCTCAACCCGCAGATGGACGGGGCCGAACTGGGGCGGCATGTGGTGGATTACTACATGTACTTTTTCACCGACGTGCTGGAGATGGACGACGTGTACGGGCTGAGCGTGGTCGACCTGGGCCAGAGTGCACAGATGGCGGGCGCGATGGATCAACTGGTGGCGGCGGTCCAGGCGAACCCGCAGGCCTCGCTGAGCGCGGTGTCGGATGCGCGCAACAACACGCTGGCCTATGGCGGCTTCGACGATCCGCAGTATTACGAGGTCTGGTCGTCGGTGGACCTGTACCAGTTCGCCGATCTGCTGGCCGACCTGTCGACCGTGCCGGCGGTCCAGCAGGCTGCGCAGGGCGTGATGCAGAGCGTCGACCGCTATGTGATCTACGAGGATCATCACTACTGGCTGGACGGTTCGCACGGGGTGTCGGTGTACTTCCCGGCGAATCGCTACGCCTACCAACTGGTCGACTTCGACGAGCGCTACCCGCGCGAAGCCCCGGCCAGCATGGCGTCGTGGGTGACGTTCCTGGACCTGTTTCATGGCACGGCCAACGCGACGGTAACCGCCGCGCCCAGCGTCGCTGTGACCGGCGTGTATCCCGAGATGGTCAGCATCTATAACCCATCGGTGGTGACGGTCGAGGTGACCGGACGCGACGTGCTGCAAGTGAACTACTCCGTTGCCTACGTGCGCACCCAGGACGAGCGCATCGTGCTCGATTACGACTACCTGATCGCGCGCACCACGACGCCCGGCGGCGTGGACATCATCAACTGGGCCGACGGGCTGTCCGAGCGCACGTTCATCTGGGAAGCCGAAGTCCCGGTGCTGACCGATGGCATCGTCACTACCTATGGGCTGATCCTGCCCAACCGCGATAACCCGGATATCGCGGTCGTCAACGGCGACTACATCCCCGCCAACGGCGATCCGACCATCGAGGCGCAGCTCGTGTTCGACCTGAACGAGCGCCGGTCGACCGCCGTCTGGGGCATCAACGAGATGGCGAACGGCTCGCTGCAGCCGTTCCAACTCCAGGTGCAGCTCGGTGACCAGTTCCGCCCGCTGTGGCTGACGATGGACGCCGACTACGACCTGGCGACCGCCTCCTATGGCGAGGTGCTGACGCTGGCCGACGCGCAGTCGATCACGTTCGAGAAGCAGCCCGCGCCCAGCGGCGAGTACGCGATCAGCTTCATCGCCGAAAATGTGACCGGCGAAAAGCGCCTGGACGAGACGATCATCCAGGTCGACAACGATGGGGTGGATGCGTCGCTGCGCGGTTATACCGACCTGACCTATGGTGTCAACTTCCAGTATCCCGCCGATTGGATTCGCCCGCGCTTCACGCAGGACGGCAAGCGCCTGTTCACCGGTGACCTGGCGACCAATACCGTGCTGACGCTCTATCCCTATACGGACGTATCCAGTGCGGCGGAAACCGACGCCGCCATCCGCGCCAGTTGGAACCAGCTCCAGAATTTGCAGATCACCAACGAGCGCGAGGTCACCATCAGCGGCCTGCCCGCCTACGTGACCGACTACACGTACGTGTACGACGGCGAGCCGCGCATCGGAGCGGTGATCGCGATCTACGTGCCGGAGCAGGGCGTGGGCTACGGCTTCGACCTGGACGCCCCGGCCAGCAACACTGAACCGGCCCAGGCCGCGCTGCAGGCGTTGGTGGACAGCATCAACTTCTTCGAACCGGCTCAACTCGCCGGGACGAGCGCCTGGCAGCGCGTCTCGCTGGCGGACGGCGCGGTGACGCTGCCGGTGCCGGCGGAATGGGTGCGCGAGGATCGCGGCGACTGGGCGATCTTCGGCCCGCCCGACGACGCGACCGTGTTCCTGGCGCTGGGGGCCGCCGAAACCGCCGGGCGCTCGCAGGCGGCGCTGGCCGAGCATTGGGTCGGCAATCTGCGTGAGAACGTCGACGGGCTGGCGATCCTGGCCGGGGAGCCGTACTATGTGGCCGGGCGCGAGTGGTATCTGGTGGTCTTCACCTACGAGGACACGGTGAAGATGGCCGGGGCGTTCTTCGCGACCACGCAGGCGGGCGGCAACGACTACATCTTCTGGCTGGAAGCGCCGGATGCCGAGTTCGATGCGTTGTACGCGCAGTACTTCTCGGTGGCGGTGGACGGGTTCATGCTGAACGAGTAGCGCCGCGCCGGGTGACTTATCGCCGAACGCGCTTTGGGGCAGGGGGCTTCCCTGCCCTTTTTTATGTTACATTTGCTGTCGGTGCCCGATTGCGCCATAATCTACACCTTATGGTTTTCGCAGAAAGAAGGTGACAGTATGCCCCGCATCGCAATTCTAGCCGATATTCACGGCAACCTGCCCGCGTTTGAGGCGGTGCAGCGCGATATCGCGGCTATCGCCCCGGACCAGGTGATCGTCAACGGCGACGTGATCAATCGCGGCCCGCAGAGCAAAGCCTGCCTGCAGGCCGTCCGTGCGATGGCCTGGCCGGTCGTGTTCGGCAATCACGAGGAGTACGTGCTCAAGTTCCGGGCGGGCGACCTGCCGCGCGAGTGGAACACCGACTGGTGGCTGCCGACGCGCCGCGTGGCCGAGGCGTTGAGCGATGAGGAGTTCGCGTATCTAAAGACGCTGCCCTGGCGTCACACCATTGAGGTGCCGGGCCTGCCGGCGATCCGCGTAGTGCATGGCAGCCCGCGCGCGCTGAATGACGGGCTGGGCTTTTGGATGAGCGATGACGAACTGCTGGCAGCGGTGCAGGCGGTGCCGGAGCCGGTCGTGGTCGGCGCGCACACCCACCGCCCGTTTGATCGCCGTGTGGGGGCGCGCTGGATTCTCAACAGCGGGGCGGTCGGTGCGCCGTTCAACGGCGATCCGTCGGCGCAATACCTGGTCCTGACCGGGGATGATGGGCAGTGGTCGGTCGAGTTCCGCGCCGTGCCCTACGACCGCGCGCCGTTGTATGCCGCCTGGGAGCGCAGCGGGGACCTGGCGCACAGTGTGATCGCGCGCGTATTCAAGTACGAAGTCGAGACGGCGACCTTTCACCTGATGGCGTATATCCGTTTTTGCAAGGAGCACCGGCTGCCCAAGAACGATGTTGCGACCTTCAAGCGCTACCGGGCGGCGTCGGCGGACGTGCCGCCGGGCCGTTCCATGAAACCGAGGGCGGTGTAGCACATGAGCCGGCTGAAACTCAAGCGTTTTCGCGTCAAGAAGCCGAACGACGCCGCGCTGGCGCGTTATTTGCGGGCCTACAGCAGCAAGGACCTGTACTGGAACCCGGACGCGCTGCCGCCGCTGTCCTCGCGTGAACTGTTCGACGCCGACGCGCCGCTGGTCTTCGACCTGGGCTGCGGGCGCGGGGAGTTCCTGGTGCGGCAGGCCCAGGGGCAGCCGGACCTGTACTTCGTCGGGTTCGACTGGCACCGGAAATCGATCTGGGATGCGATCAACCGCGCCGAGGCCGCCGGCCTGGATAACGTGAAGTTTGTCCGGGCCGACTTCCGCCGTGCGCTGGCCAAAGTCCCCGATCAGAGCGTGCAGGACGTGTTCCTGCTGTTCCCCCCGCCGATCCTCAAGCATTCCAAGCGCAAGCAGGACCCGCTGCCCGACGCCACGATCCGCGCGATTCACCGCGTGCTGCTGCCGGCCGGCGTGTTCCACTTCGTGACCGACCGCGCCGACTACTTCGCGGTGAAGGTCGCACGGCTGGACGCGAGTGGACTGTTTGCCCGGCTCCAGACGTCGCATGAGTTTGAAGGCGGGCTGACGCGCTTTCAGCGTTTTTGGGAAGGCTTCGACATCGAGTCGCACCGCTACGAGGGGCAGAAGCAGGAACCGCCGCCGGAAACGAAACATGAGGCGGTGCGCGCCGCCTCATCAAGCTCATCACAGGGGCCGGAATGGGGCAGGGCCATGATCGATTAGCGACGCCGGGCGATGAACAGCCCGGTGTCTTTGGTGATGGTCAGCGCGCCGGTGGGGGCCATCTTCTCACCGCCAGCCGCACCGCTGCCAGCAGCAGCCCGTAGATGATCCACACGAAGGCCATGGTGGCGTAGAACTGGTCGATCTTGAAGTAGAAGTGATCGAAGACGCCCCCGACCAGCACGCCCACCAGCCCTGCCGCTAACCCGAGCCAGATATCGCTGAGCACGGGGTGCGCCTGAATCTGCCGGTAGTGGATTGCGCTGTAGAGGAAGGGGCTGCCCATCAGCACCAGGTAGGCGAACAGGCCCACGAATCCGGCGTTCGACGCGACGGTAAGGTAAGTGTTGGCCACTCCCAGGTACAGGTCGATCTCCGGGGTGCCGGAAAAGCCGACGCCGATGATCGGGTGGCGGTTGATCAGGCGCAGCGCGTCCTTATATTCGCCCCAGCGCATCTGCGTTTCGACGTCCTGGTTGGTGACCCCGGCCTCCAGCTTGTCGATGTAGCGCTGAGTGACCGGCAGAAACAGCGCGATGAGCACCACCAGCGCCATGATCAACAGCAGCCGCCGGTAGCGCAGTGCCGCGATGAACACCAACGCCATGCCCAGCGCCAGCATCGCCCCGCGCGAGTCGGTCAGGAACAGGGCGACGAAGATGATGCCGAAGCTCAGCGCCGCCAGCCAGCGGTTGATCACGGGCTTCCGGGCGAAGATGTGCGGCGCGATCACGGCCCCGGCGACCTGTAGGAAGCCGCCGAACGCGTTGGGGTCGATCCAGGTGCCGATGGCGCGCTCGTTGAGCAGGGTGGCGCTGGTGGCCCGGTAGCGCAGCACACCGCCAACCGGGTAATCGAAGCGGCCCAGGCGGTTGAGCAGCGCTTCGGCCTGGGGGTCCGGCATGACCCACAGCACGATCCCGAGCAAGGCCGACAGCGTGGCAAATCCGATCAGGGCCACAATCGCGCGCTGGAGGGTGCGCACGTCGCGCACAACATCCACCAGCACCAGGATCACCAGCAGCGACAGCGCCATTTCCAGCACGTTCCGCAGGTCGCGCGGGGTGAGCAGCGCGTGGCGCAGGCCCATGAGGAAGGCGAAGATCATGACCCCGGTGAAGGCCAGCACCACCGGCATCACCGGCGTGGTGCGGAACAGGCGGCGCTGGCCGGTCATCCACTGCGCCAGATACACCGCCACAAAGCCGCCCAGCGCGGCGTCCAGAAAGCTGGGCGTGACCGGCAGCTGTGGGAACGGCAGCTTGCCGAAGGGCAGCAGCGCGACCACCGCGAGCACCGCGTACAGCCCGCCGTGCAGATCGCTCAGGATGTACAGCCCGACACCCAGCCCCAGCACCAACCCGGTCGCCACGACCGGGCCGAACAGCACGACCAGCAGCGCCAGCAGGCCGCCTAACGCGCCGACGGTCATGCCGAGCGCCAGGCCCGCTGTGCGGCGATTTTCGGAGAGGAGCAGGGTGTCGAGCATAGTGTCAACCTCGGTGTGCTATGTCAGACTAAACGGCGCGTAACACGTTTGCGGCGCGCGATGATCGTGCTGGCGAGCGTGATCCCGAGCACGGCCAGCAGCGTGACGACGCTGGTGATCGCCCCGGCAGTGAACGTCCAGGGGCGGTAGGCCAGTTCGACGGTGTGCGTCCCGGCCTCTGGCAGCGGGAGCGCGATCAGGCCGCCGTAGGCGCGGATGGGGTCCGCCGCGCTGCCGTTGACAGTTGCCTGCCAGCCGGGGTAATCGGGCAGGGCAATCGTCAGGATGGCCGGGGCGGGCGTGTCGGTCTGGATCGTAATCTCCTCCGGCGCGAAATGTGTCACGGTGGCTGTGCCCGGGTTGTCCGGCGGATCGGCAGGCAGCGTCACGCCCGGATCATCGGCCAGCAGCGCGATCTGCTGCAACAGCCGGATGTCGTAGGTTGGGTCGGCGAGGATGGCGTAGGCTTCGCCGTCGCTGCGGACGGTGCGCGCCCGGTACGTCAGGTGAGCGAAGGGGCGCGGATCGTCCAGCAGGTGCACGTTGTACGGGCCGAAGGGGTCTTCGGCCTGGTCGACAATCGTGCTGCGGGCCATCAACTCCTCCCAGTTACGCAGCACGTAGCGCACGGCCAGCAGGTCCCACGACCGGTCGTCAGGCAGCGTCAGGAGGTGGTCGACGCTCGCCAGGCGCAGCGGGCTGATGCCGTTGATATCCGGCACGTCGTACAGCGTGCCGTAATTGTCGTCGAGGCCGCGCTGCCCGTCCACGCGCGCGCCGGGTGGCAGTTCGGCCTGCAACCAGTCGACGATGGCCGGTTCGGGCAGCCGTTCCTCGGCGGGGACTGGCGCGTAGTTGGGCGTGCCCTGCGTGATGCTGAACAGGTCGAAGACCACCAGCGCGACCAGCGCCAGCACCCGGCGTGAGTCCGCCGGGGCGCGCAGCAGCCAGGGGATCACGCCAGCCGCCAGCCCGGCCAACAGCGCCGCGAACGTCACCGCGCGCAGGTCGCCGGCGTAGGTGTCGCCGTCCGGACCGCGCCACTGCACGAGCAGCACGCCCGCGATGAACACGCACGCCGCCAGCAGCCCCACCAGCGCCACCCGGATCACGCGGCGGGCGCGCTCGGCGGTGACGTCCCAGGCCAGCACGTGGGCCGTGCCCAACCCGGCCAGGATGCTCACGCTGTGCGCGATGATGAACGCGGCGCGCTCCTGTCCTCGGAACCAGCTACAGCCTGGCAGCAGCAGGTAGGCGGCGTCATACAGGATCGTGCCGGCCCCGAAGCTGAGGCCCAGCCCAACCAGTGCCGCGATCCCAAAAAAGGCGCTGAACGGCACGCGCCGCCACAGCGCGATCACCGCCAGGATCAGCCCGGCGATGCCCACATACAGCGGAGACCACTCGGTGAGCACGGCAGGGAACAGCACTTGAATGATATCCCGGAAGAGCAGGCCGTTGCCTTTGGCGTCGAAGGTCATGTCCTGGCGCGTGGTCAGCCGGGTATATTCCAGGCCGGGCAGCAGTTGCACCGCGGCCAGCCCACCCGCTACCAGCGCCATCACCGCCGCCGCCAGCACGACGCGCCGCGCAAAGGTGCGCCAGCCGGCGCGCGTGTGGTGCGCGGCCAGCCGGTAGGCCAGGAACGCCAGCGCCAGGTAAATCGTAAACAGGCTGGTCTGGGGGTGACCCGCCAGCAGCGACAATCCGAGTGCGACCCCGGCCAGCACCATGCACGTCCAGCCCGGCTGCGCGCGGCGCGTGGCCTGGAAAATCCCGAGCAGCACCAGCGGCAGCCAGATGCCGGCTTCCAGCACAGCCAGTTGGAGCTGCGGGTAGCCGCTGAGGTAGCCGCTGTAGCCAACCGTGAGCGCCGCCACCAGCCCGCCGATCACCGAGGCGCGGGTCGCGCGGCCATCGTCCGGCGCGGTGATACGGCGCACGAAGGCGTACATCAGCAGCGTGCCGAGCAGCACATGCAGCGCCATCTCGTTTTGCAGCGCGGCGTACAGCTCGCCGGGGGCGGTCTGGTCGACGATCGTCACGGCGGCGACGGTCAGCAGGCGCGGCGGGTAAAAGACGGCGGACTGTGTGTCGGCCAGGAAGGGGTGCCCGGCGTTGTTGTACGGGTTCCACAGCGGGACCTCGCCTTCGGCCAGGCGCTCGACCTGGTAACCGAAGAACGCGACGAACTGCCCGGAAAAGTCGCCTTCCCTGAGCGAGAGCGCATCCCCGGCGCTGGGTGTGAAGATGCGCCAGAAATACAGCAGCCACAGCAGGATCAGCGCCAGCACGGCCAGCGTATCCGGCCTGGCCAGGCCGGATACGCGGCGGGTTGGGGGGGATGTTTCGCTCATGATCGTGGTCCTTGTTTTCGGGTTGTTCGTCGGGCGGGAAGTTTACCGGAAGTTGAGGCGCTGTGCCAGGGCGAATGCTGTACGCCCGGTTGACGCCAGCCTGCCAGACTTGACACCCTCGGGCGTCGCGGCTATCGTTAACCCTCATGACGGCAGGCATGCCGCTGCCCGCGCGTGGCGGGGAGTGGCGTAACGGAGGAGCAGGCGTATTATGCGCGTGATGGTGACGATTGACCATCCCTGGAGCGAGAGCTTCAACCATGCCATCCTCGGCGTGGTGACAACAACATTAGAGGACAACGGGCACAAGGTCGATCTGCTCGACCTGCACCAGGAAGGCTTTGACCCGGTGATGCACGTCGACGAGCTGGCGGCTTATGCCCAGGGGAAATCCCTGGATCCGAAGGTCGGCGCGTACCAGCGCCGCATCGAGCAGGCCGATCACCTGATCTACATCTTCCCGGTGTGGTGGGAGGTGATGCCCGCTTTGCTGAAGGGCTTTTTCGACAAGGTGTTTTTGCCGGAATGGGCCTTCCGCGAAGCCGACGCCACGCCGCTGCTGACGCACATCCAGGGTGCGACGGTCATCACCACGATGGGCGCGCCGGAGGTGATCCACACTGCGGTCGAGCCGGTGCTGTGCAAAGGGATTCTGGGCTTCAGCGGGATTACGCAGACGCGGTGGTTCAACCTGTGCGAAGTCGCCGAGATCACGCCCGATGCACGGCGGGCATGGCTGGACGAGATCGCCGCCTACCTGCGCACGCTGTAAGGCCAGCGAAAAGGGAAAAAGTGTCGGGATGCTGTGGGTGAAACGTGTGGCGGATGCCTTAACCGTGTCGCGCGTGGGGCTGGCGCTGGCGGTGGTGTGGATCGCGCTGCGCCAGGGCGCGGATGGCGCGGTAACGGTGATGTGGCTGTTGGTGCTCACCGCCACCATCGACACATTGGACGGGATTCTGGCGCGGCGCAGCGGCTGTGAAGGCCAGACCTGGATCGGCGAGCACGATGTGGAGTTCGACGTGGTCTTCAGCGTGTCGCTGCTCTACTATCTGTGCGAGGCCGGGTTTGTGCCGTTGGTCGGGGCCGCGCTGTATTTCGCGGTGTGGATGGTCCTGTTCTGGCATCAGGACACGATCTCCACGTCGTTCGCGGTCCTGTTCCAGGGGCCGCTGTACCTGTGGGTGGTGCTGGTCGGTGTGCTGGACGACCCCGGCCAGATCAAATGGCTGCTGGGGTGGGGCGTGGTGATGCTGGTGTTTGGTGGTCGCCGGTTCCTGGGTAAGCGTGTCCCCGCGTTTTTCAGGGATTTGCAAGAGCAAACCTCGCGCCGCAAGCATTAGCCCCGCCGCGTGGGGCGTCGTCTTCAGAGCTGTTGGTGCTGCGCCGCGCGTAGTTCCTGGAAGTAGTCTGCCGTGCGGGCGGCGATGCGCTCCCAGGTGAACTGCTGGGCCAGTTCGGCAGCATTTTTTCCCATCTTCCGGCATAGTTCCTCGTTGTCGGCCAGGTCTTCGATGGCAATCGCCAGCGCGGTCGGTGAATCGGGCGGGATCAGGCGCACGTGCTGGTCGGTGTTCAGTTCCGGGACGTCAACTTCGGGCTGGGTGGTGATAATCGTGCAGCCGTGGGCCAGCGCCGCCATCAGGCTGCCGCGCCGGAAGGACATGCCGTCCCGGTAGGGCAGGGCGATCAGGTCGGCGGCCATCAAATGCCCGCTGACGGCGGTGCTGTCGACGAAGCCCGTCCAGGTGACATGATCGAGCAGATCGAGGTCTTCGATCATCTGGTCGACTTCGCGTGCATAGATGATGTTGGCCGGGTCGCTGGTGCCGGTGCGCCCGCCGATCATCAGCAGCTTGGCCGGCAGCCCGCTGTTCCGCGCGATGCGAAGGCCTTGCAGCAGCGTTTCGATGCCTTTGCTGGCGTTCAGGAAGCCGAAATAGCCCACCACGATATCCGCCGGCTGGAAGCCCAACGCGGCCCGCCACACGCGCAGGTTGAAGTCGGGCGGTGGCTGCGGCTTGATGTTGGAGCCGATGGGAATGTGGCGCAGGCTGGCGATGGATTTCTCGTTGGAGAGCCGGTCGTGATCGCCGCGATTGGTCACGATCACGCCGTCGCTGCTGCGCGCCAGCGTGAGTACGGCCTGGTAACGCAGCGGCCCGGCTTTCGGGAACAGGTAGGGCACCAGCAGATCGTGAAACGTGGTGACGACGGTGATGTGATCCAGGCGCACCGGCAAAATGTGAACGAACGCGGCCATGTTATAGGCGGCGGCCTGGTACTGAATGTTCACCACGTCGAGCTTCTGGGCCTTCGCCCAGCGGCGGATGCGGCTGAGTGTGCCCCAGCCCCAGGAGTGAGCGTCAGCCATGATGTGGGGGGCGGGCTGGGACCCGGTGTGGTGTTCGTTGTGGGCGGCGCGGTGGTCGGTGAATACAAACAGCTCGTGCCCCAATGCTTGCAAGGCCTGGCACAATTCGTGTGTGAAGGCCCCCACGCCGCCTTGCATCGGTGGGTATTCACCGGTGATTTGTCCAATTCTCATATGTTAGTAACCTATACGGTAGCCCAGCGCCAGCGCACGGATGACGTGGCGGTAGGTGACGATGCGGGCGCGGCGCATGGCGACTTTATGGCCCAATACGATTTTACCCCCCTCTAGCGCGATCTGGGCACTGTAGCTTAACAGAAGAAACGTGCGGAGGGCAAGTGCCGTCCAGAATCCGAAGTGCTTGTGGTAGTAGCGCACCTTGCTTTGCTGGAAGTGGATGTGCTTCTGCGTTTCGACCTGGTCGGTGCTCTGCCCGCCATAGTGCGTGATCTGCGCATCGCCGACATAAAACACGCGCCACCCGGCGTCTTTGGCGCGGCGGCACCAGTCCACCTCCTCGAAGAACATCACGAAGCCGGGGTCCAGCCCACCGATCTGCTCGTAGACGGTGCGGCGGGCCATCAGCGCGCAGCCCTGCACCCAGTCGGCGTCGAATGTGCCGGTGTCGGGGAAGTCGTTCATGTAGTAGTGGTCGAGGATGCGGCGCGGGGCGTAGCCTTGCAGCCAGGTGCTCTCGAACAGCCCACCGACCGAGGTCAGGAAGCGGCGGCGGGTGGACTGTGTGGTGCCGTCCGGGTTGAGCACGCGCGGCCCGACGATGCCGGTGTCCGGGTGTTCGTCCAGGAAATTCGTCAGGATCGTCAGCGCGTCGTCGTGGATCATGGTGTCCGGGTTGAGCAGCAGCAGGTAGCGGCCTTGTGCCAGTTCCAGCGCGATGTTATTGCCCTGCACAAAGCCGACATTCTCATCCAGCGCGATCAGGTACACCCAGGGGAACTGCTCGCGGATCATGGCCACGCTGCCATCGCTGCTGGCCGAATCCACGATCAGCACCTCGGTGCGGGGTCCCTGCTGGCCGTGCGCGGTGCCGTCCGCCTCCACGCGCACCAGCGGGGCTTGCTGGATGCTGGCCAGGCAGTCGCGCAGCAGGTCGGACACGTTCCAACTGACGATGATGATCGAGAGGTCGAGCTGTGTGTTACGGTTGGCAAAACTCATGCAACCCGTTTGTCCTTTTCGTGTGCGTGCCGGCGTCGGCTCTCTATTATCCCGGATTTATGGTGTAGGGCAATCCCGGAATGATGTATTTGTGCAGGACGCCTTTCATGTGGAGCGACACCGGCATGGGCACCGCCAGATCGTGGGCGGTGCTGGGCCACACTTGCCCGGTTTCCACGACGATCAACAGGCCGCGTTCGTCCCCGAGGGCGGTGAATCCGGTGCTGTCGACGGTCCAGACCGGCAGTTCCAGGTTGGCGCGGATGTCGCTGACGGTGGCGCGCACATCGGGGGTCGGCAGCCCGATGGCGCTAATGCCCAGGATGCTCCTGGCGGCGAATGGCTCGGTGCGGGCGATGGGCAGGTTATGGCGTGCGATGAGTTCGACGATGTTGTTATCGGCATCGCGGAAGTAGATCGCAGCGGCGTTCCAGTCGTCGTAGTGGACGATGTCTGGGGTGGCCAGCCCGACACGTTCCTCTAGCCAGGTTTTGGCCTCCTCGATCTGGTTTTTGGGGATATTGAAGGTATAGTGATAGACGCCGTGCAGGTGACCCTGTTTGAAGGTGAGGCGGGAATAGCCGGTGGTGATGGTGACATGGTCCAGGCTGTCGGTCAATACGCGAAACCCCAGCGCCTGGCAGTAAAAATCGCATTGGGCGACCGGCGCGGGGCTGTTCAGGGTAAGGGTGGAGATGCGCATCATGATCCCTCCGGCTCGATACTGAGCAACTGGTGGGTGGTCGAGGTGTAGTATACGCGATAGGGGCCGGGCAGTGTGTCCGGCAGGTGTTTCCAGCGGCGGTAGGTGATGCGAAGGCGGATGTCCCCGATTTGAAGCTGCGGGTGCCAGTCGTCGCCGGTGCGGCGCAGCGTACCGGCGACCTGCGCGACCGGTGGCCAGATGGCGCGCGTGCCCCCGTAGATCAGCAGCAGCGCCATGATCCCCGCCATGCCGTACAGCGCGATACGCCAGCCGGGATCGACGCTGGCGGGCAGCGCCGTCGCCAGGACCACAACCAGCACAATTACGGCCAGCCCGCGCACAATGTATCCGATGCTGGCGAAGATGCACTGCTGGCGTTGGCGCGGGCTGAGCTGGCCGGCCCGGTTGCGGGCAGCTTCCTGCACAGTAAAGCCGAACAGCTCCGCCAGGGCCGCTGTCGTCATGCGTGATTGACTCATCTGTATGATCCCCTACTGTCATTTTACCAGGAATTTACAAATAGCCAGAAGTTTGTTGACATTTGCAGTCGATAATCTTCACAACTCGAACGCAATTTTCGTCATGAGTGTGACGCAGGATAGAACAAAAAAAGGAGCGAATGATGAATAAGTGGATGGTACGTATCGGTGCAGTTGTGTTAGTGTGTGTGATGGCTTTTAGTGCTGTTAGCGCGGTGAACGCACAGGGGCCGGGTGGCCGGCCTGGTGCGGATGGCCCGCAGGATCGGGTCGCGGGTACGCTGCTGCGTGCCGTGACTGAGGCGACCGGCCTGGGACCGCAGGACGTGCTGCGCGCGATGCGCGACGGCCAGACGCTGGCCGCGATCTGTGAGGCGAACGACGCCGACCCCGCCGCCGTGACCGCGACTGCCAAAGCCCAGTTGACCGCGGACATCAACGCGGCGCTGGACGAGGGCAAGATCACGCCGGAGCAGGCCGAGCAAGCTCTGGGGCGGCTCGATGCGGCGCTCGACCGTGCGATGAACTTCTCCCGCCTGGCGGACGGTGGGCGGGGGCGCGACCTGGGACGCGATGCGCTGGGGGCGCTGGTGGGCGCGCTGGCCGAGCAGACCGGCCTGGAACCGAGCGCCATTTTGCAGGCGGCGCGTAATGGCCAGACCCTGGCCGACATCGCAACCGCGAACGGTGTTGATCCCCAGGCGGTGATCGATGCGGCGCTGGCGGCCACGGACGAACACCTCCAGCAGGCAGTCGACGAGGGCAAGATCACGCCCGAGCAGAAGGCCGACCTGTTGGCGCGAGCGAGCGAGTTCTACGCGAACGTCATCGACCAGCCGCTGCCTGAACGCCCGACCCCGGTGCAGGACCGCGTGCAGGAAAGCCTGGAGCGCACCCTGGTCGGCGTGCTGGCCGAGATGGCTGGGGTGGATACGGGCGACCTGCTGAAGGAAGCCCTCACGCCGCCGACGCTGGCCGAGATCGCTGCGAGCCAGGGCGTGGACCCGGACGCTGTGATCGACGAGGCCGAGGCGCGCATCACCACCCGCGTGAACGAACTGGTCGATGCGGGCACGCTCACGCCGGAGCAGGCCGCGCAAATGCTCGACGGACTGCGCGACCGGCTGGAACGGCGCTTCGACGCCCCGCTGCGCGACCTGCGCCCCTCGAACCGTCCCGGTGGCAGCGGGCGGCCCGGTAATCGCGGCCCTGGCGGGCAGGGTCCGGCGGCGGGTGGCCTGGGCACCTGATCGGGAGCATACAACCGATAACCTTACGCAACCACGCAGAGCGGGCAATCCAGCCCGCTCTATGTGTATTTAGGTGGTTGTGGCGGTTTACCCTGCCGGGATGATTGGCAGCCGGAACAGGCGCTCGGCGTTGGCGGTGGTCTGCGCCGCGAAGGCGTCTTCGCTCACGTCCCGCAGCGCCGCCAGCCGGGCCGCGATGTGGCGCACGTAGGCGGGCTGGTTGGGGAACTTGCCGCGATGCGGCTGCGGCGTGAGGAACGGCCCGTCAGTCTCGACCAGGATGCGGTCGTCCGGCACCTGGGCGGCGACGCGGCGCAGGTCGCCGGCTTTCTTGAACGTCACCGGGCCGGTAAAGCCCAGGTAGAAGCCGATATCCAGCGCGCGGTCGGCGATGACTTGCGGCGCGGAGAACGAGTGCAGCACGCCGGGCCGCGCCCGGAGATCGTCCGGCAGGGTGGGGGTCCACTTCTCCAGAACGGCCAGCACATCCTCGCCCGCGTCGCGGTTGTGGATGATCACCGGCAGCCCCAGCGACGCGGCCAGCTCGAGCTGGCGCTCGAAGGCGCGCCACTGCTTGGCTTTGGGCGCGCGGTCGCGGTAATAGTCCAGCCCGATCTCGCCGATGGCGACCACTTTGCCGGATTCTTCGGCCAGCACGCGCACCCCGTCCAGCACGGCGGACGAGAAACCGGCGGTGCTGTTGGGATGCACGCCGACTGCTGCGTAGACGCCGGGATAGGTGTCGGCCAGCCGCAGGGCTTGCCGGGCGCTGGTGAGGTCGGTGGCGGGGTTGATGATGCGCGTCACGCCGGCGTCAGTGGCTTTGCACACTATTGCGTCCCGGTTGGAGTCGTAGGCGTCGAAATTCAGGTGGCAATGGGTATCGATCAGGGTCATAGGCCTATGATGGGTTGTGGTGGGGCAATGCGATGATTGCCCCTGATAGTTACGGTAGTTAAATGGCTTTGCCGCCTGCTTCCAGCAGTTTGAGGTCGGCATCGATCATCATGTGGATCAGTTGCTCGAATGTGACCTCCGGCTTCCAGCCGAGTATTTCGGCGGCCTTGCTGGAATCGCCGACCAGCAGGTCGACTTCGGCGGGGCGCATGAAGCGCGGGTCCTGCACGACGTAATCGTGCCAGTCCAGCCCGACGTAATCGAACGCGACCTGCACCAGTTTCTCGACGGAATGGGTTTCGCCGGTTGAGATCACGAAGTCGTGCGGTTCGTCCTGCTGGAGCATCAGCCACATGGCGCGCACATAATCCCCGGCGTAGCCCCAGTCGCGCCGCGAATCCAGGTTGCCGAGCCGGATTTCGTCCGCGAGGCCGAGCTTGATCTTGGCGACGTTGTAGGTGACTTTGCGCGTCACGAACTCGATGCCCCGGCGCGGGCTTTCGTGGTTGAACAGGATGCCGCTGGTGGCGTGTAGATCGTAGCTTTCGCGGTAGTTGATCGTGACCCAGTGACCGTACACCTTCGCCACGCCGTACGGGCTGCGCGGGTAGAAGGGCGTGGTTTCGCGCTGCGGGACCTCGCGCACATTGCCGAACATCTCGCTGCTGGAGGCCTGGTAAAAGCGGATGGACGGGTCGATGTGGCGGATTGCGTCCAGCAGGCGGGTGACGCCCAGCGCGGTCACGTCGCCGGTGAAGACCGGCTGTGTCCACGAGGTTTGGACGAAGCTCTGCGCGGCCAGGTTGTAGACTTCGTCCGGCTCGCTTTGCTGCAAGGCCAGTTGCAGCGAGGTCTGATCCAGCATATCGCCCGGAATCAGGGTGATACGATCCTGGATGTGCTCAATACGGCTGAAATTGACGGTGCTGGAGCGCCGGACCAGCCCAAAGACGTTGTAACCTTGTTCCAGCAAGAACTCAGCCAGGTACGATCCATCCTGGCCGGTGATGCCGGTAATGAGGGCGCGCTTGCTCATGATGTGTTCTCTCCTGCCTGTGGACCGGTGGCCATATGCTGGCGCCAGTCGTTTAGAATATCCAATAATGTCTGTTCGAAGGCGATGGTGGGGTGCCAGCCGGTCGTCTGCTGCAGCTTGGTGGCATCGCCGACGCGGCGCGGCACGTCGGACGGACGCATCCGGGCCGGGTCCTGGCGGACCTCGATATCGACTGTGCTGTAGCCCAGCAGCGTGTCGAGCAGGTACTGGATGCTGTACGCCGTTCCGCTGCACACATTGTATGCTTCGCCGGGTGTGCCTTTTTCCAGCAGTAGATCGTAGGCGCGCACCACGTCGCGCACGTCGGTGAAGTCCCGCGCGGCGTCGAGATTGCCGACGAACATCACCGGCTCGCGCTGCCCGGTTTCGATAGCAGCGATCTGGCTGGCGAAGTCGGCGGCGACGAAGCCGCTGCCCTGGCCTGGCCCAATGTGGTTGAACGGGCGGGCACGGATGATCGGTAGTTGGTGGGAGAGCGCATATTGCAGCCCCAACATATCCTGCGTGACCTTGCTCACACTGTACGGGCTGGTGGGGTGGAATGGCTGCTGCTCGTCGAGCTTGCCACCGGCGGCCCCGTAGATCTCCGCCGAACTGACCACCAGGATGCGCGGCGTGAGGTCCAGGTCGAGCATAGCCTGCAGCACATTGATCTGGGCGATGATGTTGTTTTCCAGCGTTTCCCAGGGGTTCTTGAACGATTGGCCCACGTCGGCCATCGCCGCCAGATGGTACACGTGTTCCGGGTGCACCGCCTCAACAATGGCGCGCACCGTGTCCGCGCGGCGCAGATCGACGTGGTGTTGTTCGACAGGGCGCTCGTCCAGCGTAGGGTTGTGGCCTGGGGGACGGTATACGGCGGCGTGAAGTTGTGTCGCTGGCTGGGTGGCCAGCAGGTGGTCCACGAGATGTCCGCCGACGAATCCACCAGCGCCGGTAATAAGTATATGCACGTTATTTCTCCCGGTGTGCAGACGCCGAAACGGGCACGATTATAGCGTGTTGATGTTCGGCGGCAAGGACAAAAACGGGGCGGCGACCAATGATTGGCCGCCGCCGCACTGACGATGATGTTAGTTCTTTATGGTTGGCGGGCGAATGTCACCAGCCGCGCGCTGAGGCCGCCCGAATCTGGCAGCAGCAGTAGGTCGTAGGCCACGCCCGCCTCGAAGGTGACCTGTGGCACGGTGACGACGATTGCCTCAGTATCCTCCCGGGCGATACGGACCTCATACGTGCCCGGCAGCACGAAGTCCGGATCGGTCGGCTGGCCAAAGCGCGCCGCCGGGCCGAGCCGCTGCTCGATGGTCGGCAGGTCGGCGATGGGCGTGCCAATGTCGCCCACTGCGCCGGATGGCAGGTCGGGCGCATCGTAGAGCAGTTCGAGTTCGGGCGTTTCTGGCGGGGCATCATCCGGGGATGCCAGGACTGCTGCGTTGAAGACCTGCACCTGTGCCTGTCCGGCGGGGATGGTGCGCGCGATGTTCAGGGCGAGTTCGAGCTGCACGTCGCCGTTGGCGTCCAGGTACGCATACAGCGTGAACTGCGCGCCTGCCTCCCAGGTGAATGTTCCCCGCTGCAAGACATCGCCGGTGGCGGCATCGCGCAGCACCATGACGCCCGGCTGTGTGCTGAGCGTGCGGTAGAGCGTCGCCGTTTCCGGCGCGATGTCGGTGAAGATCGGCGTCGTGTCGGTGGCCGGCGGCGCATCGCCGGTCGCGTCTTCCTCGCGTTCGACGAGCAGGTCCAACCGGCGGCCATCGGTCAGCGCGTTGATCATCTGCAGTTGGAAGGTCAGTCCGTCTGGTTCGTCGCCGTCGATGGCGACCACGTCGTCCTCGACGATGCGGGTATCTGTCGTGCCCACGTTGGTTTCCAGCACCAGCGGCGAGCGCTGGGGATAGCCGGTGATCACAATCGTGTAGGTGTAGCCGGGCGGCCATTCGCGGGCGGGCAGGCGATCCACGATGCGCCGTTCGCCGGTGTCCAGGTCGACGAAGACGAGCGGGTTCTCGCCCATGCTCGTGACCAGCGGATCGGTGGCGCTGGCGAACAGCACCGGGGCCACGTCCGGCAGCAGTTCGTCCCCGGTCTGGACGCCGATGCGCGTCCGCCCCAACAGGCTGTTAATGAAGGTGAACGACGCCCCATTGACCGGGGTTTTGTCCCGGCTTTCCGGGGCCAGGAACAGCGCGACGTCGCCATCTGCCGCATCGTAGAGCACCAGGTTGAGCGCCTCCTCGTTGGCGAGGTTGACCCGTTCCTGGTACAGGGGGGCGGCGTCCGGCTGGTCCGCCGGGACAACGCGCAGGTTGTACACCAGGGCTTCCAGTTCCGCCCACTCGCTGGCCATGCGGTAGTCCAGGGTGCGGGCCACGGGGATATCGTCGAGATACACATCGACGGCTGTTTCGGTGAGAAATGCGGTGTTGATCACGCGGATCGGGGTCGTGGTGTTGACGGGGGAGGGGATGTCGAGCACCTGGTAGTCGTCGCCGGTTATGGTCGGCAGCACGAGCAGCAGGTAGGCGACCCCTTCGCGCATGGTCAGCGTGCGCGCGGTGAGCAGCGTGGGGTCGCGCACAAGGTCGAAGATGTGCTGCCCGGCGCTGAGTTCGACCGGCGTGGTAAACTGCCCGAAGCCCCCGCTGGCGACCACCGTCGCGTTATCTTCGATCACAGTGAACGGCTCGCCCTGCGGGATGGCGTTCATGACGGTCAGCCGGGCGGTTTCCTCCGGCAGCGGCGTGCGGTCCGGCTCGTAGGTGATGATATCGACCGCGCGGGCAGTGCCCGTCAGGATCAAGATCACGTCCTGGCGCGGCGTCAGCACGAGGTCGTAGGCGGCGATGGGATCTGTCTCGCCCAGTCTGGCCCCGGCGGGCAGCACCAGCAGTTCGTAGTCCCCGGCGCCAAACGTCAGCGGATCGGTCATCGCCTGGCCGACGCGCAGATTTTTCCGGATGACCTGCTGGTTCAGGTACAGATCGACGACCAGCAGGTTGGGATCGATGAGCGCGTTAGCGACGCGAAGCTGCGCCTGGGTGCGCGGGTTGGTGTCCACGACCAGCGTCGGGGCGGGCGTGGGGGTCGGGCCGGCGGTGATGGGGGTAAGCTGGGCCTGATCCTGAACCTGCGTTTGGACCGCCGCCGCTGTCTGGGTCGGGACTTCGGGCGTCCAGGTCGGGGGCAGCGGTTGGGGCGTCCGGGAAGGCGTCAGCGTGGGTGGCCCGACGGGGGTGCCGCCGGTTTCGTCTTCGCCATCGCCGCCGCTACACGCGGCCAGCAGTAACATGATGACCACCGCGAGCAAGAACAGTCGTCGCATGGTTTCCTCCAGAATAGATCGATTCAGGGCTATTGTACAAAAGATGGGGCAAGCGCGAAATAAATAAAAGGTCCGCCGCCTGACGGCAAGGGGGGAGCCGTCAGGAAGCGGACGTTTTATCCCGAAGAGGGGGCCGCGTTATTCGTGCTTGACCTTGATCTGGCGCGGTTTAACCGCTTCGGCTTTGGGCAGTTTCAGGGTCAGCACGCCGTGCTCAAAACTGGCCGCGACCTTGTCGTGGTCGATGGGGGTGTTGATCGTCAGGGTGCGCTCGAACGGCCCGGTCGGGCGTTCCAGCAGGACGTACTTCCGGTTGGCGGCCTCTTCGCGCGTGATCTCGCCGCGAATGGTCAGCGTGTCGCCTTCCAGCGTGATATCAAGGTCGTCCGGTTGGATGCCGGGAATGTCGGCGCGGATCACAATCGCTTCTTCGGTGATGTAAGCGTCCATCGGCAGCAGCCACGCGCCGGTGCCGTGCGATTCGCTGCCGCGCGCGAAGGCTTCGCCCAGTGCCCGGTCGACCGCCTGTTTCATCGTGATCATGTCCCGCAGCGGATCAAAACGATTGATGTTCCTCATCGCTATCAACCCTCCTACTGTCGCTTGTTTTGCTATTTTTATCTGATCTAAACTGCCTGTAGTGTAGCGCGGGTCTGCTAGAAAAGCGTTAGCGGGATATTGGTTTTGTATCAGAGTCGTGCGGCACGCAGCAGTGCGCTCGATGTGGCGCGGGTGTGTTCCCACAAGCGGCGATAAGTGCCCCCGTCGCGCTGCAGCAGAGTGGCATGGCGGCCCCGTTCCACGATGCGCCCGGCGTGCAGCACCAGGATCGTGTCCGCCGCTTCCAGCCCGGCCAGCCGGTGCGTGATCAGCAGCGTGGTGCGATCCGCCAGTGCGGTGAAGACCGTGTCCAGCACGGCGCGCGCGGTCACCGTGTCGAGGTTGGCGGTCGGCTCGTCGAGCAGCAGCAGCGGTGCATCCTTAAGGATGGCGCGGGCAATGGCGAGGCGCTGGCGTTCCCCGCCGCTGAGCGCCAGCCCTTGCTCACCGATCCAGGTGTCGTAGCCCTGCGGCAGCGCGGTGATGAAGGCGTGGATCTCGGCGCGCTGCGCCGCTTGCACGAGGTCGTCGTGGCTCGCGGCGGGCCGGGCCAGCAGCAGGTTGTCGCGGACGGTGCCGTTGAACAGGGTTGTGTGCTGGCGCACCACGCCGAACTGGGCGCGCACGTCGTCCTGCCGGTACGCGCGCAGGTCGTGCCCGTACAGCGTGATCCGGCCTGTGTCGTAGTTCCAGAAGCGCAGCAGCAAATTCGCCAGCGTGGTCTTGCCGGCTCCGCTGGCCCCCACCACTGCGACGGTCCCCTGCGGCGGCAGCGTGAACGACACCCCATCCAGGGCGGGCGGATCGTCCGGCGTGTAGCGGAAGCGCAGGTGCTCGACGCGCAGCGCAGGGGGAGCGTCCGGGATCGGGCGGGGATGGGGCGGATCGGTGACGGCGGGCGCAGCATCGACCACGTCGAACAGGCGGCGCGCGGCGGTGAGGTTGCCCTCGATGTGCTGGAACGCCTGCGGCAGCGGCTGCACCGCCTCAAAGCTGGTGATCGTGGCCAGCGCCAGCACCGCCAGCAGCACTCCATCGAGGCGGCCTGCCGTCACCAGCGGGATCGCGATCAGCAGCGTGGCGACCGCCGCCAGCCCGGCCAGCAGGCTGAGCAGGGCGCTGTTCAGGGCGGCAATGCGCGCCATGCGGGCTTGCTGGCGCTGCATGGTGCGCGACAGGGCGTCGATGTGTTCGGCGTGGCGTTCGTGCGCGCCGTAGGCCAGCAGGTCGGCCATGCCCTGCACGCCATCGACCAGGGCGGCGTTGAGGTCGCTTCGCGTAGTCACCAGCGCCTGGCCCGGTCCACGCCCCAGCGCGCGCGTCACCACCGGCACGCCAACTCCGGCCAGCAGCAAGAAAAACAGCAGCGATCCCGCCAGCCACAGGTCAAACGCGCCCATGAAGACCATCATCACCAGCCCGACCAGCGCCGCGATCACCGGCGGTCCGACTGCGCGCAGGTAGAAATTCTCCAGCGTGTCGATGTCAGCGGCGATGCGGCTGAGCAGATCGCCGGTGCGGAACTGCATCAGGCGCGCCGGGGCCAGCGGCTCCAGCGCGGTGTAGAACCACACGCGCAGCCGGGCCAGCAGCCGAAACGTGGTTTGATGCGCGACGTAACGCTCCAGGTAGCGGAACACGCCGCGCGTGATCCCGAAGAAGCGCACGCCCACAATGGCGAGGCCCAGGTCGCTGATGGGCGGGTGCAGCGCCGCGCTGGCGATGATCCAGGCGGCGGTAGTCATCAGGCCGATGCTGCTGCCGATGGTCAGGAAGCCGAGCAGCGCAGCCAGCGCCATCCACCAGCGGAACGGCGCGGCCAGCCGCAGCAGGCGGCGGGCGGTGTGCGCCATCAGTCTGTGCCTCCGGCTAGCAGCGCAGCATACAGCTCGTTCGCGCGCTGTAAGGCGTCATGCGTGCCGCTGGCGGCGATCTGGCCCCGGTCCAGCACGATGATCTGGCCGGCAGCCGTGACGGTGTGCACGCGGTGCGCGATCACCAGCGCAGTCCGGCCCTGCATCAGGGTGCGCAGCGCGTCTTGCAGCCGGGCTTCGGTGTCCGGGTCGAGGTTGGACGTCGGCTCGTCCAGGATGAGCAGCGGCGCGTCTTTGAGGAACGCCCGCGCCAGCGCGATTCGCTGCGCCTGCCCGCCGCTGAGCCGTGCGCCACGCTCGCCGATGACGGTCGCGTAGCTGTCCGGCAGTGTGTCGATGAACACGGCGGCGTGGGCCTGTTCTGCCGCACGCACGACGTCCGCGTGCGGCGCGTCCGGGCGGCCCAGGCGGATGTTATCCGCCACGCTGGCATGGAACAGGTACGGCATCTGCGGCACCCACGCGATCTGAGTGCGCCATGCGTCGGGCGGGATGGCGCGCAGGTCGTGCCCGTCGACCGTGATTGTGCCGCCGCTGGGCGCGATGAAGCGCAGCAGCAGGTGCGTGATCGTCGTCTTGCCGGAGCCGCTGGGGCCGACCAGCGCTACATGCTGCCCCGGCGCAAGCGTGAAGCTGACGCCGTGCAGGGCGGGGCGGTCGTCGTCGCCGTTGTCGGCAGCACCGGGATAGGTGTAGTGTACGTCCTCGAAGCGGATGGTGGTAGGCGCACGGTTTACCCCTCCCCTAAATCCCCTTCCTGTAAAGCGTACTGTTGGGGAACCGATTTTGCGCGGGTTTTTGCCCTCTCCGCGTGCGGCAGGCGTTTCCAGCACGGCGAAGATGCGGCGCGCGGCGGTTGCGCCGGACATCCCGGCGTGGAAACGCGTCCCAAGCTGGCGCAGCGGCAGGTAGAACTCCGGCGTGAGGATCAGCACGAAGAACGCCTCCTCGAAGCTGATGTAATCGTGCAGCAGGCGCAGCCCGATCTGTACCGCGACCAGCGCCGTGCTGAGCGTCGAGAGCAGTTCCAGCGCCAGCGCCGATAGAAACGCGATGCGCAGCACGCTCATTGTCGTGTCGCGGAACTCGGCGCTGATGCGCGCAATCGTCGCGGCCTGCTCCCGCGAGCGCCCGAAGATTTTGAGCGTCGTCAGCCCTTGCAGCACGTCGAGGAAGTGCGCGCTCATGCGGCTGAGGGCGGTCCACTGGCGGCGGGCATGGGACTGGGCCACCGACCCGATCAGTACCATGAAGAACGGGATCAGCGGCGCGGTCAGCAGCAGCACCAGCCCAGACAGCGGGTCGATGGGCGCGATCAAGGCCAGCATCGCCAGCGGAACCAGCGCCGAGAGGAACAACTGTGGCAAATACTGGCTGAAGTAGGCGTCCAGTTCTTCGATGCCGGTTGTGGCGGTGGTCGCCAGTTCACCGCTGCGCTCGCGGCGGGTGTAGGCCGGGCCGAGCGCCAGCAGGTGCCGGAACAGGCGCGCGCGCAGGCTGTGCTTGATGTGCGCGGCGACGTGATGCGCTGCCGCCTCGCTGCCCCACACGAACCCGGCGCGCAGCACGCTGAGCATCACCAGCGCGACCAGCAGCCCGCGCACGTCCCGCAGCGTGTGCCCGTCCAGGAAGACGCGGCTCACCGTCTGGCTGAGGGCGTAGGCTTGCAGGACCAGCAGCACCCCGGCCCCCAGTCCGCACACCACCGCCAGCCCGAACGCAACACGGACCGAGCACACCAGACGCAGCAAACGACGATCAAGGTTCATAGTGCTACACTTGTGAATATGGCCGGTAACGGGCAGAGTTTAGCAGGTTCGATGCTATAATGGCGGCGGTAGAAGGAGGTAACATGCACTTTCGCTATGTGATCTGGGATTTTGACGGCACTTTGTTCGATACGTACCCGGCGCTGAATCGCGCCATCCGGCAGGCGGCGGCAGACCTCGACATTGCCCTCAACCAGGCGACGCTGGACGACATGCTGGCCGGGACGCTGTCGCGTACCGTGCAGGACCTTGTCACGCAGCACAGTCTCGACCTGGAGGCGTTTGTGGTGCGCATCCAGCACTACCGCCACCTCACTCCGCTCGACGAGCAGCCGCCGTTCCCCGGCGCAATCGACGTGCTGGAACGGGTCCAGGCGGCAGGGGGCCGCAATTATATGATCACGCACCGCGACCGCGCCTCGCTGACCGCGTTCCTCGACTGGCAGAACATCACCGGCCTGTTTGGCGACATCATCGACGCTGACCACGACTTCGCGCGTAAGCCGGACCCCGCCGCTTTCGTCGCGCTGCTGGAACGCCACGAGCTGCCGCGCGCGGCGGTGCTGGCGGTTGGGGATCGCAGCCTGGACGTGCTGGCCGCACACGCTGCCGGACTCCAGGCGTGCTGGTTTGGGGCCGGGCCGCCGCCGGACGATGTGCAGGCGGATTATGTAGCGCACGATTTCGACGATGTCGCGGCGGTGTTGGGTTTGCTGCCGGGGTAGGGCGGCAAGTTCGGCAGTTCATGTGCTGCCCGGCGTGCGCTTGCCCGGTGGGCATGGACTGCCAGGGATGCGACTGCATCAATACTCGAGATGGCTGTCGGCGGTGATCCGCTTGCGGAAAATCCAATAGCTCCAGCCGAAGTAGATCAGCACAAACGGCAGCAGTACCAACGTCACGCCCGTCATCACTTGCAGCGCGGTCTCGCTGGCGGCGACTCCGTCGATGGACAGGTTGTTGGCCTCGTCGGTGCTGGATACCATCACGTTCGGGTACAGGAACCAGAAGAACGTCGCCACCGAGAGCACAATCGTCACGCCCATCAGCACGAAGCCCCAGCCAAACTGCCGTGTGCGGACGAAGTAGCCCACCGACAGCAGCGCCGCTGCCGACGCGACCGGCATCACGCCGGGGTTCACGCCGATTTTGTCGAAGATGTCGATGTACAGGTAGTTGGCCGCAGCCAGCGCCACTGCAACGACCACCGTCGGATACCAGGCTTTTTCGGCGACCGCTTCGGCCCGCTGGCGGACTACGCCGTTGGTCTTCAGGCTGAGGAAGATCGCGCCGTGCAGCACGAACACCGTCAGCGCGGCCAGCCCGCACACCAGCGTATAGCCGTTGAGCAGGTCGAAGAAATTACCGGTGAAGTGCATTTCACCGTCGATGGGCACGCCATTAACCAGGTTGCCGAAGGCCACGCCCCACAACAACGCCGGGACGGCACTCCCGAAGAAGATCGACCAGTCCCATACACTGCGCCAGCGTGGATCGTCGTGCTTGCTGCGGAACTCGAAGGCCACGCCGCGCACGATCAGCGCCAGCAGGATCACGACCAGCGCCAGGTAAAAGCCGCTAAACATCGTCGCGTACCAGTCCGGGAAGGCAGCGAAGATCGCGCCGCCGGCGGTGATCATCCACACCTCGTTGGCGTCCCACATGGGGCCGATGGTGTTGATGATCTGGCGGCGTTCGTTGTCGTCTTTGCCCAGGAACGGCAGCAGCATCCCGACGCCGTAGTCAAAGCCTTCCAGAAAGAAAAAGCCGATAAACAACACAGAGATCAGTACAAACCACAGTTCTTCTAACATGTCCCCCTCCTACGCGGTTGCGGTCGCGGGTGTGCTATCGCTGGACTCGTCGGCGTCTTCGCTGTCCGGTCCCTGCTTACCGTATTTCATCAGCAAGAAGATGTCCGCTACCATCAGCACGCCGTAGATCGCCACAAAGACGACCAACGAGATGACCAGCATCCCGGTCGACACATTCGGCGACACGGCGTGCTCGATGCGCTGCAAGCCGAACACGATCCAGGGTTGGCGACCGACCTCGGTCATCAGCCAGCCGGTGGTGTTGGCGATGTAGGGCAGGAGGATGGCGAAGGGCAGCACCCTGAGGAACCACTTTGATTCGGTGAAGCGGTTGCGCGTCACCAGGTACAGCGCATAGAACGCCAGCCCCAGCATCACGAACCCCGCGCCGACCATCGCCCGGAAGCTCCAATAGGTGAGCGCGACTGGCGGAATGTAGTTTTCCCCGGCTCCGTACTCGTTTTCGTACTGGTCTTGCAGGTCGTGGATACCTTGGACCTCGCCCTCAAATTTGTTGTAGGAGAGGAAGCTGAGCGCGCCAGGGATGCGCAGCGACCAGAGTTCTTCGCGCTGGTCCAGGTCGCCGATGGTGATCAGCGACAGGCCCGCCGGGTCTTCGGTCTCGAACAGCCCTTCGGCGGCAGCCATCTTCATTGGCTGCGTCTCGACCATGTGCTGCGCCTGGGTGTGGCCCACCATGATCACCAGCACAATGCCGATCGCGCCGTAGAGCGTGCTCACGCGCACCGAGCGCATGAAGAAGTCGGTGTTTTCGGTCTTGCGCAGCAGGTGCCACGCGCTGATCCCCAGCACGAAAAACGCGCCGGTGACCATCCCGGAGGTGAAGACGTGCGGGAACTGGACCAGCACGTTGGGGTTGGTCATCACATCCCAGAAATTGTCGAGCTGCACTTTTTGCACGATGCCATTTTCGACGACTTCGGTGTAGCCTTTGGGCTGCTGCATGAACGAGTTGGCGATCAAAATCCACAGCGCCGAGATGTTCGAGCCAAGCGCCACCAGCCAGGCCGCGGCCAGGTGCACCCGCTTGGACAGCTTGTCCCAGCCGAAGATCCACACGCCGATAAAGGTCGACTCCAGGAAGAAGGCCAGCAGCGCCTCGATGGCCAGCGGTGCCCCGAAGATGTCGCCCATGAAGCGCGAATATTCCGACCAGTTCATGCCGAATTGAAATTCCAACACGATCCCGGTCACCACGCCCATCGCAAAGTTGATGATAAACAGCTTGCCCCAAAACTTGGTCATGCGGCGATAGAGGGGGTTGTTGGTGCGCACATAGATCGTTTCCATGATCGCGACCAGGATCGACAGCCCCAGCGTGAGGGGCACAAAAAAGAAATGGTAGATCGTAGTGGCGGCGAATTGTAATCGCGCCAGGTCGAGTGCATCCATACGTTACCTCCTGGTGAAAGAACTGCGCGTAATTCAGTTTACCGTGAATACTATCTGGCATTCATGTGACAAAAACCACCAAGTGAGGGCGACAAGAAGCATTAATTTTTTGGTTCCAAAGTATTTGATGTGCTACGAACGCGATCTTTCCTCCCGAATTTTGGGGTACAGTTCACCTTATACATCAGATAGGGTATAGTTAAAGACAACGAGAAACGGACAGGGAGATAAACCATGAAACTCGATGTGTTGATCAGCGGCCTCAACAATCCCCAGCCGGCGGTCCGTTTGGATGTGGTGCGGGTATTGGGCATGTTGGACGAAACGCGCGCGCTCGAACCCCTTCGGCAGTGCTACAAGGTGGAGTCCGAAGCTGCCGTGCGCAGTGCGATCGCCTGGGCGGGCAAGCGCCTGTACGGGGCCAAGCAAGCCGGTTATTCGACGGTCGAAGAGTTGTTCCAGTTCTTCGGTGTGTACCGGGAGATCGAGAACATGCCGGATGACGCCACCGAAGCTGAATTGATGCAGGAAATGCAGCGTAAGTTGGATGCCGACATATTGCAGATGAAACAACGCTCCAACCGCAAGCAGCTTGGGATGGCGGCGGCTGCCGGGCTGGCCGGCTACGCGATGGGCGGCGTGATGATGGGGACGCGCATGACGTCCGATGCGCTGTCGGTCGGGGCGGGGATGGCGTCCTCGAGCATGGAGGGCCGCCCGCAGATCGGCACCCAGCGCACGCCGGCGACGGCACCATCCAACGCCGAGATCGGCGTGTGGGTCAAGCGATTGCGCGAGAGCAAAAACCCTGCCCAGCGCGAGCAGGCTGCAATTGAACTCGGCCAACTCAACAACCCTGCCGCGCTGCCCTACCTGGCGGCGGCGTTTGTCGGCGATCCGTCGCCGCAGGTGCAGCAAGCCGCGCAGCGCTTCGGCAAGCAGTTGTACTGGAGCGCGATCTACTGGGACATGGAGCAGACCGGCGAACTCCAGCGCGAGATCGAGCGCCGGGCGGTGGCGTTGGGCAAGAACATCGCCAAGCCGCCGGCTCGTCCGCCGGGGAGCGCGGATGCTGCCGACGACACGAACACCTTTTCGGCGGGCGCACAGCCTGCGCCGGACCAACCCGATCCGGAAGACGTGCGCGAGATTCTGCGCCAGGCCAAAGCGGCGCGCAAGAAGCGCAAGGGGCGCTGAGGGCGGCGGCGTATGGGCCAGTGTTTGATGCTGTGAGACAGGACGGGTTAGACTTAGCGATGAAAAAGATAATACGGCTGTTATTTAGGCAAGGGAAAAAAGAGGAATGCGGACTGTAGAATGGACTGACAAAAACCGCGTGCGGATGGTCGACCAGCGGGAGATCCCCTGGCGCTTGGCGTTTGTGGAATACGACGATTACCGGGACGTGGCGCAGGCGATCTCGGACATGGTGGTGCGCGGCGCGCCGGCAATTGGCGTGTCGGCGGCGTTTGGCATGGCGCTGGCCGCGCGGCAGTCACCGGCGATGGATGTCGGCAGCCTGCTGGAGTTCCTGGAAGTTGCCGCGGTGATCCTGAAGAAGGCGCGGCCCACTGCCGTTAACCTGGCGTGGGCGGTCGATCACATGATGAACGTGGCGCGGGACGAGCGCTTCGACCGGGCGGACGATGTCCGCGCTGGGCTGCTGGCTGAGGCGCAGCGCATGGCGGATGCCGACGTGGCGACCAACAAGCAGATGGCCGCGCACGGTGCCACCCTGATCAACGATGGTGCTACCGTTCTGCATCACTGCAACACCGGGATGCTGGCGACGGTGGATTATGGCACCGCGCTGGGCGTGATCCGCATGGCGCACGAGCAGGGGAAGAACATTCATGTGCTGCTCGACGAGACGCGGCCCCGGCTGCAAGGTTCGCGGCTCAGCGCGTGGGAGTGCGAGGAACTGGGCATCCCCTACGACATCATCCCCGATACGGCGGCTGGGTTCTACATGCGGCGCGGCGAAATCGATCTGGTGCTGTTCGGGGCGGATCGTGTGGCGGCCAACGGCGACGTGGTGAACAAGATCGGCTCGTACCAGATCGCGGTCCTGGCGCGCGAGAATCACATCCCGTGCTATTCGGTGTTCCCCACCTCCACCGCCGACCTGACTAAAGCCGCTGGCGACGACATCCCCATCGAGGAGCGGGACCTCGACGAGGTGCGCGCGCCGTACGGCTGCGCGATTGTGCCGGACGACTACAACGCCCGCAACCCGGCCTTCGACGTCACGCCGCAGAAGTACCTGTCCGGGCTGGTCACGGAGCAGGGGATCGTGCTGCCGCCGTTCGAGGAGAACCTGGCCCAGGTGGTCGCGCAGGCGCGGCAGGCCATGCAGCAACCAGGAGATTGAGGGATCGACTAAACGAATCACGAGGGCGCATAGCGCGCCTTTTTTTGATCATTTTGCCGGCATCTCGATCTTGGCGTGATAGCCGTATTCCTCCAGGAGATCAATCAGATTTTCTCCATCAATGAGTTCTATTGGTTTATCTGCTGCAAATTCACGCGATGCTGCTCCAAATCTGCTGGTAGTTACAATAAGGCCTTTTGAGGCTCCTTCATCGTGCATGACACCATAGAGTGCTCGAACAGTGTCAACGTTAACCATATTATTACTGTAGAGTTTTGCCTGGATGACGAATTTTCCACCTTTAATTGGATCCTCGTCAAAAGCAATTACATCGACTCCACCATCACGGGTTGGTGGAGTGGTTTCTGTTTTAAGTCCCATTTTTGAAAACAGATCAGCGATCAAGCTTTCAAATTCTACAGGACTCAAATCTAGCAAGTTGATCCGACTATCGACATTATGTACAAAGCGGCCATTGGTCATAACCAGTTCGACAAATGGTTTGACCGGAGCTAGTTCTTGATATGAAGGACTGATCCGGGCTTGTAGATGTTTGAGACATTCTGTATTCTCAATACGGCTCAAGTCAATTTTGCTAAACTCTTCTCTTGTCACCTGGACACTTACCAGGCAAACTCGAGTGTCTTGGCCTGTAGATTTATCGATAGTATTTATCATGCCATTGAACACTACTTGCTTTAAGGCATATATCCGATTCTCCTCATTCGCGTAATGGGAAAGTGGTTTTCGGAATTTTGGAAACCAGGGTGAGATCCGATCTGCTTCGAAAAGCTCATGTAATGTTCTTAGTGCTATTGCAGCTATCACATCTTCATAGAGAGCTTTCATGTTTTCTTGATCGGTTTTGGTCAGCGGTTTTTCTTTTATCTCATCCCGTGTTTTGATGTACCGATATTCTTTGAATGTTGGCATAATAGCATCGTATTTTGGCAGGTCATATTCTAGAATCAGCTCGCCAGTTTTTTCTTTATATGAAAGTTTAACTTTGATCGGTGGAAACGATCGGGGGTAGGGCGATTGTGTCAAAGCAGCTTCAAAATAGCGTGTAACCGCTTTGGCTTTTTTGGCGACCAAGTCGTCGTAAAATTGCTGCTTAGCCTCCTGATGGATTTTGACTGCTTGTTTATGGGCGCGCACCTGTTGATTATATTGTTGACGAGCTTGTTCGAAAGCGGCTACTGCTTGTTTGTACTGGTTTTGTATCGTCGCTGCGGTTTGGAGTCGTTTGGTTTTCCCCAACCCTGTCAACTTCTCGATTGGACCTGGTTTTGGAATACGTGCTTGAAATGCGTCTCGGTCAGGTGGAATGGGTTGAGTAGGCGGTGGTGGTATTGTGATGGGAGCCAGCGATCGGTCAATTAACTGATAGAAATCTGTAGTCTTTTTTAGTCCAACGTCAAGGATCGTTTCTAAAGCATGGATGCGTCCTCGTAGTTCTTGATTTCGATCATCAACCCGTTTTTGCTGTTGCTCTTGATGTCTGCGTTTGGCTTCTTTTTCTTCTTTACGTCGTCTTTTTTCAGCTTCGCGTTGTTGCGCTTTTAGCTCTTTTTCGCGCTGTTTTTCCAATTGGGAGTATGATTGCTGCTTAGCCATACTATGTGCCTTTCGAGCTTTTCCCTCTCCCTCTCCCTTTCAGTATAACATTGATTTAAACCCAATACATTACATTGCAAGGTGCTATCTGTGTAATTGTTCTAGCACTGGAAAGTAATGTTTCCTCATTCCCAGAAATCGTCGGGCAGGGCGAGCGGGCGCGTGGGGCGGTTTTCGGTGACCAGCCAGCCGCCGTCCTGCTCGCTGATCAGCGGGCGCAGCGCCAGCGGGACGTAGTCCGCGCCCTGGTCCGCGAGCACCCACTCGGCGATCAGGTGCAGGCGCGGCGCACCGTCCACCCGCTTGAGCGCAGCCACAAACGGCAGGTGGTGGGCCAGCGCACGGTCGATGTCGATCTGGGGCAGGGCGGGGTGGTGCTTGCGGAAGACGACGCTCAGCGCGCTGTACAGGCGCTTGGTCATGCTGCTGCCCCGGAATGTCCACAGGTAGCGCGGCGCGTTTGCGCGGGTGAGCGCATCCCAGGCGGCGGCGGACTCGTCGCCCCGCATTTCGTCGAGCAGCAGCCACGCGGGCGCGTCGTTTAGTGCCGCCGCGATCTGAGTCGCGAAGTCGGCCCCGGGATCGTCCGCGCCTGGCGGGATCACGGCGCGGCGCGTGATGTGGTCCGGCAGGTGCATTTCGCGCGCGCGCTCCACCGCGCTCACGGCCTGGTCGGCGGGTAGGTGATGCGCTAAGGCTCCGGCCAGCGTGGTCTTGCCCATGCCCGCCGTGCCCACGATCAGCAGGCCATGCCCGGCCCCCAGGATCGCGCGCAGCAGGTCGGCGGCCTGGGGCGGCACGGCGTGGAAGCGGGTATGCAGCGCCGCCAGGGTGTGCGGGTGGCGCGGGTGCAGCCGCAGTTCCAGGTTGTACTGCGGGTTGATCGGCGGCCCGACCAGCGTGAGCCGCGCCGGGCGATCCGCCAGTTGCAGCCCGGTTTCCAGGAACGGCTCCTCGTCGAGGGCGATGCCTGCCGGGGCCAGCACGCGCGCCAGGATGCTCGCCAGTTGGTCGCGGTCATCGAAGGCGGCGTCGATGCGAGTCAGGTCGCCCATGTGGTGCCGGACGTGGATCCGCCGCGGCCCGTTGATCGTGATCTCGGTGACGGTGTCGTCGGCGAGGTACGTGTCCAGCGGGCCAAAGCCGAACAGGTTGCGATAGGCTTTGTCCAACAGGGCGGCCTGGTCGTGCGGCGTCAGCGAGATCGACTCCAGCGCGGCGACATACTCCATGATCTCGCGCAGCAGCGCGCGGCGTTTGTCCTCGGTATCGAGTTCGTGCAGAATATCGGCGCGGTCGGCTGTTTCGGCGTGGAACTGGCGCTCGACAGTTTCGCGCAGGGCGTCGACCGAATAGCTGGGACGCCCGCCGCGGCCCGGCCTGATCGGCGAGATGTCGGCGGGCGGGTCGTCGTTATGGTGGCCGTTGTCGGACATAGTCTTGCTCCTACTCCTATCCGGTGGTGTCGTGCAGGCGCAAACGGTCGATGTAAATTTTGCTCATGAGTTGTGGCGCTCCAAAAACACTAATCGGGCGTTATGCTAGTTTTACCCCTCCCCCTGGCCCCCTTCCCGCGCGCGGAGAGGGGGAAACAAACCGGGACCCAAAGTCCCTCTCCGTTCACGGGGAGGGATTTAGGGAGGGGTAAACCATCGACACACGCGCCAGGATATCTAGCATAACCTCCTAATCGCTCTCTCGTTTGATTCTCCACAACTCAAAGTGATCGCGTTCAAACCCTTTTAACGTCGCGCGGACCGGCTCGACGTGCAGCCGGTTGGCGGGGTCGTCGAGCCAGGCGGCGACTTCTGGATCGTGGCACACCGCGTTGGAGACGATGACGTCATTGCCTTGCGAAAGGGTTTCCAGCCGCGCGGCCACGTTGACTGACGAGCCGAAGTAGTCCAGCCGTTTGTTGAGCGTGACAGCAATCGCCGGGCCATAGTGAATCCCGGCCTTGATCGACAGCGGGCGGCCCGCCGGGGGATGCTCAAGCTGGTGCTGGGCCTGCATCACGGCGCGGATGGCGGCCAGTGGTGTGCTAAACGCACCCATGATCGAGTCGCCCAGCGTTTTGACGACCACGCCCCCCTCCGCGATGATCGCGGCGCGCAGCACGTCGAAATGGCTCATGACCAGCCCGAAAGCTGGGGCGTCGCCGATCTCGCGGTACAGGCGCGTGGAGTCGCGCAGGTCGGTGAAGACAATTGCCAGCTTGCCGACCGAGATCTGCTCGCCGGGGCGCAGCGCTTCGCTGGCGAACAGGTCACGGAACATTTGCAGCATGGTCACTTCAGAGGCGGTCACGGCCTGGTCAGTCCAGGCGATGCGCTCCAGGATGAACAGCCGTTCCTGTCCGGCCTGGTTGGCGAGCTCGAGCCGGGGCGTGAGGTCGCTGGTGATCTCATCTTCCGGCCAGCGCGAGCCGGCCAGGGCCAATGTGATATCGCGGGAGCCGTCGTGTTCCGCACGCAGATACTGCCCGCCGGGCACGTCCAGCGCGCGCAGCCGGTAGCGGCCCGACTCCAGCGTGGGCTGGACGGTGACGTGTTGGCCGGGGGCGAGCAACTGCTGGGTGACGATGTGCGGCGTGGACTGGGGCCAGCCGACACAGAAGGTGGCGGTCTCGGTGGGCCGGATGGCGGGATTGGGGCGGAAGGTCAGTTCGACCGAGCGCTCGAAGTTGGCCTCGAAGTCGATATGGCACACCGGGCAGTGTTCCTCCGTCTTCAGGCTGCCCAGGGTCGGGCTGCTGTCCTGGGGATTGCGGCACAGCGGGCATAGCAAATCCCACCGGAAGTCCAGCAGGCCGAAGCGTGTCGCCACCAGGCACAGCTTGAGCACGGCCTGCCGGTCGGCATGCCAGTAGTCGGCCAGGGCATAGGGCCGCAGCCGCGACAGGGTGAGCGGATCGGCGTGCTCGATGGTGTCGATCAGGTGCGCCAACAGGTCTGAATCGGCCCCCTCGTCGAGCAGGGTCTGGCGCACCGCGTGCAGCCGGTCGCGACCGCCCGGCGCGTACGAGGGGGGCTGCTGGCTGGTGAAACTGGGGGTGTCACTGGCGGCCAGTTGATCGTAATGGTACAGCGTGTGTTCGAGCCGCCGCCGGTACCGCCGCCCGATCTGGAACGGGATCATCAGCACCCCGATCAGGTTGCGGGCCTGCACGCGCATGGTGTAGTCGAGCTGTGTGCCGCCGTCCGGGTGGGCCGCCAGCACGATCTGGGCGTGCATGTCGGCGATGGGGCCGTTTTTGTAGCGGCGGGCCAGGCTGTAACGGTGCGGATACACCCATTCGTAGGGCGTCTGCGTGTATTCGACCGTGATGCCCATCATCATCTGCTGCCGGACGTGGGAATGGGCGTTCTCCCGATCAGTGTCGTCGTCGTCCAGCAGAATCGCCGGGGGCATGCCCATGTCCCGGTTAAAGCGATTCAGGTCGGTGATAAGCGGCCAGAGATCATCCGGGGATGATGTCAGGTGCCATTGCCAGTGATAGTGTTTTTCGCGCATAGCTCCCTGCCAGTGACGTTTTTCGTTAAATTCGTGTAGCTATATTATGCAATTCTGCCTGCCGGGGTGCAATTCGAGTTGATTTGATGGTATACTTCCGATGTTTTGTCTTTAAGACTGGGAAAGAAAATATATGAGAATAGTTGTCACCGGCTCTATTGCTTTCGATTATCTGATGCGTTTCCCCGGCCAGTTTCGCGATCACCTGATCGCCGACAAGCTCGACCAGATCAGCGTGAGTTTCCTGGTCGAGAGCCTGGCCAAGCAGCGCGGCGGGGTAGGGGCGAACATCGCCTATAACCTGGCGCTGCTGGGCGAGCGCCCGCTGTTGATGGGCACGGCGGGGATGGACTTCACCGAGTATCGCGCGGCGCTGGAAGCGATGGGCGTCGATACGTCCGCCGTGCGCGTGATCCCGGACGTGTTCAGCGCATCGTTTTTCGTCAACACCGACCTGGACAACAACCAGATCGGCTCGTTCTATACCGGCGCGATGGCCTATTCCAAAGGCTATACGTTGGCCGAGGCCGCAGCCGAGACGCCCGATCTGGTCACGATCTCGCCCAGCGACCCGATCGCCATGCTGGAACTGGCCGATGAGTGCCAGGAACGGAACATCCCGTTCTTGTTCGACCCCAGCCAGCAGGTGATCTGGCTGGAGGGCGAGTCGCTGCTGTACGGCATCGAACGCTGCTCGATCTTGATCGTCAACGAATACGAGTGGGAGATGATCGCCAACAAGACCGACCTCACGCGCGAGCAACTGCTGGCGCAGGGCAAAACCCTGATCGTCACGCACGGCGGGGAGGGGTCCCACATTTACGCCGGCGGCCAGCATTATCATGTGCCGGTCTGCCCGGTGGAAAACATCGTGGATCCGACCGGCGTCGGAGATGCCTACCGCGCCGGGCTGCTGAAGGGCATTGCGTCCGGCTTCGACTGGACGCTGTGCGGGCAGGTCGGGGCGGTGTCGGCGGCGTTCGTGCTGGAGCACGAAGGTCCGCAGAATCACTCCTACACGCTGGACGAGTTTGTCGAGCGTTTCCGGTCTGTATTTGACGACGACGGCGCGCTGGATGCCTGGCTGGCATGAACAGCAGCCGCCTCACCGATAAGGACGCGATCCGCGCCTTCTTGAACCGCGATCGCGCGCTGACGGCTTACGCGCTGGGCGATCTTGACGATGCCTTCTGGCCAGAAAGTGAATACTACGGCGCGCAGCAAGGGGACGAGCTTGTCGCGTTGGTGCTGGTCTATCGCGGGCTGGACCCGGCGGTGATGACCGGCTACGGTGATGCGCAGGGCATGCAGGCCATCGTCGCGGCGGCGGACCTGCCCGGCGAGATTTACTATCTGTGGCCCCCAGACCTGGAGCCGATCCTGGCGGCGCGCTATACGCTGCCGCACCAGAAGCGCGAATGGCGGATGGTGCTCGACGCGGCGCAGTTCGACCCGCCCGCGCTGGACGGCGTGGTCCGCATCCAGCCCGAGCAGGCCGACGATCTGGCGGCGCTGTACCGTCACGCTGCCGAACCGGGGGAGGAGGTCGTCGCCTTTAGCCCCTGGCAGATCGCACACGGGGTGTTTTATGGCGTGTGGCAGGCCGGGGAACTGGTCGCCGCTGCCGGGACACACGTCTGGTCGCGCGCCGAGGGCGTGGCCGCGATTGGCAACGTGTTCACCCACCCTGCCCATCGGGGGCAGGGGTTCGGCACGCGCTGTACGGCGGCGGTCGTGCGCGATGCGTTGGCGGCGGGGATCGACCCCGTGGTCCTCAACGTGCGGCACGGCAACGCCCCGGCGATTCACATCTATGAAAAGCTGGGGTTCCGGCGCTATTGCACCTTCCTGGAAGGGCCGGGACTGGCACGCTAGCGGGCGTTGTGGTGGGAGGCTGAGCTTTCGCTGCGCAATCCGGCGTGCAAATCGCCGATTGCCTGTTACAATTAGTTGCTATCTATGCGTTGGCATAGATGTTTAGAGAATCATTGACACAGGGAGAAGTGAATGACTGTAGAACATGATGTCCGAGATCTGAAGTTAGCCACCGGTGGCCGTTACCGGATCGAGTGGGCCGAGCGCGATATGCCGGTGCTGCGGCAGATCCGTGAGCGTTTTGAGCGAGAGCGCCCCCTGGACGGGGTGCGGATTTCGGCCTGCTTGCATGTGACAACCGAAACCGCCAACCTGGCACGCACGCTCCAGGCGGGTGGCGCGGACGTGGTGCTCACCGCGTCGAATCCGCTCAGTACGCAGGACGACGTGGCCGCCTCGCTGGTCAGCCATTACGAAATCCCGGTGTATGCCATCAAGGGCGAAGATCGCGATACATATTTCGACCATATCACGGCAGCGCTGGACCACAAGCCGCACGTCACGATGGACGACGGGGCCGACCTGGTCAGCGAGCTGCACAAGAGCCGTACCGAATTAATCGACAATATTGTCGGCGGCACCGAAGAAACCACCACCGGCGTGATCCGGCTGCGGGCGATGGCCAACGATGGCGCGCTCAAGTTCCCGGTCATCGCCGTGAACGACAGCATGACCAAGCACCTGTTTGACAACCGTTACGGCACCGGCCAGAGCACCATCGACGGGATCATCCGGGCCACCAACGTCCTGCTGGCGGGGCGCGTGGTCGTCGTCGGCGGGTACGGCTGGTGCAGCCGGGGCATCGCCATGCGCGCCAAGGGCATGGGGGCCAACGTGATCGTGACCGAGGTGGACCCGCTCAAGGCGCTGGAAGCGGTGATGGACGGCTTCCGCGTGATGCCGATGATCGAGGCCGCGCCGATTGGCGATGTGTTCGTAACATCGACGGGCGACATCAACGTGATCGACAAGCATCACTTCGAGGCCATGAAAGACGGCGCGATCGTGGCCAACAGCGGGCATTTCAACGTCGAGATCAACATCCCGGCGCTGAAGGAAATGGCCGTTGAAGAAGTGCGCCTGATCCGTCCGTTCGTCGAGCAGTACCGGCTGGCCGATGGCCGCGTGATCAACCTGCTGGCCGATGGGCGGCTGGTCAACCTGGCGGCGGCGGAAGGACATCCCGCGAGCGTGATGGACATGAGCTTCGCCAATCAGGCGCTCGGCTCGGAGTTCATGCTCGGCGAGGGGAAGAAGCTGGAGCGCAAAGTCTACACCATCCCGCAGGAGATCGACCAGGAGATCGCCCGGCTCAAGCTCGAGGCGATGGGCGTCGATATCGATGTGCTCACCGAGGAGCAGATCGCGTATCTGAACCAATGGGAGACCGGCACCTAACGGCGGGGTGGTCAGCAGCGAACAGCGTGACCCGGCGGTTAGCCGTCAGTCCGGCGTTGGGTAATGTGCCGCGCGTGCGTTAAAATGGGAAACATTCACAACGCGGCTGTGTTGTGAGCAGAATTGTTCGAGGAGAAGGGAAACATGAATCATCTCAAATGGATTTTGGCCGGTTTGCTGGTCGCTGCGGTGGTCGCAGGGCTGGTTGGACCGCTGGCAGGCGGCGTGGTGCAGGCTCAGGATGCCGTGTCGCGCGTGCGTTTTCTGCACGCCGTCCCGGGCGCGCCGAATGTTGATATTTATCTGGATAATGCGAAGGTTGCCTCTGACGTCGCGTATGGCGAGGTGACGCCGCATCTGAGTGTGGCCGCCGGAGAGCACCAGGTCGCGCTGCGGCTGGCCGGGGGGGGCGTCGATACCCCGGTGCTGCTCGAAGTGTCGGCCCCGCTGGCCGCCAATCTGGCATTTATGATCGTGGTGCAGGGCAGCCCGGATGCGCTGGATGCGGTGCAATATGAAGATATTCTCGATCCGCTGGAACCGGGCAAAGCACGCCTGACCGCCGTGAATGTGGTCGTCGATGCGCCCGCGCTGGACGTGCTGACGGCGGCGGGTGGCCCGCTGCTGCAAGGCATCAACTTTGGCCAGCAGTTCGGCACGATCAACATTGACGCCGGCGTGCAGGAACTGGTATTCGTCCCGGCGGGCGGCGCGGTCGATGGCGCGATTGCCGATATCGGCAGCGTGTCGCTGCGCAGCGGCCTGTTGTACACGTTCGTGGTGCTCGGCACGCTGGAGGGCGATGTCGCGCCCTCGACGCTGGTGCTGGCCACCCCGGTGAACGTTGGTGCAGAGGATGCGCTGGTGCAGGTGGCACATGGCAGCCCGGATGCACCGGCGGTTGACATTTACGCCAATGACGTGCTGGTTGTCCCGGCGTTGGGCTTTGGCGAGATTTCCGAGCATCTCCCGCTGCCGGCAGGCGCGTATACGGTTGCGCTGCGTCCGGCGGGCGCGGACCCGGCCAGCGAGCCGGTCTACACCGCCGATGTGACGTTCGACGCAGGCAGCGCGGTGACAGTGGCGGCGCTGGGCGAACTGGGCGACGGATCGCTGGCGTTGGAAGTCTTCCCGAACGCGGTCGACGTCGCGCCGGAACAGGCCCGCCTGTCCGCCGTGAACGCGGTTCCGGGCAGCACCGTGTCGGCGACGCTCGTCGATCCCGACGCGACCGTGCTGGCCGCTGATCTGGCGTCCGGCATCCAGGCCGCCGCGACCGACTTCGTGCCCGGCAACTACCTGGTGACGGTCAATATCCAGGGGATAGACTCGCCGGTCGATGTGATTGTGCCGGAGATGACCTACGCCGGCGGCACGTACTACACCGCGCTGGTCTATGGCGGCGGCGCGGAGGGCAAGCCCTTCGATGTCGCGGTGGTGGGCACGCCGGTGAATGTGACGGTGGACAGCCTGCCGGGGGCGGGCGCGGCGGCGGTCGTCGCCGAGCCGACCGTCGAGCCGACGGTTGCGCCGACAGCAGCCCCGACCCAGGTGCCGCCGACCGACGTGCCGCCGACGGCTGCTCCGACCGAGCTTCCCGCCGATGATGCGGCGGCGGCAGAGCCGACCCAAGAACCGATCGTCGTCACCGACGAACCGGCGGCTCCGCTGGTGACGCAGTCGCCCTTGCCGATCGCGTATGTCCAGTTAGACCCCGGCGCGAATCTGCACTGCCGCGAACTGCCGGCTGCTGATGCGCGCTCATTGGGGCTGATCCCGAGCGGGGCGACCCTGACCGTGTTGGGCCGCACCGGGACCCCATTGGTGCCCGAAACCGGCGATCCGACGCCGGAGCCGACGCCGGTCGCCGAGCAGATCGAGGACCTGTGGCTGTCGGTGCGCTGGGAGCCGGAAGATGGCGGCTATCTGCGCTGCTGGGTGTCGGCGGAATTCCTGCGCGTCGAGTTCCGGGGCCGCCTGCTGGACGAGTTAGAAGAACTGTGGGAACTGCCGGAAGAACCGTTCAACCGTCCGGGTGAAGCGGTCGACACCGATGTTGCGCCGCCGACGCCGGTCTTTGATGCGGTTGTGGCCACCGTCGAACTGGAGCCGGGCGTGAGCTTGCAGCTGCGCCGCCATCCGGAGACGCAAGCCGAAGTGTTGGACCGCGTGCCGGCCAAAGCCCAGCTTGAGGTGTTGGGCTATGTGGAAGCGCCGAGCGAGGGGCTGGTCGGCCAGCCGGTCGATCCAAACTGGCTGCGCGTGCGCTATCGCAAGGAAGACGGCAGTTCGGTCGTGGGCTGGGTGTCGGCAGAATACGTGTCGCTGTCCCAGTTGGGGCGTCCGGTCGAGATCGGCGAACTGCCGATGCTGGACTCCGACGATCCAGAGCCGGGCTTCTTCGAGGAGCCGGGCGTCCAGCCGGCGATCCCGATCGAGCAGCAGGCCGTGATCGGACAGGTCAACCTGAACCCCGGCGCGAACCTGAACCTGCGCGACCGCCCGACCGCCGACGCGCGCGTGATCATTGGCATTCCCAGTGGGGAGACGATGGAGATCAACGGGCGCAACGAGGACGGCTCGTGGGTCCAGGTGACCTACGAAACTGAGGACGGCGAAAAGCTGGATGGCTGGGTGGCGGCCCAATACCTGATCATCACGCGCGGCGGCCAGCCGTTCGACGTGATGCAGTTGGACAACCTGTGGGAGGGCTAAGCGCCCTGGCTGTTCTGTAACCACGTCCATAAACATGACAGGCCCCGTTCCGGTGTGGAGCGGGGCCTGTTGCTTATGGTCTGCGTGGGCGGGTGATTACTGCCCCGCGTTGGCCTGCTCGGTGAGATTGGCGAGATTGTCGTAGCCGCGCGAAACGATCCGCCAGTCGGTAGTGCTGGCCTCGTTCACATAGCTGACCATCACCGTCGGCGTGCCGATATTGCGCTCCATCTCGTTGTCGCGCTGGTAGGCCAGCACGAAGTTGACGTAATCCTGGAGCGTGGCTTGATACCGGTTGGAGGTGATGCACTGGGCAAGCTGGTCTTTGTCGAGCAGCATGGCTTCAGCAGATTCTTTGATCTGCGTCATGGTGAAGGCCGACTCGACGCCGCTGCTGCCTGCCAGCCGGTAGAGTTCGTCCACCATTTCCCACAGCGCGCCCTGTTCCCCGGCGCAGAAGGCCGCCTGCGAGGCCGTTTCGACGTATTCGCCGCCCAGGCCGGGCAGCATCATCAGCCGGAAGGTGGCCTTACCCTCCAGCACGTAATCTTCGATGAAGTCTTCCATCTCACCCTCGTGGTAGCCCCGGCAGTGGCTGCACGCGAAGTTCGAGATCACCAGGAAGTGAATCGGCGCATCGGGATCGCCAATAAACGGCACGTTGACCGGGGTGTTCTGGTTGATGTAGACCTGGGTGTAGCCGCGCACCACGCCCGCCGCCCCTTCCGACTGGATGTCGCGGTCGACGTCGCTGGTCTCATTGGCGTCGAACGTGCCGGGATTATCGTCTGCGGGGATTGCGCCGCCCGCAAACGGGACGCAGTACTGCGGGTAGTTGCGGCAGTTGACAGGCAGCGTATCCCCGACTTCTTGCCAGTTGAGGTAGATGAAGATGCCGCCGGCGGTCAGGCTGATGAGCACCACAAAGATAAGGGCGTTGACCTGGTTTTTGAATTGTTCGCGGCGCTGGCGGCGGGTCCGGGCTGCCGTGAAGACGGCTCGTTTGCGCCACATCGGGATTGACTGTTGTTCTCTGGTTTTCGTTGTCATCTAGCACACCTGTCTGCAAAGTCTGATTTTCCTGAGTCACGGTTCCATCACAAATTATTAACCGTACTGCGGGGATGTGTCAAAAACATGGTATACTCCGGCCACATGGATTTAGCTTCTACACGAAGGATTATGTATGCGTGCCACAGATATCATTGCCAAAAAACGCGACGGTGGGGAACTGACCACCGACGAAATACGCTGGTTTGTCGAAGGGTACACCAACGACGAGATTCCGGATTACCAGGCGGCGGCCTGGTTGATGGCGGTCTACTTGCGCGGGATGTCGCGCCGCGAAACGCTCGACCTGACGCTGGTGATGGCCGAAAGCGGCGATCAACTCGATCTCTCGCCGGTGATCGATTATGCTGTAGATAAGCACTCGACCGGCGGGGTCGGCGACAAGGTGACGTTGGTCGTGCTGCCGTTGGTGGCGGCGGCGGGCGTGCCAGTCGCCAAGATGAGCGGGCGCGGGCTGGGCTTTTCCGGCGGGACGATTGACAAGCTCGAGTCGCTTGCCGGGTACCGCGTGCAGCTCAGCGACGAGGAATTTTTGCAGCAGGTGCGCGCGCATGGCATCGTGCTGTGCGGGCAGACCAAAAGCCTCGCCCCGGCGGATGGCGCGCTGTATGCGCTGCGCGACGTGACGGCGACGGTGTCCTGCCTGCCGCTGATCGCCAGCAGCATCATGAGCAAGAAGCTGGCCGCCGGTGCCAACGCGATTGTGCTGGATGTGAAGGTGGGGCTGGGCGCGTTTATGAAGCACATCGACGCGGCGCGCGAACTGGCCCGGATCATGGTCGATATCGGTGCGGACGCGGGGCGTAAGATGGTCGCGCTGCTCTCCGACATGAACCAGCCGTTGGGCCGCGCGGTCGGCAATGCGCTGGAGGTCCGCGAGGCGATTGAGATGCTGCAAGGTCACGGCCCCGACGATCTGCGCGAGCACTGCCTGGCCATTGGCGGGCACATGCTGCGGCTCGGTCGCCAGGACAGCAGCGAGTACGCGCTCTCCGAGGCGATGGCCGAGCTGGCGGAGTTGATGGACAACGGGAAGGCGTTGGCCAAGTTCCGCGAACTGGTCGAGGCGCAGGGGGGCGACGTGGCGATGGTCGATGATCCGGCGCACCTGCCCCAGGCGCGCATTACAGAGAGCGTTCCCGCCGGCGAGGGCGGCTACATCGCGCAGGTGAGTGCGCTGCGCGTGGCGCAGGCCAGCCTGGAACTGGGCGCAGGACGGGCCACCAAAGGCGCGGCGATCGATCCGGCGGTGGGCGTGGTGGTGCATCGCAAGGTGGGCGACAAGGTCAAGCTGGGCGATGTGATGTTCACGGTGCACGCCAACGACGAGGACAAGCTGACCCGCGCCAAAGAACTGCTGGCCAAAGCGCCGGTCTATCGCCCGCGCGAGCAGCAACCTTTGCCGACCTTTTACGATACGATCTATAGTGATGAGTGATCCCAGGAGTGGGGACGATGTCGTTGATGAACACGTGGAAAATCGTTCAGAAGGCGCTCAAGATTATTGGCATCACGGAAGGAGTACTCGAGATGGTCCCTGAACAACAGAACGACAATGGCCCGGAAGAGGGGAAGCAGCATACCTTTGTGGAAGAGATCGAAGTCGAAGGACGCCACCTGGTTGAACGGGTGAAATCCCTGCTGCACGAAGGCAACATCCGCAAGGTAAGCATCAAGGATTCGAGCGGCAAGTACCTGTTGGAGATTCCGCTGACGGTCGGGGTCGTGGCGGGCGGCGTGTTTGTGTTGGCCGCGCCGGTCGCGGCGGCGCTGGGCGCGTTGGCCGCGCTGGTCTCGGATGTGAAGGTCGAGGTGGTGCGCGTGGTGGACGAGGACGAGGACGCAGACGAAAACGACGCCTGATCACCTGTGCTTGTAACGTTCCAGCCCCGTGATCGCTCGGTCGCGGGGCTTTTCTTTGATGGCGCATATTAACATAATTTATGGGTACATTAAATTTCTTGAAAAATCAGCGCGTTTGTGTATATAATGTTGATGTAATTTTTCAAGAATATCAAAGGTTGGCTTTATGGAATCCAAGCAGAAGTTGCGGACATTTTACATCCTGCTGCTCACGCAGACGTTTTCGCTGATCGGCAGCCGCATGACCGGCTTCGCGGTCGGTATTCGCGTCTTCAACGATACCGGCGACGTGACGCCGCTGGCGCTGGTCGGCTTTTTCAGCGCGGTGCCGATGCTGCTCAGCGCGAGCCTGGCGGGCGTGCTGGCCGACCGCTGGGACCGGCGCTACGTGATGGTCCTCGCCGACGCCGGGCAGGCGGTGGCTACGCTGCTGCTGTTGCTCAGCTTCGCGGCGGGCGTATTCCAGTTGTGGCACCTGTACGTGCTCACGATCATCGAGTCGGGCTTCGGCATCTTCCAGCGCCCGGCCTTCGAGGCATCGATCACGATGCTGGTCCCGGACAAACACCGCGACCGCGCCAACGCGATCCAGCAGTTGACGCGCCCCGCGTCGGGCGTGATCGCGCCCACGCTGGCCGGGATTCTGTTCGCGTTCATCGGTGCGACCGGTGTGATGGCCCTCGACCTGTTCACGTTCGGTGTGGCGATCACCGTGGTGCTGCTGGTGCACATCCCCCGGCCCGAACAGACCGCAGAAGGCCGCGCCATGCAGGGCAATGTGTGGCAGGCGGCGCTGGTCGGGATGCGTTATTTGTGGTCCAAGCGCCCGCTGTTCTGGCTGATTGTCAGCGCATCGACAGCCAACTTTTTGCTGGTCGGCGCAATGATCCTGAACACGCCCTACGTGCTGAGCATCACCGGCAGCGAGGCGATCCTGGGCACGCTGATGGGCGTGATGAGCGCCGGGCCGGTGTTGGGCGGCGTGTTGATGGGCATCTGGGGCGGTACGCGCCCGCGCATCCACACCATTCTGCCGGGGATCGCGCTGGAGGGGGTCTTCCTGGCGATCTACGGCGTGACGCGGCACCCGGTGGCGATGGGCTTGGCGGTGTTCTTCATCCTGTTCCCGATCCCGTTCGTCAATGCGTCGTTCATGTCGCTGCTGCAGGTCAAGATTCCGCCGGATTTGCAGGGGCGCGTCTTTTCCGCCGTGACGCAGGTGTCGATTGTGCTCACGCCGCTGGCGTACCTGGTTGCCGGGCCGCTGGCCGACAAGGTCTTCGAGCCAGCCGTCGGCGGGGCAGGCTGGGAGGTGGTCGCGCCGCTGGTCGGCAGCCAGGCGGGGTCCGGCATGGGCCTGATCATGGTGATATACGGCGTGCTGGCGGTGGCGAATGGCTTGATTTTTTACGCGATCCCGTATATTCGCAGCGTTGAGTCGAGTCTGCCGGACTACAAGCCGGTCGAAGCAGTGGACGATGAAGACGAGGGCGACGAAGCCGCTGCCGATGACGCGGACCTGGCCGGGGTGGAACCGGCCCCGGTCGCCTAGCGCGCACGACAACACCCCACGACGAATCACAAAACGGGCCGATCCATCCTCATGATCGGCCCGCGTTTTGGGTTTCGATATCGCGGCGGCTTATTGGCCCTGGCAGGCTTCGATCTGGCGGTTGTGCTCGGCCAGGTCGGCGGAGAAGGTGTGCGTTTGACCGTCGCACGAGAAGAAGTAGAAGAACGGCGTCTGGTCCGGGTTCAACACGGCGTTGATCGCGCCCAGCCCCGGCGACGCGATCGGGCCGGGCGGCAGCAGATCATCGGTTGGAGCACCGTCCTGCTTCAGGTACGTGTTGTAGCGGTAGTTGGGCTGCTGCCCGCTGCGGGCATAATAGTCGTTTTCGCCTTGCAGCAGCGGCCACCAGCGCCCGTCACGCTGGCCGATGGCATACTGCACCGTCGGGTCGGCGTCCAGGCGCATGTTTTGCGCCAGCCGGTTGAGGTACACCGAGGCGATGGTTGGGCCTTCAGCGGGCTGCCACGTTTCGCGCTGCACGATGGATGCCAGCGTCAGCACTTCGTACATCGTCAGCCCTTGCGACGTAGCCTGCTGGATCATCGGGTCGGTGACGTTGGCGTTGAAGGCTTCGATCAACTCGTCGCGGAACTCCACGACCGTGATGCCGGGGCGCAGCGCGTAGTCGCCGGGGAACATGACCCCCTCTAGCGACGGGGACGGCCCGCCCTCGTACAGCGCCGCCGGGATGCCCAGCCGCGCCGCGTCCAGTTCGGGCGGGATGGTGGCCCCCGGCCCGACCAGCGCCAGAAAATCGCCGCCGGTGAAGTCAAGCTGCGGGTTGGCGTTGATCGCTTCGGCGATCTGCTCCAGCCGCCAGCCGGGTTCGATGCGGAAGCGGATCACGGCGGAGCTGGCGTCGATCAGCACGTGCGCGATCGCCGGGATATCCTGCGAACGCTGCAGGTAGTACGTGCCGACCTGGAGCTGGGTGTCCAGCCCGTGATATTCCACGTAATCCTGGAATAATGCCGCATCCCGGATCAGCCCTTCGCGCTGGAGCTTGGCCGCGATGCTGCCCGCCGAGCCTTCCGCCCCGGTGATCTCGAATTCGTAGAAGCGCGGGTCGCCGGGGTCAACCGGTGAGTGCAGGTCGTCGTCGTTGAACGCCAGCGTGATCCGCAGTTGGATCGCCTTCCAGGGCGGCAGCCCTTCCTGCCGCGCCCACAGGTACAGCCCGCCCACAAAGATACACGCCAGCAGCACGAAGCTGAGTCCCAGCGCGATGATGAGGGTGCGTGTCGTTTTCCACATAGGGTGATCTCTCCACAAAAACGGCTCTGGTTGCATTATGGCGCAAATCGCGGGGCGTGAAAAGCACGTCCAGGCGGCGGTTATGCTACGCTGCGGCTAGTCGTTGGCGGGCGGGACGGGGTCCGGCCAGGGCGCGTCGTCGTGGTGCGCGTCGAGGAACGATTGCAGGATCACGGCGGCGGCCACCGCGTCGACGCGGTCCAGGCGTTCCTGTCCGGCCTCGGCCAGCAGGTCTTCGGCGTCCTGAGTCGAGTAGCGCTCGTTCCACAGGTAGACCGGGGCACGGATCGCCGCCGCCAGCCGCGACGCCCACCGCTGCACCCGGTCGGCCTGGGTGTAGCTCGTCACCTCCGGCGGCGAGACCGGCAGCCCGACCACCACGCCGCCGACGTCGTGCGCCTGGATCAGCGCGTCGATGTGGGCGAAGTCGGCCTGCTTGGAGGTGCGGTGCAGCAGCTCCAGCGGGCGGGCCAGCGTTCGGGTCGGGTCGCTGAGCGCCAGCCCGACCACCTTCAGCCCGTAGTCGATGCCCAACAGCCGCGTCATGGCAGGTTCACCTCTACCTCGATGCGCACCGGCAGCAGCGGCAGTTGGCCGTACCAGCCGGGCCACACGTCGATCTCGGGCGGGTGGTTGGGGTCGAGCAGCAGGTCGCGCTGGAGGCGTTGGCTGGCTTCGGACGTGTTGACGCCGGTCACGCGCTCGCGCACCTCGTCGGGCCGGATCGACACCACACTGTAGCCCGTCACCGTCATCTCCAGCGGGATCGCGCCGTTGGCGTCCGGCGCGCCGAGGTAGGTGATCTCGTAGTGGATGGCATCCGGCGAGACTTCGCGCCCCGGCGGAATCTGCGGGGCCAGCGCGGAGTAGGCGACCCGTTCGGCCAGCCGCGTGTCGATGGTGGTCGCGCGCACGCGGGCGTACAGGTCGAGCCGCAGCGTTTCGGCCTGCTCGCCAACGACGGCGCTGTAGGCTTTGCGCTCGGTGCCGGGCACGACCGTGATCGAACCGGACACGAGAATTTGATGCTCGGGAAGCTGGTAGGGCAGGGTGTTCTGTGCGTTGAGCTTCAGGATGTCCGTGCCTTTGCTGTCCACCGCCTCCCGATCCTCGGCCAGCACGGTCGCCATCTCTTGCAGGCTGCCGCCGGTGGTGGGGTGCGGGTTAGTGACCGTCACCTGGCCGGACAGGTTCCCCTCGATGCGGGTGATCGCGCCGGGGCGGACGTTGCCCAGCGTCCCGGCGGAGTCGGGCAGGGCGCGGATGCGTACGCTGCCGGCTTCGCCCGGCGGCAGGATGACCTCGCTCAGCGTCTCGAAGCGGATGGGCGGCGCGTCGTTGGTGCTCACTACGCTGGTGGCGGTCACGACCTGCGGCGCGTCGCTGGTGTTGGTCAACGTGATCACACCTTCCGCCGGGGTGCGGGTGACGGTGTCGCGCCCGGTAGATGGCATGGTGACATGGCTTTCGGCCTCGCCGAAGATGATCGGGGCCGGGATGCGCTGCCCGGCAAAGTCGATCTGGCTCAGGTTGGGATCGGCGATGATCGTCACCGTCTGGAAGATCTGGTCGCTGGCCGGGGTGATGGTGACGGTGGCGCGCGGCGCGATCAGGAAGAACCCGGCGATCAGCGCCACGACCAGCGCCACGCTCAGCCCCCAGCGCACGATCTGCCGCCAGCGGCGGCCCGCCGGGGAGAGGGGCAGCTCGCCGCGCAGCCGGTACACGCGCTCGGCGAGGGACGCCTGTTCGTCGGGGTCGCGCGCCGGCGGGGCGAACACCTTGTAATGTGGGCGTCGCCAGGGGGTGCGGCGCGCAGCGTGGACGCTGGGGAACACCGAGATGTTCAGGTCGTGCGCGTGGTCGAGCACGACCGGGTCGGTCGTCACCAGTGCGATCCAGAGGCCCTGGCGCATGGCGTGCCGTTGGAGCAGCAGCAGGTCGAGCTTGCGCTGCAGGATGCGCGTGGTGGCGGGCCACACCAGCACCGCCCGGTTGGCTGCGACGAACGTCAGCCGGTCCCGGATTGAGGTTGTGTCGTCGTAGGGTTCGAGTTGCAGAATGTGCAGCTTGTCGGATGGCATAGTGTCTCTGTCTCGTCGCTTCTAACCTTGCCCGGTGCTTATCTTACACCGGAAGGCCCGGCGGCGCATCATGACATCATGCCGGGAACGCCGGTGACGACATAGTGTACTGCGCTGCGAAACGGCGCTATTCGCCCAGCGCCGCGACGATCTCGTCGTAGGCGTGCTGCAGCGCATCGCCAAGCTTGCCGGCGTCTTTGCCGCCGGCCTGGGCCATGTCGGGCCGCCCGCCACCCCCGCCGCCGACGATCTTGGCCGCCGCTTTGATGATGTTCCCGGCGTGCAGGCGCTTCTTCAGGTCTTTGGTGGCTGCGGCGACAAGCTGCGGTTTGCCGTTCTCGGCCACCATGCCCAACACCGCGATCCCGGAATCGACCCGGTCGCGGAACCAGTCGGTCATCTCGCGCAGGGTGTCGGGCGCGGTGGTGCCGACTTCGGCGACCAGCACGGCCACCCCGTCGACCGCGGTCGCCCGCTGCACCAGCCCGTCGAATTCCAGCCGCGCGATCTGGCGGCGCAGGCGGGCATTTTCGTGCTGCTGCGCCTTGATCTCGTCTTGCAGCGACACGATGCGCGTGTCGATGGCGTCCGGGGTGGTGCCCAGCCGCGCGGCGGCGCGTTGCAGCCGGTCCAGACTGCGGCGAATGTAGGCTTCGGCGGCGTGGCCGGTCAGCGCCTCGACGCGGCGGATGCCCTGCGCGACGCTGCCTTCGGACGTGATCACGAAGGGGCCGATCACGCCGGTGTGTTCGACGTGGTTGCCGCCGCACAGCTCGTAGCTGTAGCGGTCGCCGTTCTGCCAGATGTTGATGGTGCGCACGTGGTCGCTGTATTTCTCGCCGAACAGGGCGATCGCGCCTTCGTGTTTGGCGGTTTCCAGGTCTTTCCACTCGGCGGTGACCGGCATGTTCGCCAGGATCGCCTCGTTGACGTTGTGCATGATCGTGTGCAGCTCGTCATGACTGACAGCCTGTTCGTGGCTGAAGTCGAAGCGCAGCCGGTCCGGCGCGACCAACGAGCCGCGCTGCTGCACGTGCGTGCCGAGCACGGTGCGCAGTTGGGCGTGGAGCAGGTGCGTCGCGGTGTGGTTGCGCATGATGTCCTGGCGGCGTTCTTCGTCGACGGCGGCGGTACAGTCGACGCCGGTGGTGGGCTGCCCCTCGACCACCTCGCCGATGTGCACAATCAGGCCGCCGATGGGCCGCTGGACGTTCTCGACGTCGATGGCCCAGTCTTCGCCTTCGATCACGCCGGTGTCGCTAACCTGGCCGCCGGATTCAATGTAAAACGGCGTGATATCGAGCACGACCTCGACCTTGTCGCCGACGCTGGCGCGCTCGACCATTTCGCCATCGCGCAGCATGGCGAGGACCTGGGTCTCGCGGCGGAGCGGGCCGTACTGGTCCTGGGCCACGCCATCCTCCACCGCGCCGCTGTCGCGCAGCGTGTTGAGCGCGTGCTGGTAGGCTTCGCTCATCTCGATGGTGCGGAATGCGCCGCCATCCTGGCCCCGGCTGACTTCCTCGTGAATTTTCTGCGCCTCGTGGAAGCCGGCTTCGTCCACCGAAAAGCCGTGCTCGCGGGCGACGTCGCGCGTAATTTCCAGCGGCAGGCCCTTCTCGGCGTGCAGCCGGAACGCCTGGTCGCCGGACAGCGTGCCGCCCGCCGGCAGATCGGCCAGCATGTCGTCGAGTTCGTCCAGCGCGCGGTCCATCGCGCGGCGGAAGCGCACTTCCTCGTTGGTGATCGTGCGGCGGATGGCCGCGCGCTTTTCGTCGAGTTCCGGGTAGGGTTCGTTCATCTTGTCGATCACGGCGTCGGTCACGTTGGCTAGGAACGGCTCGTCGAAGCCCAGCTTGCTGCCGAAGCGGACCGCGCGCCGGATGACCATGCGGCACACGTAGTCGCGCCCGGTCGCACCGGGGCGCACCCCGTCGGCGATCAGGAAGCTGGCCGCGCGCATGTGGTCGGCGATCACGCGGTAGGGGATGATGTTCGCGTCGCGTTCGGCGTCGGTGTGGCCGGTGAGTTCCTGCACGCGCCGGATGATCGGCATGAACAGGTCGGTTTCGTAGTTGGCTTCGGCGTGCTGCAGCACGCTGACGATGCGCTCCAGCCCTGCGCCGGTATCGACGCCGGTGGCGGGCAGCGGCTCGTCGTATTGGCCGGTGTGTTCGGGGTCAGGCTGCTGGCGGTTGAACTGCATGAAGACGATGTTCCAGATCTCCAGGAAGCGGTCGCTCTCGACTTCCAGGGCGGGGATGATCCCGTCTGCGCCTTCTTCGGGGCGCTGGTCCCAATGAATCTCGGTGGTGGGGCCGCACGGCCCGGTGTCGGCCATCTGCCAGAAGTTCGTTTCCGGCCCCATGCGCGCCACGCGCTCCGGCGGGACGCCGATCTCCTCGGTCCAGATGCGGTAGGCTTCGTCGTCCTGCTCGTAGACGGTGAAGGCCAGCCGGTTCAGCGGCATTTCGTAGACTTGCGTCAGCAGGTCATAGCCGAACCGGATCGCCTCGCACTTGAAGTAATCGCCGAAGCTGAAGTTGCCCAGCATCTCGAAAAAGGTGTGATGGCGCGGCGACGGGCCGACGTTCTCCAGGTCGTTATGCTTGCCGCTGACGCGCATACACTTCTGCGAGCTGGTGGCGCGGGTGTAGGGGCGCTTGTCCATGCCCAGGAACACGTCCTTGAACTGGACCATCCCGGCGTTGGTGAACAGCAGGGTCGGGTCATTGGCAGGCACCAGTGACGCCGAGGCCACCCGTTTGTGGCCGACTTCTTCGAAAAATTCCAGGAACGCCTCGCGCACTTCGGCGCTGGTCATGTTTTTCATGTGTGCGTCTCTCTTATGAACGGTGTGTGATCACGACGCTGCGATTATAGTGAAGGCGGCGGCGCTTGACAATAACGATCTTGGCGGCGGGAGGAGGGGGAGGGCCGCCGCTGTGCTCAGAACACGTCCAGATCGTGGCCGGAGACGACCGTCACCGCCAGCGCCGGACCGCTGCGGTCGGGGTCGGCGGTGGGCGTGCCGGTGCCCAGCAGCACCAGCCGGGTGTCCATCACTGGTCCGTCTCCTGGCGGGTTTGACTGTCGCGATTGTTCTGGCGGCGGGCCACGCGCCGGCGGATGGTCCTGATCCAGGTGGTGGGCGAAAGCAGCATCAGCCGCCGCCACCAGCGCACCAGCGGACGCCGCAGCCAGGCCAGCGCGTACTCGCCCTGGCGACGCCCCCAGGTCAGCGTATACCCCGGGCTGCTGGGTGAGGCCGACCACTCCACAATCGCCGCGCCCCACGACAGCCCACCGCCGAACCCCACCAGCCCCACGATGTCGCCCGGCTGGATGCGCCCGGCGTTGGCAGCTTCGGCCAGCGCCAGCGGGATCGACGCGGCGGAGGTGTTGCCGTAGCGCGCCACGTTGCTGTACACCTTCTCCGGCGGAATCTTCAGGCTGCGCGCGGCGTAGTCAATGATGCGCTGGTTGGCCTGGTGCGGGATCACCAGCGCCAGGTCGTCCGGCGTCAGCCCCACTTTGTCGAGCGCGGTGCGGATGCTGTCGCCGATGACGCGCGTGGCAAAGCGGAAGACCCCTTTGCCGTCCATGTAGATGCGGTGCATCTCGTGCTGTCCGTCTTGCAGGTAGGTGTCGCGGCTGCTGACCGTCGGCAGGGTGAGCAGGTCCCAGCCGGAGCCGTCCGAGCGTAAGAAGCTGCTCAGCACGCCGCCGGGCACGTCGCTGCCGCGCAGCACCACCGCCCCCGCCCCGTCCCCGAACAGGATGCACGTCCCCCGGTCGGCCCAGTCCACCACGCGGCTGAGCGTCTCCGCGCCGATGACCAGCGCGGTGTCGATGGTCCCCATGCCGATCTTGTTGGTCGCCATGTCCAGCCCGTACACGAAGCCGGAACAGGCCGCGCTGAGGTCGAACGCCCCGGCGTTCTTCGCGCCCAGGTAATCCTGCACCAGGCTGGCGGTGCTGGGGAAGATATGCTCCGGGGTGGCGGTGGCGACGATGATCAGGTCGATCTCGCTGGGCAGCATGTCGGCCACGGCCAGCGCATTTTGCGCGGCGCGCGTGGCCAGCGACGTCGTCGTTTCGCGCTGCTGGGCGATGCGGCGCTCTTTGATGCCGGTGCGGGTGACGATCCACTCGTCGTTGGTATCGACAATGGCTTCCAGATCGCTGTTAGAAAGTACCTGCTCCGGCACTTCCATGCCCCAGCCGACGATGTGCGCATAGCGCAGCGTGCGCGGGCGCGTGCCGTTGAGGACCCGGCTGGGGCGCAGGCGGGGGGATACATGTGGGTCGGCCATTGGTGCTCCTTTTCGGGACTAAGCGCGTAGGCGGCTGAAGATCAGCACGGCATTATGCCCGCCGAAGCCAAACGAGTTGCTCATCACGTGGGTGATGGTGGCCGGGGTGCCTTTGTGCGGCGTGTAGTTCAGGTCGCATTCCGGGTCGGGATTGTCCAGGTTGATGGTGGGCGGGACGAACTGGTGCTGCAGCGCCTTGATGCTGAACACCGCCTCCACGCTGCCCGCGCCGCCCATCAGGTGCCCGGTGACGGACTTGGTCGAGCTGATCGGTACGTCGTAGGCCGTTTCGCTAAATACACCCTTGATCGCGCGCGTTTCGCTCACGTCGTTGAGCTGGGTGCTGGTGCCGTGCGCGTTGATGTAGCCGATCTCGCCCGGCTGCAGCCCGGCCTGACGCAGCGCCAACCGCATCGCGTCCTGCGCGCCTTCGCCGTTTTCCAGCGGCGCGGTGATGTGGAACGCATCGCACGTGCTGCCGTAGCCGGTCAGCTCGGCGTAGATATGCGCGCTGCGCGCCGTGGCGTGCCCCAGGTCTTCGAGCACCAGGCAGGCCGCCCCTTCGGCGATCACAAAGCCGTCGCGGTCGCGGTCGAAGGGCCGTGAAGCGGCTTTGGGATCGTCGTTGCGGCGCGAGATGGCGTGCATGTTGCTCAGGCTGGCGACGGTGATGCCGATCAGCGCGACTTCGGAACTGCCGGCCAGCATGGCGTCGGCATCGCCCCGGCGGATGATCTCGGCGGCCTCGCCGATGCTGTTGTTGCCGGTGGCGCAGGCGGTCGAGAGCGCCATGTTGGGGCCGCGCAGCCCGTAGTCGATGGCGACTTTGCCGGCGGGGCTGTCGGGCAGCATCATCGGCAGCAGCAGCGGGCTGACGCTGTTCGGGCCTTTTTCCAGGTAGCCTATCAACCCCGTGAGCAGCGATTGAATGCCGCCGATGCCGGTGCCGATGATCGCGCCGACGCGGTCGCGGTTGTCGCCGGTGATCGCCAGTTTGGCGTCGTCGAGGGCCTGCCGGGAGACGTGCAGCGCCATCTGGGTGACGGGGTCGGTGCGGCGGTAGTCGCGCCGTCCGAGGAAGGACTCGGCGTCGAAGTTCTTGACCGGTGCGCCGAACTTGACTTTAAAGTCCCCGTCTTCAAATTCCGGGATGTATTCAACGCCCGACACGCCATCCGCCGTGTTTTGCCATGCTTCTTCCGGTGAATTGCCGACAGGACTCAGAATCCCCAGCCCGGTGATGACGACACGTTTTTTGTTCACGAGTGATTTCCTCCGATCACAGTTACGCTGCCACGACAGCGGCAGCCTGTTATATCTATTTGGGTGCAGCGATGCGCTGCGAATAGAGGATTATACCATTGATCTCGGTGTTAATAACCCATTTCAGGCCGAAAGGTTACACGGTATAATCGCGCGCCGGAGGGAAAGCGTATGATTTTGATCACCGGAGGGACTGGACTCGTCGGGCGGCATCTGGTGCCCCATCTGGCGGCAGCGGATTGGCCGATGCGGGTCTATGTGCCGTCGCGCCGCCGGGTGCGGCGCTTGCAGCCGGTGCCGGATAACGTCGATGTCGTGATCGGGCGGCTGGATGATGCCCCGCGCCTGCACCAGGCGCTGCAAAATGTGCACACCGTGTTTCACCTGGCCAGCGCGCAGTGGTGGGGCAGCCCGCGTGACCTGGAGCGCGTCGACATGCAGGGCACGCGGCACCTGATCGCGGCGGCCCGTGCGACGCGGGTCGGGCGCATTTTCTACCTGAGCCAACTCGGGGCCGAGCCAGCCTCGGCGTATCCGCTGTTGCGCGTCAAAGGGCAGGTCGAAAGCGTGATCCGGAACAGCGGGCTGGCCTATACCATCCTGCGCTGCGGCGTGTTGTTCGGGCCGGAAGACCGGTTTGTAAACGGTGTCGCGATGCTGCTGCGCGCCAACCCGTTCTTCTTTTTCCAGCCGGGGCAGGGCGAAGACCTGCTGCACCCGCTGTATGTCGGCGACCTGGTGCGTGCGCTGGAAAACAGCATGGAAAACATCGACCTGGTCGACACGACGATCGAGATTGGCGGGGCGGAGTATGTGACCTTTAACGAGATGGTCCGCACGGTGATGCGCGTGTCGGACGCCAAGCGGTTGATCGTGCGGCTTCCGCCGAACATCCTGCGCGATGTGACGCGCCTGCTCAACCGTGTGCTGCCGCGCTGGCCGATGGCGAACCAGTGGTTCGACCTGTTGACCAGCAACCGCACCGCCAGGCTGGGCAACCTGTACGATTACTGCGGGGTGCGCCCGGTGCGCTTCGAGGATACGCTGTTGACGTATATGCCGCAGCGCCGCTACGGGCTGGAACTGCTGCGGTTTATCCTGTCCCGGCCCGGCTAGCGCATCATCGCAGGACGGAAAAAAACAGCGGACCGGTCGGCAAGGGATCGGTTCGCTGCATCAGGTGCGCTGTTCGGTGTCGGCGTGTTGGATCAGTCCGGCGCGACCGCCAGTTCGTCGGGGTTGGTGGCCCCCCAGATCGGGATGTCCAGCGGATCGCCCAGCCTGAAGTGCTCGTTCCAAAGCTGCTGGTACACGCCGCTGCGGGCCATGTCTTGCAGCGTGAAGTCGACGCGCGCGCGGAAGTCGGCGTCGTTGCGCGGCACGGCGAACGTGATCGGCAGCACGTCCCCATACCAGGGTTCGAGCAACTTCACCGCGTCGCCATCGCCCTCGCGCATCAACGCCAGCAGCCGCAGGCTGTCGCCAAAGATGGCGCTGACATTCTTCTCGACAGTCATGGTGTAGATCGCGTCCTGTTCGCGCTGGATGGCGAACGTGCCCTTGATGTTCTGCCCCACGCCGAAAATCTCGGCGAATTTCTGGATGCGCTCGGCGTCCGGCGCGTCGTCGGCGAAGTAGCCGATCCACCACGTTGTGCCCAGCATATCCTGGAAGCCGGTAATGTTCGAGCGGGCGGGGACCATCAGCCGGTCGCCGTGCTGGACGTACGGCAGGCTGTACTCGACGCGGTCGGCCCCGTCCCAGCGCGGACTGACGCCCACCGCGATATCGGCCTGTCCATTGGCAACCAGATCGACTGCGTTACGCGCCGAGTTGGGGATGTACTGCACCTCGACGCCCCACTGCGCGGCCATGTGTTCGATCATGGCGCGATTGAGGTTGTTGAGGATGCGTGCCTGGGCGGGGGCGTCGGTTTCGTTGGTCACCACGCCGGCCACGCGCAGCGGCAGCCCGTTCTCGATGCGTGCCAGCACCGGGCTGTCGGGGTAGGGGATGTCGAAGTTGAAGTCGTCCAGGCCGCGCGCATCTTCGTACAGCGTATCGTAGACCGGCACCAGCGTGTTGAAGTCAATCGCGCCGTTTGGGAACCACTCGTCGAAGATTTCGTCCAGCCGCCCGCTAGCCTTGAGCTTTTGCAGCGAGCGATTCAGCAGGTTGCGCAGGTTGACGTCCCAGCGGCGCAGCACGATCGTGTAGGGTTCCTGCAAGATCGGCTCGTCGATCAGGCGCATCCCCTGCCGACCGGCGCGGCGCAGGCTGTCCAGTTCGCCGACCATGCCCTGTACCTCGCCGCGTGTGAGGGCGTCGAGGGCTTCGCGCTCGCTGAAGTACGTGCGCACGTCGACGGTGACGCCGGTTTCCGCGCTCCAGTTGAGCAGGGCGCGGTGGCTGCGGCTGCCGATCTCGACGCTGACCGGCTGCCCGGCGAGCTGCTGGAGTTCGTTGTAGGGGCTGTCGGTCGGCACCACCATGCGCTCGGTGTTGACGTAATAGGGGTGGGTGAAGTCCAGGGTCGTTTCGCGGTCGCGGGTGTGGACCTGCTGCCCGATGAGCACATCGACCTGCCCGCTGGTGAGCATGTCCAGGTCGTTGTGGCGCGTGACCTGCACGAACGCCACCTCGACGTCCAACTCAATGCTGATGGCGCGCAGGATGTCCGCTTCGTAGCCGACCACGCGCCCGTTGTCGTTGAGCCACACAAACGGATAGGCGTTGTAATAGGTGCCGACGCGCAGCACGCGGTTTTGCTGGATATCGGCCAGTGCGGAAAACTCCGGCATGGGCTGCGTCTGCGGTGTGGTCTGCTGCGGGAGGGGGGTGGGCGGCACCAACGTCGGGGCCGGGCTGGTCGGCTCTTGAAAAGCGCCGGCAGCCGGCTGGCCGCTGCCGGCGCCGATCAGCGCCGCCAGGATGATGCCTGCTAACAATACAATGCCTGCCGTCATTTTGGCTGCTGCGTTCCAATTCATGTTGTCTGCTTCCTATACAACCCGTTCTGCACAATGTATTCATGGACCGCGTCTGGTGTTTGATAGCGGATGCTCTGCCCGGCGGCGATCCGGTCGGCCAGTGTGGACGCCGAAATGTCGATCTGCGGCGCGTCGATCCACACGATCCGGTCGCGGATGCCGGGGAGTATCTGTTCCAACCCCGCGAGATCGACGCTTGCCCCTGGGCGGCGCATCACGCCCAGCATCGCGCGCTGGAGCAACGCCTGGGGCCGGGACCAGGTGGGCAGGTCGTGCAGCGAATCGCCGCCGATCAAAAAGTAGAGTTGGGCCTGGGGATGCTCCTCGCGCAGGATGCCCAGCATATCGACGCTGTAATGCGGGCCGGGCCGGTCCAGGTCCACGCGCGCGAGCGCGAAGTGGGGATTCCCCGCGATGGCGCACTCGACCATCGCCGCGCGGTGATGCGCCGGGGCACGGACGGCGTCGTCGGATTTGTGCGGCGGATCGCCGGCGGGCACGAACAGCACGCGGTCCAGGTTCAGGCTGTCGGCGGCCATCTCCGCTAGGATCAGGTGGCCGAGGTGCGGCGGGTCGAAAGTCCCGCCCAGGATGCCTAACGTAGTCATGGCGGCCCTCACATTTTCTCGATCCACCGGTCGCGCCATTCGGGGGCCGGGTAGGGATCGGGCCAGAACTCGCGCAGGTGGGTGATCTTGCCGTTGCGCACCGTGAAGAACGAGATCGCGCGGGCGGTCTGGCCGGCGTGGCGCAGCAGCGTTTCGGTGACGACATGGTCGCCCTCGCACACCACCTGGATGATCGCCACGCGCCACTGGCCAGGATAGTGCGTGTTGAGCGCGACAAAATTTTTCCGGCCCCGGACGCGCTCGCGGGACTGCGGCCATTCGCACACGAACTCATCGTGCAGCAGTTTCCCGGCGGCGTCAAAATCAAATGTATCGAAAGCCTGCCACAGCGCCTCGACAACGGCGCGGGGGGTCTGCTTGGTCATATCCTATTCTTCCCACTCCAGTTCCATATTGCCAATAAAGACTGTGTCGCCGGGGGTGATGCCCGCTTCTTCCAGGGCCGCCGTGACGCCCATCGATTCGAGAATGCGCTGGAAGCGGGTTACTGCCTGGTCGTAGTCCCAGTATGTCATGGCGACTGCGCGCTCGATGCGTTTCCCGCTCACACGGAAGGTGTGGTCGTCCTCCTGGGTCACGGTGAAGGCCAGCGGATCCTCCTCAAGCTGGTAGACCGGCATCGCGTCCGCCTCCGGTTCGTGTTCCTGCTCCGGCAGGGCGTCCAATGCCTGCACCGCGCGCGCGATCACCTCGCGCACGTTCTGGTGCGCGATGGCGGAGATTGCCAGCGGGTCGTAGCCGAGCTTTTCCAGTTCCTCGCGGATCAGCGGCCAGTATTCCTGCACTTGCGGCATGTCCAGCTTGTTAACGGCGATGATCTGCGGTTTTTGGCGCAGGTGGTCGTCGAAGAGTGCGAGTTCGGTGTTGATCTGGTGGAAGTCGGCGATGGGGTCTTCAGCGGTACCGTCGAGCAGGTGGACCAGCACCCGCGTGCGCTGGATGTGGCGCAGGAAGTCATGCCCCAGCCCCGCGCCGCTGTGTGCACCTTCGACTAGGCCGGGAATATCGGCGAACACGAGATCGCGGTCATCCAGCACCACCACGCCCAGATTGGGTTGCAGCGTGGTGAACGGGTAGGCGGCGATCTTGGGCTTGGCGTTGCTGATCACCGACAGCAGCGTCGATTTGCCCGCGTTCGGCACGCCGACGATGCCCACATCCGCGATCAGCTTAAGCTCCAGTTGCAGCCAGCGTTCCTCGCCGGGTTCGCCCTTTTCGGCGATGCGTGGGGCCTGGTTGGTGCTGGTGGCGAAGCGCGCATTGCCGCGCCCGCCGCGCCCGCCTTTGGCGACCCGCACGCGCTGGTCCGGCTGCACCATGTCGGCGATGATCGCGCCGCTGTTCGCATCGCGCACGACCGTGCCCGGCGGCACGTCGATCAGCAGGTCCGCGCCGCTGCGCCCGGTCTTGTTGCTGGAGCCGCCGGTGGCCCCGTTCTCGGCTCTGAAGTGGACCTCGTGGCTGAAGGCGATCAAGGTGTTCATGGTCGGCTTGACGACAAGGTAGACATCGCCGCCCTTGCCGCCATCGCCGCCCGCCGGGCCGCCGCGTGGGACGTATTTTTCGCGGCGAAAGTGGACAATCCCGCTGCCCCCTTGACCGCTTTTGACGTGAATTTTCGCTTCATCAAAGGTCATAGTAGCGGGAAGTGTAGCGCGGGTAGGGGAGGGCGTCAACCTGTGGCTGCCCCACTTTAATGCTACGTTAAGCAATCCGGCGCTACGAGAACGACACCTGGGTGGGCCGCCACGTGGCAAGCTGCGCGCGCAGCAGGCCGGCGTAATGGGCGCGCGCGGCGGGATCGGCTGGCTGGCGCTGGGTCAGGTACAGCCGGTCGCCAACGTAGCGCGGGAAGACGTGCAGGTGATAGTGCCACACATCTTGATTCCCGGCGGGTTCGTTGTGCTGGCGGGTCGAGATGCCGTCGCAGCCGTAGGCCACCTTCATCGCCAGCGCGACCGCCTGGGCGAGGTCCTGGATGGCGACCGCGTAGCGCAGCGGCAGCGTGTAGATGTTTTCGATGTGTGCGTTGGGGATGATGATCGCGTTGCCGGGGTTGTTCGGCCAGCGGGTGGCGTTGATGAACGCGGTGACATACGCGTCCTGGTAGAAGATGTCCTCGGCCCGGGTGAGGTGGTTCCCCCGGCGTTCAGCGATAATGCAGAACGGGCATTCGTGACACTCCCCACGCCTAAAGGCGGGGGCTTCTGGCGCACGCATGAGCTTACCTGCATGAACAAGCACAGGCAGTGGTCCTACGTTAAGCGACAAGGGCGTGTCCCGCCCAAAAAGAGGTTTCT